>JAHCMI010000085.1 GCA_019192545.1 Rivularia sp. MS3 | reverse complement strand
AGCAATCTGTAGAAGAAGATTTATTTGCGATTGCCGAGCAGCCAGATAATTTACCCGCATCAAATAATCAAGATTCCAACCAGCAATCTGTAGAAGAAGATTTATTTGCGATTGCCGAGCAGCCAGATAATTTACCTGAATTAAATAATCAAGATTCTAACCAGCAATCTGTAGAAGAAGATTTATTTACGATTGCCGAGCAGCCAGATAATTTACCTGAATTAACTACAGATGACTCACTTGTAAGCTTTGATAATACAGTTTTACAAGAAACTTTAGACATTGATTCTATTGATGCTTCTCAACTAGAAGTTACAGAAGAAAATAGCGAAAATAATATTGAATTATCAGAAAATTTAGAAAATATCACAGCAAATACCCAAGCGCAATTAATTGATGATTTATTTGCTCAAGATATTCCTTTAGACGAAGAAATTACTTTACAAGCAACATCCAAAGAAGAAGAAATTACATTTTTACCTTTTGTGCCGCAAGGGCAAAAGCAGGTAGCCGAAGAAAATATTGCAGTTTCCGAAAACGAACTACAGCAACAGCCTGAAGAAATAATAGATGAATTTTCCGAACTAGAATCTTTACTTGGGGAAGAGCAACTCAACATTGAAGCTGATGATGAATTCGCCGCATTAGAGGATTTGCTTGTTCTCGATAACCCCCCAGAAGCAGCAAGCGATACACCTCCTACAGTAAATGCCGAAGCCGAGCCAAGTATAGGTGATGAATTTGGCGATTTAGAAAAATTATTAGAGCAAGCTAATACATCTATACCTCGTAAAAATACTGCTAAAGTAAATTCTCCTAAAACGACTCGCAGCGCTAAAGGCGAGCAGTTGATGAGAGTTCCGGTCAAGCATCTAGATAACTTGAGTAACTTGGTTGGGGAACTAGTTGTAAACCGTAATACTTTAGAGCAAGACCAAGAACGGATGCGACAATCCCTTGATAACCTGCTTCATCAAATACAAAACCTTTCCGACGTAGGTGCGAGGATGCAGGAACTTTACGAGCGTTCGTTGTTAGAAGCTTCTTTATTAGCGAGCCGTAAAGATAACGGATTCGGAAATTCCAGCTTTAGCTCTAATTCAGGTTCCGAAATGGGTTTCAGCGAATTAGAAATGGATAGGTTTACCCCTTTTCATACCTTATCCCAAGAAATGATTGAATTAATTGTACGGGTAAGAGAATCAGCAAGCGATATTGACTTTGTCGTGGAAGAAAACGAACGAGTTGCCCGTCAATTCCGTCAGGTTACTTCACAACTGCAAGAAGGCATAACGCGATCGCGGATGGAAGCGTTTTCCCAGGTAACGACTCGTTTAGAACGAGGAGTACGAGACAATTCAATTAAATGCGGCAAGCAAGTGCAATTGTTTATCGAAGGGCAGGATACCTTAATCGATAAAATGATTCTTCAGCATTTAACTGACCCTTTGAATCATATACTTAACAATGCGATCGCTCACGGTATTGAAACTCCTGAAGAAAGAGAAGCAAGAAGTAAGCCCCCTCAAGGAACAATCAAAATTCGCGCTTTCCACCAAGGTAATCAAACCGTGATTTCTGTAAGCGATGACGGTGCTGGTATCGACGCTGAAAAAGTAAAGAAGAAGGCAGTCAGAGTTGGTTTAATTACACCAGAACAAGCAAAAGCCATGTCGCGAATGGAAGTTTACGAGCTACTATTCCATTCCGGTTTCAGTACCAAGGATGAAGCAGATCAACTTGCAGGAAGGGGTGTCGGAATGGACGTAGTTCGCACTTCTATCAGTGAAATCCGAGGAACTATTAATACGGATTCTAGTTTGGGTAAGGGAACTACCTTTACTATCCGCTTACCGCTAACCTTGAGTATTTGTAAAGCTTTATGTTGCGTTTCGGATAAAGCTAGAATTGCCTTTTCTATGGATGGTGTGGAAGATACTCTGGATATGCCACTCAAAGATATTCAAGAAGGTAAAGATGGTAAAAAGTATATATTTTGGCGCGATACAAAATTACCTTTCCGCCCTCTCTCGGAGTTATTAACCTTCAACCGTTTGCTCAGTCGCGGTAATGTTTATGGCGGCAACAGAGATGATGATATGGTTTCGGTGATTATAGTGCGTTCTGCCAATACCATGATTGCGCTGCAAATTGACCAAGTTTTAAGCGAACAAGAAATCGTAATTAAACAATTTGAAGGTCCCGCACCTAAGCCCATCGGTGTAGCAGGTGCTACTGTCCTTGGTGATGGTCGAATTATGCCCATTGTTGACGTATTGGAATTAATCGACATCTTTGAAGGACGTACATCTAGGCAAAGCAGCGTCAGTCTTTGGGAACAAAAAGATACTCTTGTACCAATAGAACCTGCTGAAGCGAAAATCGATCCCACAGTACTGATTGTGGATGACTCAATTACAGTCCGCGAGCTACTTTCCCTTACCTTTAGTAAAGCAGGTTATCGTGTAGAACAAGCTCGCGATGGACAAGAAGCCTGGGATAAATTACGTTCGGGTTTACCTTGCGATATTGTCTTCTGTGACATCGAAATGCCCCGTTGTGATGGTTTAGAATTATTATCACGCATTCAGAAAAATTCTGAATTAAGCGATTTACCTATAGCGATGCTTACTTCTCGTGGTGCTGATAAACACAGACAAATGGCAATTCAACTAGGTGCAAGCGGATACTTTACTAAGCCTTATTTAGAGGAAGCTTTACTTGAAGCTGCCGTGAGAATGCTTAAAGGTGAAAAATTAGTTGCTAGTAGTTAGGAGTTAGGAGTTAAAAGCTATTTTATTTTGGATTTTAGGTTGGTAACTTAGACTTACCAGTGACGAATTATAATCTTCCTATGCCTTCTCACTTCTAATCATGGATAAAATCATTTATCTAGCTAATCCCTACGGATTTTCCCAACAGCAGAAAAAGTTACTGCTTCCTCCGATTATTAATAAACTAAAATCTTTAGGAGCAGACGTTTGGGAACCATTTGAAAGAAATAACCAATTGGATTTCTCAAAACCAGGTTGGGCTTATAAAATAGCTCAGGCAGATTTAAATGATGTCAAAAACTGTGATGGTATATTCGCTATCGTTAACGGTACACCCCCAGATGAAGGGGTAATGGTTGAATTAGGTATTGCAATCGCACTTAATAAAGCTATTTTTTTATTTAGAGACGACTTTCGTAAATGTACCGATAGTGAATTTTATCCCCTGAATCTGATGCTCTTTGCTGGAGTACCAGAAGTCGGCTGGGAAAATTATTTTTATACTTCAGTAGAAGAAATTGATTCGCAAGATAAAGCTTTATATAAATGGTTATCCAAGAATTAAACTGTAAATATTCCGGTTCCTCTACTCTCTTATTTTTAGATACTTTACGAAATTACTTACTTCCCACCGTCAAAGCTGAAAATAAATTGATATTTTTTTAAATAAAATAATCCTTTTCTTTTGCAGCATTAATTTAAAATTCATCAAACTAATCTAACGCAATCAACTTGTATTTAGCCAGAGAAAATACAATATCCTAATTCATACTCAACATTAATTAGATAAATTACGAAATTAGTACAAATTCGATTCTTATGTATATCATTGAAAGACATTATGGACGATAGCGTACTATACGCATGTTTGAAATTCAACGCAATTTCTGGATGAACAAACTGTTTAAGCGTTTACCTAAACTCATACTTATCTTCTTGACAACTGTTCTTGCCTGCATATTTTTGTACCATGTAACAGTACCTTCTTCTCAAGAAAACATGAGTACTCAAGCAAAACTAAACTATCCAGTCAGCCGTAAAGTAGAACAAATTGATAATTATCACGGTACTGAAGTTATAGACTATTACCGTTGGTTGGAAAATCCTGATTCTAAAGATACTATTGCTTGGGTAGAAGCGCAAAACAAAGTTACTTTTAATTATTTAGAGCAAATCCCGGCTAGAGATGATATAAAAAAGCGTTTGACAAAATTATGGGATTACGAAAAATACGGCGTTCCTTTTCAAGAAGGAAGTCGTTATTTTTATTTTAAGAATGATGGTTTACAAAATCAAAGCGTTTTATATACCTTAAAAAATATTGAAGATGAGCCAGAAGTTTTATTAAATCCTAATAAGTTTTCTGAAGATGGTACCGTTGCACTTTCTGGAATATCTGTCAGCGAAGATGGGAAATATTTAGCTTACGGTATATCAGTTGCTGGTTCTGATTGGCAAGAATGGAAGGTTAGAAATATTGAAACTGGTAAAGATTTAGAGGATAATTTAAAGTGGATTAAGTTTTCTGGCGCTTCTTGGACTAACGATAGCAAAGGCTTTTTCTACAGTCGCTACGATGAACCAAACGAAAAAACAAAGTTAGAAGATGTTAATTATTATCAAAAGCTTTACTATCACCAAATTGGTACACCCCAATCACAAGACACTTTAATTTACGAACGTTCCGACGAAAAAGAGTGGGGTTTTAACGGTAATGTTACAGAAGATGGACGTTATTTAATCATTTCAGTTTGGTTGGGAACTGATTCTAAAAACTTAGTGTTTTATAAGGATTTAACCAATCCATCAAGTGAAGTTGTAGAATTAATCGGTGAATTTGAATCTGCTTATAGCTTTATCGATAATGACGATAATTTATTCTATCTTCAAACCGATTTAAATGCTCCGCGAGGAAGGGTAATTAGCATAAATATTCAAAAACCAGAACCTCAAAACTGGCAAGAAATAATTCCTCAAAATCAAGAAACATTAGAAAGTGTCGGTACAATCAACAATCAATTTGTCGCCGAATACCTTAAAGATGCTCGCAGTCAAATCATAATTTATGAAACTAATGGCGATTTTGTTCGAGAAGTTGAATTACCAGGTATAGGTTCAGTTGGTGGTTTTAATGGCAAACGAACCGACACCGAAACTTTTTATATTTTTACTAGCTATACTACACCTGGTACTATCTATCGTTACAATATGGTAACTGGTAAAAGTACCGTATTTCGCCAACCAAAAGTAGATTTCAACGCCGATAATTACGAAACCAAACAAATATTTTATGAAAGTAAAGATGGTACTCAAGTACCGATGTTTATCATTCATAAAAAGGGAATTAAGCTAGATGGAAATAATCCTACATACCTGTACGGTTACGGTGGTTTCAATATTTCTTTAACTCCGAGCTTCTCAGTCACTAGCTTGGTATGGATGGAAATGGGTGGAGTTTACGTAGTAGCCAATATACGCGGTGGTGGTGAATACGGCGAAGAATGGCATCAAGCAGGAATGAAAGATAAAAAACAAAACGTGTTTGATGACTTTATCAGTGCGGCAGAATGGTTAATAGATAACGGTTATACCAAGTCTGAAAAGTTGGCGATCGCCGGAGGTAGCAATGGCGGATTGTTGGTAGGTGCCTGCATGACACAGCGTCCAGATTTATTCGGTGCAGCTTTACCAGCAGTTGGTGTATTAGATATGTTGCGCTTCCATAAATTTACCATCGGTTGGGCATGGGTTCCCGAATACGGCTCCTCAGAAAATCCCGAAGAATTCAAAACACTGTATGCTTATTCACCACTGCATAACTTGAAACCAGGTACGGCTTATCCAGCAACTTTGATAACTACAGCAGATCATGACGATAGAGTAGTACCGGCACACAGCTTTAAATTTGCAGCAGCACTGCAAGCCGCCCATGACGGTGAAGCACCAGTATTAATAAGAATTGAAACAAAAGCTGGACATGGTGCCGGAAAGCCTACGACGAAGATTATTGAAGAGGTTGCGGATAAGTGGGCGTTTTTAGTTAAGACATTGGGGATTGATGAAGTGAAGTTTTAGATTTTATATGTAGGGTGTGTTATGGACATTTGTCCTAACGCACCGCAAAGCATTAATTAAAAATAGAATTTACTTTTATTCAAATACGCAAAATGAAGCTCATAAAAAGGCTTTGGAATATTACAATCAATTAACGCCTAGATTAACGGCATTAGAAGTTGCGTAACTACTTATCTACAAAAATAATGTTGGGTTACGACACGATTCACATAGATTTGTTCGCCACATAATTTGTTGTCGTGTCTAACCCAACCTACTAATTCAAATTCTCCTAACTTGAAAAAGGCAGCTATAGTGAAGCCTGATGGCAGACGGGAAGATTTTTACAATCTTGGTTGCAAGTTTTTCTCATAAATGGCTATTTTTAAAATGAAATATTTCTTTCTTGCATTATCGTTTGTTTTTCCTCTTCGGTTAATACAAACACTAGCATTTGTTCAAGAACTTCACAAATTTCAAATTTATATCTTAATGCATAGTTTGAGGCAATCAAATTATTAATATCGTTTAATATTTCTAAGTCTATTAAATTTTCATAGTACTCAGCTTTAATTGTATGTTTTAAGCCATTTATAGTAAAATATAACGCAATTAAATTTGTATTATTGTCCCAAGTTGCTTTTACATTTTTGGGATTAAAAACTCCTCTCGAAATTTTAGACCATCTTTTGAGCACTTGAACGTATTTCTGATTAATTGAATTAATGTTATTTATTTCTATTTCTGACCATGTTCTGTTTCTGTCCCATCTTAGTAAATATGCATCTAAGTAAAGCCGTTCTGGAATAAACTCTTCATTAAGAGCCTCTGGATAAAATTCCCACATAATTTCTATTAAATTGTCTTCATTTTTAAACGTTTGCTGAAATTTTTCTGTAATAATTTCGATATTTGCTGATATCTGTTCTTTGGAGAAACTTTTATATTCTTGAAAAAAGTCAAATTCTCGATAATATACAATGGTATCTATTAACCACTCGTTGAATCTTTCATATGCTACTTTAGGAAGATTATATGGAATATCATATCCCGAATACGCCTCATTTTTAGGACTTTGATTTATATACAGAATAGAAAAATTAGGTTCTGAATTATTCACCGAATTAGATGCAATACTACTTTCATCTCTTAGTCTTCTAATTGCAGTGTCAGCAGCAACCCATATATAGCACGTTCTACCTTCATCTAATTGCTCGTAAATTGAATTATGCAGTGTTATTGCATTTCCATTCGGAGCAATTATCCAAGGTTCTAAAATCTCATCACCATCCAATTTATAGAGTTTTAATTCCCAACAAGAATTTATTTCTTGATTAATCGCTTCTCCTACATAAGCAAGTAGTGCCGAAAAAAGTTTTGGCTTAAGGAATTTTCTTCTTCCTTTACGTCTCACAAGTCTGTCAATTTGCTCTAAACTTTCAAGCGTTTTATTTAATTGTTCTTTTGGAATATCAAGATATGAAGCTAAATTATCAATTAATACAGGAATCGAATCTAAGAAGTTTTGTCCTTGTAAGCAATTTTTAAGAGGATGCATAATCTCTTATTTGGTTTATAAACGAATTTAAGTAAGCTCTTACCATAAGCTCAAAACCTGACTGCACAACATGCACATCAGGTCAAATTTTTCTATATAAATCTTTTGTTTGCAGTTAATACCCCTACAACAACCCCGCCGACTCATACAACCGCTTCACCAAGGCGACAATTTTCTCCCCATACTGCAAATCAGCTTCCCATCTCCCCGACAAATCCGTCACCAATGGCGCTATTCCCCGTGTCACAAACCGAAATCTGGGGTCTACATTTTCCTGCGCTAAAGGTTCCAAACTCGCATAAGCTTTTAAATGCTGAATGTGAGCGCGAACTCCAATTCTAGCGCTAGGGAAACTCGCTACTTCGTTTCCACCACCAATAGTTGCTAATCCTGCAAAGTTATTTTGTTGAGGTGCAATATCATCACCAAAACGTAAAAATCCGGTTTCCAAACACATCTGACAAAAAGCAATATCGTGATTCACTCCTTCAATTGCGGCTTCTTCTCGATAGAGTTTTGGTATATCTGGAAACTTAACTAAAGCGTTTTGATTGTTGTCTCTTAAAAATATTTGTAGCTGTACTTCCGAGGTTGTACCGCGAGACATTATTTGAGTAATTTGACCGGGACAAATTGCTAAGTTTGAGCGTAAAACTACGGTACGTGTCGCAGCATCCCAACCAATTGATACATTAAATTCTCTTAATTCAATGGCTTTGACGTAAACTATTCTGCGGTAGCTTAAACGACGTACATTCTCGGCTTTCGATAAATCAATTCTTAATCTATCTACCAAATCTATGGGAATATAGGCATTACCATTAACAACTATTCCTTGTTCGGGATAGCTTTGACCGTTTATTTTTATATTTACTGAGGGATAACTAGGTTGAGGTGTAGGAGGAGGAGTTTCAGCAGGAGCGGGAGTTGAATCGGGGTCAATTGCCCGCGCCCAAGCTGCGATTCCGTCGGCGATTCCCACAGCAAATTCTCGACGACGACTTTGTAATAAAGCCCTGTCTTCTGGACTGCTCAAGAAAATTACCTGCATTAATAAAGAGGCGATCGCTACTTCCCGAGTAAACATTAATCGTCCCATTCCAGTAGAAGTATCTGGCTTCACCCCCCGACTATTTATTTGCGGAACTCTCCTTAAAAGCCCCATCAACAAGGTTTCAGCATTGGCTTTACGTACTGCATTATTAGCAATGTAGTAAACGCTAGCGCCGTTTACAGCAGGGCTAGCAGCAGCATCGGCATGGATTTCCACCGCCACATCATTACGACGAGCGCGGGAATTAATCCATTGAATACTAGCTCTGGCACTTAAAGAATCCGGAACCGAAAGAACTTCAAATCCACGCGCCCTTAATTCCGTTAAAATTAAATCTCGGAGGAAAATCATTTCCTTGGCTTCAGTCGTGCCTCCAGCAATAGAACCCGGATCGATTCCACCAGCTTCCTTACCTCCGTGTCCCGCCGAAATAAAAATACGTCCCATTATAAGTATTTCCTCTGAATAAAAGTTATCGTAAAAGATTGTTTACAACATTTTTGGTCATCGCGACAAGCATATAATAGGTCAAAGGTTAAAGGTTAAAGGTTCTAACTCTTAACTCCTAACTCCTAACTTCTAACTGCTCACTGTTCACTGCTAACTGAAAATGCAAATCCCACGGTTGCACCAAGACACTATAGATGAAGTTAAACACAGGGCTGATATTGTTGATGTTATTTCGGAGCGGGTTGTTTTAAAGAAGCGTGGTAAGGATTTTTTGGGTTTGTGTCCTTTCCATAATGAAAAAACTCCTAGTTTCAGCGTTAGCCCTAGCAAGCAGATGTATTTCTGTTTTGGTTGTCAAGCTGGGGGCAATGTTTTCAAATTTATGATGGAGTTAGATAAGCGTTCTTTTGCTGATGTTGTATTGGATTTGGCAAGACGCTATCAAGTACCCGTACAAACTTTAGAACCCGAACAGCGACAGGAATTACAGCGCAAAATATCGGAACGCAATCAAATTTATGAAGTACTTGAGGTGGCTTCCCGGTTTTATCAATATGCTTTATGGCAGCCTTCGGGGGAAGCTGCTCTAGAATATCTCCAGCAGCAGCGTCAGTTAAAAGATGAAACTATTAAGGAGTTTAAATTAGGCTATGCGACCGTTGGTTGGGATATTTTGTATCGTTATTTGGTGGAAGATAAACACTATCCGTTACAGTTATTAGAAAAAGCTGGTTTAATTAAACCTCGTTCTGAAGGTAGAGGTTTTTACGATACTTTTCGCAATCGGTTAATGATTCCCATTCACGATATTACTGGGAAGGTTATTGCTTTTGGTGGTCGAAGTTTAGGGGAAGATAAACCAAAGTATTTAAACTCTCCGGAAACGGAGGTTTTTAACAAGGGTAAAACTTTATTTGGTTTGAATAAAGCTAAAGATGGTATTTCTCAATTTGACCAAGCTGTTGTTGTAGAGGGATATTTTGATGTTATTGCTCTCCATGCTGTAGGTATTACTAATGTTGTCGCTTCTTTGGGTACTGCTTTAAGTATTGAGCAGGTACGTTTAGCAATGCGTTACAGCGATTCTAAGCAGTTAATTCTTAATTTTGATGCTGATAAAGCTGGGAATATCGCCGCCCAAAGAGCAATTGGTGAAGTTGCGGATTTGGCTTATAAAGGAGAAGTTCAGCTAAAAATTTTGAATATTCCTGATGGAAAAGATGCTGATGAATATTTATTTAATAACAGTTCGGAAGATTATCAGCAGTTATTAGCAAAAGCACCTTTATGGTTAGACTGGCAAATAGAGCAAATTACTAAAGATGCTGATTTAAGACAAGCTACAGATTTTCAAAAAGCCTGTCAGCAAATGGTTAAGTTATTAAAGAATATAGCTAATCCCGATACGCGAAATTATTATGTTTCTCGCTGTGCGGAAATATTGAGTTTGGGAGATGCTCAACTGATTGCTTTGCGAGCGGAAAATTTATTAACTCAAATTACCCCTACAAGCAATCAGCAGTGGGGAGGAAGTTATCAAAAAAATAAAAACTATAAAAGTTATACAAATTCTAAAACTTATAAAAAAAATCAAAATAATTATTTATCTTCAAACGATTATCAAAATCAACCAGAAGATAGTTCGAGCAATGTTATTAATACTATTGCTAAAACCGAACAGAGCCTGTTAGAAAAAGCAGAAGGTTTATTATTATTAATTTACCTACATTCGTCAGAATATCGTCAAACTATTACCAATACCTTAGAAGAAAATAATTTACAGTTTAGTTTATCTCATCATAGATTTCTATGGCAGCAAATTTTAAATATTTCGGATAATAATTCCTCAGTGGAGTTAATTTCAACTTTACAAGATAGATATCTAGAATTTCCCGAACAAATGGAAATGATTTCCCATTTATTCCATTTGAGTGAAGCAGCCCAAAAACAAATAATTCGTACTCCTCAAGTTATTTTAAGAGCAACTTTGAGTATGGAAAGAGTATTGCGAGAAAAACGCTACCGTCATTTTCGCGAACTTTGGGAAAGAACAGATCCAGAAATTGAACCGGATAAATGGAAATCTTATTATCAAGCTTTTATGGCTGAAAAGCAGCAACTGGGAGAATTAGATAAACAAAGGTGTTTTAATGTTGGAGAGTTTTAAGAGTTAGGAGCTAGGAATAAATATTTGTAAGGTGTGTTATGACGCAGCAATAATTGAAGTTATTACAAAATATGCTTGTTTCGCGTCTAACGCACCGTTATATTTTTAGTACGGCAAGATTGAACGGTGCGTTGCGCTTTGCGACAACACACCCTACAAACTATTAGGTTTGTTAACAAGCAAAATAAAAAACGATGCGTGTTAAACCCCAAAATATCGGTATGAAGCGCTAAAGCGCAACTACGAACGCATTTAATTACAAAATAAAGTATCTCGGGTATTCCTTCCGGTAGTGGGATTTGTACCTTTGGCTAATTTACATAACTTGTCTTGTTCGTCAGCACGTAACAATACATCTGTAAAATCGGCACCATCAATTATTGCACCGTCGAATCTAGCATTAGATGCAAAGGCACCTTCTAATACCGCATTAGTTAAGTCTGCTTTGACTAAACGTGCGGAATCTAATGTCGCATACCTTAAGTTGGCATTTCTCAGATTTGCTGATTCTAAATTAGTCGCAAAAAATCTTACACCTTGCAAATTAGAATTGCTAAAGTTGCTATCGCGAAGATTCGCTTTAGTAAAGCTCGAATCAGTTAAGTCTTGCCCGGAGAAATCCGATTCGATTAATATTTCTTTGTTGTAATCCAATGCAAAAGCTGGGGGAATTAAATCAAAAGTTGAATTTAATGGCATACAAGCCATCCCCCAAAACAATAAACTAACTATAGTTACGATTATCCAGTTGCTTTTAGTAAAAATCATGATAATTTAACTGCTCATGGCAAACCATTCTTCCTCACATTATCCCGATATCGGTGCTTTAGGTGAAGACCTAGTAACGCAATGGCTGGAATCTAATAATTGGTTTATTCTGCATCGCCGCTGGCGCTGTCGTTGGGGAGAAATAGATATTATTGCACAAAGGGAAGATGATTTCGGTACCGTTATATTAATTTTTGTGGAAGTAAAAACCCGTTCTGCGGGTAACTGGGATGCAGGAGGAAGAATGGCGATCGCGCCTTCAAAGCAAGTTAAATTATGTCGCACTGCGGCGATGTTTCTAGCAAATTTTCCTGAAAAAGCAGACTATCCCTGTCGATTTGATGTAGCTATTGTTTGCTGTCAGAGAAAAATAATTAAGACAAATGCAATCTTTAGCTTATCGGCATCGGGATACTATTTAACACTACAAGAATACATTCAAGCAGCATTTGAATATTCAATTGACAATCCGCAATATTAGTGATAAATAAAAGCATTAATTACCGACTATCAATTAATAATTACTCAGTTGTAACAGTTAAGATATAGCAGCAATTATTATGCCAGGGTTTCCGGGCAATAGCCCAATCCTCTGACGAATTGTTGTCGGAAAGCTTCAATTTCTTCTTTGTCGGGGCTGCCATGAGAGACAATTGCCACTTGGTAGCGTCGCATAACCTCAACCGGATTCTGTTGCGCTTCTAAACTCCACAGTGCCATTTGCACCCGCATTGGAGGTTCGTAGCGTATTCCTAGTTCGTTCAAGAAAGCCCGAATATCACCATCTTCATTATTGCTAATCGGATAATCGAGCTTGACTCTAACCACCCAACCATCTATTTGATGAATTACGGTGATGAAGGAAACAGGTATGCGTGGTCTAGCGTGCAAATATTGAACTACTCTCAAGGTCAAACTGGCGTTCGCCAGATAATACAAGTATTCCATCTTGGTGCTTAGGATCAAAGCCAATTTTACATCTCTATTATTGATATATAGAGCTATGCATTCGGTAGGGTAAAAGCCCCCGTTTTTAGATGGGGAGGTTTACCCAATTTTTATTTTTTGTTTTACGTATTACTTAAAATTGATTATTATTCAACATGCTCAATCTTACTTAGGGCTGATAGTCTAGATTTCATTTATAAACTATAATCCTAATTTTTTTTGTTAAGAAACTCTGAATAAATTTAGCAACTACCAATTATGGCACTATCTAATTCTTCCAACCCGCAAA
This sequence comes from Rivularia sp. MS3, assembly GCA_019192545.1. Taxonomy (GTDB): domain Bacteria; phylum Cyanobacteriota; class Cyanobacteriia; order Cyanobacteriales; family Nostocaceae; genus Rivularia. The sequence continues at coordinate 23,264 of JAHCMI010000085.1, read as the reverse complement.
AGGGCACATCGCAAAGCATTTACTCTTCCAATCAAGATAACACACATGTCAATTTAGATATTTCTCTCGACGGATACGACTACCATCTGCCTCAAGAATTCATTGCTCAAAACCCTGTGGTTCCCAGAGACAGTTCTCGGTTGTTGGTAGTAGATTCTCTAGATACTGGTATAAAAAAGATACCAAGTCATCATATTTTTCGAGATTTATCAGTAATCCTTCGTCCGCAAGACTTGTTAGTGATGAATGATACAAAGGTAATACCGGCGAGACTTTACGGACGTAAATCTACGGGAGCTACGATAGAAGTTTTGTTATTGGAAGAAAAAAATCTTGATTGTTGGTTGGCTTTGGTAAAGCCGGGAAAGCGGTTTAAAAAGGGTAGTCAAATAATTTTTGAAACCAAAAAGGAAAATTCTCGGCACGATTGCAAAGAATTGGTTGCTACGGTTTTGGAGACAGATGAAGCTACCGGAGGAAGATTGTTGCAATTTGATATTCCTCCGGGAATGTCTTTGATACAGCTATTAGAAGACTTTGGTGAAGTACCTTTACCGCCTTACATTACGGCAAGTGAAGCAGAAAGCGGGCAATACCAGACAGTTTACGCACAAAATCCCGGAGCAGTTGCAGCACCTACAGCAGGGCTGCATTTTACTCCGGAGTTATTAGAAAACCTGGAAGAAAAAGAAATTAATCGAACTTTTGTAACGCTGCACGTGGGAGTAGGGACATTTCGTCCGGTGGAAGTAGAAGATGTAACTACCCATGAAATGCATGGAGAATGGATTGAGGTACCGGCGGAAACAGTAGAGAAAATTTGCGAGACTAAAGCTAAAGGTGGAAGAATTATTGCAGTGGGAACTACAGCAGTAAGAGCATTAGAGGGAGCAGCGAAAGCAGGAGAAGGAGAGTTACAGCCGTTTTGCGGCGAAACTAACTTATTTATATATCCGGGGTATGAGTGGAAAGTAGTGGATGGTTTGATTACCAACTTTCATTTACCGCGTTCGAGTTTATTGATGCTAGTCAGCGCTTTAATTGGCAGAGAAAGACTGCTAAATATATATCAAGAAGCAATCAAATCCCAATATCGTTTTTATTCCTTCGGTGATGCGATGTTGATATTGCCCGAAGCAGTTAACAGTTAACAGCGAACAGTTATCAGTGAGTAGTGAGTAATGAGTGGTTAACAGAATTAGGGAGGAAGATGCTTCAACTACTCTTAATTCTTAGTGCCAACATCCTCTGAGACTAATTACTAAAAATTCTTTTTCTTCCCCCTCTCCCCACTCTTCCTCCTCTCCCCCTATGCCTATCCTCTAAAAAATTTATTGATAATAATGCAATTTTCCCCTTCCCCTTGGGCACTCTAACTTAAACGGCATCTAGTAATTAAGTGCGGGGAGAGCCTCAAAATGTCTCGAAATTTTTTTAACATTCAACCAAGTATTCAGCATATTATTCGTGCTTCTGTTCCTTTAATATTTGGCTCCTGTGCTGCGTTGATTGGATTAACCATTGGTGAGTTGCCTGTAAGTAAAGTTTGGGCGCAAACTGCTGTTACTCAAGATTTGCAAGCTGCTGGTTTATTTCAACAAGGGGTGATGCGTTATAACGATGGCGATTTGCAAGCTGCGGAATTAGCTTTACGCGCTGCTTTGAGTCGCGATTCTAATCTTGCTTCAGCACGTAATTATTTAGGTAACATCTTTTTAAAACAAAATCGTTTGGATGCAGCGGTACAGGAATACGGGGAAGCGATTCGTCTTAATCCTAATTTGGCTGAGGCTTACTACAATTTGGGTTTAGCCTTGCAAAAACAGGGGCAAAATGAAGCTGCAATTACCGCTTATCGTCAAGCATTAGTAGTAGAGCCGACAATGGCTAATGCTAACTATAATCTTGGTTTGGCGCTGTATCAACAAGGACAAACCGAAGAGGCGATCGCGGCTTATCAACAATCGATTAATCTTGATAGAAACAATGCTAATGCTTATTTTAATTTAGGTTTGGCTTTACAAGAACAGGGAGATGCAGCTAAAGCAATAATTGCCTATCGCGAAGTTTTGCAGTTAAGTCCTGAAAATGTTGCAGCATACAATAATTTGGGTAGTTTATTAGTTGCTAGAGGTCAAACCCCTGAAGCAATTGAAACCTATATGCAAGCAATTCGTAAGGCTCCAAATAATGCTTCTGCTTATTATAAATTAGGAGTAGCTTTCTACAAACAAGGAGAATATAAGAAAGCACAACAAGTTCTCAGACGCGCTCATAAACAATATCGTAAGCAAGGTAATATCGAGCAAACAGAAGTTATTGAGGAATTGATGCAAGAAATTATTTCATCTAAGAATGAAAAACAGTCGGAAACAGAAGCATCTATGGAAAATTCTCCCGATTCAGAAGTTGTTGTTCCTAATAACAATGAAACCAACGAAACTTCTGAAAATCGTGAAATTGAGTTTTCCCCAGAATATTCTCCAGAAACAGAAGAATCACAAACTACAACAGAAGATAGTTTTAATTAATTCACAAGGATAATCTCAAAAAAAATCTATTTTCATAACAGATATAACAATATTTATAAACCTGGTTTTCAATGAAACCGGGTTTTTCAATTTATAGCCTTTCCTGAGAAAGTTGAAAGCAATCTAAGTGGCAAGTAGGAAGTGGCAAGTAGGAAGTAGGAAGTAGCGATAAGGGTTAAGAAGAATTTACCTGCATGTTAGATATCGATACTTGATTCGTGCTAACTTATTTAGACGTTTCTCTTGCTTTGTTGCTGTTTGATTGCGGCTTCAGCTTCAGTAACTATAGTTTAATGATTACGAACTTATCGCAGAAGCTTTTGTAAGCACTGCTTTTGGTAAACATATTCGCAATTTACTTAGATTTTACGAGCAAACTATTTTAGTTGCTTTAAATGGCTGTTTTTTGTTTGAAATTGCTTATAAGCTATTATTATTAAGAAAGCTGAAACAGTTAGGTGTTAATGCCGTTTTAGTCAAAGCTTAGTTTTAAAGAAATTTGTAATTAGAATAGATTGCAGCTTGCCCGCAATAATTATTATCTGTATCTAACAAATTCCAGATAATACCATCTTCTATATAAAAAAGTTTGCCGCTACTAGAAATACGAACTCCTGAAAAATTACTAAAACCTTTAGTTGTAGTTTCAGCTAAAAGTTTATCGCGTTCTTCTTGAACTGTTTTCTGCGCCGATTTTCGCGAAGGCATTGCAGTAAAATTGTCCCACTCAAGCTCCCATAATTGCAAAGCTTTACGATTACCGTAGTTAAAAATTGGATCGGTTTCTATACCGTGGGATACTAAAGCAAATTCAGCTTCAAATAATGCTTTAGCTATTTCATTCGGGGAACCCGTACAATTTAATAAGTTACGTCCAGTTAAACGCTCGAAGCTCGACATCATTAGCTGGCTGTGACGTACTATTTTGTCTTGCTGCCAAGGATAAGTATTTTTTGCAATCATATCAGTTTGTGACTGTAGTTTCGATTTTATACACAAAACGTGTTCGAGAAAGCAACTACTTACAACGAATTTAATATAATATAGAATCATTATAAATTTATCTCAAAGCTTCCTTAAATCGGCAAGCTATTATTTGCACAAGAGTACCGGCGTTGTTTCGAGGGTATGCTCTTAATCTATCTGAGTTCTTAACTCGCATAGTATTTGAGCCACTGATTTTTCGTTTCTTTTTAAAAATCAATTTATTAAGAGACAAAATATAGATCGAAATTAGTTAATATTTAAATATATTAATAAAAAAAGCTTTATAGCTTAACGTCTTCAACCCTTCTGCTGTGTCATATTTAATTTCTATAATTTTATTCAAAGCATCTTCGACAAGATTCGGAGATGTACAGCAGTTGACGTGAAATGAAGACAGTACCTTTAAAATCAGTTATGTCCCAAAATCAGCACCGTATTGTGCTTGTTGTAGATGATAGTCTCGAAGACAGAAATATTTATCGACGATACCTCGAACAAGATAATAAATACAGCTACACTATACTCGAAGCCGAGACGGCAGAAGAAGGATTAAAGCTATCGCAAAGAGAACCCGATGTAATTTTACTAGATTTTATGCTACCAGACTTTGATGGTTTGGAATTTTTAGCAGAATTAAAAGCAAAATATCATTTAAAGCATTTACCTATTATCTTACTTACAGGTCATGGAGATGAAACCATAGCTGTAAAAGCGATAAAAGGAGGAGCGCAAGATTATCTTGTCAAAGGAAGAATTGCTTCTGAGAGTTTGCGACATGCTGTAGATAATGCAATTAAAACTGCGGCTTTAGAAACTAAAATCGAACAGCAATCCCAGCGAGAGCGTTTAATATTACAAATTACTCAACAAATTCGTCAGTCTCTGGAATTAGATCGAATTCTTGATACTACTGTTTCGGAAGTTAGAAAATTGTTGCAAACCGATAGAGTAGTAATTTTCCGCTTTAATAAAGATTGGAGTGGTGCAGCAATTAGTGAATCTGTAGCTCCTGAATTTATTTCTATTTTATCCAAACAAATATATGACCCATGTTTTGGTAATAACTACGTCGAACATTATCAACAAGGACGCATAAGAATTGTATCAGACCTTGATAGCGGAAAACTAAATAAATGCTACGTTAATATGCTGGCTCAGTTTCAAGTAAAAGCCAATTTAGTTGTGCCGATTTTGCTGGATGAAAATTTGTGGGGTTTATTAATTGTTCATCATTGCTCCACAAAGCGAAAATGGCAGCAGATAGAAGTAGAATTACTCGAACAACTCGCGACTCAAGTTAGTATAGCCATTCAACAAGCAGAGTTATATCATCAACTCGAACAAGAACTTAACGAGCGTAAACGTAACGAAGCAGCCTTACTTCAAAGTGAAGAGAATTTGCGACAAATCAATGCTCGTTTGCTACAAATGACCAATCAATATAAGCAGCGAAATCAAGAATTAGACCAGTTTGCTTATATAGTTTCTCACGATTTGAAAGCACCGTTGCGAGGAATTGCTAATATATCTACCTGGATTGAAGAAGACTTAGGTCAGCAAGTCGCAGCAGAAACCCGGAAAAATTTTAACATGTTGCGATCGCGATTAAATAACATGCAAAATTTAATCGACAGTGTGTTGAATTATTCACGAATTGGAAGAACTCAGATTGCAATAGAAACTATATGCGTAGCAGATTTACTCGATGAAATCATTTATTCTCTTCAGCCATTATCTAATTTTAATATAGTTATTAGTCCACAAATGCCTACTTTGCAGGGCAGAAAAGTACTTTTACAACAGGTTTTTACTAACTTAATAAGTAATGCTATCAAGCATCATCATTGCGAAGGTGGAAAGATAGAAATCTCAGTCAGAGATTTAGATACATGTTATGAATTTAGCGTAACAGACGACGGGCCGGGAATTGCTCCCGAATATCAAAATAAAATTTTTGCTATTTTTCAAACTGTCGAATATAGATGTAAAAATGATAGTACTGGAATTGGTTTAGCCATCGTTAAAAAAATTGTTGAAACCGAAGGCGGCAAAATGTCCTTAGAATCTCAATTAAATCAAGGTGCTAAATTCCGTTTTACTTGGTTAAAATAATGGCTCATCAGAAGTTAATATGCTAAAAAATTATAAAAAAAGGGAACAGGAAACAGGGAATAGGGAACAGATAATAAAAAATATTAGGTTCTTCAGCACTTGGTATGCTATTTAAGTAGTCGTTTTTAGGCAGTCGGCAGTCGGCAGTCGGCAGTAGGGGAAAAAGAGTAAAGTTATCAAAAATTAAGCATATAAAATGTCAAATCCCTACGCAGTAAATATTTCGGTAATTTTTATTCAGAATTTAGCATACTAACAACTGATGAGCCAAATATTATTTATGAATAAAATCGACTAATAAAACTCCCAAACCTTTGTATGATAATAATTTTAGACAAATAAGTCATAGTTTTAGCATAGTATTTACTGAAGTACCAAAATAATTGATTTTATACTTAATTTTTTATATAAAGTCCGATTAATTGCTTTCTATATCGCACAGAGCAAAAAAATTGTTTTTACCAAATACCAACTACCAAAGATAGAACAAATATTTTATCAAACATGATATTTGTTGTTAATTGAATAATTTCAAACAAAAAAGGTGAGCAAAGCCCACCATTAGAATATATTCGCCAAATCTACTTGTTTATAGAATCAATTTTAAATAGACCTATTTCGGAAAAATACGAATATTATCTTATGTCATAAAAATAACATTAATTTATCTAAAACTTTAAATCATAGCGATACATTCAATTTCTACTAAAACATCTTTTGGTAAACGAGAAACTTCAACACAAGCTCTTGCTGGAGCAGTTGCTTCATCAAAATATTTTGCATAAACTGCATTCACCGCAGCAAAATCACCCATATCTTTTAAAAACACGCTTGTCTTAACGACATTTTCAAATGTAGCGCCAGCTTCCGTTAAGATAGCCTCTAAATTGCTCATTACCCGTTCGGTTTGCTTCGTCACGTCGTCGGTGTAAACAACATTACCCGCCCTTGGATCTATAGCAATTTGTCCGGCTACAAAAAGCATTTGTCCTGAAGCCACCACAGCTTGATTGTAAGGTCCCACCGGTGCGGGAGCATTATCAGTTTTAATAACTTTACGACTCATAGATACCACCCCAGAAAATTCAGTTTTTAGTTGATGGGGTTTTATCTGTGCTTGATAGATTTCCCCATCTGGCATTATCGCACCTGTTAGGTCTGCATTATCAAATGTAGCCCCGTAAATATTCGCGTTGGTTAAATCGGCTTTTCTCAGATTTGCACCGTTAAAGTTGGCTTTGGTTAGGTTGGTGTTTTGTAAATCGGCTCCTTGGAGGTTGGCATTTTGTAAGCAGGCTTTTCTCAGGTTTGCATTTTTAAGGTTTGCTGTAACTAAAGCAGCTACAGTTAGCATTGCTTAATTTAGCGCTAGATAGGTTTGAATTATTTAAATCTGTGTTTGTTAGATTAGCATTACTAAAATTAGCCTTCTCCATATCAGCCTCGCTCAAGTTAGCACCATTAAGCTCAGCTAAAATAAAATTGACCTCAGAAGCTTGTATTTGATTTAAATTTGCTTCTATTAGGGATACTCTACTAAAGTTTGCCGAATCAATGTCTGCTTCACTCAAATTAACTTGACCTAAATCGCATCCAGTTAAATCTGCTCCTCGTAAACTGATTTCACTTAAATCAGCCCACTTAAAATTTAAAATTCTTAAATATACATCATCGAAATCTCGTTCGCCAGCTTTATACTTTTCTAAAAGTTCTTCAGCATTCATGATGCACCTGTTAATACAATTTACCCAGTATAATCGCGTTTATTTGTATTAAAGGTGACTTCCGATTTTGCAGGGTGTGTTATGACGCAATAGAAAATTTGGACTATTACGTGATATGTTTGTTTCGCATCTAACGCACCATGTGATGTCGGGTTTGATGCAAGAATTAACGGTGCGTTGCGCTGTCGCGACAACACACCCTACCATTTAAATACCAAAGAGGCGATCGCCTATCTTATAAGTTGTTACAACGTTCCGGGGTTTTAGACAAATTTCTTGTGTTACAAAGAGAAGTTGACGGTGAAATAGTTGATGAGGTCGGTTTCTGCCCCATCAAACTATTGAACCCGAAGGGTGAAATGTTCTTGCCGTCAAACTGAGCCGTACACTTCGTGTGTTCACCGTAAGGTGCGGTTAACGGGGCATCCCTGCCGGTAAAAGTATAAATAAAATAAAATTCTAAATTATCGGACGTATACCATAATTCCGATATCGCCAATAATCTCGCAAAATTTCCGAATGGTCAAAACATAAATTATTTGGCACATTCCAAGATTCAAAAATTGCTGCGTCTTTTGCATCGTCACCGGCTTTCGGCTCGCCTTCCGCAGTTGCAATAAACACAATACTTATCGTATGTTTGCGTGCATCCCGTTGGGGATCGGAATAAACATGAAACTGTTCTATTAACTCAACTTCTAAACCAATTTCTTCCAAAGCTTCCCTTTTCGCAGCAGTTTCCACAGCTTCACCATAATCAACAAAACCGCCAGGAATAGCCCACCCGAGAGGTTCGTGGTGGCGTTCGATTAATACTATTGGTCGATGTGGTCTGTCAATTAATTCGATGATGATATCTACTGTCGGTGCGGGATTTTGGTAAGTCATGGGGAATTGGGAATAGAATCGGTTAAAGGTCAAAGGTCAAAGTTTTAATAATTCTTAACCACTAACTTTTAACTACTAATAACTAACAACTAACGACTAACATTGTGATAAATTCGATTGGATACGCTTTTTCTATAGTTTGGATAATTTATGCCTTTTCCTAGAAGTAGCGGTATTTTGCTTCATCCTACTTGTTTTCCCAGTCGCTTTGGTATTGGCGATTTAGGACATGAAGCTTACCGTTTTATTGATTTTCTTAAAGATGGTTATCAGCAGTATTGGCAAATTCTACCTTTAGGCCCTACTGGTTTTGGTAATTCTCCTTATATGTGCTATTCAGCTTTAGCGGGTAATCCGTTGTTGATTAGCCCGGATAAGTTGCAGGATGCTGGTTTACTTAGTGATGATGATTTTAACGATCTACCTGAGTTTCCTTTGGATAAGGTGGAATATCACCAAGTAGAATCGACAAAAATTCCTTTGTTGAAAAAAGCTTGTTCTAATTTTAAAGCTAACCATAACAAGGAACAGTTACAGGCTTTTGAAGAATTTTGCTATTCCAAAGCTTATTGGCTGGATGATTATACTTTATTTATGGCGCTTAAGGATAGTACTGGCGGCGCAAGTTGGAATAGTTGGGATAAGGAAATCGCTAAGCGCCAACCGAGAGCCATAGAAAAGGCGAAGAAAGAATTAGAAAGTGAAGTTTTTTATCACAAGTTTCTGCAATTCCAATTTTATAGTCAGTGGTCGGAATTAAGAAAATACGCCAATGTTGCTGGTGTGGAAATTATTGGCGATATTCCGATTTATGTAGCTCACGATAGCGCCGATGTTTGGGGAAACCCAGAAAATTTTTGCTTGGATAAAGATACTGGAGAAGCTGCATTAATGGCTGGGGTACCACCAGATTACTTTAGCGCTACCGGACAATTATGGGGTAATCCTGTTTACGATTGGAAGCAACTCGAAAAGCAAAATTTTAAGTGGTGGGTGCAGCGTTTTGAAGCGATGCTCGATTATGTTGATATTATTCGTATCGACCATTTTCGAGGCTTTGAATCTTACTGGGCTGTACCTTTAGGTGAAGAAACTGCTGTAAATGGTAAGTGGATAGAAGCACCTGGAGAAGAGTTGTTTGAAACTATCAAACAGCAACTTGGTGTTTTACCCGTATTAGCGGAAGATTTAGGAACTATCACCCCAGAAGTTGAAGCGTTACGAGATAAGTTCGAGTTTCCCGGTATGAAGGTTTTGCAGTTTGCTTTTGGTGGAGATGCCAGCAATCCTTATTTACCTTTTAACGTTCAAGAGAATAATTGTGTAATTTACACCGGCACTCACGATAATGACACTACCGTAGGTTGGTATGAAAAAGCCAACGATGATGAAAAACGCAACCTAAATTTTTATTTGGGTTCTATAAGTGAAGATGGGGTACATTGGGATCTAATTCGTTTGGCAATGGGTTCGGTTGCAAATGTAGCTATTTTCCCTTTACAAGATATTTTAGGATTGGGTTCTAATGCCCGCATGAATATTCCTTCTCTTGGTGAAGGTAATTGGGAATGGAGATATCGAAGTGAAGCGATGAATTCCGAATTATCTCAACGGATGAAGGATTTTGTGCAATTTTTCGGAAGAGCGCCAGTCAGTTAACAGTGAACAGTGAACAGTGAACAGTGAGCAGTTATTGGTTAACAGTTAGCTAACATTGTTTGATAGGAAGGCGTAGAGCTGTATTAATGAAATTGTAGAAACAAAGTTGAAAGCGAAGAAATTATTAATTCCTAACTCCTAACTCCTAACTCCTAACTCCTAACTCCTAACTCCTCACTGTTGACTGTTGACTGTTCACTAATTAAGCGCAATTCGGAGTTGTTCAACTGTTCCTGGTTTACCCATTTTTTTGGCTTCCTGCTGATTAACGCTGACTAAAACTCCTCCGGCGTTTCCAGCTTTGACAGTAAGCTCTTTTTGTGCTTTCCAAGTACGCTTGCTTCCTTCTTTTAAAGTTCCTTGATAAGTGATTTTGCCGTCGGCTATTACCTGAATCCAAGATTCTTCTTTTAAGGTAACTCCGACTTCAACTTCCTTTTGATTTCTGGAAAAGGTGTTAGTTTGAGTTTCTGATTCCGGTTTGCCTGGAGTTGGCTTGTTACCCTGGGCTACATTGCCTGGTTTCACAGAAGGTTTAGTTTCATTGGCAATCATTGTTGCGCCATTGAGCCAATTCGATAAGCCGCTCACCGAACCGACTATTATTAATACGTATAGTAAATAAAAATGAAAGGGACGCAGTTTAAAGAATGAGGGATTTTTCCAAACAGGTTTGAGAACTACTCTGCTCGTACCTATAGGAAATGTACTGGCAAATTCAGACCCCTTGTAGCCTAATGCATCAGCATACTGCCTAATTAAACCTTGGATATAAACTGGCTCTGGTAAATCTTCCAAGTTGCCTTCTTCTATACCTTGTACTAATTTGCGAGGAATTTTGGTGTAGTTAACCACATCCTCAATTGAAAAGCCGTATTGCTGACGTGTAGCGCTCAGCTGCGCGCCCATTTGCGCTAATTTTTCGGCTCTTTGTTCCTCTATAGAAGTTGCGGGAGTCTCTTTTTGTTCGACATCTCTTCTAAACCACTTCATCTTTTTCTTCGCTCCTTGAGCCAACTGAATCATTAATAGGGATTTCCTGTAATTGTTTGTTTAAATAAGTAATTTCTTTATTCGTTAGGTGTCGATAACCACCTTCTGATAAATATTTTTTGCCAGGTAACTTTAGTTCTATCGAACCAATTGCGGTACGATGAAGCTTGATTACTGGATAACCTAACTGTTCGGCTACACGCCTGATTTGGCGGTTTCTTCCCTCCCTTAGAACAATCTCTAACCAACTATTTCCGGCTATTTTTTCTATTAATTGCAATGAAGCAGTCCGCGTTTTTCTATTGTCTAAAAAAACACCCTCACGCCACATCTGCAACGTTTCTTCTGGTGGATGCCCTTTCACTAAAACGCGATAAGTCTTCTTAATGTTGTGACGGGGATGAGTCAGCTTAAATGTAAGATCCCCGTCATTTGTTAATATCAATGCTCCCGTTGAGTCCGCATCTAAACGACCAACTGGGTGAATACCCTTACCGGAGCGCAAGTCCTTTGGTAATAAATCTAATACCGTCGGTCTTGCTTGAGGATCGTAACACGTGGATACTACCCCTGGGGGTTTATTAATTAACAAATAGGTAGAAGTCGGCCGCTTTTTTGCAGAAATGTTTTTGCCATCAACTGTAATAGTATCTATATCAGGATTTACTTTCTGTCCTAAGTGTGCCAATACACCATTAACCCTCACTCTCTCAAGCTTAATCATTTCTTCCGCTTGACGACGTGAGGCAATTCCCCATTGTGAAATAATTTTTTGTAACCTAACCCCCATGTATTTTTACTGATATCCCATCAGTTCATATCTAAATAAGAATATAGTATTGATGTTTTGTAATTGAAAAGTGGTTTTGATACAGTTAGTATTTGTTTCTTTGCCTATCGATTTTTTATTACCCCCACTACCTTTATCGCTATCAGATGCTGAAAAAAAAGAAGTTTAAACTGGTTACAAATGTCTTAGCAGCCGCAATTAAATTGTGGTTAAGAACACAAGTTAGTCATATTGGGCAACTTAAACTTGATATCCAAGCTGGCGATCGCCAGCTTTTGTCTGGGTGTATACCCAGTGTATCAATTGTTGCTCAAGATGCTATTTATCAAGGTCTTCATTTATCATTTGTCGATTTACTTGCTAAGAATATTAGTATTAATGTTGGTTCTGTTCTCAAAGGACAACAGCTGCAATTGTTGGAAAAAGTACCAGTAATTGGCGAATTAAGTCAACTGCAAGAAGATTTATCAGCTTCTTTGTCTAGTACATTATTATCAACAGCGTTAACCGATATTCTGTTTAAATTTTTACCAGACTACAGCACAAATTCCAAGTCAACTAGTTGGGATCGAGTCGAAATTCAAGAGAATCAACTTGTGATAAGTGCGACTATGAACCAGGAGAATAATTCTCAGCCTTTAGATATTTGTATAGGATTAAATTTACTCAGCCCCCATGAGTTACTTGTAGCACCCATTTTGGTTACAAGCAATACAAAAACTCTACTTGCAAGTAGTGATGGTGAGTATTTAAACTTGGGGTCTGATGTCGAAATTCAAGACCTACAGTTGCTGCCTGGAAAAATTATTTTTCGAGGAATGATTTATGTGAATCCATAATAAACGCTCAACTGATGATATGTCATAGAAAATTATTTATTTTTAACGATAATTTTTTCAGTGAACAGTGAACAGTGAGCAGTTATCAGTTACCTTGTCTCCTTAGCTAAGTAATGGTAATAAAAGGGTCACAAAGTAATAAACTAGGGGAGCGGTAAATATATAGCTGTCGGTACGGTCGAGAATTCCTCCGTGCCCGGGGATTAAATCGCCAGAATCTTTAACTCCTGCGTCGCGTTTGAGCATTGATTCGGTTAAGTCGCCTAAAAGACTGGCGATACCGATTAAAGAACCTAATGCCGCACCTGTGAGATAAAATTCCGGTAGGCTAATGTAGTAAGCTACTCCTACTCCCACTAAAACGCTGGCGGAAATACCAAAAATTGCTCCCTCAACAGTTTTCTTGGGACTAATACCGGATAAAGGTGTTTTGCCAAAATATTTACCGACAAAATAAGCGCCGATATCGGCAGCCCATATACATGTAAAAGTAAGTAGGGTTGCGCGCAAACCTAAAGGTAAGGCAGAAATATTTTCTCTGCCTATAAATGCTGTCATTGAAGGAGGTAAGTACCCTCCTAAAGGTAGATTGCTAAAATTAGCAGTATCTATTGCTCGCAATCTTACCCAGTAGCTTGGTAAATATCCAGTGTAAAACAAGCCGAGAATTGAAGCGGAAATATCGGCTATTGATGCCATTTTCGGCTGAAATAATAGGTAAAAGCAAATAAATGTACCGGCTACAGGCATTACAGCGTCGGCTAAGCTGCTATCGAAAGTACAAATTGCTAGCAATACTTGAGAGACAACCATTGTAATTTTGGCTGCCGGAGCTATGCCTTTGGCTCGTACTAAATTAAAATATTCTCGTTGCCCTAAAAAGATGATGATTACATAGAAGAATGTAAAATACCATCCTCCGAGCATGGTGCCACCCAAAGCTAAGGCGATCGCTACAATTCCGCTTAAAATCCGAGGCAAAGACATAGATGATAGAATTTCTAGATTTTAGATTTTAGACTTCAGATAAATAATCTGGGATTGTTAGTTATAAGGATATTGTTAACAATTGTTTCTTTGTCTTGCACCCCGCAACATGAAGCTATCAATCTAACTTTTCACCGCTAAGAATAAAGATTGGGTTTACTGCTGCAAAGGTTTGACTAAATCCCCGCGTTTCGAGACGATTAACAGCAGATTGAACTACTTCAACGTTTCTAGCTTGTAAGGTCGCAAAGCTTTGAGACACAGCATACAGACTTTCTAGATTAGCAGCTGTTGCGACTACACGACCTGATGAAGGTAGGTACTTCCAGACAGTTTGTAAAATTTCGCTGACAAAACGTCCTCCTTCAATACAAACTCTTTGGGGTGTATCTTTAAGATGATGCAAGCATTCGGGGGCGCTTCCTTCAATGACTTCGACGTTGTTAACTTCAAACCGCTGACAGTTATGACGAATTAGGTTGGCAACTTCCTCGTCCCTTTCTACAGCTATAATTCTTCCTTGGGGACATAGTAATCCGACTTCAATGGGAATTGTACCGGTACCCGCACCAATATCCCATAGTACATCTTTGGGTTGCAGTCGCAGTTGAGAAATTAACAGTAATCGGATTTCTCGCTTGCTCAAGGGAATTCCCGGTAAACGCTCGAATAGTTCATCTGGAATTCCTGGAGTTATGTAAGGCCACAATTTATTAGTCATAATAATTAAAGGAACTTTTGTTTCTGCTCTCGCCTAAAACTTTTTAACAGTTGTTCACCCGTAGGGTGTGGATCATCAGTTGTTTACGGGCGGGTATGCTTCATCAGTTACCAGTTGTATCACCCCGCTCATCCCCCCAACATAAGCGGGAAGGAACTGTTCACTGTTCACTGTTTACTGTTCACTGTTCACTGTTCACTGTTCACTGTCTTAAACCGTCTATAGCGCATTTATGGTCATCAAATTTCGGAGGGTGCGTCAAAATGATTGGTGAATTATTAAATAATCGCTTTGAAGTAGTTTCTCAATTAGGAAAAAACACCCGACGAAGAACTTTTAAAGCCCGCGATTTAAATACTGGGGAACTAGTTGTCGTCAAGTTACTTGCTTTTACTAGCGATTTTGAATGGGATGACCTCAAATTATTTGAACGAGAAGCTCGGACGTTAAAAAATTTATCACATGCCTCAATTCCAGGCTATGTAGATTATTTTGAAGTTGACAAGCCCATGTCGGGGTTTGCTTTAATACAAACTTATATTCCCACACAAACTTTAGAACAATATATAAAATCTGGGCGTATTTTTACCGAATCAGAAGTAAAACAAATAGGTGTAAAAGTTTTAAATATTTTAGTTTATTTACATTCTTTTTCCCCGCCGGTAATTCATCGCGATATTAAGCCTAGTAATATTTTGTTGGCAAATAGAACGGGAAATCACGTCGGAGATGTATATTTAATTGATTTCGGTTCCGTACAAAATGCTGTTGCCAAAGAATTTGGTACCCGCACTATTGTGGGAACTTACGGATATATGCCTTTGGAACAATTCGGCGATCGCACGGTACCAGCTTCGGATATTTATAGTTTGGGTGCGACGTTAATTTATTTATTAACAAGCACCCATCCAGCAGATTTACCTCACAAAAATGGCTGCATTCATTTTGAGGATGTTACAAGTTTAAGTGCTGAATTTACTCAATGGTTGAAAGCTGTTACCGAACCTAGTTTAGATATGCGGATAAATTCTGCTTCTCAAGCTTTGGCAGAATTACAACAGTCATCAGATAGTAATTCTGTTTCCAATCCTTTTGCAAAACTGATTCGAGGTGATTGGTATTGGGATGGTCAAAATTGGATTCCTAAAAATCAGCAGCTATTAGCAAGCAATTTTCATCGTAAGTTTAATCCCAATAAAATTAAACTGACTAAGCCTAGTGGAAGCAAAGTTACTCTTGATAGAAACAAAGATAATTTACAAATACTAATTCCACCAATTGGTTTTCACCCATCGTTGGTGTTCTTTGGCTTATTTACAGTTGCTTGGAATTCACTGACTCTATTATGGACTGTTGGTGCTTTAAATAGCGGTATTTTCCCGATAAATTTATTATTTGCTCTACTTTCCCTACCTTTTTGGGGTTCTGGTTTATTTCTAATTTACAGTTTCGTATTTTCTTTGTTTGGAAAGGTGCGATTGTGTTTGAGTAAAGAGCGGATTACTAAATTTTATGAGATATTAGGATTCCATTTTCAACGCCCCGGTGGATCTAATAAAAAAGACATTAATAAATTGATTTATATTCCCAGACATTTTGTTAAAAACGATTGCGGTGAAAGAACGGAAGTTTTTGCTGAGTTAATTATTAGTACCGGTGTACGTAAATATAAGCTTCAAGATGGCGGTGCAATTTCTTCCGAATCCGAACTTGAATGGCTGGCTTCGGAGTTAAGCGATTGGTTGAATTTACCAGTTACTTTAGAATAGTTTTGATTAATTTTGCTGTGGAATATTTTTTATTTAAAAAAAATATTAAAATACCAATTTTCCAATTTTAGGTAAATGTTAAAAAAGCTTTTTATCAGATATTTGCCAATAGCTGCTATATTTTCACTGTTGGTAGCGGTTATTCTATATTCGCAACATGAAGGCAATCGCACAATTACTACAGTAAACAATAAAGCAAATTATCAACTTTCTCGCAATCTTGTTTATCACAAAGTTGACGACTCTCAACTCAAACTCGACCTTTATCAAAACAAAAATCCTGGTTTACATCCAACACTGATAGCAATTCATGGAGGAGGTTGGATACAAGAATCTAAAGAAGGATTTAAACCTTTTTTTGAACCTTATTTAAATTGGGGTTTTTCTGTAATTAACATTAATTATAGATTGGCGAGTACCGCTTTAGCTCCAGCAGCAGTACAAGATGCTCGCTGTGCTTTGCACTGGGTAGTTAATAATGCAGAAAAATATAATTTTGACAAAAGTAAAATTATCGCAACTGGATTTTCTGCCGGGGGACATTTATCTTTAACTACGGGAATGATTCCTCCCGAAGCCGGATTTGATAATCAATGCTCCAGTAATGAAAAAATTAAACTTGCTGCAATTGTAAATTGGTCTGGAATTACAGACGTAGAAGATTTAATTAAAGGTGCTAACGAAAAATATTACGCAGTTGAATGGTTGGGAAACAAAATTACCGATTCTAAAATTGAGTTAGCTAAAAACGTTTCTCCGATTAATTACGTTCGTCCTAATTTACCGCCAATTTTAACTATACATGGCGATAAAGATACTTTTGTACCTTATGCTCACGCCGTTAGATTGCATAAAAAACTCGATTTAGCTAGCGTTCCAAATCAGCTATATAGCGTCAAAGGAGTCGCTCATGTTGGCTTTACTAAAAAACAAAAACAGCAAATTTATGCCACTATCAAAGAATTTTTGATAAGGCATCAATTAATATAGTTATTTCTCTATTCTGGAAAAGTTTTTTATACCTTCCTATATCTTTAAGCCGTCGAGGGAGCAGACGAATTTTCTGAATTGAAGATAGAAGTAAATTAACTGTCGTACCCGTTGGGCACAAATTCTCAATAATTTGGCAGCTTTTTCTGTTCCAACCGTCATATAATATAGCGGTTATCAGTTGGGTGCAGTACAAACAAATTTGATGAAAATTGGACGGGCAGGGATGCCCATTCCACAAGACTGTATTTAACTCAAGTGAGATCCGCTATATAAACCCTAGCGCTAGAGTTTTATTTTAAAATAATTACAGTCTTTGAGTTGAGAACTTCTCAATGAAGCTAACTCTTCTCAATCAATTATTCTTTTATGATTGGAAAACTCGTAAAAAAGTCCGAAGTCAAAACCGCTAAAACCAATCAAACAGCACTCAGCGTTGAAAATCATAGTTAGGATCGAGTAGCAAGTAGCGAGTAGCGAGTAGGAATAAGGGTTTAAGAGTGATTTACCTGCACGTTACACAGTTCCGTTTATTCGTACCCACTTACTTATAGCAATCCTATATGAGTTGTGAAAAACATAGAAACCAGAAACCCGGTTTTTTCAAAAAACCGGGTTTCTCAAATCTCATAAATGATTTAGCAATGCTATATAAATTTATAACATTACCGAAATAATTCTTAATAATTGCGCTAAGAAATCAGTTACCAATTTTATTTCTTCTATCCGCTACCATCTCCCCCAATCTAAGATATATAAAAGATTATTTATTGAAAGAGGCATTATGTTTGGATTGGGTTTCCCGGAAATGGCTATAATTGTTGTTGTGGCGATTTTGATTTTTGGACCTAAAAAAATTCCTGAGTTAGGCAGCGCTTTAGGAAAAACTTTGAGGGGTTTTAAGGAAGAATTGAAAGAAGGCGAAGGTGAAGCTAGTTACGATAACGACCAGGAAAAAATCTAGTACGTTACCACAAAACTAGATTGGGACATTAATGAGCGCATAAATCTTTACCTTTGACCTTTAACTTTTATATCTTGTAAACATTGATTTCTTATGGTTAAAAAGTTGTAAATTACGCTAATAAATGCGAATTTACAACTTTTTACTCGTTATCCCTTCATAAGCTATTTAACACCGAAGATGGAACTCCGACTGCTTTATCTTGTGGGGTTGTACTATCAAACTTTGGAGGAGTTTCTTCTATAACTCCCCTAGCTTTAATTAACTTAATGGCACGATTGACACTTTCTGGTAAGATAACAACCAAACTGTCATCGGTTGCTAAATCTAAAGCTTTATTAATTGCTTGTGTTTCATCCAAAACTGTTTCGTGCAGGCAATCTGGATTTACTTCCCTAATACCTTGAGTAATTAACTCAGCAGCTGAACCACGGCTTCTTCCCCTGGTGTCATCATCTTCTTTAATGATGATACAGTCGAAAATCTCAGATGCTAGTTTACCCAACATGACAAAATCTTCGTCACGGCGATCGCCAGGGCCGCCAACTACACCAATTCGCTGTCCGGATGTCCAGTTACGTACGAATTGACCTAGTGCTTGATAAGATGCTGGATTGTGAGCGTAATCAACTAAGGCGTGGTGTTTACCCAAATTAAATAAATTCATTCGTCCCGGTGTTTGATTCACCGAAGCCCGGAAGGTATTTAAACCGGCTCGAATTTCCTCTATGGAAACGTTTTGTACGAAAGCTGCTAAAGATGCTGCCAAAGCATTAGCAATCATAAATGGGGCGCGTCCACCCATCGTCAAAGGAATATTATCTACCTTTTCTATGCGGTGAGTCCAATCCCCTTTCAAAATCGACAAAAAGCCATTTTCATAAATAGCCGCTACTCCACCTTTTTGAATATGCCCTTTGACTAATTCCGAGTCGGGGTTCATGGTGAAGTAAGCAATATTGGCTTTGGTTCTTTCTGCCATTGCCGCAACTCTTTTGTCATCGGCATTTAATACTGTATAACCATCGGGATATACCGCTTCAGCAACCACACTCTTTAGATGCGATAGCTGGTCAATGGTATCAATATCACCCAATCCTAAATGGTCGGCAGCAACATTTAAAACTACACCCACATTAGATGCTTCAAAAGCTAACCCCGAACGTAAGATACCTCCCCGTGCCGTTTCTAACACCGCAACTTCTACCGTCGGGTCTTGCAATATCAACTGAGCGCTTTGCGGCCCGGTATTATCGCCAGCTTCTACTAGATATTCTCCGATATAGGTACCATCTGTAGTTGTATACCCAATCACTTTCCTAGTTTGCTTAAAAATATGAGCTAGCAATCTAGTAGTAGTAGTTTTACCGTTGGTGCCGGTAACGCTGAGGATAGGTACGCGAGTAGTTTTATCGGCAGGGAATAGCATATCTATTACCGCCGCAGCAACATTGCGAGGAATTCCTTGACTGGGAGCAACATGCATCCGGAATCCCGGTGCTGCATTTACCTCTACAATGACTCCATCGGTTTCTCTTAAAGGACGACTAATATCGGTAGTAACAATATCAATCCCGGCAATATCTAAACCAATTATTTTAACTATCCGCTGGGCTAACCAAGCATTTTGGGGATGAATTTCATCAGTACGGTCTACAGCAATACCACCTGTAGATAAATTCGCCGTTGCTCGTAAATAACAAATTTCATTTTTATCTAAAATGGTATCGAGGGTAAAACCCTGTCTTTCCATCAAAGCATAACTATTACGGTCTAAAATAATTCGAGTTAAAACATTATCGTGACCGTCGCCACGATTCGGGTCTTTATTAGTTTCTTCAACCAAATCGGCAATAGTTGACTTACCGTCACCAACAACATGAGCCGGTACTCGTTCGGCTACGGCAACAACTTTACCGTCAACTACTAACACCCGATGGTCGCGACCGATATAAAATTTTTCAACAATTACCGACCTCGAAACTGCTCTAGCAGAATCGTAAGCCGCTTCAGCTTCTTCCCAACTTCTGATATCAATGGTAATACCGCGTCCGTGGTTGCCATCGAGGGGTTTAATCACAATCGGAAAACCACCGACATAATCAACTGCGTCTTCTAAATCGTCAAAGAAATTAATTACAGTTCCTTTGGGTACGGGCACCCCTGAAGATTCGAGAATGCGCTTAGTCGCTTCTTTGTCACAAGCAAGTTCTACACCTAGAATGCCGGTATTAGCCGTCATAGTGGCTTGAATCCGCTTTTGCTGTACTCCGTACCCCAGTTGAATCAAATATCTCGAACCTAAAGGCATCCAGGGGACACCTCTTTTTTTAGCTTCATTGACAATTGATTCGGTAGAAGGTCCTAAAGCAGCATCGCGCCAGTAGTCCTTAATATCTTGTAAATCTTGTTCTAACTCAGCCTTAGGATAGCGACCCCGATCGACAATACTTTGACAAAGCCTGACAGCTGCTCTTGCAGCATAGCGTCCGGCTTCCTCATTTAAATACTCGAAAACTACCTGATAAATTCCCGGAGTTGCAGTTTCGCGGGTGCGACCGAAACCCACATGCATTCCGGCTAATTCCTGAAGCTCTAGCGCCACGTGTTCGGCAATATGACCCATCATAGTGCCTTCTCGCACCCGCATGAGAAAACCACCACGACAGCCAGGAGAGCAGTAATGACCTTCCAAAGAAGGTAAAGCTTCTAGCAATCCTTCGTAAAATCCAGGGATTTCATTCGAGGGAGTATCGGCGAGGTTTTCTAAATCAAGGCGCATGACGATTAACTTGTGGCGTCGAATGCTCCAATAGTTAGGACCGCGTAAAGTTTGGATCTTGAGGATTCTCATGATAAAGGGTAGATGGAGATTCGGAACCAAAATTCTAGTTTCTTACTGGAATTGACCGCATAACTGTTCGTGAATAACAGTTTTTTTATTCCTTATTTGTATTATTTTGACTTTTTATGCTTTTATGCTGCAACAAAAAATCGCGGTCAACCCAGTGTAACCACACATACGTATTCCCGTCAGCTGGATATTCGCCCTACAGATGGTATCGCAGTACGTCCGTATAGATGATAGCGATCGCCGTGACCGAGAATATGTATTCGTAAATTGTGCAGGCTTAGAGGTTCTGTTGCTCCGACACGGGGTTCGTTAGTATGAGTAAGTTCGCTTGAATCGATAATTGTTACCGCCCCTTTGCCCATGACTTCGAGCCAACCGTCTTTTTCAAACATGGCACAAGTATCTTCATCAATGCCAATTCCCAAACGGTCGGGATGAGAAGCAATGGCACTCATTAAACGCACCATACGGTTACGATTGTGAAAATGCTGATCCACAATCAATTCTGGAATAAAACCTAAGCCAGTTGCCATATCAACTAAAGAGCGATTCGGAGACTCTCCACTACCGCCCCCAGCAATCATGTGGTGTCCCATCACCGCAGCTCCGGCACTAGTACCGGCCAAAGTTAATTCTCCGGTTTTGACTCGTCCTCGGATAATATCCATGACTGGCGTATCGGCTAAGACACCACAAAGACGCAATTGATCGCCTCCAGTCAAAAAAACACCACTACATTCTTCCAACGATTCCTTGTAGTAACGGTCGTGACAATGGTCGCGTTCTCGAATATCTAAAATTTCAACCTTTTTTACTCCCATATCTTCAAAAATATTTACGTAGCGAGCGCCAATAATACTCGGTTCCCGAGAAGCAGAGGGAATAATAGCAATATGGGCATCTCTTGCACCAGCACGGTCTATAAAAGTTCGCAGAATTTCTCGTCCGTGAACCTTATCTTCTGCGCCTCCAATAACCAGAACGGCGGTTTTAGTTGCTTGGGATGTGGTCATTTCCAGCCATTTAGCTTTTAGTTGCCGCATTGTGTATCTCCTGTCAACAACCGGAAGGTGAATTTTACTTCGCGGACAGTTCGCGGAAGTATTGCGATTGATAGGACTTTTCTGTTTATTGTTATAGAAATGTCCCTTCGGCTAACAGGTTTATTGCAAGAGTGATAACGCTTGCTTGCGCCAGGGAAAATACGCCTTTTGCTTTTTAGCTTAAAGTTTGAGCGACACCCATAAGTCATCATGTATGAAGCCCCATTATCTTTTCTTTTCACCAGCGCAGAACCTCTGCTCACCTATCCTTGTTTATTTCCCATAACCGCCATTTTCTTGACGGTAAAGTGCTTGGGATGAAGCACAGACAAACGACAAAGTCTGTCGCAATGCAGGATACAATCTTCCTGCGTTGTTGTTAACGCCTTTGTATGAATCTTAATTTAAAGTTAGATGTGACAATATTTAAACATAAATTAAGTAATTAGAAAAACTTTCGTTTTCACACAAAATTATCTATCCTAAGTACTTTTATATACTCTAAATAAAGTTTAAATGTAATGTAGTCAACAACGCGCTATGCCGAATCGCAAGCGAGTTCAATTTAAGAATAGTGTCCTCCAATACGAAATACTGTGCGTTTTGATATAGTTACGCTATTTCCCGATTGTTTTACTTCCGTTCTCAATTCCGGGCTGATTGGTAAGGCTTTAGCCAAGCAAATTGCCAGCGTGCATTTTGTAAATCCGCGAGACTTTACCACCGACAAGCACCGGAAAGTTGATGATGAGCCTTATGGTGGGGGAGTTGGCATGTTAATGAAGCCCGAACCTATTTTCTCTGCTGTCGAATCGTTGCCGATTTTGCCGCGACGAGAAGTGATTATGATGAGTCCTCAAGGAGAAACTATAAATCAGCCATTACTCAGAGAATTGGCTGCCAACTACGACCAACTGGTGATAATTTGCGGTCATTATGAAGGAGTTGATGAGAGAGTATTAGAATTAGTCACCCGCGAAGTTTCTTTAGGAGATTTTATTTTGACTGGCGGCGAGATACCTTCTATGGCTTTAATGAATGGTGTAGTCCGTTTACTTCCGGGAACGGTAGGCAAAGCTGAATCTTTGAAATTAGAAAGTTTTGAAGAAGGATTGTTAGATTATCCCCAATACACCCGCCCTGCCGTCTTTCGCGATCGCAAAGTCCCCGATGTACTATTGTCCGGCAATCATGCAGCAATCGCACGGTGGCGTTACGAGCAACAAATTGACAGAACCCGCAAACGTCGTCCCGATTTGTTTGAAGCCTGGGAAGAGGAGAAGGAGCGGGAGAGTGGGAGAAAGGGGAAGAGGGGGTAGAGGGGGGAGAAGGGGTTATTAACTCCTAACTCTTAACTCTTAACTCCTAACTCTTAACTCTTAACTCCTAACTCTTAACTCTTAACTCCTAACT
>JAHCMI010000084.1 GCA_019192545.1 Rivularia sp. MS3 | reverse complement strand
TGAGCAATTAATTCTGCGGCTGCTTGCTCGTTTTCAAATGCTTCTCGAATCAGTTCCGAAGCTTGTTCTAAGTTACCTTGAAGTTTAGCAGTAAAAGCTGCTTCCGCCAAATCCATCGCTGTAGTATGTTTTTCTTGAATTTGACTCATTTCCTTTTTACATAAGATATAGGTGTACTAAATTCGACAATGATAATATATGCGGGGAATTCACCATCTGAGACTTCGGTTTGTTCCTTTTTTTGTTTTATTCTAGCTTTGACACGGCTTGAATCACCCTTTCGTATACCGGATACTTCAAGCCTAACTTTATTTTTAAATGGTTGCCCTTCATCCACATCCGTCGTAGTGCCTAACCAGTAATCAAATCCCGTACCCTTCCGAGAGCGTTCAATTACTGTTAAATCAGTAAGTTCTCTAACAATCAAAAATGCAATGCCGTAAGCTGCTTGTTCTGTTGTAAACTCTTCATCATTCCAGCAACGCAACATTTGTTCGGTAACTGGTTGCCAGGATAGCTCAAATTTGGCATCAAAATCTCCATTAACTGTAATTTCCACACCCTGGGAATGTTTCTGTTCCTCCAAGCATACCGCGCAAGCTTCTGCCAAGGCAGCACCAAAGGAAGGTGTAATAGCGGGTAAACCCTTTGCTAAATCAGTAATTACGAGTTTTCGAGGCTCATTCAAAATTAAATCAGGTTTACTAAATTTTAGTTCAATTGTACTTTGTTTTACTGATTATTTAGTAAACTCGCATAGTTTACTACTGAAATTTCTTGCTTTAGTTAAGATGTAGGATTAGCACGTAGTTTTTCTTACAGAATATAACAATTATAGAATTCGCAATAAAATAAAATTAATTTAATTTAATACTGACAGTACATAAAAAATACTAGTGACTATATTTACTTACAATTAATCTTGTAGTGTGATTTTAAGGAATAAAAATGCTTAAGTAATAGTACAAAAAGCTTGCCAGTATAGGAACATAACTTTCATACGTATTTCTGAAACAGTAAAATATCAAATGGTGTAAAGATGGTGTAAAACAGATTTTGTCGGCTGAAACGTATATATATTAAGGTAATTACTCGGACTGAAAATCCTCGTGTCACGAGTTCAAGTCTCGTTCCTGGCATACAAGATGAAACCCCCACCAGCTAACGCTTCTGGGGGTTTTTTAATACCGCAAAAACCCCGTTTCAGCGATTTACGGAGGTGTAAATGTGGTGTAAAAAATAGCCACGTTGGACATATTTGGATATGGTTAGCTAAATTTTGGGGGTAAATTGGGGGTAAATTTAAGCGCGTTCCGCAACGCGGTTTCAGGAGTTCCCTATGACTAGCCAATCCCCAAAACGTAAATCATCCAAAGGTACTGTCCAAATAAAAATCTCCAACGAGCGTTTACAGCTTGTTTTCCGTTTCGCAGGAAAACGTTATTACCTTTCAACTGGGTTTTCAGATACGGTAGCCAACCGTAAGCTCGCAGAAATGAAAGCCAAGCAAATTGAGCTTGATATGTTGTCGGGAAATTTTGACCCAACTTTAGCTAAGTACAAACCGGAATCTTTAATCGCTAAAGTTAAAGCATCTACACCACCTCCACAACCGACAGAAGTAGCAGCATCCCTGGCTGATTTGTGGGAAAGCTATATTGACTTCAAACGTAGTAGTTTGTCCCCTAGCACCTTAGCTAAGGACGTTCAAAGAGTTCGGAACTGCATCAACGTACATCTACCTTTCAAAACCCTTGATAAAGCAGTAGCAATTCGAGATTGGTTGGTTGCCAATAAAACTCCAAATTCTTGCAAACGGATGTTAACCCAAATTTCAGCTTGCTGCGATTGGGCGGTTAAATCCGGCTTAATAGAAGAAAATCCCTTTGGGGATATGGCAAGCGATATTAAGATTCCCAAAGCTTCAAAGGAGGATGCTGACATTAATGCATTTACCCAAGAAGAACGCGACAGGATTATCCAGGCTTTTAAAGATAGCCGCTATTACAAACATTACGCCTCTTTGATTGAATTTTTGTTTATGACAGGTTGTAGACCATCAGAAGGTGCTGGCTTGCAGTGGAAACACATTTCTAAAGACTTTAGCTTCATTCGTTTTGAACAAGCCGTAGTGGTTTCTGAGTCTGGATTAATTTGTAAAGGGGGCTTGAAGACTCAGAAGAAACGGAATTTTCCGATTAATTCTCGCCTAGCAGAATTTTTGAAATCAATAAAACCTACCCGTGTCAATGATGAAGATAAAGTGTTTCCCTCGAAAGAGAATAAGTGGATTGATATCCACAACTTTACGAATCGAGGCTGGAGAGCAACGCTACTTCTTCTGGATGGTATAGATTACCGAAAGCTTTACCAAACACGACATACCTTTATTACTTTGGCATTAAAGAATGGAATGAATGTGAAGGATGTCGCAATGCTAGTTGGTAATTCGCCAGAAATAATTTATCGTCATTATGCGGGTCAAAGTCGAGAAATTGTTGTGCCAGATTTTTAAATTATTTGCATTCAGGGTGCTGACATAAATCTGTTGAACAATTTTCAATTGCGCTTCAAACTTTGTTTTTGGGAATTACGTTTTTTATTACTTGCTAAACTCGCATGATACAAATCAATTGCTCTGTGATGAGCTATTGGGTCGTAACGATTGTGCAACCAATCTTGGATTAATTCAAGATTGTAAAGAACACAGCGACTATTAACTTTTATCCAATGAGTTCCTTCAATCCACGTTCCATCCAATCGATATTTCTTGAGTGTGGCGCAACTCAGATTTAGCCTCGAAGAAGCTAAATGTTTATTAGCAAACTGAAACATCGTGTTTTTCCTAAATACAATGGAATATGTAGGTAGCGCAGCCTATGTTTTATTTATTTTTAGTTAATTACTTAACTCAAAATTTACAGGTGAAACTCGAATTCACCTTTATCAAAAGCTAGAAATTTCCTTGCTCAATACCACAAAAACAAAGAGGTACTAACTTCAAATAAAATCAATTAACTTAATTTATCGGATAAAGCAAACAATCAAACAACACATCATCATTTCCTTCAACTATTTATACATTCGTTGGCTATATTTGGCAATTTTTCAGCGGACAAAGAATTTCAAGCAAAAATCAAGCTGTATATTATTGTAACTATTTATTGCAATTTGATACGTAGCCACCATAGATATTGATATTCATCATAAATACTCATATCAAGGGATACATTGATAGTAGATAATGAGACACCCAATTATAAAAGTGCCTAATCATATAGCTAATAACCGAATACTGAACTTTATCTGGATTTTTAAAAACATTTCTCTAAAATTCACCATATTCCTACTATAAATAGCTTATATCGGTTTATTATGCTGATTATGATTGAAATATTTAAAAAATATAGAATAAATTGTCTATGTTTATATGTAATTTTTTTAACGTTGGATATTTATAGAAAATCGTCCATCCGAATCTTATTTCCTTGCTAATTTGAATAGGTATTTATCAAAAAATATAAACGGATAATTATGAAACTAGAAAGCAGATTCATACTTTTATTTCTAATTCAAGTAAGACAAAAATGAAAACAACATAGCATATAAAAACAGAAGATTCTCGTTTACGTAGTTATATCTAAAATCTACTAACAAGTATTTGTATCAAATATCGTAAAGATGAGAATACCGAATACATTTCATGTATTTATCTAATAGGCATTAGTAAATAAAGAATTATTTTTTATTCCTTTTGGATGATTTGTTTTTAGTTCAATACATTCAACATTTGGAAATGAGTATTAAGCGCAACTGATAAAATTACTTAAAAATCTTCTGTTATGTTTGAATAAGCGGGTGCATATTTTGTATTCAAGCACAACAACTAAACGGTACGAGATTCACGCTCAGTCTGGACATAAAATCGATAAGAAATCTTGCTCAAATTAGCTCGGACGTTCTTTGTAATTCTGGGATGAACTTGAAATGTACGCAATGCCTGCTTTACTGCGGGAGCAAGGCAGGGGGCGCGAAATGTTTATGGCGTTAAACTATTCTAGGTAATGTACAAGTGAATAATCTTATAAAGCAAGAAATACTGGCTCAATTAGAGTCAGAAGAACAGTTTCCTGTGGATTTTGATATCTATTGGCAATGGTTGGAATTCAGTACAAAAGGTAATGCAAAACGAGCATTTGAAAAAGCTGGATTTACTATAGGGCAAGACTTTGACCATATTATCCGAAATGATAATATGGTTAAGCGCTCTCAGGGAGGGGGTGTTCAATTAGAAAAACTGATGCTGACAATCGACTGTGCTAAATCTTTTGCAATGATGGCAAGAACTGAAAAAGGTCGAGAAGTGAGAAAGTGGTATTTGCAATTAGAGAAAGAGTGGCGTTCCCAAAAACAGAAAACATTGCAATTTGGGTTAGAGATTAATCAAAAATTATCCAAATTTTTAGAGATTCAATGTCAAATAGAGTGTCAGCAACGTATACTTTTGGCTAAAACCGAACATTTAACTGAGTCGTTTGAAGCACATGATAAATGGTTGCAGGGGATAGATGCAGAACTCGACCGCATCGAATCGCCCAAAGGTCACTATTTTACGGTTATTGGTTACGCAAATCTTCACAAAATCAAATTAGGTAAATCCCAAGCAAATAGTTTAGGAAGAAAAGCATCTGCTTACTGTCGCAAAAATGGAATGCGAAAAGAAGAGGTCTTTGATTCGATGTTTGGAACTGTTGGTAACTATCCCCAAGAAGCATTGGAATTTATTTTTCAGTCAGAAGGATTGCTTTTCTTAGATCATTAGTTAAAAGCGATAGCTTCGGAATAGTTCGGATTATAGAGAGCGACATCAATAATCATTCATGAAAATCAAATTCCATGTCGAGAAAATATAAAAAAGGAAGACATTCAAACAAGCAGCAGCCTTGTCCTGTTTGCGGTAACACAAAAGGTAGTTGTAAAATAAACGATGATGGTAGCATTTATTGCTTCCACTCCACACCTAATTCCGTACCATCTGGTTACGTCCACATTCGAGAATTGTCGGATGGTATGGGACATTGTTTTATCTCTTCTTACGTAGTTGACGAATTATTAACAGCAGCCAAAACCCTACAGAGTCAAGGGAAGAGAACAAGCTGCAAAGAGATAAGTGATTTAACCCGACGACCTTCTTCGTGGGCGATCGCCGTTCAAAAAGCTTACCCATCACATTTTTCGCAATCTAATAAATTGAACGTTCATCACTGTGCTACGCTTCCTGAAACTAGGAAACAAAACAATAAATCTCTTCCAAAAGATAAGGAAGATAAGGAAAACGTTTCTTTTTCATCAGTTCTGAGTGAGGAAGAAAGAGATAAGCAATATCGTTCAATATTATCAGCGATTCCATTAAATCAAACTCACCTTAATCATTTAACAGATATACGTGGATTGGGAGAATTTGTTGATTTAGTTGGTTTTCGTTCATGGTCAAAACAGCTTGTAGAAAATGTCAGCGCCGATTTACCCGGTGTAGTGACAGCAGATGGCAACTTATATTTATCTGGTCAATCTGGGTTATTCCTTCCAATCCACAACGAATTAGAACAAATCATAGCTTTTCAAATTCGTCCGGAAGATACGAGTAATGGTAAATACAAGTGGGGTTCTTCGGCACCTGTCGGTGGTAATAGTCCTCGCTTAGATAATGGAGAAATGCCGCTTGCATTCTGTCGTCCAGAATCGATTGAATTACCATCAATCGGTTTGGCTGAAGGAGTTTTGAAAGCTTGGTCGGCTGCCTTTAACCTAAAGCAAATAATCATTGGAGCCTCTGGAGCAGCCTGGGATTGTAGCCCAAAACTATTCAAACGTTATTTAGAAAAAGCTGCGACTGAGCAAAATACTTCATTATCAAACTTAGTTATTGACTTGTACGTAGATGCGGGGATGCTCTCGAATCAGCACATTATGATTCGCTACCACGAGACAATCAAACTATTACAAAAATGGGAATGTAAAATCCGTATTGCTTGGTGGGGACAATTTAGTAAAGATGACCTTGATATTGACGATTTGATTCTTCAGGGGAAGCGCCATAGTATTACTTATATTTCAATAGATGAATGGATGAAACTATGGTCGGATGACATCCGTAACTATTTGCTATATAAATCGGTACAGTTCAACACGTCAGATTGGTCGGCTCCAGTGCAACATCCATATAGGTCAGAATTAGGTTATTGGAAAAAAGTGAACACAGAGTGGAAATGGATTCCCAAAGCAGGATTTAGTTTCATTGTGGAACGGGAGTTAGTCGGAACAAACGACAATTACGGGGGATTAGTTTTACAAGTTAAGCGTACTTATGACCCACCACTAGAACAGCATAGAGTAGTAGTCCCAGCCGAAGCATTTAACAAAGTAACAGATTTTATTAATTGCTTATCTCGTGCAACGGGGAAAGTCTATTTTGTAAATAAGCTAAAAGTAGATGAACTGCACAAGTATTTGCATAAAGAATTAGCAGCATACCGAGAACGTGGAGGAAAACCATATAAATTATCAGAACGTTTAGGGCGACAATCAGATGGGAGTTGGGTATTCCACGATTGTCAAATTTCAAAAGATGGAGCAATTATTACAGAAGAAGAATCAGGCTGGGTTCTTAATGAAAGGTTAATAGCCGCAGAAAAAATTCCAGTTCCTAAAATTAATACTCAAGCAGAACCGAATGTATTACCACGTTTGGTAAATTCCATGCGTAACTTCTTTGGAGCAGAAGGATTCATGCCAGCTTTATTTACAACAGCCTTTTCTGTAGCTGGTTTGTTTTACGATGAAATCCAACGAGAAGAAGGATTTTTTCCGGTTTTAGGACTTTACGGAGATGCAGGAACAGGAAAGACACTCGCCGCAGTTACTGCACTTTCTCTGTTGGGCTTTGACCACAGAGCCAAGATTAATAAAGCATCTGAAAGCGCTTACCACGAGCGTTTCAAACTGATGGGTGGGTTAACTCAGTTCCTCGATGACCCTGATAAAGCTCAAATTTCTTGGGTTTGTCAGCAAATCAAAAGTCAGTTTGGCGGGGGTTCTCGTTCTGTACGAGAAAACAATCAAGACCCCCACAGTCCGTTAATCGTAGCTTCCAACTATTCAATTGGTGATGATGACCCAATAATTCTGTCACGCTTGATTCGACTAGAGTTTGCAGGAAATCCAAACCCTGCTGCTTTTCCAGAGCTACGAGCAATGTCACGTATTTGTTCATCTGCTCTACCCGATTTAATAAAAATTGGTTATGACCAAAAAGGAATCAAAGATTTAGAATCTCAACTAATCGTAAAATTACCAACTGCTCATGCTAGGTTGGCATCGAGTTTAGCGTTGATTGGTTACTACGCTTTTAAAGTAGCTCAACTGTCTGGTGTTGTTTCAGAAGAAGAAGTTTGGAATTATTTGAGCTTATTATGTGGTGAAGCAAATGAAGATGAATCGAAAAAAGCTTCACTGGATGACTTTGTAGATAAGCTTTTAGTGCTGCGATCGCAAACCGAGGTAGGTGAGTGGAACTGTCGTTTAATAACCGAAGACGGAAACCCAGAAAACGGGAATTACAAATCTCTCGCTGTTTATCTACATGGTGTTTGGTCGCTAATGTCTCGCTATTTTAAAAACAATCTGCCCTACAGTCAAAAAATGATTCGACAGCAGATAGAAAAAGCGGGAGGAAAGACTTACAGTAAGCAGAAGTTTCATTGTGACAGGGATTCTTCGATTACTTACCAACGGTTAAAAGTTAATGTTAGAGCTGATGTAGATGGGGAGATTATATTACCGAAGCCCCCAGAGATGGTGACTCGCAGTTGTGTTGAAATTCCAATCGAGTTATTAAAAGAGCGATTATCAAGTTTTGAATCGGGCTTCGAGCAGTTCGCTCAAGATAGCCAGACAGTGGTTACTGCTTCGAGTGGAGTAAATAGTGGTTAACTTCTAACTTGCACATTTTAAAACCCTTACGCAATAGGGATTTGGGCTTTAATAAAAATGTGCTAGTTTCATTTGTTGCTAGTGGCGATCGCCGCTAGTTGGGCGCTCACATCTTGCACCTGGAAAATTGAATGTTAAAACCGCAACTACGTACAAGAGGAATTAATCGTTCAATATCAAGTAAAAGAAGAGACACAACTATTTTTGGAAAAAATGATTCAAGGGCAGTTTGAGCGGCTTCACCCCAATCAGGAGGTAATGGTAGCTGAGTAGATAAGTAAGCCCAATGGACTATAAAATAAGCAATGAAAGAAAGAATTAACCAACGATACATTCCGAGTAATTTACTTTGACCAAAGCGATGTAAACCAAAGCGATGCTTTGCGGTTTTGAACCAGCCCTCTATTTGCCACCGTCGTTTTCCCCACCATTTGATGGTGCTAGCTTTTAATGGTCTAGTAGACAATACAAATCTCTTTTCCAGTCTTCCATTATCACGTTTGAGATAATACCAACATACGGTAACAGGAAATTTCAAACCGACTAGATATACTTGTTGTCCCTGCTTGTGTAGATGTCTAAGAACTCTTCCATCAACTAGCTTACGGCTAATAGAAAGACCTGTAATGGCATGATATTTAAGTTTGCGGATGCCATGTAAAAAATCTATGCTACCGAAAGCTGTATCAGCTAAAATCATCACCTGAAAATGTTTAGTTAGTAGTTTCGGTAAACCTCTTACTAGCTTTAGCCCCAGCTGAGCTTGTGAAGGTGTTCCTTTACCTCTCCATACCCTAAAACTCCAAGGTTTCGGTAAAGAAATTACTCAGTTAATTTGCTTTATAGGCAGTCGGAAATCGTCACAGAACCGAGAGATGGTTCTGAAGCGGCAGTAGAAAAAGAATATTATGACGCACGGTTATTTATGGCAAGAAAATTGCTGCTTACTGTTTTCTTATTCGTAGAAATAACCGTAGCTTTTGCATTTCTACTAAAAATGGGAATGGTGCGGTCGTTTACACGTTTCATCATCAATATTTTTATAAGTATTCTTGCTTGTAATTATTTTGCTATCAGATAATATTTTTTCTATTAACTTACTGGTTTTAACAGTAATTGTAGTAACTTAAATAAACAAAAAGGCGAAAGCTAGCAGTCATCTATCTTTTATTAGTTACTATTAATTGTTTTAAATAAATTAAAGTAACTGCAAATAGAAGTAGGGAAACGTTTCTCTAGAATTATTTTCTAGGTGTAATACGGAAGTTGAATTGTATTTTATAATCTCAAAATTACACATTAATACGCAATTTAAAGAAACACAATATACATAATAAGAAGTTTTTAGTCATCTATACACAGAATACAAGTTATTAATTAGACCAAAAAAAATATTATTTTTATAAATAAAAATATGAGTAACATCTCTAACAATCGGATGATGAAATTACGAATTAGGTCGAGTTATCAAGTAAATAGAAAACAAAGACAACTCTATTTTTATGCTTTTTAAAGCGTCTAAATTTTCTGAATCGCGCCAAGGAAGCTATTGCAGAAAATATTTGATTAGTTCTCCTTTGATAATACGAACTGGTTTATTTATTTCATGTCTAGATTCAATCATTTGTCCGAGTTTAATTAGCTTTACTACGACAAGCTTTTTGGTATCTGGAGCAGTTGCAATTACTTGGCGACAGTATTTAGATGCTTTATTTAAGTTCATCAAAAAGTTTTCTAAACGATATAAGATAACTTCGTCTGCACTTACGGTTTTAGGTGCATTTCTACTATTAGACGCTCTCTCAACTCCTGTGCAAGCACAGTTTTTCCAAAATGCAGAAACCTGGATGAGCGGGCAGTTTGCAGGTGCGGATGAAGCAATTGTTTTATCGTTCAATGTACTTAGAGGTTTGTTCATTCTTTACCTGGGAATCTCTTTGGTGAAGGTGATTCAAGCCGCCCGCAACGATGAAGATTGGCAAAATTTAGCGAGAACACCAATGATTATTTTGATTGCAGTTACGGTTGGAGATATTCTCACGAATTTAATCATTGGGGGAGCAGGTGGAGGTGCTGGAGGATGATTTATAATATCACCCTCCGGGTGACGCAAGCTACGTAATTCGTAATATCACCCACAGGGAAGCAAGCTACGTAATTAATGCTGTCTTTACTATGTCGATTGAATTTCTAATTGAAATCAGGTGAACAATGGAGGATAAAAAGTATCGTAAAGTAAATGCGACTCTAGGGAAACAACCATCAATCGGTCCATTTCCAGCAGACCAATTAATTCCTTGGGCAATTATTAGTGGTATTTCCTATTACCTTGCTCATGGTTTGTTGAGATTAAATTGGGTTTGGACTTGTGCAATAGCAGCTTGGGGAATAGCAACGTGGTGGATATTGACTGCCAACGGCGCTTGGCGGATTTTGTCTAAGTTTGTTGCAACTCCTAATTGGACAAGAGTACGTTGTTTGTACAAACCAGTTATGAATTCGGGCGCAAGTTCAAAAATCAAAAAATAGTAAGTTCCGCAGGTGAATTATAAATCTAAAATTGGTAAACGAATTGTCGATAATGGAGAACAAAGAGTCCGCTTAACACCTCTTGAAGATTCTTTTGCACTAGTTACTATGTTGCAAATAAATCTACAAGGAAAGTCTGTTGGAGCTTATGTTCTACGAAAAGGAATCGACAATTATTTAATTCAGTTTGGTTTTGAATGCACGGGTGTTCATTCTACTTTAAGAACAGAACAAATAAACCCGGTTTTTAATGCAATTGAATCTGGTTTGAAGGATTTACCACCTGGGGAACGTTTAACTATCCGTCTAAGTTCTTTCACCGACGACACCACCCGACAGCAGCAACTAAAAGACTTAAGTGAAACCGCACCCAACAAAGAACTGCAATTCCTGTTAATGGGAGAGCGATGTAGAACACAACAACTTACCTCAAAAGGAGTACGCAAACCAAAAAAACTACGTCTTTATTGCACCTACACCGTTGAAACTAGTAGCACGGGTACAACCGATGCTATCGAGAAAATCCTTTCTAAGTTAGAACGTTCTTGGAAATCGTTCACAGGAGAAATTAACGAACTTCAATTTATCGCTATCGAGCGGTTAATCCACACATCATTTACTGACGGATACCAGTTATGGGAACAGTTGATATCAAACAAAATGGGGCTAGATATCCGCCCTTTAAGTGCTGAGCAATTATGGTCTGAACTTTGGCAACGATTTAACAACACACCATCACGTCCAATACCACAACTTTTAATTTATGACGACAATGGACTCCGAGAAGAAATTTATTCGGATATAGCTCCAACATCTTTCCTCATGGAGTCCTCTTCTTCAATTCCCATCGCTGATAAACGTTGGGTGCATCTCAAAGACAAATATATTGCGGCTCTAACCTTTGCGGATAAACCCGGTGGTTGGGTTGATAAACAACAACAGCTTCGTTATTTATGGGAGGTGTTATCAAGAGAGCGAGTGTATGACACCGAGATATATTGTCAGCTGATGCGAGCGAATGAAACGCTGGTTAAAACCAACATGCAGCGTTTAACTAAACAATCAAACACATCTGCTGCATTAGCTCAAGGCAAAAACTCGGTTGACGTAAAGTCTTTACTCAACATCAAAAAGTCGGTAGCTGCCCAAGAAGAACTCTATGAGGGTTCTGTTCCTATCCACGTCGCAACGGTATTTCTGGTATACCGCAAAACTCGCGAACAACTAGACGAAGCTTGTCGTTACTTACAATCATGCTTTCTACGTCCAGCTTGGGTTGTAAGAGAAACCGAATACCCTTGGCGAATCTGGTTACAAACTTTGCCCATCGTTTGGGAACGTTTAATGACCGCACCCTTTAATCGAAGGTTAGTTTATTTGAGTGGCGAAGTACCGGGATTAATGCCTGTAGTAAAAACCAAAACCGGAGACGGTGGCGGTTTTGAATTAATCGCAGAAGAAGGAG
The DNA here is from genome assembly GCA_019192545.1 of Rivularia sp. MS3. Lineage (GTDB taxonomy): Bacteria > Cyanobacteriota > Cyanobacteriia > Cyanobacteriales > Nostocaceae > Rivularia. The sequence goes on along the minus strand of JAHCMI010000084.1, from coordinate 27,983 downwards.
GAACACCTGTTGAATTAGACTTATACAACCAGCATAAGAACTTAGGACTATTTGCTACAACCCGTGCGGGTAAGAGTGTTTTGGCTTCTGGAATACTAACTCAAGCACTAGCGCATGGAATGCCAGTTGTAGCAATGGACTATCCCAAACCTGATGGAACCAGCACCTTTACAGATTACACTCAGTTCATGGATAAGGATGGAGCGTATTTTGATATTGGTAAAGAATCAAGCAATTTGTTTGAATTACCAAACTTACGTTCCCTTCCCCAGAAGTTGCAGCAAGAACGTTTTGAAGACTATAAAGATTTCCTCGCTACCGCAATCATGGCAATGGTTATAGGTAGTGGGGGAAATACACAAACCAAACAGCAGATTGATGCAGTCCGCTCGATAATTGCTTTAGCTTTGAAAGCATTTTTCTCGGATGATTTAATTCGCGACCGTTATGCAGCTGCTTATACCAATGGCTTTGGTTCGGATGAATGGTTTGCAATGCCTACATTGCATGACTTTCTAAGTTTTTGCTCTCACGAACGTTTGCAGCTTGAAGATAATAGTGGTGATAGTAAAGCAGCCCTAGAAACAATAAAGCTGCGTCTGCGATTTTGGCTTTCATCCCGAGTTGGACAAGCTTTAGCACAGCCTTCAACCTTCCGTAGTGATGCTCGACTTCTAATTTTTGCATTGCGAAACCTATCAAATGATGAAGATGCTGCTGTTTTAAGTTTAAGTGCTTATAGTGCAGCATTGCGTCGAGCTTTGGCTGCACCAGCGAGCATCTTCTTTATCGATGAAAGTCCGATTTTATTTGAATACGATTCAATTGCATCTTTGGTTGGTCGATTATGTGCGAATGGTGCAAAAGCAGGGATTAGAGTAATTTTATCCGCTCAAGACCCGGATACGATTGCACAATCTCCATCTGGAGCAAAGATATTTCAAAATTTAACTACTCGGTTAATTGGGCGAATTCAACCTACTGCTGTTGATAGTTTTACAACGATTTTGAAATATCCTCAAGAGATTATTTCTCGTAATGCCACAGAAAGTTTTTTTCCGAAAAAGGAGGATTTGTATTCGCAATGGTTGCTCGATGATAACGGGATATTTACTTTTTGTCGTTATTATCCAGCACCTATTTTATTAGCTGTTGTGGGGAATAATCCAAAAGAACAAGAGCAGAGAACACTTTATCTATCAAAGTATTCGTCAAAATTTGTTGCAATAACTGAGCTTTCAAAACAATTAGTAGAAAATAAGTAACGGGGAGTGAAAGTATATGAAATTAAAAAGGAGAATAGTAATATTTATCGGGGCTTTTAGTATTGCGACAATTGGCATTGGCAGTAGTGCTTATGCTTTAAAAATTAGTAATCCCTTAACCGCATTGGTTGAACAATGGCAAGAACAAACTGGTTCTGTGAATAAATATATTTCCTCAACCATATCCCGAAAATTAGACAATTTGTCAGAATCTTTAGAAGGAGATTTACAAGCAGTAATCGGAGAAGCAACTGGTATTAATGGTTTACCAGATGCGACAAAAGTTAGAGAAGAAATTGAAGTTTGGGCTGCTGATAATAATAATGCAGTCAATAATGTTGATAAAGCAACTAATGAACTTGAGCGTCAAATAACTAGGGCTGATTCAGATGTGACATTGAGTAAGAAGGGACAAGAAAATATGAAAGCAGAAGTTGAAAAAACTCAAACCTCAATTGAGACGGTTTCTATATTTTCTGATGCTGCTCAAAATGATGTAGTAACGCAGAATGTAATGAAGCGTATTGCTCAACAAAACACTCAAATTACTGGGATATTGGGCGCAATACGAACCGATGGCTTGAAATCTAAACAATCGCAAGATTTGGCGAACCTTAATTTGACTAACATATCCCGGTCTATAGATGGTCAAAATCAGTCACGTCAAAAAGAAGTTGTTGGACAAGGTTTTAGTAACTTGAGAACTGCATCACAAGCACGTCTTTTTTAGGGCAGTAGGCAGTCGGCAGTCGGCAGTGGTGAAGAGAATAAAACGTGAGACAGAATTTGTGTGATTAGTGATGAGGTAATTCGTATATGTATGGTTTTTTATTTACATCGACTGCCGATTGCCGATTGCCGACTGCCTTCTTTCTTGCTCAAGTAGACAATCCAGAACCGGGGCAGGCTGCTTCTACAATTACTGAAGACGGAATAGCAGCAAGCGAAGCTGTTGCACAGTCAATTGATAATCTTTGGGATGATGTTTTGGGTGGAGGACTTTATAGTGCGATCGCAAATCTTGGAATCTTCTTTGCAGTTGGCACTCTCCTAATTTTCATCGTCCAATGGACAAAGGAAATGATTGACGGGGATAGTTCCAAAGGATTTACCGAACTAATCTGGACAATCGTTGTCATAGTACTACTTGCTAACAACGGTCAACCACTCGTAGCTGTCACTAAAGGTTTGAGGGGAATTATAAACCAAACGAATCAAACCCTTTTGGTTTCCACCTCTGCTTCTATCCAGTTGCAAGAAGCATACCAACAGGTAATGCTCAAAACGGGTAAAACAGATGCAATTGAGTCGCTGATTAATCAATGTAATACCATTGCTGACCCGACTCAACAAACTGAATGTTTACAAAATGCAGCCCGTCAAGCACAGCAAATCGAGGCTGAAGCTGACCAAGATAATCGTCCTTCTTGGCTCAAAAATGCTAGCGATTTTTTCAACACCAATATTTTTCAATTAACAGTGCGTGGCTGGCTTCTAGCACTAGCAGCAGCTTTTCAATGGATAATCGAGGTTTGTATGTTATTGACTGCATTACTAGGACCGCTAGCTGTTGGAGGCTCATTACTTCCAGTTGGTCAAAAAGCTATTTTCGCATGGTTAACAGGTTTCTTTTCGGTGGGAATGATAAAGCTTTGTTTCAATATCATTTCTGGTTTAGTAGCAACAATGGTGTTGAATGCTGATAATAACGACCCAATGATTTTTGCATTCGCAATCGGTCTTCTTGCCCCAATTTTATCTATAGCTTTAGCAGCAGGTGGAGGATTAGCAGTTTTTAGAAGTTTTTCAAGCATTGCTAGTTTTGGTCTTTCTACTTTCGTAACCAGAATTGTAAGTAAATAAGAATATGGCTTTTAATGGTAATTTAAATTCAGATACGTCAGAAATCAAAAGATTAAAATTTATAAATCGTGCATCTAAAAAGTTCTCAACTGGAGATACTTTAGCATTGTTCGCTGTTGGAACATTTGGATTACATTTAATCACATTTTTTCTACTTATATTACTTTATGGCTCCTATTCTCAGCTGAATAAAAAACCACCTCCTTCTTTAGTCCAACTAGAAACAGGTAAAGCAATTCAAGTTGCTCCTTTAGGAAATGTTGAACGAACTCCCCAAGTAATATCTCGTTTTGTTTCCGATACCATGACCTTGATGATGAATTGGTCTGGAACACTGCCACCTACGACTGTTGAAGAAAACGTAAAACCAATCAAAGACAAGGGTGTAGACATTGGAGAGCGGGGATTGAGGGGTAGCAAAGTTACTTCAGGAGCATGGCAAGCATCTTATGCATTATCAGAAGACTTTCGTAAAGAGTTTCTCAAAAAGCTTGCTTCAATGACACCGCAAGGGGTTTTTAGAGGTACTACTCAAGTAGTTTTAATACCCCTGTCAATTCAATCTCCTATCAAAATAGGTGAAGGTAAATGGAAAGTTAAAATGATTGCTAATTTAAATGTTTTTGACCAAAGTAATTCTATCGGAGAAGTAATTCCATTTAATAAAGAGATATTTGTGAGAGCAGTAGTTGCACCATCCGAACCTGTAAATACTAGTAATTTAGCTGCCGTTATTTATCAAGTGCGTGCTAGTGGTTTAGAAATTTATGCAATGAGGGATTTACAAGAGGAAAACTTATAATGAATGAGCGTAGTAATCCAAATAATCAAACAGAACCGGATAAAATTGATAGTGATTGGAATGAAGTAAGTTTTGGGAAACTACTTGGATTTCAAGACGAAAATCAACCACCGAAAGAAGAAGGAACTGCTTCCATTCAAGATAGTAATCCCGAAGTTATAAACAATCAAGCAGACGCTACAAATCCGATTGCAACACATGAATTATTCGACTCTCCACATCAGGGAAAAACTCAACCAAATTTTTATAGCAACCCTTTCGCTAAATTTGGCGCAGTCGGTTTGGTAATGCTCGTTGTATTTGGTTCTGCTGCAACGGTTTTAAACAGTATTATGTCTGGTAGTCTTAAAACTGCACCCCCGACACAATACTCCAAGCAATCCAAACCTAAAGTAGAAATCGCTGATGATTCTAACGAAAGAGAAAAGGGAAAGTTAAAAGCAGAATTAGCACTATCAACTCAAGCTGAAAAAATTAAATCTCAAGAACGTGCTAAAAACCCTAAAACTACTGCAAGTAAACCCAAAGTTAAACCTACCTCTGAACCACTCATAACAAGCAAGGAGAGAGTTACTCCACCAACCAGAAAATCTTCTACACCTGTAAGAAATCAAATAGTTTCAAGACCACCGCGACCGACACGGGTTCCGTATATACCTCGTCCGAAACCCCAAGCATTACCTGTAAGGTATAGTCCCCCTAGAGTTGCACAAAAACCCGAATTTCAACCAACTGCAATAAGTAAACCAACTGTGCCTAAACCTGAAGAAAAAATTGACCCGATGGAAGAATGGACTAAAATTAGTCGTTTGGGAAGCTATGGGTCGAGTGAAATTGATGCAAATTCAGACGAGCAAACCTCGGAAGCTACGATTAATAACACCATACAAGAACAACCGAAACAAATAATTCCCTCTGCAACTCTAGTAAAAGCAGCGGATTACACAACTCAGACATCAAACAATAATGAACTAGAACCTCTTCATACCGAAGAAGCTGCAATTATTAGGTATGAAAATAATTATCAATTAATTGTTGGGGAATCTGTTGATGGAAAATTATTAACCCCTTTGATTTGGAGTAAATATCAAAACAATAATCCAGATCAACAATCTAAAAATAAGTCAAAAAGCGAAAATTTTGTAATCGAACTGGAACAACCATTAAATACACGAGACGGTTTTGTTGTTTTACCGAAAGGTTCTCAAGTTGTAGCTCAAATTAACAACGTTAATCAAGGGGGATTAATTGAACTACAAGCAACACAAGTTTTGATAAATGGACAAGAATATATCCTTCCACCCAATGCGATCGCCATTCGTGGAAGCAAGGGTAAACCTTTAATTGCATCTCGCTTAAACAGTAAAAAGGGAGAAATTGCGCGACGAGATGTACAAACTTTTGCTGTAGGCTCTTTAGCAAAAGTTGGTAAAGTTTTGAACCAGCCCAAAGAACAACAAATATCAACCAGTAGTGGATTTGGTGGTACTAACTCTTTCTCTTCAATCAGAAGAAATCGAGAAAATATCTTTGGAGCGGTTTTAGAGGGAGGATTTGAACCACTAACTCAACAAATTCTTAAACGTAATCAGCAAGCATTACAGGAACTACGCAAACAAGAAGATGTTTGGTATGTAAAAGCTGGTACTAATGTACAAGTATTTGTTAATCAATCTTTTCAATTTTAGCAATCGTTTTTAGATCATGAGTAAGCAATATTCAATTATAAAAGGTTTTATTGTTATTTGTTCTTTGACGTTTCCTTACTTCAATTTACCACCAGCTATTGCAAGTGAAGTAAAGCAAAGCGTAAAACAAATAACTAAAAAAGTTGCTACTGGTAACAGTTCTTCAAGCATACCTAGAATCGAATTATCGCCAGGGTATGGAGTAAATATATCGTTCATTAAGAGTGATGAAATAATAGAAAAAGTATGGTTAGATAATCCAACATTCGCATCACTTGATGTGGATGGCTGTTTGTCAACAGAGGAAAGACAATGCGATAAAGAAGGTGCAACGGTAATACATTTACGACGAATTAACCAATTAAAAGTAAGACAATTACTATCATCTAATACCAGCTTATTAACCGTTATTGCAAAGGGGCAATCCGGGAGAAAAGTATATTTATTTAAAGTGGAAATGGGGAATAAAGCTCCTACTTACCATACTCTTGAAATCATACCTGATAGCAAAACCGTTCCAGAAAATAATCAGTTTACTAACATCACAAATATTAACGAATTGCAATTAATCAATAGAGGATTAAAAATTGTAAATTCAGAAGGACTAATTAATGATAAATCTCGTTTGTGGTCAAGAATAGCTAACTTTTTAATTAAGGTGAGAATGGGAGAATCTATTAATAGCGCTGCTCGTAAAAGCGGTATTTCAATGCGCTTGGTTAATCGGTTAATTGAACTTGGAAACCTCAGAGGCAGGGGGCAGGAAGTAGGTAAGCCACTGCGTTGCGGAGGTTCCCTCCGTTGTAGCAAGTGGCGCAACCCGAAGGGGAGCAGGGGGAAAGAATATAAGGATAATAATTTGTATACATTTCAAAACTAAATTTAGGTATCAAAATAATGAAATTATTCAAAAAGCGTTCAATATTTAGTTGTGGATTGAGTTTATCACTTGTAATTTCTGGTGCTGTTCTTATTGCATCGCAACAGAAATCTGTATCTAATTCTCCATCCGCACAAGCAGAAATTCCTACAATTAACTGGCAAAATACTCGTTTACCAAATTGGAATCAAATTACGTTTTCTAAAATGCCAGCGATTACAGAATCTGGTTCATTTCAAGCACCTGGAAATGTTTCTCAGAAGTTAGGATATGATCCTTCTCGTAGTTGGGATGCAGGAGAAAAGCCTTCTGCGTTTACAATGCTAGGTGATTTTCAGGATTCTTTTAAGCTCCAAGAGTTTTCACTTTTAGATATTTCTCAAATTACTGGCTCTGATATACAAGAAACTGACTTAGAGAAATTTGGTGTCGTCAAGTTTCAAACAATAGAAAGTTTGGTTAAAGCAATTCCTGATTTAGAAGAATGGAGGATAAGGGATATCAAACCAATATATGATTTGCTATCACAGAATTTATCAACATCATTTAGTTCATCTCAAACTATCAGCAACTTACTTAAAAATTCTCCCCATTTGGGTAAATTAAGCTTTGAATCTTTGGACTTAGTATCTTACAATATCGATTCAATTCCAGGCTTATCAGCTACTCCTATTGCCAGCTTTGATAAATGGCAAGGTGTTTATATTGATGAGGTACCCGGATTAAGCGATGTACCATTTTCTCAATTTCCAAATCCTGTAAACCCCGTAGGAATGCAAGTTGGAATAGTAGATGTTGCGTTTGCAACTGATGAACAAAAACGAGATAGAACTATTTCAGGTAGTAATAAAGAAGGATTTGCAGTTCCTTGTGATAAAGATTGCGCTCATATTGAATTATCTGGTTCTCAAGCTGTTCATGGTAAAGCTTGGGTAAGTGGTAAATACCAATTGGTTAAAGGTGGAAGAGGAATTTTAGGTTCGGTGAATGGAGGAAAAGAACCAACGGGTAGAAATCTATTTGGTGATGCTTTTAAAGTAGCCGTCTGGGATGTTTCGGAAGTTGATGGAAAAGTTTCTCAATCTTTATTCTTTCGTGTTTGTATGAGAAATAATTTTGTGGATTTGGGATGTACCCCTTATTTTATTGGTCCGGTTCCATTCATAAGTTATAAGGAGAAAGAAGCTATATTCTTGGGTAGGATTGATTCTAAGAAAAATTCTATGTCTACTCCTACAGGTTTAAAGAGTAGTGGATTTACTTTTGATAATTCTCCAATTATCTCTTCAAGCAAGAAAAACAATGTATCTGACTTAATACCCGTGGCACAAGGAGATTGTAGAAATATTCATTCATCTGGTCCTAATCTCGATGCTTTAAGTTCTGCGTTGTTAGATATAGAAAATAATAAAGAGACACAGGATTTCTCATTAAGCCAACAGCAATCTTCAATTCTTACAGAAACTAGTAATTTACTATCAATTACATCGCAGCAAACTGACCCAAGCACAGGTAAACCTTTTAGTGAAGATAGATTAATTGAGCGTGCAAGTCAAATGCATTTTGCTGGGGTTAATATTCCAATTGATTCTCAAATTCGTGATGTAAGTAAGGGAATGACAGTCTTTGAATATGGGAATAAAGTTAGTGCTAAATACAAGCAAAAATTGTCATCAATGAATTGTTTATCAAATTAATTATGCAATCAAATATCTATACTTTTTATAAAACACGACTTAGTAAACGTAAAAGTAAAATTATTGTTTTAATTATATGCATAATTGTCATGACTTTAACTGTATCGACTTTATATAAAAGATTATTTCAAAACCATCCCATCACCACTTGGGAAAATGCAGATGAAGTTATACCAAAATCTCTGATAAAAAAGGTTGTTACTAAAAAATTCACTCGCTATCTTGATATCTCCTCAATCAAAGTAATGCAAATCTCATCGAATGCTTCTGGTAACTTATATATTTTTGATTATGGTTCTCCTCAACTTTGTGGGGCTGGTGGATGCTTATATTCAGTGTATAACTCAGATGGTAATACACTTTTAGAATTTATTGCTAATCCCAAACTTCCAAAATCACAAAAGCTAATTAAAATCGGAGTGAATGTTAACCAAGGCTTTCCTTGTTTGAATATTACTCAAATGACAGACACAGATAAACTATTATCTCAAACTGAATTTTGCTATCAAAACGGTAATTACGTTCCTTTAAATAAAAATTTTATTACTGAAAAAAAATGAATAATAATTTTCTGGTACAACAACCATCAACACCACCACAAAATTCCCAGTTTGATAAGTTGTCTAATTTAATGAAGTCACAATCTGGATTAGTATTGCTCGGCTGTTTTGCTAGTATTGGTATTTTTAAATTAATTTCTGGGAGTAATTATAAAGGTAAAATAGCAACAAGCTATTGGGGTGGTAGTCGAGAAAAATCCCAAGCAGCCAAAAAAGCTAAGAAGCAGATATCTAAACCAATTCGTAATTCTGTAGGATTGTACGTTGGAACTCCCCCTTACATCAGAAACGCTCTGCAAAAGCAATGGTACAAAGGCGGTTTACTCAAAACCAAGCCAACTTTTAATCAACAACTTCTTTCTTCTAATTCCACACTTTATGTACCAGATGCTCAAAGAGGAATAGCTGTTATTGGTGCAGCTGGTTCTGGCAAAACTTTCTCGGTGATAGACCCTTTAATTCGTAGTGCTTTTGACCAAGGTTTTCCTATGCTGCTCTACGATTTTAAATTCCCTGCACAAACCAAACGAGCTGTAGCTTATGCAATGAAACGCGGTTATTCCGTAAGAATATTTGCACCAGGATTCGATGAGAGCGAAACCTGTAATCCTTTGGATTTGCTCAGAGATGAGGAAGATGCGATTGCAGCAGGACAACTTACTCAGGTAATCTCGCGTAACTTTGACAGGGGTGCAAATGCTAGCAGCGATAAGTTTTTTGAGGAAGCTGGAGATTCTTTGGTTGAAGGTATTTTATTAGTTACAAAAGCTATTAAAACTCTGACTGGTGAGGATAAATATTGTGATTTAATGATGGCTCAAGCAATTTTATCTTTACCAAACCTAGCAGCTAGGCTCGAAGCTGCTTCCTCCGAAAAATTGAAAGTTTGGACTTCCCGACCATTATCGCAGTTAATCAGCGTTAAAGATTCAGAGAAAACCGCTGCATCAATTATTGGTACAGCACAAAGAATGTTCCAAAGATTTCTCAAACGTGACTTCGTTGGTGCATTTTGCGGTCAAACAACACTACCACTTGATTTAGATGGGAAGCAATTAATTATATTTGGGCTAGATAGAAACAACAGAGATATTGTCAGTCCATTACTTGCAGCAATTTTACACATGATTATAACCCGCAATATCACTCGTACTGTTCCGCGTAGTGACCCTTTAATTGTTGCTTTGGATGAACTACCGACATTCTATTTACCAGCACTTGTTAATTGGTTAAACGAGGGACGTGAAGACGGTTTTGTAGGAATTCTAGGTTATCAAAACATTGCTCAACTGGAAAAAGTTTACGGTAAAGAATTATCACGAGCAATTTTGGGTGGTACTGCAACTAAGTTTATTTTTAATCCCCAAGACCCTGAGTCTGCAAAAATTTTTAGCGACTACTTGGGAGAAATGGAGATTAGATTCAATTCTAAATCTCAAAGTACTGGTAAAGGTGGTGGTTCGAGAAGCAGAAACGAACATCATCAAAAGCGACATTTATTAGAACCCGCGCAGTTCGCAAAAATGGGTACGGGTAGAGCAGTAATTATTAATCCAGCTTATAGTCGTGGTACGGAAGCATACGTTCCCTTACTCCACAAAATAAAGGTTCCCCTATGTGATATTGAAGAGATGCAATGGTCGGAAAGTAAATGGGATTTTGTACGGGAACGATTGATTCAGAATAATAAAGTTAGTGTTAGTGATGAAGAACGTTCTGCACAGTTTTTAGAGCGTAAAGCATTGGCAGAGAAATTATTTCCATTACCTGAAGAAAGTGAAGATTTAGCTTCTCCAGAAGAATTGAACAACATTTTTTAGAGTTAAATAATATGGTGGAGAAAATAATTAATTATAGTTCAGAAGTCAGGACTATTTTATCGCAATATCCTAAATGGTTAGAAATAGTCGATAAAGCAAAGGATAAACCAGTTATAGATAAAAATTATTGTCCCCATGTAATTGAAATATTCGACCAGCATGGTCTGTTAGCTGGGAAAGTTAATGGATTATCTGCTTATGAATGTACTAGAGATATTCAACAAAAAAGTGATTTTAATGCTTGGTTAATTGATGAGGAATTAGCTGTATTTTATGTTGGCTCAAAATTAATCATCAATCGTTTAGAGGCAATAGCTGTAGTTAACAAAGGAGAGTAAATGAAATGCCAAATATATTTACTGTCAACGAAAGCGATGCCACAGCAATGCAGCAACGTTACGAACAATTAATTGAAGTATTGTTAAAAGCTGTATTGGATGTAGAACAAAATTCGGACAAACAAGGATTAAAAATATTTGATGAGGATAAACTAGTTTATGGACGTGATGAAAATCAATTTCGTGATGAAGTATCGGGTTTTTCGGGAGAACTATTAAATCCTCAATTAATAGCACAACTTCAACAATTGCGTTTAACACCTGTTGGGGAAGTAGTAGATGGGGCTGCTAATAAGAGAATTGAATTAGATGGGAAAGTTCTTTTACAATCTGATTCGGAAGGTAAGGTAATCGTTAACAATTTTTTGGAGCAAGAATCTGTTAAAGATAAAAGACTTGATAATTTAGAATTTTGGGAAAATCTCGGCACTAAAAATCAAATTAATCAACCAGAATTATCGACCCTTGAGCCTCATTATACAAACTCACCTCCCGTTCCGGGTTCAACACGAGTAACCGAGTCATTACAGTTATTAGAAGATAGCCCTTTGAAAACATTATTAAGTTCAGAAGTTGAGCAATTGAAAGCAGAAGTCAAAGCACTCCAACAAGAACGTAATTTATATCAAGAACTAATAGAACAAAGATTAAAGCAACCTCAAAATACTTCTTGGTGGCAGCAAATAGTTAATAATACATCAACGGTTGTTTCGAGTGTAACTTCTGCCGTAAAGATAGGAGTACGTGAATTTAAAGAAAATTCTAAACAACATCAGTTTGCAGCATCAATCAAAAACTTATTTCAATTAAAAACTCAGCTAGGAGAAAATCAGTATCAAGCGGGTGATTATCAAATTTCTCGCAATGGTTCGCACTACGAAGTAAAAGATTCAGCTACGGATAAACTTTTAATGCAGTTTCGCGAGACAAATTTAGGTGTCAAAGTTGAAAAAAGCGACTTGGTAAACGTTGACATTCAAGACATCAATTCCTTACAAAAATCATTACGTAAAAATGAAGCAATTCCTGCATCTTTTGCTCCAGTAGGGAAACAAGAAGCCGAATATTTTGCTCGTGTTGAGAGAGTTACGAATGCGCTTATAGAATATGCTGCGACACAACAAAGAGATGTAGAAATTGATGGAAGATTTTCTTATAAATGGAGAGCTACTACGGATGGTAATGTACAAATTGAAGCGAAAGATGGACGCGGTATTTTACTTGAAAAAACTGGTGGACAATTAACCAGTAATATGAACGAACGCGATTTAATTTATTTTGAGCAAATTTTACCTAAATTACAACCGAAGAATCAAAGACAAGTAATTGCATCTCAATCTAATCAAGCTACCGATAACAGCTTAGAAAGATAATTTTATTATATGAAGTTCGATAATTTGAATTTATACCTAAATTCTGGTATCCCAACTGTTTGTGTTAATGCTCCTTTACCGGAACGAATGAATGTATTAGAGGAAATTTATATTGAATGCGCTCAAATACGTAATATTCCTCTTTATGTATGGAATGCTGGTTGGGGATGCTTCAAGAAAGTAAAATATAATTCGCATTCAATTAGGAGTTTTATTAATCCACAATCTAAATATAGTGATATTTTTACTAGTTTTGATTATTTATTAAATAATGAGAATAATGGTATTTTTATATTTGAAAATATATCATCGTTAATCAGCATAGATTTTCCACAAATTGTTTCATCTTTAATCAATATTTACTTTGAATTTCAGAATAGTAATAGATTAAAATATTTAGTCATTTTATCAACTGATAATCTAGGATTACCAGAAGCTTTAATAAATTTGATTCCAAGTATTTATTATCCATTACCCGGTAACGAAGAAATTACTAATTTGATAGATACATTCTTATGTGATTCGTCAGAAAAATTAAATAAAGAATCTTTAATCAGTGCTTGCGCTGGTTTAACAAAAGAGGAAATACGTGATGGGTTAAATATCGCACTTAATTCCTGTTCTCAATTTAGTTATGACATTACAGCGAGACAACTGCTTGAATATAAAATCAATCGCTTTCGCTCTTTCAATTTAAACTTTGTTGCCAAACCCAGGATTCCTGATTTCGGTGGTTTGGACTTACTTAAAAAGTATATAGAAAATGTCAAATATGACTTTTTACCACAAGCGCGAACTGCGAATATTCCACTTCCTAAAGGTTGTTTGCTAGTGGGACCACCAGGAACGGGAAAAACCTTATCAGCTAATGTCATAGCCAAAATACTAGGTTTCCCTTTAATAAGTGTAGATACAGCTCTCATAATCAACGATGGTGCAGTTTATCTTAAACGTTTGCTAGAAAGAGTAGAAGCTTGCGCTCCTGTTGTGATGTATTTTGACGAGTTTGATAAACTTTTTGCTGCATCTAAATCTACGGGTGAAGATACTAGTTCTCGACAAATTTTAGGTACTTTATTGACTTGGTTGCAAGATAAAACAAGCCCAGTGTTTGTAGTTGCAACTCTTAACCGTCTTGATTCCTTGCCGCCGGAATTAACCAGGGTAGGAAGATTTGATGAAATATTTTATGTGGGATTTCCACAAGCGATTGAGCGCAAAGAGATTTTAATGATGCATCTTAGCAGATTTGATACACGCTATAAGAATTCGGATGTGCTTACAGAAAAAGAATGGCGAATTGTTCTTAATAAGACTGTTAACTGCACTGGTGCGGAATTAGCACAAATTGTTCAGAAGGCCGCTCGTGCTAGATTTCACCAAGGTCAAAAGATGGAGATTGGTTTACATGAACTGTTAGAACAACGAGAAATGATTGTTCCTTTATACGTTCGCGATACGGATAGGATATTGGCGATCGCCAACCGTGCAAAGTATATAACTCAACCTGCATCAAGTCCGGATACGTCGGTTTTTACTCCTGCTATTACTAGCTTTTGGGGAGAAATTTCTTCTTGAAATTCTGATAGACTTTTAGTTATTGATCTTGCGACTAGTATAAGGCTTTTTGACACTACATATAAGGCGATAATTAAGCCCTCGATATTGTGTATGCTGCTAAAAAATCTCATTCTTTAAAATTTTATGTTGACCGAACCCCATATTCTTGAATCTTTAAGTAGAGCTTATATCCGAGCAGTAGCGGGGAAAGCAGGTTTAAATCTCTCTATTCGTGAATACGATTACGGAGTTGATGGTAACTTTGATGAAATAACTATTCGTAATAATCGGCGTGTAGAGTCAGGGTTTTCTCTAAGCTTCCAATTAAAGGCTTCAACACAGTGGCAGCGAAACGACAACACAATTGTTTACGATTTGGAAGCCAAAACTTATAACGACTTAGTAATTCGTCGTAATTTCCGCATGGCTGTACCTTGTATTCTTATCTTGTTCGCCTTACCTCCAAATTCATCCGAGTGGTTAATATATGATGAAGAAGAAATGCGAATCCGTGGGAGTTGTTACTGGGAATATCTTAATGGTAAACCAACAACAAATCGTCAAAGTGTTAGAATTAGGATTAAAAGAGAACAACGCTTAACTCCCGAATCTTTGTTGGAATTAATAGAAAAAGTAAAAATAGGAGAGTGGTAATGGTAGAGCAAATTCTCCCAGAAGAATTGGACAGTAATCGTCTTCAGATTAACGATATAATATCTTTTCTTCATCAAAACGGTTGGCAAACAATAACACACCCAAATCCACGTTTAATTGTATTTCAAGGTGCTACTGACGATGAAGGAAAACCCATTCAACTTGTATTACCAAGTCAAAAGACTTTTGAAGATAGCAATCGTTTGATAACAAAAGCCATAAACTTGTTAGCAGCAATTGAAGAAAAATCGCCAGATGAAATTATTGATTTAGTAACACAAACCCATGCAGCTTCAAGAAAAAGCACTTAATTTTTGACAATGATGTTAGACATCTCTTCTAACTAAAGTACCACTTAAAGCCAAAACAGCATTAAACCCGATTCTTTCAGCCAAAATTATTGCTTTACTACTGCTTTTTCGTAATCGCCTACTTGTTATAAGTAAATCATCACCTATTTAATATTCACCCGTTTCAATATTAATCGAGACAATTTTACCAATATAATAGGAGCGTCTCTACTTGAGAACGAATTTGAGAATCGTAAAGTTCTTTTCCACGTTGGGTAATTTCTTCATCACTAAATTTTAGAAAGGACATAAAATTAATAAAAATTGTTTCAATGTACTAATCGCTTATCTAAATTGATTGTAAATCTTCATTACTACTGCCCGCTCGCCGCACGCAAAGCGTGAACGAGTATCTCCCTGACGGGAGACGCAATACCTACGGTACGCTCCGCTAGGCGCTAACACCACGAAGGCTTATGCCGGGGAACCCGTCTACGACAGTTGTACTCTGCGAGAAAGCCTCCGGCTTACATGGGGGAAACCACGCCACTTCTCTCAACGGAGGGAACCTCCGCACGAGAGTGGCTCCCCAAGACGAACACTGCCGTCTTCACCGCAAGTGGTTCACCTACTGCCTACTTTTCACTGCCTTTTATTTGTTTTCGCTCAAAATAGTCCTTTCAATAAGCGTATCAATGCCTTCTATTGCACAAGCTTTTAAAATGGCAGTAGCAAATCTATTACCTTTGTTAGAAAAATGTCCCCATATCGAGAACCAATCTTTAATTGATAATGCATACACACTTTTAAACCCATGCTTGGTTATAACCCTACATTCGGTAATATCTTTCGACAGATTTAAATCAGATAGGGTTCTTGCCTTCTTAGATGAATAATTAACTAACCAGTCGGGGTCATGTCCAACGCACCTTAATCCTTCCTGGTATTCAATACGATATTCCCCGCAACGTAAGACTAAAACTTGGATGCTTATATCAGCTTCTATTTCGACAGATAACGGATTAGCTATTTCAACCCAATAATTACCAGAGAAGAAACAAGGGTTGGGCGTATTACCAGATACTGGTTTAAAATTGCATAACGCTTTAATAAAAGAATGCCATTCACGACGAGAAAGCTGGGCGGGATGTTCGTTTAGAGAACCATTCTTCAATAGTGTTGATAAGTAAATTGCTGCCACATTGAGGGGATAAACTTGAACCTCTACGCCATTTTCAATTTGCACAGTTAAAGTCTCTAAGCTTTGCGATTCAATAAACAAGCGTACATTATTTTTTGGCTGACCTACTAATAGTGCCATTTGACGGTCGCTCATAAATAAAGCACCATTTGGTAATTGATACGCTTTCCATGATTTATCATGGTAATGCCATGAAGTTGTTGATACTCTTGGTAATTGTTTATCACAATGTTGATGAGCCTTTGGGTTGAAAATTATGTTGTTTGCTTCGTTCATAACTACAACTTGTTAACTTTTATCAACAGATTAAATCGAATCAAACTTATCAATTTGACTAATGAATTTATTCTTCATTGATGAGAAAGATATCCTATTTTATCTGTAAAAAAACCAGACATTTTTGTCCGGTCTTCTGCCCATTCTCACTTCAATAGTTACCTCTATTAATTCACTACTTGAACAAGGAAGAAAGATTTTATAGCGCCTTTAAAACTTACTTTTAAAGTTCCTTTCTAGCAACTATTAACTCCCATGAGTTATGAGTTACTAATAGTCCTAACTTTACACAAAGTTCAAGTTTAGTTTTGATTTAATTCATACTAGCTTAAAAAAATACAGGCTTCAAATAGTTACACACCCCTGCTATATTATTCTGAAAAATAAAAATAATAATTGGTCATAAAGGAGACAAATTATTACAGAAAAAATTAGTGTTTTTGGATATATACACGTAATCAATAACAATTCTCATTAAAAAGATATACGGTTATTACGCATCAAAAAAACTGTTAATAGCTGACCGAAGATATGTACGGTAAGCCTATTCAACTAAAAGTAGATGTTACTGCTAGTATTCTTCATGCATTGAATAACGCTTGTATGTGTGCCCATAAAGCTATCTGTAATTTTCCTGAAGGGCTTACAAGCTATTAGTTATTTAAATTACTTATTACACTGAATTTTTGCTAATTGAGTTAAATTTAGATTAAATACAGCAATTATGATGCTAATAGTCTAATATTTGCTGTTTAGTTGTTGAAAACTTACTAGCATTAGGAAGAATTTTTCTTATAGACTTGAATCTTTTTTCTGACATTTCAACAACTAAATTTGATATGTTTTCAAGGTATTTTGTTGGTAATGGTGCGTTTTCATCATCAATGGTGAGATAAAGCGTTCTATGTTTGTGAGGTGCGTTACGTACCATAATCTTGAGTGCATCTAGTGGGGAAGAATTTAGAACTGCTGTCTCTATCAATTCGCTATTATCTCCACCTACACTCAAATGAAACCAACCCCTCGAACGGTAGCTATCCGAATAAATTGTAAACTTGTTTTCGCTATTTTTTAAAGAATATAAATAAGCTCCAGTTGTTCCTCCATCTAAATTCCGAGCTATAAATACTGCATTACCATCTGTATCTGCATATAATAGTCCTCGTTGCTGTAATGTTTTCAAGAGTTTTTGGGGAATAGAATGCTCACGAAAAAGATAATATTCGACTTCATTAAAATTCTTAGAGCAAGCTTCGGGTGGTATGAATGTAGAGAAAGGGGTTCGTCGTGCAATATTTAAAGCATGATTGGAAACTGTATTTAGCATACCTGTTTCACCAAATCTGTCCCGCAACCAAATTATTGCATCATCAAGGTTACACCTGTTCGCGTCCATCACTAAAGATAATGGATTAACTGAATGCTTATATTGCAAAAGTCCTAATTCGTAGGCAACTTCAGATAACGATATATCCTGTCTGTAATTGTTTGTTTTGAATAGCTGTAATTCTGTTTCTATCTGCTGTCGTAATTTTTCGCTTGCAGATGCGGTTTGTTTCCATTGTGCAAGTTGTTCGAGAATTTGCGAGCGCTCTTTTAGTTGATGATTAATTAATTCAAATTGTGGACTTAATACTTCAATTATCCTTTGTCTGTATGCAACACTTCTTTCTTGTGCTTGTGGCTGAGGAAGGGAACTCTGCAAATCTAATAATTGAGAATCTTGATTTACTGCACTATAGTATTTCTTGACTTTGGTGTAAGTAGCAACACTTCCTTTAACACCACGCACTATTCCCAAATGTTCGACAGCATTAGCAAAACTATCTTGTAGCTGGTGCATTTTCGCTCTAGTACCGAATAAAGCTTTACAGTTGAGTTTTCCTCGTTCATCTAACGGTACTAGATAAGCATGAATGTGAGGTGTCATCTCATCAAGATGTAATTCCGCTTTTACTATGCGATCGCCCCAAGAATCATCTAGCCATTTAACAACTGCGTCCACAAAACCATCCAAACGCTTTTTGTCATAACTCCCACCTTCATATACTGCATTGGGACGGAAGTATTCGGCGCTTGCACTCAGCAATATCTCCACTGTTAGAACCGCATCAGAACGGTATTTTTGAGAACCAATTTTATTTTTTACCTTTGAAACTAAGTCAAGGTTGTCATAATCTCCGACTACTTCTAAGTTTTTTATCTGAAGATTAGCATTGGGTGTATACACTTCTCTTGTAGTGTGAGCTTCACTACGAGCCAAAGCTCCCCAAGATTTTATCTTTTGAATTCGACAAATTGTAAAAGCCATCTTTTTTATTTGAGAAAATAATAGCAATCAATTTTATTTACTGTTATCGCATCTATCTATAAGTCTGAAGAATTAGTGTCCAAAAATATCTAAAAATAGCCAAAAAATATATCTTTATGATTACGTAACTCAGATAATAAATACGTAGCCTTTACATCATATATATTGTGTATAAAGACTGATAAACTCTTACTTATCTAGTTTTTGGAGTTAACATATAAAACACCTCGATATTGCTAAAACTAGTAAATATACAGAAAATAATTTTAAGATTAAATCTTCTATATAAATGCACAGAAATCAAAACAGAATTATAACAATATAAATTGATATAAATCCCACTATTAATGCTTTTATACCGATTATTTTCGATATTTTTTGCCTAAGTATGTTATCTATCTTTAGTTGTATTGCACTCTTTAGTCTTGGTTTGCTAACAAGGTAATTAATAAGATGAAGGATTGAAGCAACGAGGCAGAAAGAGCTTCCTTAGATAATTGATGCTATTAGCAAAGTTAATCAGATGTGCAGCGCCATAAACTAAAATTTCGGAAATAAAGAACTATGACCAATTTGATTTTTAAAGCAATTTGCTCCTCGTTATTTCCATTCATTCTTCAAAACAAAGGTGTAGTGTGTTTCACCTTTATATCGGGTAAAAGCTGGAATATTTTCAATGGTACTTCTAACACTCGAATTGAATATTGTTTCAAACCACTACCGAAATTTATTGTTTCCCGTGTACCTTTAATCCCTCAAATCTTTTTCTGATAATGTTTTAACGGATTTAACATCTTTAAATTAGTTAGAAGCCCTAAAAAGGAATTGCAAGGAAAACTAAGATGATTAAGGGCTAAAAAATAATAAGTTTCACTAATAATCTACCTTTCTTGTCCTTAGTATTCCTTTGTTTTCCTACCGAAAAATGCATTTTTGTAAACAAAATTCTATGAGTAAAAACACTCAACGAAAAAATAATTCTTCTCCTCTGTTAATTCTCGCTTTGGATTTTGGAGGAAGTTCAACCAAAGGTATTTATTCCACTTCAATACAGAATCAAACAGCATCCCTAGTAATGGAACCAGAGGTAGTCAAAATTTCTCTAGATTCAGTAGCTTCTGAAATATTAGGTGTAACCGAGCCAGAAAATGCTGCATGGGTTAATTACATGGGTGAAACCTTTGCTGTGGGATATTTAGCTAAAAGTAAGTATTATGCAAACCAGGGGTTGAAAGAATTAAAGTACGAACGCGCAATAGCTAAAACATTAGCTTTTGTTTGGGCTATCTCCGAGAAACTTCAGTTGGGTAAAAAAATTCGATTGGCGCTGATTTGCTTGTTACCACCAGGGGAGTTTGAAAATAGAGATAGTTTTCATAAAAATCTTGAAGCAATACTTGCTGGTTTCATCACACCAACAGGAAAAATCCAGGTTAAATTAACTGAATTCAAGTGCTTACCTGAAGGTGCGGGAATATATCTTGCCTACCAAAAGAAATTAGGACAGCAAATCAAAACTAAAACTATTGCATTGGTGATGGTAGGTTATAGAAATGCGTCGGTGTTAATCAGCGATAGGGGAATAATTGCACCTGACGGAAAGACTTCGGATTTAGGAATGATTCGATTATTAGAGAAAGTAGTTGCTAGAACTTCCGGACAAAATCCTTCACAATTGGCTCCTGCTGTGGTGGCTGCTGGTAACGATATTTCTACTACTCCCCTAACAAAGTTGTTGAAAAGTACCAATAATATCAATAAACGCCATGAATTGATGCAAATACAAACAAGCATAAAGCTTGCTAGAAGCGAATATGCAGCAGTACTTACAAGTTGGTTAAACCAAGTAGTTGCCCGAAACTTGATTTCAGAAATCTTGTTTTGCGGTGGAACCGCTGACTATATGAGAAGAGAGCTAAATTCTCATTATTCTGGAACACCTTGTTTATGGGGAGTGGGTACAGATATTCCAACACAAGTCGATAGCTTCGGTTTAGGCAGTCGTTTGGCTGATGTTTACAGCGTATTTTTATACTTTTCGCAACGTATAGGTAATTAATCAAAAAGATGGTTAGACAGATGGATTTTCGTTGGCGTTATCAACCACGCAAAACAGTAGATGTTCAGTTGATGAAATATATTCAGTCCAATCTGATGATGGGTAAAACCCAAATGATGCTTTTAGCGGTACGCTCGTTTTGGTTAACTCATGCTGTGGCTGATTACTCCGAGGATAAAAAAGAAGTACAGCGGATAGCTCGAAATTGTATACAAGTTTTGAGAAAACAAACACAAGAGATTATTGAGCTAGCAGGATTAGAAGATGTTTCTGCTCCAAAATTAATTCATTATCCATCAACACCATTTTCTCGGAGTAAAGACTTTCATTTGGACGATAACAATACAGAAAATAATGTTTACGATGATGCTGGATTAAGTAACTTTATGTAGCAATAATTTTTCAAATAGGTAATTTCATGAGCTATAGAAAATCTAAAAAGAAAAGAACACAAAATACTATATCAACTATTCAAGAAGATATGCACACAGAAAATAACTCCGAAAAATTAAATATGGACAAAAATCAGTTATCAACGAATGAAAAAGTAGACGACTGGGATAAAGAAATTGATGGTAACGAAATATCCCAAGAAGTTACGGAAAGTAAAATTAACGAAGAATTAAAGGTCGAATCTATTCAAAGTAATGATGACAGCGAAGAAAAGCAACAAGCATCGACTAATGGTTTTGTGAGGGTAAATAAAGAAAATAGCTTCAAAGAACCAACAATTATTCATCTTATTGATGGAGAAAAAGGGGGGTGCGGTAAATCGTTTTTCAGTAGGACGTTTATTGAATACTGTAATTCCATCGCTTACGATATTGCAATTGTTGATGCTGATATCAGCAACAAAGATATTGCTACGATTTACCCCTCGGTTGAAGTTGCTTATTTTAGCGATGATGAGAAGCTGGCATTTGAAGCTGATAAAATATTTGATTTAGCTTTTGAAAAATCTGTACTTGTTAATCTACCCGCTCAGGTTTATTCCAATGTTACTAATTGGATACAACGTAATGATTTAGTCAATTTGGGTAGAGATAATTCAATCAAGTTTATTAAGTGGTTTGTTTGTATGGGAGGGATTGACTCAGTGAATTTCTTTCTTAAATCACTGGATGATTTCGGAAATGACATTGTTCATGTATTTGTGAGAAATCAAGGATTATGCGATGAATGGGAGTATATAAATGAGATGCCAAAATTTAAACAAGCTATTAGCGACCATGACTTTATTATCATGGATTTCCCTAAGTTTCCATTCTGGGAACGTAATATGATTGACCGTTTGGGGATAACTTTTGACATGGCGATCGCACATCCCGAACTCAAAGTTATTCCTAAACAGCGGGTGAAAAATTTCCTCAAAGTGGCTTATGCTTCTTTAGCTGCAACGGAGCTAATTCAATGAGTACAGATGATGCTTCCGAAAGTAAAGAAGAAAAACCAAAAACTCCCGATGAGTTACTTGCTGAGGCTTTGAAAGGGAAGAGTGAAGAATTTAAGCAGCGAGTGGTTGATTTCGCTTTTAGAAGTGGTTTATCAAAAGATGACCCATTATTTCTTGTACTGGTTGCAACTGGACAATTGGAGGCAATGTTGCAGGATGCACCAGAAACATTAAAAGTACTTTTTAAAACTTGGAATCAAGATTTAGCCAATAACTTGGAGAAAGTAGAACAAGTTGCTGTCCAAAGGCAGAAAGTAGCAATTAACCGAGCAGCGCAAGCGTTGATTCATGAATCTTTAGTTCGTGAAGGTCGGAATATTATCAATTCTATTTATCCGGCTGCTATTGTATTCTTTCTTATTTTTGGAGCTGGTTTTATCGGAGGAGTAACGATACCACCTTGGATTGTTGGTATTTTAGGAAAGGGATATAGCTTGGTGAAATCTAATAATCTGACTTGGGACGAGCTGAACGCGATGAAATGGGCTATGTCGAGTGAGGGAAAATTTGCGAAAGACTTGATTAATTGGAATCGCGGTTATTTGGAAAATGGAGAATGTCTCAAGGATGCTCAAAAGTTGGGTGTGACCTTATCGCAATATAACCGCAAAGCCAGGTCAGGATTCTGCACTGTATGGGTAGTTCCACCAGATAAACGCAAATTTGTTCCTCAAAACTAACAATTAAGTTGTAAATCAAATTTTCTACTCACAACCACCAATAGTATTGGTCAGCCGGATAAAATTCTCCGGTGTAGCCATCGAAAATTAATTCTTGAGATGATTCTATATCTTCGACTTCAAATTCACTATTTATTGCAGCAGTTTTTTGAGATTTTTTTGCACTCGGTCTTTCAGCCCAAACGTGTTTATGGTAGCAACGCTTACAAACAGTTCCATCTGAGTTTTTGTAACGCCAGGTAGGATTTTTCTTGCATAATCTGCATAAAGACTGTTTGCGTGGTTTTGACTTACCTTTTTTAGTCATTTTCCGTACATCTCACTCGAATAGAGAGCATTTACCGTTAAATCGGATTCATATCAAAACTCTGTGTAATATTTATCCCAATATTCCTGGGATTTAGCATTCTTTCTCGTTTCTTCTTCATCTCTGGCTGCTTCTTTTTGACGCTCTTCTATTGAAGGGTCATAAAAATCATCATAGTTAGCATACCCTTCACTCAGAAGTTCATCGGGGGTCATCGATGAAACTATCTGATATCTACTTGTTTTTGGCTGATTACTCATTTATATACCTACCTTTTGATACCAATCTCTATTTTAGTTTACATATAGTAATTGCCTATCAACTACCGTAAAGAAAATTTAGACTCCACAAACTAACTATGGTTTTAAAACTCAAACACTTTGACACTAAAACTAAACAGGATACTCGAATAGAGGAAAAACTAGAAAACACCCTTGCAGAATACTTATTCAGGGATGTCAAATTTAGTATTGGTACTGCTTATCCTAAAGCTACTATTCCTCAAGATTTACAAGAACATAACGGAATGACTTTACAATTTTGTGCGGGTAAAAGAATGTATTTTGCTAGTGACCCGACTATCCGCTCTAAACTATACCCAAATCCTTCCGATGGTGCAGCATATCCTTTACCTTTTACACCCTGTCGAAGTTTTCATGAATTAGAAAATGTCAGAATTTTACTTGTTGATGATGTTACTGGAGAGAACGGTGGTGCGATTGCAAAAAGTGATGCAAAAAAACTGGTGGGTGATTGTAAGGGTTTAATTGATAAAGATTTTGCTATCTCAAATAATATAGCTTCCCGTGCTTTTCAATTTCGTCTTGGTATTAGACCTCAAGCACAAAGTCCAGTTATGAGAATTGCTAAGGGTACGTTTGCACCAGCGCGATTGGATAAATTGGGAAACTCATTTTTTACTATGGACGGTAATCTTAAAGATGGTAATTTCCGTTCAAAATTTGGTTGCGATATGGTGCTAGCCACGTCTTCTTTTAAAGGAAGAAAAGGAGAAGATGCAATTCAACCTGGAAAATATACGCTTTCTATTGGTTTGGGTGTGAAATCATTAGCATTATATCGAGAGCATAGTTTGGGTACTCAATTTTTAGTCAATTATCCTCATGCAGTAAAACAAGAAATTTTACCTATTATAAAACAACAAGCAGAACAATTGGCTACTGTTCAAAAAGACCCTTTGAAATTAGCGCAGCGATATATTGAAAACTATGAAAAACGTAAAGCTTTATGTCAACAAAATTTTCAATTAGATTTGGAACCAAAATATTTAGATTTAAATAATAAATTTTCTATATTTGACGATTTAGATTCTGATAGAGAAGATGAAAAACATAATGATAGAGATAATGTTGATTGCGCTCAGAAAGATTTGTTGCTTTATTCGCTACTAACAGCTGATGTAAATAATTATTGTCAGTTAATTGAACATCCAAAGATTATGAGCGAACTTCAAGATTTTGTACGTAAACAGTGGGTAGATATCGCAACTGGACGCTCCATCAAGTTTACTTCTGGTTTAGCTCAACCAAGTTTGGAATTAAAGTGCGATGAAATATGTATACCATATTTAGATGAAAAGGAAGAAATTATAGTTACTCGTTCGCCATTAATTAATTCTAATGGTGTTATTACTTTAAAAAATAAACATTTACCTAAAATGTTAGATGGATGTGTTTATATCCATCCAAAAACAGCAATGGATAATATGCAATGTGATTTTGATGGTGATTTATTAGCATTTGCACCTAGTAAGGATTTTCCTCAATTGGCAATTGAAGTCAAACTTCATAATTTATCAAAGAACCGCTATCCCGATATTATCAAAAAAGAGAAAATACCCTACCAAGGAACTTTTGAAGAAATTGCTGTTGAAGCGATGGATAATAAGATTGGAATCATTGCTAACGAAATTCAGAAGAACTTAGCCCTACAATCCGAAATTTGTGCAATGCCTCAATCTGGTAAATTTGAATATTTGAGACATTTATCAAAACATTTTAATAAACTATTACAACAACATGAACAACAAAAGCTAGCAATTCCAGATAAAATAATAGAGCAAATAAGACCAGTTGCTTCAACTAATATTAATTCGATTGATTCTGTAGAACTTGAGGAAAAACTACATCAAGTAAAAAAGATATTATTTGATTGCGTTGCTCATCTTAGTAACGAACTACAAGTTGCAACAGATGGACCCAAAAGTGCTTTACGTCCTGATAATGAAATTATTAACTATTGTCAAAAAATAACAGGTTATAAAGAAGTTGAATGGTTAGCTGATAAGAAAAATCCAGAAGCTTTCACTCGTCAAGGTATGAAAAGTAATGGTCATAGTCCTATTGACTTAATGATTCAACAAACAAACCAAATTTTTGAACAAAGCCAAATTACGGCAAGACCTATTGAGCAATTTAGAAAGTTATATCCTACTGTTGAATTTACTGATAAAATTATTAATATAGCTAAAGAAATCAAAAGTCATTATAACTCGTTAATTAAACAACGTATTCAGCTTGAAGAATCGAAGAAACTCGAACGGGGTCCGTACTTAACTATTACTTCTCCAATTACAGGAAAACAACTAGAGATTACTAATTTAATTTCATTTGATATTGCTAAGGATTTTGATTTTTGGCAGCTTTCAAAATTGACTATTGCAATAGAATCAAGAAAACCATCAAAAAATATGCCCCATATTTTTAAGGCTGCTATTAAATCAAAAAATTCCGATGGTAAAGACGTAGATATAACTATTGGCACAATCAGCATGAAGTCTATCCGAGAACATAATCTAAAACCTGGAATGACAATAAAACAAGGTAATGTTGAATTTAATTGCGGTATTAGCGATGGTATGATTGATGCTTTAAAACAGCAAACTTTAGAATACGTTGAATCAATAAGAGAAAGTACTCCTGATAATGAAAAGCTACAGCTAGCGGCTGCAATTCATGATGTTAGCCATACCGAAGAAAATAAAAACTATTCGTCGGGAGAAAAGAAAGCAGGTGTATCGTTTGCTATATTTCCTGACGAAGTTATAGGTCAATTAAATCAGTTACAGTTTACTCAAATGAGAGTGCTTGGTACTCAGTTTAATCATTATGCTGACAGAAACTTTACTGGTGAAAAAGTCCCAATAAAGTTTGAAAATGGAATTAATCCTCGTGCCCCAAATCAAACTGCGCGTTGGATAATTGTAGAAGGTAAAAAGCTAGGTACTATTGATGCTTCTTCTCCTCATTTACTACCTGGGTATGAAGCGATTGCTGCTATAACTTCTCCTCCTAGTAAAAGCGTTATTATCACCAGTTTGAAAAATTCCGATAATAAATTGCAAATTGATCATGTTAATAAATACGCTTTTGAATCTCGTCAGTGGCAGAACGAACAAGAAAATATTACTTTAGCTATAGGACAAACTAACCCCCGCAAAGCACCAACTGTTTTTGCGAAGATTGATAATCAAATATTAGGAACCGTTAATAAAAAATCAGTCAAATTTTTACAAGAAAAGCTAGCTGCTGTTGGTAAATCAATTCAAGGGTTTAGTTTTTCTGGTACCTTAAAATATGCTCCTGCTAGCTATGCGGATATTGTAATTGACCCTTCTACAGTAAAATTTCCACAAATTGAAACTACCTCAGAACAGCAGAATGAAAATTATGAGGAAAGTAATAAGCCGGTTTGCACAGTTTTATTTTTTGAAGCTTCTGTAAACAACAAACTTCAACAGAGGGCAGAGCAAATGATGTCTAATATGCTCCATCGGGCTGTTGAACGTGCTGCTGAGTTGGGTTATGAGAAGGTACAGTTTGTTGATGTTTCTGACTTACCTACAGAGTCTTCAGCTTTAAGAACTATTAAGCAACTTGCAGCAGAACACCAAGATATAACTATTGATTTTATCGGTAGTTTGTCCGTAGAAGATGCAATCGGATTGATGAAGGAACCATCAGATATTGCGATTGGAATTAAAGACGCTCAAACCATTGGTATTGTGGATTTTGTTGCTAGTCATAATATGGCGATCGCCACATATAATCCCCAAACACAAAAATTTGATAGACGAAATTTACCTGCTCCGAAAAAGACTGCTGAAATAGCTAAAGATATTGAACGCGACGATCGTTGAATTTACATAAGCCGATAACAAAGGATTAGCAAAAAATGACGATGCTTTTCGATATCGAGCAATATCGTGTCCCAGATTCACAAAACCACAAAGGTGACTGGGATGGTGTAAAGTATGATTCTGCTTGGGACGATGGTTCTGCTTTTCCACAAACTAGTTCTAAAACTTCTTTAAAAGAAACAGCGCGTAGCAAGAAAACTGATTGTTGGTATTCCCCACCTCACATCGTTGAATTAGTCATACAGGTTTTGGGAGAAATAAATCTTGACCCCTGCGCGGACGATGGACGGCACATAGCAGCAGCAAAGCATTATACTTTTGCTGATAACGGTTTGGAACAGCCTTGGTGCGGGAAGGTTTATATAAACCCCCCGTATTCGCATCCTGGTGTTTGGATGAAGAAGCTGCAACTAGAATTTGAAACGGGTAATGTGGATGAAGCAATTGCTCTTGTACCCGCTGCTACCGATACCAATTGGTTATCTCCAGTTTTGAAAACTCAACCTGTATGTTTTTGGAAAGGGAGAATTAAGTTTTTAGGTCAAGATTACCAACCCAAGTCGTCAGCCAGACAGTCTCATGTATTGGTTTATTGGGGTAACAATTGGCAGAAGTTTAGAGAAGTATTTGAAAATTATGGAGTTGTATATTTTCCAATTCCCTCTGTTGATAATGACGAGGTGCTAGGGGAAAACATATCACATAACAATTCCCCTAGCACCCGGTTAGAAGATAACAGCCAAACCC
>JAHCMI010000083.1 GCA_019192545.1 Rivularia sp. MS3 | reverse complement strand
GGGGGAAGAAAATATTTTTTATATTTACGATATGCCCATCAGAACTAACGGGACAAACCACTAGTATGAAACGGTTTATTTTTACTTGAAATGGTTTTCTCCCCCTGCTCCCCTAATCCTAGACTAAAAAAATTATCACTGGGTGAAATTAACTACTTACTAAAGACAACAAAATAGTTTACATAAATTTATATATAGTTTTCATAATATAAGTCAAAAAGAGTAGTCATTGTTACAGAATTATTTATATAATAATATAGAGCGTCAATAAGCTTACTACATATAGATAAAATATAAGGAGTCTAAAAAATATGACTACTCAAGAAAAAGCCCGTGCTTTAATGCAAGGTCATTATCAAACAATTAAAAATCGCCAACAGTCAATGCTCGAACGTGTAGGAGAAGAAATTGGTCTTCCAGGAGAAACATCCCGTTACTGGAATCCGATTCAAGGAAAAATAAATCCTGGTGCTTGGAACAGCTATGACCGTAGTCGTGCGACGATGAGCTAAAACAAATTTAAGTTGGGATGAATGGAGAGCCGGATTTATCTACTCCTTTTCCCCTTTTTTCTTCTCTTAAAAAAAAGCCACCTCGCGAAGGTGGCTTTACTTATGCTTTCAATTATGCTCGATTAAACAACCTTACAAAAAATCTCAAATTAACAATCGTAATATAGAGAAAATTCGTAGGGATGGGGACGTAAGCGCATGGGGTTAACTTCAGTGTCTAACTTGTAAGAAATCCAGTTATCAATAAAGTCTTCAGTGAATACCCCACCTTGGGTTAAGAAATTATGATCTTTTTCAAGAGCTTCTAAAGCCAAATCCAAAGAACCTGGTGTAGAAGGAACTTTCGCTAGTTCTTCTGGAGAAAGTTCGTAGATATTCTTATCTAAAGGTTCGCCGGGATCAATTTTGTTTTTAATACCATCTAAACCAGCGCAGAGCATTGCAGCAAAGGCTAGATAGGGGTTACAAGTTGCATCGGGACAGCGGAATTCTAAACGCTTAGCTTTGGGATTCTCACCCGAAAGAGGAATACGCACGGAAGCGGAACGGTTTCCTTGCGAGTAAGCCAAGTTTACTGGTGCTTCGTAACCAGGTACTAAACGCTTGTAAGAGTTGGTGCTGGGGTTGGTGAATGCTAATAGTGCTGGTGCGTGCTTAAGAATTCCACCAATGTAATGAAGTCCCATTTCGCTCATTCCAGCGTACTTATCGCCTGCGAATAAAGGTTTTCCATCTTTCCAAATGGATTGGTGAGTGTGCATACCGGAGCCGTTATCTTGGAATACCGGCTTAGGCATAAAGGTAACTGATTTACCGTATTTCTTCGCTACGTTCTTAATCACGTACTTGTAAATCATCAACCAGTCAGCAGCTTCGATTAGCTTACCAAAACGGAAACCTAATTCGCACTGACCACCTGTTGCTACTTCGTGGTGATGCTTCTCAATGGGAACGCCGCATTTTGCCATTTCTAGCAACATTTCTGTCCGCATATCTTGAGAGGTATCGGTTGGGGAAACCGGGAAATAGCCTCCCTTAAAATTCGGCTTGTAACCAAGGTTTGGACCCTCTTCTTTACCAGAATTCCAACGACCTTCTACGGAATCTACGTAGTAATAGCCTGCATTTGCAGTTTGGTCAAAGCGAACATCGTCAAAGATAAAAAATTCAGCTTCTGGGCCAAAAAATGCTGTATCACCGATACCGGCTGAATTTAAATAGTCGATCGCTTTTTGAGCAATTACCCGAGGACAACGGTCATACCACTCACCGGTTCGGGGTTCTTTAATGCTGCATACAATGCTCAAAGTTGGCTCTTTCATGAAAGGGTCGATCCAGGCAGTATTTGGATCTAATACCATTGACATATCTGACTCGTTGATTGCTTTCCAACCCCGGATACTGGAACCGTCAAATGGTACACCCTCGGTAAAAGAACTTTCATCGATTTGGTCTTGGAACACTGTTAAATGCTGCCAAATCCCTGGCATATCGATGAATTTCAGATCGATCATCTGAATTTTTTGGTCTTGAATCATTTTCAAGACTTCTTGTGGGGTTGTCATGGTTACTCCTTATCTGCCAATACGCAATGGATTAATACTGAAATATTCAACAAACTGTTGACGGGTTCCCATTCAAAATTTTTTCTCTTAAAAAATTTCTACTGGGTTCCGTTGACCCTTCTGTTACTGGAACCACTTTTTGAAGGATACCCTTAAAAGCCGATCTCCGAAAAAATACTTTCTTTTAAGAGAACCTTGACACACCTGGAATATCCTAAATTTAGGCAATCAGGTAAAGTGTATCATTTGTAACAGAAAATCTATTTTAAAGGTAATGTTAACCTTTTACTAAATCATCTATACAAAAATAAAAGTTCATCTTATGAGGGTCAACTTTGGCATAGAATCCTTAAGTAGTATGGATTGCTTTTTGCCAGATTTTGGCTAAGTTAACACAAAATACATTTTTGATGGACTATTAGCCAAATTAATATCAAATATATAGATAGGAATGATTGGGGGATAACAAAATGCAAGATGCCGTAACAACTTTAATTAAGAACTATGACGTTACCGGACGTTATCTTGATAGAAATGCAGTAGATTCGCTCAAATCTTATTTTGAAAGCGGTACCCAGAGAATACAAGCTGCTGCTGCTATCAATGCCAACGCAGCATTTATAGTCAAGGAAGCTGGCGTTAAGTTATTTGAAGAGCAACCCGAATTAATTCGTCCCGGTGGAAACGCTTATACAACCCGTCGCTATGCAGCTTGTCTGCGAGACATGGATTACTATTTGCGTTACGCTACCTACGCTTTAGTTGCTGGCAGCATGGATGTGCTAGACGAGCGAGTATTGCAAGGTTTACGCGAAACTTACAATTCTTTAGGAGTTCCTATTTCTCCTACAGTTGCCGGTATCCAAATCATGAAAGATATGGTTAAAGAGCAAGTCGCTTCTGCGGGTATTTCTGATACTAGCTTTGTTGACGAGCCTTTTGACTATATGACGAGAGAATTAAGCGAAACGGACGTTTAAGATTAGGTAATGGGTAATCGGTAATGAGGAATAGTTAGGAGTTAATAGTTAGGAGTTAGGAGTTAAGATTTTAAACTCTAAATTCTTCTCCCTCCTCTTTCTAATTCTCAATTACCAATTACCAATTACTAATTACCGATTACCAATGCCTAAACAACGACTTGATGTTTTATTAGTAGAACTCGGTTTGTCTTCGTCTCGTCAGCAAGCGCAGCGGTTAATTCAGGCTGGTGAGGTGTTGGTTAACGATAATCTTGTTGATAAACCAGGGACGGATATTGATGTTGCTGCCACAATTAGAGTTAAGCAGAAGTCGCGTTTTGTTTCTCGCGGTGGAGAAAAGTTGGCTAAGGCTTTAGATAATTTTGATATTTCTGTAGAAGGGCGTGTTTGTTTAGATGGCGGGATTTCTACAGGAGGGTTTACTGACTGTTTGCTACAATCGGGAGCTAAACTCGTTTACGGTATTGATGTTGGTTACGGACAAGTTGATTGGCGCTTGCGAAATGATGCACGGGTAGTTTTGCGCGAGCGTACTAATTTAAGACATCTAACTCCGGAAGATTTGTATGGAGAGGCAGAGAGAAAGAAGGATAAATTAACTCAGAAAAATCAAAAAACCAAAGATAAACACAATTTACCCTTCATATCTCAGATAGGAGAAGTTGATGCAAGAGAATTTCCCGATTTGGCTGTGGTAGATGTGTCGTTTATTTCTCTAACTAAAATTTTGCCCGCACTATGGAAACTTTTGCAATCTCCTCGCGAAGCTTTGTTACTTGTAAAGCCACAGTTTGAAGTCGGAAAAAACCGAGTTGGCAAGAAAGGAGTTGTACGCAATTCTAACGATCAAGCTGATGCCATTTTCCAAGTTTTGCAAACCGCTACAGAATTAGGATGGTGTTACAAAGGTTTAACTTGGTCTCCTATTACTGGCCCTGCTGGTAACATTGAGTATCTGTTATGGTTGGAATCTAATTTGGATACTTCATCACCTGATTTACCTGCCATCAAGCAAATCACTTCTGAAGCTGCGAGCAGCTTCAAACAAAGCTAATAATTGAACTTATTGTTAACGTTTCCTCATAAACTCCTCAGAAACAGATACTTTTCTTTACATTCAAATGCAGCGATCGCGACTAAATAGCTTCTTCAATTCCCCATTCTTTTTATCATTCAAAATATAATTTCAATTTTTATTTTGTTTTTTAGAAAGAAATAGATTAAAAATTACTCGCGGCATGAGATAATCAAGATATGAAATTAATATCTTTATAATGGGAATATTGATTACAATAAAAATTTGAACAATATTCCCATTATAAAAAATACTTTCTAAAGAAAATAATATCATCAAACCGTTACTTAGAATAAAAAATTTTTTCTACAGCGAATTTCACTTGAGTCGAATACGTTTGCAACCTCATCCCTCACTTTATTAAGTAGAGGGGAAGAGCTAAGTTTGAAGCTGTAGAAGCTGTATGACACCTAATTGAAAACCCCTATATTTCGATTTTTATAGCGGATTGATTAATTGTAATTTTAAAGTTATAAAAAATACTTAAAAACGAATAATTAAGTATTTATTTGCATAAAAACTGCTAATTATATTAAAAGCATTTGTAATTAAAAGAACATTCAATACTTGAATTAGTAGAACAATTGTGTCGGCGACGGGGATATTAATTCTATTATAAGCTTTGAGATTAACTATAGCTGTAAAATTTTCCTTGCTTGTTCTTCGATATTCTCAGATGTAGTTTTGATTAAAGTGTATTTGACAGTTAAGTCTATTTTTTCGCCTACTTGTAAAGTTTTTAACGGACTGAGAAATTCTAACTCAACATAAGCTTTTGGATCGTAATTAGTGTAAATTTCGGAATTACTGTTATTGTCGGGATAAACTACATTATCTCTTCTGGGTGAATCCATGCGAACTGCTACATTTTCGCCAAACCATAATAATGTGCTTGCATCGCTGCCGATTTTATGGGGTTTATTGCGATCGCGCTTCAAGGATAATAAGCCGTTATCTATTTTCAAGTTGGCTGGTAAGTCGTCAGATTGCTTGTTGTAGCCTTGAGGAAAAATTGAAGGTTGGGGTATTGCAGCAAAAACAGAAACTGGCTCGTTGAACTGAGTAATAGTCCAAACGGAGACTTGTTGTGAATCACCTTCGACTTTTTCAAAAGTCGTTGCGATTTTCATTATCGGTTGATTTGGTTCAAGTATGATTTTACGATAGAACCTTATTCCGTAAAATGGGTCAATTTCAGAAATTAAGGTAATCTCGTTATTTTGGATTTCGATGTTAACAGGTATCGAATCAAAAGTAGCGGGTGGTGGCCAACTGGTTTTTGTAATTTTTTCCCATTCAGATTGTGGTGCCGGCCAAGTTTTATCACCGCCGAAGTTATCCCATTCTTCAGATTTATTATCAGGTATTTTACCGTATATTTGGAAATTTTCCCAAAACGTATTTTCTCCACCTTGGAAGCGAAATTGTATTATTCTGCCAATGGCTGGAACTATAATTACTTCTACTTGGGAGTTACTAAAAATATAAGAATCTTCCCAACCTTGGTAATTAATTTTGGCTCATCAGTTGTTAGTATGCTAAATTCTGAATAAAAATTACCGAAATATTTACTGCGTAGGGATTTGACATTTTATATGCTTAATTTTTGATAACTTTACTCTTTTTCCCCTACTGCCTACTGCCGACTGCCGACTGCCTAAAAACGACTACTTAAATAGCATACCAAGTGCTGAATAACCTTAATTTTTTTAATTGTGATTTCTTCTGACATATTAACGCTTACGATTAAATAGCAAACAACAGCGATAAACAATCCCAAACAAAACAATAGTAGGTGTTTGTGCTTCATGCTTCATCCACCTCGATGCAATCAGAAATTCATCATAAACACATTTTGGGCTACTTTGGCTCCTCCAAATAAAGGGTTATAGTAGTATGTCAGATAGTAAAGGTAGTACGCTACAAGCGCAAAAGTTTTTAATTACACCATCAAAATCCCTCTTTTTAGGTCTTTGTTAGTTCACCTCAATGTGCCACCAATCAAAGGCTGAAAAGTTAATTTTTACCTGGTTGTATTCCTACAGTATTTAATGGAATCCGATAAACGCTAGTACCGGCTGTAATATAAAGTGTTTTATAGTCTTTATTTCCCCAAGCTAAATTTGTCGCTTTTTGGGGAACGCTTATTTTATCGAGAAGTTTGCCAGATGGAGAAAAAATCCAAATACCTCCAGAACCCGTACAGTAAACATTACCTTTAGTATCTACTTTCATTCCGTCGGGTACACCTTTATCTGTAGCACCAGGTAATTGAGCAAATACTTTACCTTCACTCAAAGTCCCATCTGGTTTGACATCAAAAACGCGGATATGTAATTTTTCCGAATCACTTACATATAATCTTTTTTCATCGGGAGAAAAAGCAATTCCATTCGGACGAACCATTTCTTTATTTAATAAAGTTAAATTTCCATCGGGTTCCCAACGATAGATACCATAAAATCCTAATTCTTCCTGTTCTTTTTTGATTCCATAAGGTGGATCGGTAAAATAAATACTATCGTCCGACTTGACTACAACATCGTTGGGACTATTAAGACGTTTATTCTGGTAACGTTCTACTAAAACATTTATATTACCATCTTTTTCAGTTCTGGTTAATTTGCGGTTATGTTGAGCGCTAATTAAGCGTCCTTGATTATCATAAGTATTACCATTCGTATTTCCAGAAGGACGACGAAATATAACTGGTTTCTTTTTATCTTTAGTATTGAACTTATATATAGTATCTGCTGGAATATCGCTAAAAAGTAAAAAGCCCTCGGGATTCCAAACAGAACCTTCTGTAAACTTGAATCCATCTAATAATTTTTCGACTTTAGTATTACCATCAACAATATCTGATATTTCAGATGTATTAGCGTCAGTATTCCCACAGCTTGAGTATAAACTTACTAAGCCTAATAGTAAACTGTATGTAGCTATTCGCAAACTAGTTTTCATCATTTTTATAATTAATCTGACACAATTAGTTAAATATTTTAGACTGCTGCAAGATATCAAAATGCCTAATTTCTAATTCTCGACAAACATCAAATATTAAACTGTTCCTATGTATGCTTAATATTGCTGCTTTTTAGGTGATAAATAGAATGTATGGTGTATTTAACAAAAATACATAAAAAACATTAGCTGAGATTGAAACCGTGATGGGAGCAGGATTACAAATTAATTGGGTTGTGGCAACGTATGCTTGCTTGCAGTTTGCAGCTTGGGGATTTCTGTCAATTTTGATTGCTGAGGTGATTCGAGATAGCTATCATGCTGCTTGTCATCACGTGCAATGGTTATCTAAATGGCATAACAAACACCATCAAGTATACAAGCGAGATTTATCGATAATTTCTCTGGAAGCTTATAAAGATTCTCAGCTTTATCACGACATTGTTGAATCGATATTGCTGCTGGTTATCATCGGCGCGATCGCAATTATTTTTCGTCCAATAGGTTTATGGTTGGGTGTACTTTACGCTGCGACTTTCCTTTATGGAGCATCGTTAAGATATTTTTTAGGAAGAGTTGAAACCGACTATACCCATAAGCCGGGAGCATTAGAAGTAATTCCTTCAGTGTGGTGGGTAAATCGTACCTACCATTGGAGGCATCATTTTGATGACGTAAATGCTTACTATAGTGGTGTATTTCCTTTAGTAGATAAAGTTTTGGGAACCGCACTTTCCGTTAAAGGTAAAACCGTTGCTTTGACTGGAGCATCGGGTAGTTTGGGAAAAGCAATAACCGCCGAGCTAATTGCAAAGAATGCCAAAGTTATTGCGTTAACGACAAATCCCGAAAATATTGCCAAACAACCTAGAGTGACTGCGGTTGCTTGGGAGTCTGGTAAAGAGTCACAATTGTTAGAACGTTTACTAAAAGTTGATATTTTAATTATTAACCACGGAGTAAATGTTTACGGTAGTCGTACACCGGAGGATATTGATAAATCCTTTGAAGTAAATGCATTTTCAGCAGTGAGATTAATGGATGTATTTTTCTCTACCGTTACTGGAGCAGATGCAAAAGCGACGAAAGAAATTTGGATTAATACATCGGAAGCGGAAGTATCCCCGGCTTTAAGTCCTTTGTATGAGTTGAGCAAAAGAACGTTAGGAAATATTATTACCTTAAAGCGATTGGATTCTCCTTGTACTGTTCGTAAATTAATTTTGGGGCCATTCAAAAGTCAATTAAATCCTTATGGGGTAATGTCAGCCGAACAAGTTGCAAAAGGAATAATATTTTTAGCGCGTCGGGATTTTCGCAATATCATCGTTACCGTCAATCCCTTAACCTACATCTTTTTCCCAATTAAGGAATTAACTACCTGGTTGTACTATCGGGTTTTCAGTAAAAAAGTGGAAGATGAATCGTAGGTTGGGTTAAACGGAGTGCAACCCAACACCGACGTTGGGTTACGCTTCGCTTCACCCAACCTACAAAGAAATGTCTTTACTATTCCACGACATTAATTTGAGGGGTTATAAATTTTCTTTTAAAAACCGCAGAGGGCGCTGCGGAAGAAGATAAGAAGGATTGATTTTATTAAATTAAATTCGTATTACTCGTCACGATTAATGCGATCTAATTTTCATCAACTAATCAAAAAAAAGAGACGTAAATTTTACGTCTCTAGATTAAATAATCGGTAAATCACTAAGATTTGAATTTATTCTTCCGTTTCTTCCACATCATCTGCGGGTTCTATCACAATTGTTTCCGTCACTTCTGCATTATCTTCATTTTCTTCGGAAGATTCATCTGACTCTTCACCACTATCACCAGGTACTATTGCTACACCGTTAATAAAATCTTCCCGATCTAGACGCTGCACTCTTACCCCAGTAGCCGAACGCGATTGAATGGAAATCGCATTTACAGCTTGTCGG
The DNA here is from genome assembly GCA_019192545.1 of Rivularia sp. MS3. Classification (GTDB taxonomy): domain Bacteria; phylum Cyanobacteriota; class Cyanobacteriia; order Cyanobacteriales; family Nostocaceae; genus Rivularia. The sequence goes on along the minus strand of JAHCMI010000083.1, from coordinate 31,321 downwards.
ATAATAATACCGCGACTCGTCACCATCATAATTTCGTTGTCTTCACTAACAATATGTAAAGTTGCTAGTTCATCTTGAGTTTTAAGGTTTTTAAACTTGGTTGCCATTAAACCTTGTCCGGCACGGTTTTGCAAGCGGAATTGTTCAACTGGTACCCGTTTACCGTATCCTCCGGTAGTTATAACTAATACCCAAAGTCCGGAATTGCTATCATCTTGTACTTCTACAGTTTCGGCAGTTTCGGCAGTTTCGACATTATCGGTATCTTCAGTTTCAACTGTTTCAGCTTCAACTACCGCATCTGGGGTCATTTTATTCAAAATATCGGCGGGAAGAATATCCATCCCTACTAACTCATCTCCACCTTTACGCAATTTCATGGCTTTTACACCACGAGTTGCTCTACCCAAAGGACGTAATTGTTCGTGAGTGCAGCGGAAATGAATTGCCATACCCATGCGAGAACCAATAATTACGCTGTCTTCGGCTCTAGCGCGACGTACCCAACGTAATTCATCTCCTTCTTCCAAAGAAATTGCAATCAAACCGTTAGCGCGAATATTGCTAAATGCTGCTAATGCAGTTTTCTTGATATAGCCACCTTTGGTAAGCATTACCAAATATTCATCTTGGCTAAATTCGCTTACCGGTACGATAGAAGTAATTTTCTCTTCTTTGGGAATCGGCAGCATTTGGACGATGGGTGTACCCCTACTAGTACGAGAACCCAGGGGTAGCTGATAAGCCTTCATCGCGTAAACCACACCACGTTCGCTAAAGAATAAAACGCTATCGTGGTCGCAACAAGTTAAGAAATGCTCTATATTATCATCATCTTTCACCTTTGCAGCAGCTTTACCCCTAGTTGCGCGGCTCTGCGATTCAAAGGTATTAACGGGCATTCTTTTGATATAACCTTGCTGGGTAAGCAAAATTATTACTTTTTCGTTAGCAATTAAATCTATATCATCTAATTCCCCTTCTTTGAGGGTAATTACCGTCCGCCTAGGTGTAGCGTGCTTCTCTCTTAACTGCTTGACTTCGGTTTCAATAATTTCTAATATTCTTTCCCTACGAGCCAGAATATCTCTCAAATCGGTGATTTGTGCCTGTAACTGCTCGTGTTCTAACCGAATTTTATCAGCTTCCAAAGCTGTCAACCGTCGCAACTGCATTTGTAAAATTGCATCGGCTTGAGCTTCCGATAACCCATAATTGCTAATTAATTCACCTTTAGCTGTCGGAGCATCGGCAGCATGACGAATCAAGGCAATAATTTCATCTAAATGGGACTGAGCAATTAATAAACCTTGTAGAATATGGTCTCTTTCCTCAGCCTTCCGCAATTCATAACGGGTGCGTCTGGTAATCGCTTCAATGCGGAAATCTAAGAAAACCTCTAAAAACCGCTTTAACGTTAATAAAATGGGTTCTCCATTTACCAACGCCAGCATATTTGCGCCAAAATTCGTTTGTAGCGGCGTTAACTTGTATAAATTATTCAACACCACGCGGGGATAAGCATCGCGTTTGAGTTCGATAACTACCCGCATTCCATCGCGATCGCTTTCGTCGCGAATATCGGAAATACCGTCAATCCGCTTGTCGTTAACTAATTCAGCAATTTTTTCAATCAGCGCTGCTTTATTAGTTTGATAAGGTAGCTCTGTAATAATTATTGCTTCGCGTTCGGGTCTATTACGCTGCTGGATAGTCTCAATATTAGCTACCCCGCGCATAGTTATAGAACCGCGTCCGGTAGTATAAGCTTCCTTGATTCCCGAGGTACCGAGAATTTGACCGCCCGTAGGAAAATCGGGGCCGTGGATATATTTAGTTAATTCAATATCCGTAATTTCTGGGTTTTGAATCAACGCCACCAACCCATCAATCAATTCTCCCAAATTATGCGGAGGGATATTAGTCGCCATCCCAACCGCAATACCGGAAGAACCGTTCAAAAGTAGTTGGGGAACCCTAGCAGGTAAAACCGTAGGTTCTTGCTGCGAACCGTCAAAGTTATCGATAAAATCGACAGTTTCCGATTCGATATCTTGCAGTAAAGCGTCGCTAGTTAAAGATTGCAGGCGGCATTCAGTGTAACGCATAGCCGCCGGAGGGTCATTATCGACACTTCCGAAATTACCATGCCCCGAAATTAAAGGCGACCTCATCGAAAAACTTTGCGCCATCCGCACCAGGGCATCGTAAACAGCCGTATCGCCGTGGGGATGATATTTACCTAATACTTCCCCTACAACACGGGCGCATTTACGGAAGGGGCGGTCAGCCGTCAACCCCAACTCGTGCATAGCGTAGAGAATCCGACGATGCACAGGTTTCAGACCATCCCTGGCATCTGGTAGAGCGCGACCGACAATCACGCTCATTGCATATTCCAGATAAGACCTGGACATCTCGTTTCTCAGATCCGTCGGGATTATCCGCTCCTGAGAGTAGGTCATAACCTAAAAAACTCCAAAAATCGCAAATTTTAGGGCTTAAATCAGAAAAAAAGCCAAATTATTCCAAATGATGCTTGAATAATCGCCATTATTTGGTACAATTTTAGCACATTTTGCGTATTTTTGCAGAAGCTGAGCATCGCGAATAGGGCATTACCAATAGGTAATTAAGCATTGCGATGTAGGGGTGCGCGAGGGCTAAGTCGGATTCGAGATATAAGAAACTAATGTGATATTGCCGTCACGCATCATCCTGGTATTAGCATAACGTTGAGTAATAATACGCAATCGGTAACCAGGGAGCAAGATGCTCGCACTACGAAATTAATTGGAATGACTCTAACTCCTAACTTCTTACTCTTTTCTCAGCAGCCATAATCAAAGCTTCCGCTTCCACGTGGTTGTTGGGAGTCATATTTGCAATACCAAACTCAAACTATAGCGAATTTCAGTTGAGTCCACTACATTTTTAACCTCACCCCGCCCGACCGGCACCCCTTATTTATTCCCAATCTCCCATGCCCAATGCCCAATACCCCATCGCCAATTACCATTAATATTTTAAATTCAATTCCTTAAAAGCTTCGTCCGATTCTTCGATTTTCAATTCTCCTACTGATTTTCCGTTAATCTGTAATTCATATTCCCCTTTTTGCAATCCTTCTAAATAGTAAACTCCTGCACCATTGGTAACTGAAAATCGACGTATATTATTATCTGTATTTTTTCCAATAGCTTCTACTCTAGTACCTGCAACTGCTTTGTCTGTACTATCGGTAACTACTCCTGTACGGGTATAAGCACGAGCGAAGGGTATCATTATCGGTGTATAGCTACCCGCAACGACATCTACTGCTATAGCATTTGTGTTAGTAAACCAATCTAGGGGAAAACCTGCCGAATCTAAGTCCAGACGGTAACTTCCTGGTGGGAGGCGTACTGTAATCCTGTCGCTTTTAACTTGCGATCGCCATGACTTGATTGAATGATTATTCACCATTAATAGCAAGTCGGAATTTTCTGTATAAATCTTTTCTCCTGAATCTTTTTTACCATTATTATTACTGTCTAAAAATGGTTGAATTATCAAACCCCCTTGGGTACGGAAATATCTAGAACGTCTATCTCCGGGACGAATACCCTGCTGTAAGTTCAATCCGGAGACTAAATTAATACTAAAACTCGAATCATTTCTAGTTAAAGATACTCCTTGATATCTTCCCTGTAACATAATTCCAGGTAAAACTGTAGTTCCTAATGTTGCTACTATACCGTTACCTTGAGAACCGATACCGTAACCTAACTCAGTTTGCCATAAATAATTGCCGTCAACAGCCCTTTGTGCCGAACGATACCGCCAACCTAAAGTAAGTAAATTGTTGCTATTACCGTTATTGCTGCGGGTATCGTAATTTAACAGTAAAGCACTTCCGTTAGTGGAATATCTAGCGCTAGAGAAATTATAAGCTAGTTGTGAAGAAGAGCCTATCTCATTTCCTTGAAGATTTAATCCTAGTTTCCCAAGACGTTGAAATAAATTCCATCGCAAATTGCTGTCGGTATCCAAGCTAGCGCGAGCAAAAGTATAGAAATCCCTAGCGCTATAGTTAAACTGCATTCCTAATTCTGCTGGGTTGCGGCTCGAAGTATTTCCAAACAAACTTAATGCTGACGATACTCTCCAATTGACATTAAAACGATTAGAAAGGCGATCGCTAGTAAATGAAGCACTAAAATTATTTGATGGTTGGTAGCGAATATCTGAGATTACATCTATCTCATCAGCGGTTAAAGCTGAAACTGCTACTTGTAAGGGAATATTTTTAGGACGAAAGAATAATTCAGCTAAACCTTTCAAAGACTCGTCGTACACTCCTCCAAACCCTAGCGTTAGAGTTTCCGACACGCCCAAACGTCTGGCTACACCACCGCGAAATTCCGAGAAATTCCCCAATAAACTATCATTTGTCGAAAAATCTCGTTGCAAACCACCAGAAACAACCCAAGCAGAAGCACCAGCAGGAATTTGTCCCGGCACCGTGGTAAAACTAGCGTTGCGAATTTCCGGTTGTTCCGTCAATCTTCCTTGAGGATAAAGAAAAACGCGATAGTTACCATATCCTCTTTTAGTAACGATATTTTCAAAACGATAAATTCCAGAAGAATCAACTAAAACTTCCGCAATAACGTTACTACCAAAACCCTGTACCAAACGAACTAAAGTACCGGGCTCCGCTTTACCGGTAACAGTACGTCCGATTCTATCAGCTTGCAATCTTTGACGAGGATCGGAAGTACCGCCACCGAAAGTTTGGGGAGGTTTAAATCCCTGACGCTGAATAAACGTTAATCCCCAATAATCCCCACCAGTTGCCAATCTTTGCCAGAAACTTGGTTGAGAACCAATAAAATAATCCTGTTTATCGGTTTGTCGTAAATATTGCGCTTCCGATATACTCCAACTTCCTCCATCCCATAAATCCGGTTGATTCGCACGCACAAACCAAGAGCCATCAAAAGCAGTACCGACAGCTTGAAAATTTCCCCTAAAATTCGCCGAATTATTTCCGCTACCGCTAGCATCTATCCTTTGTTCAACTGCTGCAATATTAAAACTTCCCGGTTGAAATCTGGGCAAACCATCTAAAATAACCGGAACTTCATCGCTACCGATAGTATTATTCCTTTTGTTTTGCCAGGGTAAATCAAATACAACAGCATATTCCTCAATATCAAACTTTGCGCTGACTGCGAATAACCTTTTTAAATCTGCAATTGAAAAAACCAAACCTAATTCGGAATCATTGCGAAGCTGTTCGGGATTGATACGGGTGACAATTCCGGGAGAGCGAAATTCTAATTGCCCGTCGGGTAAAGTTGTTACATTCAGCTTCAAAGCTTGAATTACAGCATCGTAAGGTAAAAGCCAGCTTTGAAAATCAATTGCTTGCGAACCATCTTCATATCCCTTTACCAAAACACCTGCTTTGATGTTACGTTTACCAACACTGAAACCAACGGGAAACGTAGTGAAATTACGATTAGCTATATTTACATTTACTTGGGAATTAGAAGAATTTAAAGGTTTTTCTGAATTAGCATTTACTTTCAATGAATTACTTATTTTTTTATTTTTTTCAGCTTCGTTTTGTTTAAGTTTTAGAATTAATTCATCGGTAAATAAACTTAACTCATCTATAATTGATTGATTGTTAATTAGTTTTGAATTATTCAACCTTGAATTATTTAAATCTGTTTGAGCAAGCGTTTTGAAATTTGCTTGGATTGCAATAAAAATGCACGCTAATAGCCAATATATTTTTTGCATTGAAAGCTTGAATAAATATTCTAGTAACTGCGATGTTTAATATAATTTATATTCTTTAAATGGGTGCTATTAATATTATTTAACTCAATAAAATTTAGAAAATACCAACGTATTTTTATTTAGGTAATTGTAATTTATAAAAACTCATTTGTAGTTATAAACAGTAATATCAACGACTCATTTATAGCAACTTTATAATCAGATGATATCCGTAAAATCCACAATTATAAAATCTGATTCTTAAAAATAACCGCTTAAATAATTTGTACTGAGAAAATTCTTTACGTAATCTTGCTGACGACAAAAGAAGCTTATCAAAGCCACTATATTGCATAGAAAATGATTAATTACTGTGATTGAAGAGAGAAAAAATGTTGCGATTAATCAATATGTTCGCTTGATTTAGATAAATATTCTATTTAGACAGCAAATATAATCTAATAATTGCAACATGATTTTTTACTGATTTGAATTCTATGTTTTTCAAGAAAGAATTCATTCTTTGAAGTCAATTAACTTCATGAAAATTGTGTTTTTTTCAGGTTAATTTACTTCTGAAGTCAATTAACTTCAATTAAATTGTGTTTTCTTCAGGTTAATTCATTCCTCAAAGTTAATCAACTTCAGTAAAACTGTGTTTTTTCAGTTTAAATTAATCAATTTTCTTAAATGCAATTGATTCGTAAATTCACAAGGTAAATTTTCATGATTCGTCGTTTAGCTTTGAGTGCTGGTTTCGCTATTTTAGGTGCTGTAGCTTTTGCACCTAATGCTCAAGCTCAGACAGGAACAGCATCTGAAACAGTTCCATTTACAGGTACTGTTGGTTCTGCTTGTACGTTTTCTAATACTCAGCCAGGTACTCTTGAAGCACCTGGAACTGCTCCCAGATTTATTGCAGGCAACGTTGGTATTTTCTCCGCAGGTAATGGAACAGCCGGTAAAACCACAGTCAACTGTAGTAATGGTGGCTCATTAACGGTTGCTCAACCTAATCCAATAAGCGTTCCTGCTGGTTTTAATCCAGCTGTAACGCAAGCAATTATTGCTACCGAAACGGATGTATCACCATATACTAGTAGTCCTGGTCCGAGATTTGATACCGGTTCGTACAGTCAAGTTCAGCCTAGTTTAACCATCCCCACTGGAACTGATGTTGAACTTCAAGTAGGTATGATTGCTGGTGAGAGAAATGGCCCAGTTATCCCTTCTGGTTTCTATGAATATGAAGTAACCTTAACCGCTGCTCCCAACTAAAAAATTTAGTTTTTAACTTTTTTAGTTGAATTCTTCCACATAAAGAAGGAACCAAATCAAACAAGATAATGGTTCCCTCAGAATCGAATTTCAATTTTTACTCAATCGGTTGGTAGAGCCTACAAGCTTCCAACCGATTTACTCAGTATATCCCGATATTTTTTCATCTATTTTTCGCTTCTGTAAAATTACTCATCACCAACTTAAACTATCAATGAACTTTGCTTCTATCAGAAAATTTTCATTACCGCTAGGTAGTTTATTGCTATCGAGCTTTTTATTGTGGGGAAATATAGCTAAAGCCAACATCTCAATTTCCCCGATGGTAGTTGAAACTGAAGCTAAACGGGGACAAGCACAAGGTAGAATTACCGTTTCTAACCCAGATTCTCAAAACTTCCGCGCTCGCGTTTACACTTCACCCTTCACGTATGATAAAGAAACCGGATTCAAAATTTTATCTGAGAGTCCAAAAGATTTAACACCATACCTACAATTTTCTCCCAGAGAATTACTGGTAGGAGCATCAAGAAAGCGTAATATTCGTTTTATCGTTCGTTTTCCTCCCAGTTTACCCGATGGTGAATATCGCACAATGATTTTCACCGAAAACCTGCGAAAAGGAACAGTAACACAAACCGATTCCAAAAATAACATCACTCTTCAAACAAGTATTATCCCTAGAGTCGGCGTTGCGTTGTACGTTCGTAAAGGCGATGTTTCACCAAATTTAATTCCTGACAGCGCCAAATTCGACTTAAAAACTAATCAAATTCAGCTATTAGTTAGCAACAAAGGTAAAGCATCCGCGATAGTCGCCGGAGATTGGAAATTAAAGCAAGGAAAAAAAACAATTCAAAAAGGAAGTATTTCCGATACAACGGTATTAGCAGAGAAAGAACGTTATTTAAATGTAAAATATCTGAATAAAAATCAATCTAAATTAGCACCGGGAGAATATCAGTTAACAGGCGAATTGGGATGGGGAGTAAATAAGAAAAATCGGATTCCTTTTGATGTTAAATTAACCATTCCCGCAAAGTAATTTCTAGGAGCTACAAATGTATTTTGGGTTTTATTCTAACTTAATTGGTGGGTGACGGTATTTCCAAATTAATTAGTTATATAATAAGTTTTTCGTAACCGTCACACACCCTACAATTTAGTTGTTCAAGTAGGAGCATTTTCCCTTTCCTTATAAAGGAGAGGGATGTCCCGAAGCAACAGGGTGAGGTTTCTATTGAGGTACAATCGTAACGCTAAGATTCACGGAATAATTATAATTCCCTGGTGTAAATGCAATCGGACGCTCTACTCGCAATCCTACTTCTAAATTGGTGTCTCCAGTGGGTAAAGTCGCTGTATTATTGTTTCCGTCGCTTCTAAGTTTGTTTGAACCAAATTCTAAAAATCCTATCTTTTGCGTTCCCTGTGGATCTTGTGAAGCACCATTTGCAAAGCTGGGTGATAAAACTGTAATTTGAGCGGTAGTGTCTGGAGGAACGTTTACGTCAATATTCCCAGGTACTACTGATTCTAATACTTTGTAATCTCCTCCCGAAGTATTAATAGTACCGGGGCTAATATTACTGAATTTTACTTGTGCGAATGCAGTCGGAATAAAATTAGTAAAGCTTGCGAGTAATAATCCTGAAGCGATTGCGAAACGATGTAGCATTACAAAATAACCCAGCTAATCTACGTCTATATATATCCTTATGTAGATTCATTTGTAGCTATTTATTCTGAAATGCACTTCTGTAAAAATACTTAAAATTATGGACTTACCATAGTTAAAGTAATGTCATAATTATAAGTACCTGGTGCTAAGATTTGATTCTGCTTTAATAATAGATCGACTTCCACTGTATTCTTACCTGGGGATAAAGTTATACTATTACCCTTGGCTCGATTGGAACCAACTTGCAATATTGCCGCATGTGATTTATTCAATATATCCGTGGAGTTGGAAACAATAATTGTTGTAGGATTACTAGTCTGAACGTTAATTTTGGCAGGAGTTGAATCGGTAAACCCATTTGTACTTTTACCAGCTTTACCAGAAAGATTTGATTCTATTTTGCCAGAACTAATACTTTCAAAACTAGCATGTGGTTCAACCACTCCTCTAAAGTGAATATCCACGCTTTGGGCTAAGGTCATTTGATTGGAGAAAGTAGTAAATCCTATTGTTAAAAATAAAGCTGAAGCTACACTATTCAATATCATAACTGGTTTATTGTTCTGGGTGAGAGAAGAATATCACAAACCAAGTAATATTACTTAAACTCACCAGTCAGCTTCACAAACATTACGTAAATTTAACTATTAGAATCAAGTTATTATAAATTATTAACTTCTTCGTTAGAACTTACGTCAAGTTGTTTCTCTTCCCCATTACCAATTCCTGAATTAAAACACCTGCTCTAACTTCTTAAAATCGCGCTGCACCTCGTTAATTAAAGACTTATTTTTAGGATCGGTTTTCAAAGCCTTTTTAAGAAAAATTCTTGCTTTAAGCAGCTGTTTTTCAGCTATTAATGCTCGTGCCCAAAGCTGATAGGATATAGCTAACCATTGTCGGACTTCAGCATCATGCGGTAAACGTTCAACTAAAGCTTCTGCTAATGCAATTGCTTGAGGAAAACGCCTCTCTTTCAAAAATTGCTGTAGCTGTTCGTAAGTCTTCCACTTCAGACGTTGTTCAATTTCGGCGACATGAGGAGGTTTCGGCTGTGGCTTTGGCTGTTGCGGTGATGCTTGTTTTGATACCTTATGAGCTTTTTGCCGCCATTTTTCTCTAGCCTGCTGCGGTTGTTTTGGCGGTGTTTCAACAGATGGAGACTCTTTCTTATAAGAATTATCTTCAGGAGGCGGTATAACTTGCAACAGCAGTTTATATGCCTCTGTTACGGCAATAAACTTTTCTTTGGCTCTGTCATCATTCGGATTAATATCGGGATGATATTGCTGTGCGAGTCGGCGATAAGACGATTTGATATCGGGAAAAGAAGCTCCCGACCTTAAACCTAGTAAACGGTAGCAATCTAGAAGTTCCATTTCGAGCTATCAGAAGCACTTTTAACAGCTATCAGCTTACTTAATTATTTAAATTATTTAAATTATTCAAGTAAGTGACTGATTATATTACATTTTCAGCTAAATGCTGAAGCCATTAATAATAAAGACTAAATTTTAAATTTAAAGTTCACCAGGTACAAGTTTACAGGTCTGTATGTTAGAGGTCAAAGGTAAGGAGGAAGCATATAGGTTAGAGGTTAGAGGTCAAAGGTAAGAATTTGGAAGGAGAGAAAGATTAGAATAGGTTGGAGTTGTTTAGAAGGACTCTTAAACTTCAACATGCAGACCTTTCCTTCAACCTTCAACATGCAGGCCTTTAACCTTTAACCTTCAACCTAACTTAAACCGGTCGCTCTTCGATTACTTTGTCAATCAAGCCGTACTCTTTGGCTTGTTCTGCTGACATGAAGAAGTCGCGATCCATGTCTTTTTCGATTTTTTCGATTGTTTGACCTGTATTGTTAGCGTAAATACCGTTTAATTGATGGCGAATCCGTAAGATTTCTTTAGCTTCAATTTCGATGTCGGTTGCTTGTCCGCGAGTACCACCCGAAGGTTGGTGAATCATAATCCGCGAATGAGGTAAGGCTAATCGCTTACCTTTGGTTCCACCACCTAATAGGAATGAACCCATTGATGCTGCTAAACCCAGACATATTGTTACCACGTCAGACTTGATATGCTGCATGGTATCGTAAATCGCCAAACCAGATGTTACAACACCGCCTGGTGAATTTATGTACAGAAAAATATCTTTGCCTGGGTCTTCGGAATCAAGGTACAACATGATAGCAATGATTTCGTTAGCTATCTGGTCGTTTACCTCATCACCCAAGAATATAATGCGATCGCGGGCTAAGCGAGTATAAATATTTACCCACTGAGTATATTGTTCCCCTGGTAATTTATAAGGAACGCTAGGATAGCCTATTGGCATATTTTCGACTCCGTTTGTAATTTATGGAAGATGAAAATCAAAATTTAGAAGTTATAGAGGAGTAAGAATAATTATTGTGTATAGCCATTGCAAATAATTCCCTGAGCATAGGTATTTTATTTAAAAGAGCTACAACGATAAACTTACTCTGACTCGGCGAAAGCATAAACTCTAAATTATTGCAGCTGTAAACTGCTTGCAGGATGAAAGATTAAATCAAATTTAATTAAATTAAATTTTTGAGTTTAATTTTTAATTTAATTTTTAATTTCATCCAGAATAAAATATCTACGTGCTTGTTTATAAAACTCCTGCTGGTGCAGCAGATTCGGAGTCTAATTGTGCTTTGCTTTCAAAAACTCGGTCAATTAAGCCATATTCTACTGCTTGCTCTGGCGTAATGTAGAATAAGCGATCCATATCTTTTTTAACTTTTTCTTTGTCTTGTCCGGTGTTGCGAGCAAAGATTTCCACCATTGCTTCTTTGTTAACAAAGACTTCTTTCGCCATGATTTGAATATCGGTGGCTTGTCCTCTGGTGCCGCTAATAGGCTGCTTGAGAACAATTGAAGCATGGGGTAAAGCGGCTCTACAACCTTTGGTTCCGGCACTAAGTAACATTGCTGCCATACCCATTGCCTGACCGATACAAATAGTATGAATGGGAGGCTTAATGTACCTCATGGTATCGTATATAGCAAAAGCTTCTGTTTCAAAAGCAATGGGCTGGTCGCCGAAACTTGTACCAACAGAGTTAATATAAATTTTTATTGGCTTTTCTGGGTCTTCCGACTGCAAATAAAGCAATTCGGCAATAATTAGTTTAGTAACTTCTGGCACCAGTGGCGCTCCCAGATACACGATACGTTCCTTCAGCAATAAAGAAGGTAAATCTGGGGGTGGCGTGCGATAAAAATTGTCGCCCGTGTAAGGCGCTTGCATAGCCTTGATGGGTGAATGTTCCATTTTCCAACCGTTGCCTGAATTAACGCTATTAACTGTAGTACATACTAGCGCGTGGATAAAGACTATGGAGGTGTGGATTTCTCGCTTTTTACAAATTTAATTGTTAGTTGTTAGTTGTTAGTGGTTAGTTGTCCTATATTTATCATTACCCCTTGTCTCCTTGTCCCCCATCCTCCTTCTAATAAAATTCTTCCAAGCAATTTTATTATTTAGAAAGCTAAATTATGAATATCATTTAAGATATCAAACTCAAGGCAGCACATTTCCGTAGCGAGTTGGCTGCGTTCTGGAGTTATTTATATATAATGTATAGTCCGTGCAAGGAACCGCAACAAAAATGAAAGTTAGCTTATTGCCCGAACTCAATGATAGCAATCTGGATATAAATCAATCAAGCTCTCAACGCCAGTTGGCAGTTGCTCTAACTGCTAAGGTTGAAAATTTAGACCGCAGCGTTCCTCTTAATTTATGCTTGATTTTAGACCATAGCGGTTCCATGAATGGTCGTCCGCTAGAAACTGTAAAAAAAGCTGCAAACCGCATTGTTGATAGACTCAAAAATGGCGATCGCCTCAGTATTGTAGTTTTCGATCACCGAGCCAAAGTACTCGTTCCCAACCAGGTAATAGAAGATAGAGAAGGTATAAAACAGCAGATTAATCGTCTCAGTGCTGATGGCGGTACTTCTATTGATGAAGGTTTGCGTTTGGGTATTGAGGAATTAGCCAAGGGCAAGAAAGAAGCTATTTCTCAAGCCTTTTTATTGACTGATGGTGAAAACGAACATGGCGATAACAATCGCTGTATGAAATTTGCTCAATTAGCTATCGATTACAGTTTAACTCTAAATTCTCTAGGATTTGGCGATAATTGGAACCAAGATGTTCTCGAACAAATTGCCGATGCAGGCGGTGGTAGTTTGTCGCATATCGCACAGCCAGAGGAAGCTGAAAATAAATTTAATCAATTATTTAGCCGCATTCAAACTGTCGGTTTAACAAATGCCTATCTGCTATTTTCGTTGATGCCCAAGGTTCGGTTAGCTGAACTGAAACCTGTAGCTCAAGTATACCCAGATACTATTGAATTGCCCGTACAGCAAGAAGCAGACGGACGTTTTGCCGTGCGTTTGGGGGATTTAATGAAAGATAGCCAAAGAACGGTTTTAGCAAATATTTATTTGGGACAATTCCCAGAAGGTAATCATACAGTAGCTCAAATACAAGTACGTTACGACGATCCAGCCACTAATATGACGGGATTGCTCTCCGATACTATACCTATAGAAATTAACGCAGTTAGAACATATCAACCCTTCTCTAATCCACAAGTTCAGCCTCATGTTTTAGCACTAGCAAAATATCGGCAAACCCAACTTGCAGAAGCCAAATTACAGCAAGGAGATAGGGCAGGTGCTGCTACGATGTTGCAAACCGCTGCAAAAACGGCTTTGCAGATGGGAGACAGCGGTGCTGCAACTGTTTTACAAACTTCTGCAACTCGCTTGCAATCTGGAGAAGAACTTTCTGAAGCTGATAAAAAGAAAACCAGAATCGTTTCTAAAACTACATTACAAGATTCGTAATGGCTAAGAGGTAGTCCACTGCGGAGGTTCTCTCTGTTGTAGGAACTGCCGTCATAGGGCGGGTAGGAAGACAAAGAGATAATTTTTAAAGTAGTGAGTAGCGAGTAGCGAGTAATGAGTAATGAGTAATGATTAGAGAATGGATGCTTAAGTTGCCCACAACAAGAAATAATTAGCATTTTACTTACTACTCGCTACTTGCTACTTACTAATCGCTACTTACTAGTAGATAAGATTGAGCAAAGTGTTCGCTACTCGAAATCAAAAGGTGTAGAAGTAGAAAATATCAAAATAGATGAAATTACTGGCAAGCGATTTACTTTTTTTAAAGATTCTGATGATTTTCCGCTGGAAATTTACGAATTTTAATTTTAATTTAAGTAATTACTGTTGCTAATTTTGTTTTTTATCACAATAAATATCGCTGCAATTGCCAACAGATAGATTAAATAAATCATTAAATAGTTTTAGCTCTTTTTCTCAGAAATATGTAGAACTATTTATACGACTTTCGGATGAGTGCAATCTTATTTTCATTGAATAAAATAAAATATATTTTTAATTTAGATAAACTTTACCGTAAGTTTTCGGATTTAGGAGAGAGAACAAGGAAAATTGAAATATCCATACAACTGTATTTTCTACATACCGTGTCAGCCCTAATTTACTATCAAACATATTAGTTGATAGCAAATCATCTTACAAATAAAGGTCAAATACTTAATAGAATACAGTTAAATAGCTTATGTGCGTAATAGCACTTATTGTTGTATTCAATAACACTAGTGTGTCTAAAAAGTTTTTATAAATAAATTGACACCTACCTACGTACATTTGCTATGGTTGTGCAATATAAAAAGCTACGGCAATATGAATATCTATTCAATAAGGAAATTTTGTTACTTTGACTGTAAATACGCCCTGCAAAAGAAATTATTAAATTTTAGATAAAAATCTATTTTTCTGTTTATAAAAGTAGATAGAAGACAATATTCTTTATCGAATTTTATTAATATTTTCGAGAAAATTAGAGTTTGTTTGTAATGGCTATATTGCAGGCATATTTTTTTCTCCCATAGTCGAAAAGTCATTATATTGCCACAGGAATATGACAATATAATTAATAACCACTTTTAAAACTATCATTTTCAAAAAACCAACTATAATATTTATTTTGAGATTATGAACTTTTCTGTAGAAATGCAATCACAGCTTATCGTAACTTGCACCAAAGACTTAACTCATCTAAAATACGGCAGCTTAAGTAAGTGGTCATTGTATAACAATTTCATAGTTAAGTATGAATGGCATTGTCCTGAAAAAGATAGTCATCGCAAGCAGGAAATAGACTTTGAGAATTTACCCTTAGAAATTCAGATACTAATAGCAAAAAAAGCAATTAAAAGCCCTTTATTAAAAACTCTTGAAGACGAAAAACAGTTGATGCTGGTTCATTTAGCTGTAATGAATAATAGTCAATAAGAGTTAGAGCGCAGTAATTTTGTGATGCTCTCCCCTTTTCAAAAGCAGCCTTGGGATGGAATACTTCTAGACGGAAACTTCTAAAAACCATTGTGAAACGAAAATTAGTTAAAGTTATTCCTCTCTTCCTGTTTGTTTTGATTGCTGGCTGTCAACTTCTTTTAAGGCAACCAGTCAGCCCTCATTTAGTAATGGGAAATCCTAGCAATGCAGGGGAAAATCCTAATAACTATTTGATAATAAAACCCCAATACGCTTTATCATACAGTCGCGAACGAGGTACTCCGAATTGGGTATCTTGGCAGCTTAATAGCAGGTGGTTGGGGGATGTCGAACGTCAAGACGATTTTCGCCCTGATGATTCTCTACCGCCTGATTGGTATCGCGTTAAGCCGAGCGATTACACTGGTAGCGGTTACGATAGGGGACATGTGGTTCCTTCTGCTGACAGAACATCCAGTGTAGAAGATAATTCTGCAACCTTCTTAATGACCAATATTGTGCCGCAAACTCCCGATAATAATCGCGGTGCATGGCGAGATTTAGAAGAATATTGTCGGTATTTAGTCAAGCAAGGAAAAGAACTTTATATTATTGCCGGTGTTGATGGTAATTCCAGAAGAATTGGTAGAAGAAAGGAAGTTATCGCACCTTCATATACCTGGAAGGTGATTGTAGTTTTAGATAAACCGGGAGAAGGTATAAAAGGAATATCTAAAAATACAAGAGTTATCGCTGTAAACGTAACTAATCGTCAAAACACCAGCGATGAATGGGAAAGATATGTAGTCTCGGTTGATGAAATAGAAGCCAAAACGGGTTATAACTTTTTGACTCAAGTACCTGAATCTATTCAACAAGTAATTGAAAGTAAAGTTGATAGAAAAAGGCGAGCAGATATTGGGGATTGGGAGAGAGGAGAGAATGGGAAGAGGGGGTAGAAGGAGTAGATAATTTTACAATTAACTCCTAACTCTTGATTTCCAAGTCTAATCCAAAATTTTAAATAACTGTTAACTGTTAACTGCTCACTGTTAAGTTTCTACAGCTTTTGTTGACAAACCAAGCCAATCTCCTGTTTTTAACTGCCCGACAATATAAACATCAATTTCAACGTCGCCAATCTTATAGACTTGGATATTGTCTAAATTTTGCTTTAAAGTTTCTACAAGGGCTTGATATTTCTGAGCAGTTTCCTTTTCTTCGGAGTCGTACCAGTCTTTTTCGACTGTTGCTCGTTGAAAAAACTTTTCCATATCTATAACTTTGACGGGAGCATCCAAGGAATGGTTAGTTTTTTCAAGTAAGTTTTTGGTGTTTACTTCTTCTAATTCTTGATTTGACCATGTAAAGGTGTCAAAAGGATAGTCAGATTCGCTCATCCAGACTAAATCTTGAGAAAGCGACTTGATTTTTTTGGGAATATCAAATTCGTTACTGTTCATGATTAAATAAGGTTTAAGGTTAAAGGTTAAAGGTCAAAGGTTAAAGTTATGACTCTTAATTAATTAAAATTACTTTTTTTTGGCTTTCCAAGTTCCACCATAAACATAGAATGGGTTGTTTTGACTAATTTGCGGCCAACATTGGGGGCATACAAAAACCCAATCGCCATCTTCAAGGTATTTGACTCGATATAACATTGCTCGGGCTTGATTGCATAGAAAGCAAAGTTTACTACGTGATTGACGCGCCATTGATTCATCCTGACTAGATTTTCAGAAAATTTTGACTTACTGTTTTACACTATTTTCAATATAGTAGGTGGTTTTTCCCCAGATGAAGCGCTTAGTGTTAATCACATGCATTTTCTTTATATCTCTTTTATTACGCATTCATGCAATCGCTGCTTCTTTAAATACCGATGAAAATTTATGGATGTATCGAGGCAGTCAATTTATTAAGCATTTACTTGAGTTTGATTTCATTAATACTTATCTCAAGCATCATCCAGGTATTCCAAATATGTGGCTAACTGGCACTGGTATGTTGTTAAACTGTTGGCTGCATGATAACTTTTCGCAGTTTATAAACGATGGTTTATCTAGGGATATAGAAGCTTGTCTTTCGCTGCAAAAAGGACAGTTTCCGATTGAATTTTATATACTTCCCCGTATTATCCAGGCTGTGGTAACTTCTGTTTGCATGGTGTATTTATACATTCTGAGCAAGCGTTTATTCGGAAAAGCAGTAGCCTTATGTGCAATTATTTTACTTTCACTTGAACCATTCTTTTTAGCCTATCAACGTTTTATTACTACCGATGCTTTACAAGCTGACTTCGGTATTTTAGGATTGTTGCTGTTTTTGTTTTATTTGAAATCAAATCGTCGCAAGTTTATTTTAGCTTCGGGGTTGTTTGTAGGGTTGGCGATCGCTGCGAAAGTGACGGCTGTATTTTTGGTATTCGCAGTTATTTTAGTAGTTGTAGGGATTGAGTTTGATGTATCTTTTCTTAGATTTACAAAAATAGGTTGGAAGCGGCGATGTAGAGAATTACTTTCATGGATACTGACTATGATTGTAGTTTTCGCTATTACTTTACCTGCAATGTGGACATCTCCAGGATATGTTTTAGGAAAGATGTTTAAGGGTGTTTTACAGGAGTCGGGTAGAGGCTTTTTCTTTTTTTTAGGAGAGATTACTGATGCTCCTGGAATGATTTTTTATCCTTTGGTATTAATATATAGACTTTCACCGGCTTTACAAATAGGTTTACTTGCAGGGATTGCTATTTTAATTATTCCTAAATTACGTCGAAGTCATCAAAATACTTCAGAATTGACAGTATTAGCTTTGACTGGTGGATTGTTTTTATTATTTTTATCGCTAAGCAGTAATAAAATAGATCGCTATATAAATTTTTGCTTGCCTATAATAGCGCTACTTGCTGCCGCTGGCTGGCTGAGAATATTTGCTTTACTAAAAGACTGGATGAATAATAAGCAGATTAATCTTACTTTAATCAGTGGATTATCATTATTCATTTTACAGCTACTATTTCTCTTACCTTATTATCCATACTACTTAACTTACTATAATCCATTATTTGGTGGTGCAAAAGCAGCACAAAATATATTCATGATTGGACAAGGCGAGGGTTTAGAAACGGCTGCAAGATGGCTGAATAATTCATCAAATGTCAAATCGCTGCAAGTTGCTAGTTGGTATTCTAAATATTTTGCGGCTTATTTTGATGGAACAACTATACCCATAGAAAAAAGACTTTTACCGGGAATTCAGCCTTGGACAAAGTCAAATCGAGTTGTACTTTATATTAATCAATTCCAGCGACAATTACCAGAACCAAAAATGCTGGCTTATTTTGTAGCTCAGAAACCTTTGTACAAAGTAAGTTTACATGGTATCGACTATGTTAAAGTTTATCCTGGTTCGATAGCCTTACCCAAAGATTTACAGCAAATTCAGTTTCCAACTTCTATATTATTAAACGAGCAAGTACGTTTATTAGGCTATGAATTTAATAAAAACAATTTCGGAATTACTTTATATTGGAAATTCTTTTCATCTCTTCCGCCAGATGCAATTATAAAAATTAGCTGGCTTGATGCTGATGGAAATATAGTTAAATCTTTTGATAGCTTTTTAGTTGATGGTTATCTACCACCAGATAAAGTAAATGTAGGTACGATAATCCGCGACTTTCATCTTATTAATGTTCCGAATGAAAAATCTGCCAAGCCTTATCAGCTTCAATTAGCATGGTTTTCTTCTAGCAGTCAAAAAGTTATTGGTAAACCAGTAATCATTAAAATGAAGTAAGAGGGTAAGAAGGATTAATCATTTTATATTAATTTCTCGTTCCCAGTCACTTGCAGATAACTGGTAAATCAAAGTTACAGTTCTTCCTTTGTTGAAAAATGTTTTTACTGGTTGATATTTTTGTTGCCAGTAACCTTTTTCTCGATCTAAAATTTTTGGATTAGCACTCTGAGGATGCAAAATATAAATTACATATACATTTCCTGGCTTCTCGCCGCTATAAGGATGTATTTCTAAATTTTTGAAAGCAGGTGAAATATAATATCTTGTAATACTTTTCTTTTCGTTAGTTATAAAGTATCCCGAATTATCTGTATTTTGCAGATAGTTGCCTACTTTTCCCCAATGTCTATAGTATGGAAAACCAAATAAACTTTGTCTGCGTTTTCTTTTAAACTTAATAAACAACAATCTTTTTTCTTCCCAGGGATACTCTTTGGTATTATCCACAAATAATGTATGTGAGAACAAAAACGGAATCACAAAAATTATGCTTAACAAAGCTGTTCTGAGCAAGTTTGATTTTTTATTAAACTTATTTGAAATAAAATCTACTAATATCTTTAACCCAAATGCCATTAATACGCAAAGCGGTAAAATATATGTATAAATATGGGTTCCTGGATTTTTTACTAATATCTCTAAAGATAAAAAAGAAAATAAAAACCAGGCTAAAACAGCATAAACCTGTTTAATTTTAGGCAGCGAACATAACCCTAAAATTGCATAAATATAAAAAACATATGATGTATTATAAGTCATAAAAGTTTTAATAGAACTCACCGACTTCTTACTTATTCTTTTTGTCCAATATTCTTTAGTCGATTCGGATACAGAAAGAAAAAACGGTAGATAAAAAATTGACAATGATAATAAGAATAAAACCGTGACTATAATTAGATGTTGAATTCTATAACTATTATTTACTGAATAGTTTTTAAACCATCTGTATAGTAAATACAATGCATATGGTGTAATAAACAAGCCATCATAATGCGCTAAAATTGCAATCACCCAACAGCAAACACCAAGATATAAACCGCTAACTCTCCATTTGGCAAATTTACCAGATAATGAAAATAAGTAAAGAGCTAACACGGAAAATAAAATTACAAAAGATTGATATTGAACGATTCTCGAAAATGCCACAAAAAAGCCATTAATTGATAAAAACAAAGATGAGTAAACAGCTATTTCTTGCCCATACTCCAATTTTATCAACTTGTAAAATATGTATACGGCTAATATTCCTGCAATCGCAAAAGGTAATCTTATATATAATTCATTATCATATGTAGGATTAAATATTCCCATCAAGTAAGTAACTAAAAATTGAATTGGTCCCTTTCTCTGACTTAATAAAAAATCCCACAATTCTTGATTGAGTTTTGGTCTATATAATGCTTTTATCTCATCCCCTTGATAATTTGAATAACCTAAATTAATTAATCTCAACCATAAAGTAGCAAAGATTAAATATATAACAGGTATAAAACTTTTAATTTTTCTAAATTGACTAGGCATTAAATTTTATCTTTATTAGGAATTTATACTTAGCTGTTTTTTATTTTCTATTACCTATTATCAAGCCCAAAGGACATGATATTATATATTTTCCGGATACATGGGAATTATAAAAAAATAACTAAAAAACTTTGCGTTCTTTTGCGTGTACCTTAGCGCTCCTCTGCGTTGAAAATATAGTTCCAATGCCAACGGATTTGATGTTAAATAAAAAAAGAATCGATGCAGCTAAACCACATCGATAAATAAATAAAAACGAAATTAATCAAACAAACTTTAATTCATGCAAAAGCAGAAGCTTGGGGTTTTGCAAAAATCATTCTACCTGCTGAAGTCTGCAATGAACTAGTAACGACAACTCGTACTTCACCACCAACAAAATGGCTTCCTTCCTCAACCACTACCATCGTACCGTCATCTAAATAGCCGATGCCTTGGCTGGGCTCTTTACCTTCTTTGAGGATTTTCAAATCTATGTTATCCCCTGGTAAATAATTAGGACGCACTGCATTTACTAAATCGTTAACATTTAATACCGGTACTTTTTGCACGCTAGCAACTTTCGATAAATTGTAATCGTTAGTTAATAGAGTAGCGCTGATTTCCTGAGCAAATCTGACTAATTTAGCATCTACCGTCGCAATCTCCTCATAATCAAGGGAGTTGATTACAATGCGTTCGGGATAAGATTTCTTAATTCGGTTAAGAATCTCTAATCCTCGTCTTCCCCTGACTCGCTTTTGGTCTTTGCTAGCATCAGCAACTTGCTGTAACTCTAGCAAAATAAATTGCGGTACAATTATCTGCCCTTCTAAGAAGCCCGTGTCTAGAAGCGTTTCGATCCGACCATCGATAATGCAACTAGTGTCTAAAACTTTGGTAGTAGCGGGCTTAAGCGTCCCTTCGGCTACCATTGTCTCTACTGTATTGGG
Organism: Rivularia sp. MS3; assembly: GCA_019192545.1. Lineage (GTDB taxonomy): Bacteria > Cyanobacteriota > Cyanobacteriia > Cyanobacteriales > Nostocaceae > Rivularia. Next base: position 9,981 of record JAHCMI010000083.1, on the reverse strand, counting down.
GTTAATCAATCGTAACAAACCGCGTCCGTGAGTATCTGCTAAATTCATGCCAGTATATGCCAGGGTGATACTACCCATAACGGCGACTAATGGCTTGATAAAACTGAAATCTTCGGGGATCGGCAGCAAGAATAACGGCGCTAACATTAAATTAGCTACCAACAATCCAATTACTAAACCGATTGAACGTGTGAGAATAACTTCGAGAGGCATTTCTCGGACTTGCGCTTCTAAACGGCGATATCCGGTTTGGACTCGCAGCCCGATCGCACCACCGATAATGGCTGTAAAAGCAGCAAATACTAAGCGCAAAGCATCTAAATTGCTTACATTACTTAGGGTGCCTTCAGGTAGTAAATCGGTTGCATAGTAACCTATACCTGTTGCTGCTAGGACGAATGAGAAAATTATAATAGCGTCAAACATGATTGTGTTGTTTTCCTGCAACTGCATTACCTGATTTAATCAAGTAAATTTGTATGTAATCGGGTTAAAAATCTTAAAAATATTTGCAGTTAACCTACAGGCTAAAGTTAAAGCATCTGCAATTATTATAACCAAATATTCTCAGCTTTTTTATTCTGCTTATATTGTTGTAAAACCATACAAAAATGTATATTACTCATTAATTTTTACTATTTCTAATTCATTTGTAATTTAAATTAAATTATTTCTCATAATGCTCGATAAACCTGCTAAATCAATGACTTCCAGTCTTCCTAGTGCAGCCTACATACATATTCCTTTTTGCAGGCGACGCTGCTTTTATTGTGATTTTCCCATATATGTGGTAGGAAACACAATCAGAGGTGAAAAATCCGGTGCTATTTCTCAATATGTTGAAGTTTTATGTCAAGAAATTGTTACTCTACAAGCCGATAGTAAACCTTTAGAAACAATTTTTTTCGGCGGTGGTACTCCTTCACTACTTTCGACACAACAATTACAAAGAATATTAGAAGTTTTAGAAAGGAAATTTGGTATTGACAAATTTGCCGAAATTTCGATGGAAATCGATCCCGGTACTTTTGACTCGTACCATTTGCAAGGATATACAAATGCAGGTGTAAATCGTATTAGCTTAGGAGTACAGGCTTTCCAAGAAAAATTATTGCAAGCTTGCGGACGTTATCATAACGTTTCTGATATTTTTTCTGCTGTGGATTTGATTCATCAAGCCGGGATTAGCAACTTTAGTATAGATTTAATTTCCGGTTTGCCCTATCAAACTGAATCAATATGGCAAGAATCCTTAGAGCAAGCAATCAAAATCGCAAGCCCGCATATATCTATATATGACCTCACAATCGAAGCCGGTACCGCTTTTGGGCGTTACTATAATAGTGGCGATCGCCCTTTACCAACGGATGAAACAACGGTGAAAATGTACCGGATGGCGCAAGAAATTCTTACGGGGGCAGGTTACGAACATTATGAAATTTCTAACTACGCTAAACCAGGATATCAATGCCGTCATAATCGAGTTTACTGGCAAAACAATGCTTATTACGGTTTTGGCATGGGAGCGGCAAGTTTCTATGGAGGAAAACGATTTAACCGTCCTCGTAAAACCAAAGAATATTATGCTTGGGTGAATGATGGAAGTATAATTGATTGCGAAATCACTACTTCTGATGAAGCTTTGTTAGAAACCTTAATGCTAGGGTTACGTTTGGCAGAAGGAGTAAGTTTGCAAATATTAACAGAAAAATTCGGCGCGGATAAAATCGAGCAAGTATATCAGGTATTGCAACCTTATTTCGATAAAGGTTGGGTACAAGTCATAGATGGAAGGTTGCAATTACACGATCCCGATGGATTTTTGTTTTCTAATGTAGTGCTAGCAGAATTGTTTGAAAAACTTTAAGATTAGTTAATAGTTAATAGGTAGTGGGTAATTAGCGATAATAATTATATAGTTTTGTTAATTTAAGAGTTGAGATAAAATTTATTCATCAATGCAAAGTAGATGTTGATTTGTAAATCTAAAAAATAAAAATATGGAACCCTTTGTAAAAAATCTTATCGAAATTGCAATTAGTACCTGTCAAATATTAGCCCTTTTCGTAATTTCTATAGGGTTAATTAAAGGTCTTATTATATTTTTACGCAATGCCTTCTCTTTTTCAAACTCGGCTAAAATGTTCCAAGAAAGCCGGTTACAAATGGGTTACTCGTTTTCTTTGGGATTAAACTTTTTAGTTGGAGGAACTATTCTTAGGACTACCATAACTCCTAGCTGGGAAGATATAGGAAGACTAGCAGTAATTATTGTCATTCGCACGGTTTTAAACTATTTACTACTACAAAATATACAAAAACCCGTCCGAAAAGAGAGTGTGGTTGAGTCGGATAATTCTAATAAGAAGAGCGATAAATCATTATACGAAAACGCCAAAGAAAAATTTATGTAAGTTTTGTTACAAAGAGCGGAGAATAATTATAATTCGTAATATCTTCCTCCGGGAGACGTTACGCGAAGGTAATTCGTAAGGAGTAGGGAGTAGTTAAGAGTTAACAAATAAATAGCTTTACAAATGAAACTAAACTCCGCAAGCGAATCCTAGCATATAAAAACAAAAACTATTAACTAAGTAACTCAGCCTAAGTAAACCAATTATCAGAAGTATAATTTTAGAACTAACTCCCAACTCCGGCGTTGTTAACTATTAACTGTCAGCTGCTCGCTGACTAAGGTACAATCATCACTGGGCAGGGAGAAAGATTAATCACCCGGCTAGTAACGCTATCGTGAGAACCTTCATCGGTTAACCCCAATCCACGGCAGCCCATAACGATTAAACTAGCTTTAATCTCATCAGCCACATCACAAATCACAAAAGCGGGTTTACCTTCCTTTTCAATAATTGACGCTTCTATTCCCTGACTAGAAAAGAAGGCTCTTGCATCTTTAAGTAATTGTTCAACCTTTTGTGGCGATTTCATTACATCATCATCCTTAGATTCTGAAACAGCAGATTCTTCCACTACGCTCAGCAATATCAAGCTGCTTTGATGAATCTGTACTAACCCAGCTACAACCTCCGCAGCCTCCCGTGCTTCCCGACTTTGATCTACTGGAAAAAGAATTGTTTTGAACATCGGATTCCCCTGTGACACCGAAACTCTGTAAAATCTTGATAGTTCTATTTCAAAACAATAACAAAAAGCGATCGGGAGAGCTTGATTATGGCGAAAAAAACTTTAGCAAATTTGTCTAAAAGTGACTTACAAGGCAAACGGGCTTTAGTGCGGGCTGATTTCAACGTACCTTTGGATGATGCAGGTAATATCACAGACGACACTCGCATTCGTGCCGCTTTACCTACAATTCAAGATTTAATTAGCAAAGAAGCCAAAGTAATTTTAACCAGTCATTTCGGAAGACCAAAAGGCGAAGTTAAAGATAAACTACGCTTAACTCCAGTTGCAAAGCGTCTTTCAGAGTTACTGGGCAAAGATGTTGCAAAATGTGACGACTGTATTGGTGATGAAGTTACCAATAAAGTCGGGGCACTAAACAATGGAGACGTACTGTTATTAGAAAACGTGCGCTTCTACAGCGAAGAAGAAAAAAATGACCCCGACTTTGCAAAAAAATTAGCTTCTAACGCTGATTTATACGTAAATGATGCTTTTGGTACCGCACACCGCGCTCATGCTTCCACCGAAGGTGTAACTCGCTACCTGAGTCCTTCTATTGCTGGATATTTGATTGAGAAAGAATTACAGTATCTACAAAATGCTATCGAAAATCCCCAGCGTCCTTTAGCTGCTATTATTGGTGGTTCTAAAGTTTCCAGCAAAATCGGTGTAATTGAAACTTTACTTGACAAATGCGACAAATTAATCATCGGTGGTGGAATGATTTTCACATTCTACAAAGCCCGTGGTTTGAATGTCGGTAAGTCTTTGGTAGAAGAAGACAAATTAGAATTAGCAAAGACTTTGGAAGCAAAAGCTAAAGAAAAAGGTGTAGAGCTATTGTTACCTACCGATGTAGTTGTAGCTGATAACTTTGCAGCTGATGCTAATTCTCAAACTGTCAGCATCGAAAATATTCCCGATGGTTGGATGGGTTTAGATATCGGTCCCGATTCCGTGAAGAAGTTCCAGGAAGCTCTTGGCGACTGCAAGTCTGTAATTTGGAACGGTCCTATGGGTGTATTTGAATTCGATAAATTCGCTGTTGGTACCGAAGCAATTGCTCGGACTTTAGCTGATTTGAGCAAGAAAGGTGCTACTACCATCATCGGTGGTGGTGACTCCGTCGCAGCAGTAGAAAAAGTTGGTTTAGCCGACCAAATGAGCCATATTTCGACTGGTGGTGGTGCGAGTTTAGAATTACTCGAAGGCAAGACTCTGCCAGGTATTGCAGCATTGAATGATGCTTAATTAGTAGTTAGTAGTTAGTGGTTAGTAGTTAGTAGGAAGCAAGCCCCCCTTGTTTAAGGGGGGTTGGGGGGATCTAGAATGTCTGAAACGCTATGCTTTCCATTATTGCTGCGTAAGTCCTGGTTGGTTTTAAATTAACTATTAACTATTAACTTTAGCTTCTAACTCTTTAACAACAAAAAATTTTGTGGGGTGTCTCAGTTGGGGAAAGAACATTTTTTCCTAAACTGAGTTACATCTTACTGATAAACGAGACATGCTTATCCGCTTATAATTATGAAAAATTATAAAAATCAATGCAGCCAAAATGGTTAGAATGGGCGCAGAAAATTCAAGTTATTGCTCAGAAAGGTTTGCTTTATAATAAAAATCCCTATCAAATCGAAGATTATAAATTATTACGCACTATTGCAGCCGAAATTATTTCTAGTCAGACTCAAATAGAACAAAGCGAAATATTAGATTTATCAATAAAACAAATCGGATATCCCACGCCTAAAGTAGCTGTCAGCAGTGCGGTATTTCAAGATAATAAAATATTGTTGGTTAAACAGCGTTCTGATGGATTTTGGTCTTTACCTGGTGGATTTGCAGAAGTCGGAGAATCTCCGGGAGAAGTCGCAGTTAGAGAAACTTTTGAAGAATCGGGATATCAAACTAAACCGATTAAATTATTGTCTGTTTACGATAATAATAATCAGAAACACGGACACACACCTTTTCCCTACGGTTTATATAAGCTGTGTTTTCAATGTGAAATTATTAGTGGAAAACCAATAACAAGTATTGAAACAGAAGAAGTAAGATTTTTTGCTGAAGATAACATTCCTCAACTATCTATTAAAAGAGTAACAGCATTACAAATTACTCGGTTCTTTGAACATTATCGCCATCTACATTTACCGACAGATTTTGATTAACTCAAATTTTGCATCAGTTGCAGAAACTAGCAGCAGAAATTATTGCCAATCATACAAATTTTGTTAGGGCGCATTTTACCGAATCAAATTACCTGGCTGTTTAAACATTATCGCAATCTAGATTTAGCAGCAAATTTTGATTAATTTATATAAAAAGAATAATGCTTTATCTCTATATAAATTTCTAGAAATATACTCTATCAAAAGTAATATAAATGAGATGAACTATTACTTTTGATAGATAAGTTAAGAATAGAAGCCTGAGATATTTGTATACGGGTTAAAAATAAACTCAAAATCCATAAAAACAACTTACTATTCTTGACAATTTAACAATGCTAAGTTTTTCTATGTTTTGGTTAATATGGCAGTAAAAGTAGAATCTTGGTTATCTAAAGACCGTAATTCCTAGAATCATCATGAATTAATTATACCAAGCAACTAATTCAATGGTGATTTATGTAGTTATCAATTTAGATAATTTTCATGCTGTATAACCTTTTCATGTCTATACAAAATTTACTCAACCTGAGTATAGATTGATGTAACTTAATCTGAAATTTGTCTGTAAAGATAGTCGAACAAAGTTAATTTGATTCGATTGGATATCGCTTGCTTGAAAATACAAGGAGAAACATGGACTTTACTGAATCACAAATTTTTCAAACCGACGCTTTTCTTCCAGTAAATCCCTTAGAAGAATTTGTTCCTTATGAAAATAATTTTAGCACTGCTATATCGAGCATGGAAGCTTCTAATTTGATGGATGTAGATATAGAAAGCGATATTTCGATAGATTCAGATAGCCTCGACGGCAGTTACGATTCAGACCAAATTACGGGAAATCAAGCTGCTGCTGTTTCAGTCGGAGCATCCATAACAGCCTCTACAGATCCAATTCCTCAAAGTAGTGGCGGGAGATTTTATTACGTTTCTCCAAGCGGCAATGATAATAATCCTGGTACGCAAAACCAGCCTTGGAAAAGTATTAATTACGCAGTCAGTGAAGACTCTCCTATCGCTCCGGGGGATACAGTTTTAGTTCAACCCGGTACCTATACAGAATTAATCAGTCTTGGTAAATCTGGTAGCGATTCGCAAAGAATTACCCTCAAAGCCAACGGAGATGTAACATTGCGCGATCCAAATCCGAATAGCGGTGGTTTTCCTGAAGGGGTGATTCAATCACCAGGGCAAAGCAATTGGGTAATTGATGGCTTCCGAATAGAGAATACATCCTGGGCTGGAATATCGCTTAGTGACGCGAAAAATATGACCGTTCAAAATAACGAAACTTATCAAACGGGAAGTTCGGGAATTATCGTTTTACCAAAAACTTTCTTTGGCGGTGGAGAAAGAGAAATCACCGGCAGTAATGTTAAGGTACTTAATAATACTGTCGAACGAGCTAATTGGAAATGGGATGGCCCCGGAGATACAGACGGAGATCAAGAAGCATTGAGCATCTGGGGCGTTGATGGTTTTGAAGTTGCCAATAATAAAATGATAGACGGCAAGCGAGAAGGTATGGATATTAAAGTAGGTTCTCGTAACGGCTTGATTCACGGTAATTCCATCACCTCTCAGGCTTTGATTTCCGGTACTTATGACGGTTTTAGAGGTGGTCCAGCTATCTATGTAGATGGTAATCGTGCCGATTCATTCAATTTAGATATTTATAACAATGAAATCTTTGCTAACACCGCAGATGGAATCCTTATTGCAGATGAAGTTCCCAGTGTCGGAGACGTATCCGATATCAATATCTATAACAATGTCATTTATGGAAATGGAAGAAGGATAGAAAATGGTGGCAGAGGAGTTGCGATTATTAATAATGTAGAAGATGTAGAGATTGTAAATAATACTTTTGCTGACAACGTTCAAGGTGTTTATGTAGACAATAGCGGTAGGGGTTACAATCCTCGAAATATTAAGATTCGCAATAATATCTTTTCTGAAAATAGTTTCCGGAATGCCTATGTAGAAGATGCAAGTAATGTCACTTTGGACAATAACTTATTTGTAAATACAGAGGAATTTGCAGATAAAACCGAAGTTCTTTATGACGGAGGAACTAGAGTTGGAAATTTCAACGCTTTTGATAATGAATTAGCTGAATCGGTTGATTTTGTCAATTCATCAGGTAATAATTACCGCCTGACATCAACTTCACCAGCTATAGATATTGGTTCTTTTTCTATTGGTGATTACGCACGACTTGGTAAAGACGGCAAGCAACGATTAACGGGTGCTGGCGTTGATGCAGGAGCTTATGAATTTTAGCAAAAAATTCATAATATTAGGTTTGATTAATCACTTTTAAGATGTATATGATGGCGATCGCCAAGAGCGCATCTAAACATTAAACAATTAAAATGGGCTGCACTTTACTAACTTCAGTAAATTGGTGTAGCTCATTTTTTATATATAGTAAATAGTGTTTATTTTATAAGTAACTTTACTGAAAAAAGCAGAAAACACCTGCTATAAGTTTTCAGAATAATTATTTTTTTATTGCCTTCAGTTTAAGTTATACAGTTCAAAAATCATAAAATTAAGTTTTTTCACTTATTAACTATAAATTTTTATCAAAAACTATTTAAATTTCAGGTTTATCAGTAATTGCAGACTAAATAAGAATTAAGTGCTAGCTCTGAAGAAATATATTTTTCAAGTGGTTAAGATTGCCTTAATCACCTTTTATATCTGCTTTTCTCAAAAAATAATTATTTTTTGTTAGTCAAATAAAAAGATTTGGATGCAACTTGAATAATTATCTATACTGGCTGTTTCCGCTCAAACCCATTTTAAAAAAAAATCTTCATAAAAAATAGTCAAATATGATAATTCAGTTTATTTAAATTGTCATAAATTTTGTACTGATTAATAAATCCATTTAAATCATCAAACGCTGTTGGTAAAATGAAAAATAATAATCCTGGTTTAAAACTTTCCAATTCAAACAACTATAATCATTCAACAACAGAAGACATAAAATTTTCACTTGAGGAGCTATTAACGGGTCAAGTTGGTGGTGATGATAGTCCTGAATATCATGATTTTTCTGGAGCTAGTACTATTTTAGATGCCAGTCAAAGCGCTGTATATTCTACAATTCTAAATCCTCCAACAGCTACAATCAACGTTAATTACTATGGCTTTTCAGAAGCAGCAAAAAATGCTTTTGAATACGCAGTAAATATCTGGGAAGGATGGATAAAATCTGATATTGCTATTGAAGTTGATGCTTATTGGGAAGATTTGAGTCAATATGGTAGCAATATTTTAGGTGCAGCTTCACCAAATGGCTTTAGAAGCAATTTTGCAGGTGCAACTCAGAATGATACTTCTTATGTAATGTCATTAGCTAATCATTTAGCTGGTAAAGATTTAAATGGCGATGGTGCGGAAATTAAAGTATGGTTGAACAGCAGTTTTAATAATTGGTATCTTGCCACTGATGGAAAACCAGGAAATAAATATGATTTTACTACTGTCGTTTTACATGAGTTAGGGCATGGTTTTGGAATCACCGATTTAATTAATAGCAGCGGTACGGGCACTTATGGAACTACAATTTATGAAAGGTTTATAGTCAACGGTGATAATCAAAGTCTTGATACATTTTTTAATAACTCTTCGGAGCTTAAAACACAATTAAGAAGCAACGATTTATTTTTTAATGGTAAAAATGCAGTAGAAGCGAATGGTGGCGAACAAGTTAAACTATATGCACCTGGTAAATGGCAATATGGTTCAAGTATCGCGCATCTTGACGAAGCTACATATTCTAAAGGTAATCCTGATGCTTTAATGACACCTGAACTTAGAGCAGGTGAAGTAATTCACAATCCTGGTGGAATTACTTTAGGGGTTTTGGAAGATTTAGGTTGGGATATTAATCAAGCTGACACTCAGAGCCAAATCCCACAGCCACAAGAAACTCAATTACCTCAATCACAAGAAACTCAATCACCTCAAACGATTATCAATTTTCAAGACGGTGAAATCAGTTCCTATGTAGCTCAAGACGACTCAAAGTCTGTAGTAAACACCATAGAAAATAATCAAGGCTTAGAAATTATCAACAATGGTTGGAAAAAGTTTGATTTTAACTATCAAGTTACTAAAGACACCATCCTCGAATTTGAATTCAACAGCCTTGTTAAAGGAGAAATTCAGGCAATCGGCTTAGAAACTAACAGCAAATTCGATGTAAATAGCGATAAAGGGCGAATATTCCAATTAGAAGGTAAAGATAACTTCGGTATTACTGACTTCAAGCAAGATGTTACCGGTAAAGGTTGGCAAACTTATCAAATTAAGCTTTCAGACTACTTTAGTCAAGACATCAATATCAACTATCTGCTGTTTGCCAACGATCATGATAACGGTAGCAAGAATGCCCACAGTCAGTGGAAAAACTTGAGAGTTTACGAACAAAATCAACAAAATCAACCACAACCACAAGCTCCGGTAGAAACTCAAACATCAACTGAAACTCAACCACAACCACAAGCTCCAGTAGAAACTCAAACACAGACATCATCTGAAATTCCATCTATCAATTTTCAAGACGGTGAAATCAGTTCCTATGTAGCTCAAGATGACTCAAAGTCTGTAGTAAACACCATAGAAAATAATCAAGGCTTAGAAATTATCA
>JAHCMI010000082.1 GCA_019192545.1 Rivularia sp. MS3 | reverse complement strand
CTGGAAAGTATTGATTGACATTCCAAACAGTACCGCGTTAATCACTTAACTGGTTCAGATAAATATTTCTCTTAAAAAATTAAGCGAACCTCAGCAGATCAACTCAACCACGCATAAAAGCCCGGTATCATTTGCTCCAACTTACGTAATTCACTTTCAGCAACTTCCTCCAGCAGCAGCACCGCACACCACCGTCGCTCAGAAGTCCAAGAGCATATAGTGGCTTTTACCGCTTCCACACCCCCGACAATCGCTTCTCGGAGCATTTGAAGACTGGTTTGAATCGGAGTACTGTCCCCGTCATTGGGTTCCAAATCCCCGCTGACTTCATATATAGGAGAGGAATTATCAATTTTCTCAAAATTCTCCTGATTCTGAGCGGTAGTATTCACCCCTCCCAATGGGGAATTCCCTATACCATTAGGGGGGGGGGTGGATACCGGGTCGGGCGGAGGCGAAATCCCGTACTGGGCTTCTATTCCAGCCTGATGTCGCCGTTGGTCTTCCGCTTCTTTCTTAGCTCGTTCTTCTTTTTGTTGACGCTTCATCTGACGATGCTTAATTACAAATAGCGCGAACTCCAATTTCTCCTCTTTTAAAAAGTGATGTTTGACTTGTTTACCCTTTGGACCAATTTTTTTCTTATCTAGCTTTAAGCCCAATTGGTCAAGTAAAGACCCCAACAACCATATTGGTTTACAATCACCGGGGACGGTAAACCCAAGAATGTCTTTTATATGTTGCCCAATTTGTTCGGCAAGCTTGGTCATCCGTAATAGTTCTGGGTCTTTTGCGGTAATTTTTTCTCCATTCATCAAGCGTTGGAGTACTTTATCTAGCCCCAGGAAGAACCGAGCCTGCCATTTTGCAGAATAATTACCCCAATCCATACACAACGGATAATGCAAGCGTTCTGAATGGTCTTTATCGGTGACAATTTTTGGCGGTGCTGGGTGTTGTCTTCCCGTTACTTCATCAGTAATTACACCATCTGTATTAGATAAAATTGCTTCCAAATTAATGATTGACTTAATTAACTTACCTTTGTCATCTAAGGCTACTAACTCCTCAGTGATTTCCATCCCGTAAGCTTCTTTGATGCGGAATTTCTCGCACTCCAGCATTTCTTCGGGGTTGAGATAATCCTTGCTTCTGTAGCTGCGGTATTCGCTTGCAGAAATGTCCCTGGCTTTGACAACACCAGTGTTATATGCAACATCTAACGCATCTGCGGCATCTTTTAGGCGTTCTGCGGTTTCAAAGTCATCCTCCGCCCCCATTGGGATAATTTGATTGCCCATTTCGGTCAACAACTCGCGTAAATCGGTACGCAAATTGTTCATTGACTGGTTGCGTTTGGCTTCAATTTGACAATATGCATCTAAAGCCCAATCTTTTTCAGCACCGCGCTTACCCGTTTTCCGGTCAATGCGGATGAGGAACGCAGTCAACTCGTTGGTTTGCAGCAACCGCTCTTTGATTTTTTTGGCATTAGTATCTTTGTACCCAAAAGGCGGTCTTGGGGCTACCCAAACGTGAAAGGGAACTTTGGGACGATAGCGGTAAAGTTGTTGGGCACATTCGGTAGCAGTTTGAGAAACCCCGTGAAATGCCCCGTAAACCACATCGAAATGATAATTAGGCATATCGACCCCTGTACCCAAGCTAGGAGACGCTAGAAGGGCATCTACGTCCTTTATAGAGTTCGTTATGTCTTTGATGAAGGCAACATTTTCTTTACTACCGGAATTGTCGGAGTGAATTGACCAGATGCGTAGGGGGGATTTTTTGGGAGTGGGTGCTGAGGTGCTGAGGTGCTGAGGTGAGTAAACGGAGGCTTCCGCAGCTGCTTCTGTTTCCAAAACTCCGTTTGCTTGTATTCCATCCGATGCGTTGCGGTGGTGACGCACGTCAGAAGCTTCGAGTGTTTTTGAAGAATTATTTATTTCTTCAGCTACAAAAATTTCGGACGCTTTCCTTTCAAGAGCGGAAGAAACGCCCTCTTCAGAAACGCAACGCGGCGAAACAGTTCCAGAAGCGTCAAAAGCGTCAGAAGCGTTAGAAGAATTAATTTCTCCCCCTGCTTCCCTTGCTCCCTCTGCTTCCCCTGCTCCCCTGCCCCTCGGCTCCTCAGCTCCTCGGCTCCTCGGCTCCTCAGAAGAAGCAACCTCAACCCGCATGGACATGCAAAGCGACTTTTCAAGTTTCTTAATGAATTTTTTTGAATCGGCAACTACCATGATTTTCTGCCCCGTCATCAGCGATGCAGAAATTTGGGCTACCAAGGTGGAAGAATCTTTGCCTTCGTACCAGTGAATTATTCGCTCCCCGTTTCTCCAATCGTTTACAAAAATTAACGGTTCTTCTCCTTGGGGTCGCATTGCCAGGAAGAAGTCCACGGTTAAGTCATCCATGTGCGCGTCCGCAATCACCACCAGTTGGGCGTTGTAGACGATGTATTCTAGTACTTCCAAAATCTGCGCCCGGTATTCTCTACAGGTTTTGGAGTGGAGCAGGTGGGTGAGGTACTGGCAAGCCTCGTCAATGAATACGCAGCCGTATTCTAGGGCTTCGGTGTTGAGCTTATGAAGACTGTCAATGGTAATGCTCAAAGCTTTGGCTTTGGCTAAATCCCCGTAACTCAACTCGGAGTACATATCGGTTTCCAAGCGTTCTGACAGGTTTTTGAGCAAGTTGACCCGATGCCCGTTGTTAATAAATTTTACATTGGGATGTTCCAACCGCCATTTTCTCAACAATTCGGTTTTTCCGGTTCCCATGTCGCTGGAAAGCACCACCAGTCCTGACAAGGGAAGTTTTATGGCATCGGATAAGTACCTGGCATGTACGCGGACGTGGGGCTTGTATTTCTTGCTTAGTCCCCGGTTGCTGATGAAGAATGAGCGCCGATAATCGTCGAGCGACTTGGCATCGTCGATGATGGCTGTGAGTAAAAAGTCAGCGTCCATTTTCCGGGCGCTAGCGAAGTCATCAACGCCCTTCTCTGGCCCCGGAAGTAATATGACCTCAGATTGACATTTGACGGCTTCTAGAGCCTTCCCAGTGCGAATGGTGGCTTGGAAGACTGCCCACCGGGTTTTGGGTTTGGTTTCGTGGTCGAACAGAATTTGGATTTTGCGTCCCGGTTGCGCTAGGGGCATCAAGTCGGGATGCAAGCGCTCGTCAAAGTCTTTCTTGCCAACTCGTCCGTTCCAAATACCGGGGAGGGCTATGGCTACAAATCCCAGGCTTAACAAAGCAGCGGCTTTCTTTTCGCCTTCGCACAGGATTATGGGGATTTCTGGGTGTGCCAGTACCCATTCCCAGAAGTTTAGCGGACGTGACCTGTCCCGGAGACGCAAGGCTAGCGGGGAATTGTACCGCTTGATTCCGTAGCGCTTGGCTACTTTGTCCCAAATGCAATCGGGAACGTCGAAGTAGGTGACGCGGTTGGGGAATTTGGGCGGTGACTCGTATTTGATGAATCTGCCTTTTGAGTCAATTCGCGGGTGGGTGGGCTTAAATCGTCCCCATTCCATCCGCTCCCAGTTGTTGTAGGGGTCTAGCCCGCTAACCCACCATCCACCGAGTTCTGCGTGTTGGTAGCGTCTTAGGAAGCCGCTGCTGATTCTTCCGGGATTGGTGCGGGGTAGGTCTTTTGAGATGAAAAGGTAATCGTAGACGGTTGCGCCTTCGATGTGAAAGAAGTTCGCTGCGATTAGCGCGGGGTGGATGGCGCTATCTGTGGCGAGTTCTTGATATTCGTGTTGAGTAAGGTTGTTGGGGTGTTGGGTGCTTTCCGGCATCATGACGCACCCCTTCAAACCCGTTGGGTGAAGATTCTTTGCATTTTCTGACTCCTTGAAGGTTGGAGCCGATTAGCACGCTAAGAAAGCAAATTAATTCTTCCGAAATTACTGTGCAATGACCATTTCTTTAAACCGCCTCATAAAAATGCGGTAGAATTTCTCGGACTGAACCTCGACTATACAAAGGTTTTAACTGTCCCTTATGACAACTTTTTTTACCAATCAATTGCCAATTCGCACATTCGCAATAAAGAATTTTCGGCTTCGTAATTGAATAATTGCTTAATTATCGGGTTTCAAGCCTCCACTAAAACGAAATTTAGTGGTCTTTAATCAGTGGCGAGTTCAAGCTCTCACTGATTTCAATTGCGAATTGCGAATTAATAATTGCGAATTGTTTTAACACTCAATTAGTGCTTATATGCTGTCCAGGTTTGTCTGGAATAAGGTCGCACGCCTTAAAAATTCGTTGAAGATATCACAATACAGTTACCTTTGACCCTAAAAATTTGTTAACCTTTTGGTGCTTTATTTGTTGGGTTAGTACTGGGTACCAACCAAGCTTGCTTAAGGAATTTACTTAAGAAGCTTCTGATGTACTAGTTAACTGAAAGTTTCCTAAGAGGACTTGTATTGTGATATCTCAACAAGTTTTTAAGCTTTCGGAGAAACCTAGAGTACTAACCGACTTTTCTTATGAACGGAATATCAACTCGAATTAAAACAACTGACGCTTCAATTTTTGATTCCATACATCAAACTCCTTGATAAATAAAGTTTTCCCTAGCCATCGTTCTTTGCTGCCATCAGCCCGGTGCCTCCCCGGAATTGTCTTAGGTTTTCACCCAAAACAGCGCTATGTGCGTGATAAGTCTTCCTCGCAGACAGTGGCATAAGCATTCTTGCCAGTTCCTAGAGTGCCATATCCGCGAACACTATGCTGAAAAACTGATCTATTACTCCGAAGAAAAAAATCCTTATTTACCAAGGGTTACAGCGACAGATTATCCGGGGATACTAGAGTTTTTATCCGGGGATACTAGAGCTTTTGTTTTAACGCTATAACGTATATATGACAAGGGTTTAAAGCCTAATTTTGCGTTTTTTTTTTCTAAAACAAAACTAAAACAAAAACCAACCACTTGAAGTTGATGGCTGGCTGGCGGTCAAATTTAAGTATTAATACTTAGAATTGGATGTCTAAGAGTATTCGGACAAGGGCGGCTTGTTGTAAGTTGAGAGGGCGTTTGCCTCGTTCAACTAATGAGACGAAATTTTGAGAAACACCAAGAACGCTAGCCAGCTTTGTTTGCGACCACCCTTTGGCAGTGCGTGCTTCTCTCATTTGGCTGCTAGTCAAGCTGATGTCTTCTGGTGTTATATCATTTGTTTTGGACTGTAATCGTCGTACCCCAGGTTTTGTTTTGGATGTTATGAGTTTGGGTATAGGGGCTGGGGGTTTTATGGTTAGCTTTGCGTTTAGCAGTTTCTTAAAGTAGCCTTTAGGCTTTTTATCCTTGCAGTCTGGTCTTAACCATTTGGGGTAGGTTTTCTGGTCAAATTCAATTTGCCAGCCCAGCTTGTTGAGAAGATGCTTCAAAGCATTATCCCAGCGTTTCTTAAGGTCATAGGCTCTGCGGAAGTTTGATAAAGCTTTATCTATTTCTGAAAGGGTCAATGCAATTTCTAATAGCTCTTTTACTCTGTAGTTTCCATCAAGCCGAACCCGACTGTCTAATGTTATGTGTATAGCTAATCTAAGTGTGAGTTCTTCGTGGTATGGGTCAATTGTCAAAACTTGCTGTGCTAAGTAACCAAATTGATATAAAGCTTCTCGCGATTCTGCTCCAGCTCTATTAAGAAAGTATTTAGTCCAAGTTCCTGGTTGTACGACTATTTGAACTTCTGACGGTTCTTCTATTTTTCCAGATAAATTCATCTGACCATATGGCACGATTGTGATGTTCCACATTCGACCTACAGGTGTACTGGCATTTATACCGCCTTTTTTGTTTTTACCTTCTATCCATAGGGCTTTAACTAATAAACAATCTAATGCGAATGCAGTTTTAGCTATTTCTAAAAGTTTATGATGTTTGGGTAAGTCGGTTCGCTTATCCCAACCTATTTCTTTCATCAAATCACTGCCATTGAGAATAAAAATATCTTCCCAAGGCTTTTCTTGTTTCATTGTGTAAGCTGCAAATATTAAATGCAGCTTGGCACTGGTAAACCCAAATTTATCAATAATTTGTTGAGCTTCATTCCAAGGAAGTAAAGTTATATCACCAGGAGTTGTAATATAATGCTCGATATAATTTTGAGGATTACCTTTAGCTTTGTGTTGCGAATATGCTGTCCCGTCCTCTTTTTTTTGCCACGAATCTTCTTTTTTTATTTGAGATTTAATGCTAGAAAGCATAAGTGCTGCTGTAGGAATTGCCTCAAACGCTTGCGATTTAAATAAGAAATTTTCTTTACTTTTTATATAGTTTTGAATATCATTATTTTTTATAATATTCTCATTTAAATTAGATATTTCATCAAGATTATAATTTTTTGAAAATATTGAATAAATCGTGCTATCTAATACTTGATTAAATATATCTTCAAAGAAATTTGAGTTATCTACTATTATATCTGGTGATTTTGTAACCGAAGCTGTATTTACTGAATCTAAGTATTGAGGGAAGTTATCGCGTATAACTTCCCTAATTTTTTCTTTGATTTCACATAAATTAATTAATCCATTTATATTGTTATTAGTGTTGGGCATAAAGTTATCTTCATTCATGACTTTAAAATCCTTGATAAAAAGACGTGCCTTCTATAATTTTTGGGAAATAAGTAGGTAGGCACAATTAAACCGGCACTATATAACGTGCAGATTAGCCGTTTGTCCGATATATAAAACACTTTTATCCGTTAGAACAAAGTATACGCACGGCTGTCTCGGCAGCCGTGAACGTCCAGTCAATGGTAGCGATAGCGGCAGGTCTAAAGGGTTAATTCTTGCTACATTCACTGGTTATCTTCTCTTTGTTTGCGTTCTCTACGTTCAGTTAATGGTAACGATGGCAATTTAAGTAGGTCGATATTGTAATGGTTCATGCATCTTCCTTATCCCCTTTGTCTTTAGAATCATGGGGAATATTTTTCTTTGATTCTCTAGCTTCAATCGTTTCTATGATCAGTCTGCCAACTATATAACTGACAGACCTGTCTTCTTCAGTTGCCCATACTTCAAGCTTTTCTTTAATGTCTTTAGGGACATATACGCTCACTAGTGCTTTATCTGTTGGCATTAATAACTTGAACTATATAAAATTACCTCCTTCATTATCATTTCTTAAACTTACCTCAACAAATAGTCAGGTAAGGTACTTTTCATTGTGGTAAAGTAAATATATCATATCAGTATAAATAGCAAATACCCAAAATCCTTACGCTGCCAAAACTACAGCCGATTTTGGGGACAGATTCGTATTGTCTATTCCCGTGCAACGCCGCGTGTGAACAGGGGTGTATATAAAGTTGTTTTTAAGGGAGGTCTAATTACATCAAAACATTGAAAACTCTTATAAGCGAGCGTGTTTCAACCCTTGTAAATATGATTTTTTATCTTTAATTGTCCAAGTTATCAGATAGGTGTCCAAGGGTATTGATACATGATTCAAAGTTATTGACGTATCGGATAACTAAGAATTTGCAGATAGTCAGCAACTTGATACATCACCACCGTATATCTATGTATTGAAGGGTAGCTATTAATATATGGCAAGCAAGAACTACTTAAGAAAATATGGGAAGCTCAGAAGCCTTTACGAGCAGACTTTGGGGAAGAAAATCTCGGATATAACTTGGTACAGGTTGGTTGCTTCTATGAAGCGCCATTTAGGGTTTGCAGTAGAAAATCCTTCAAGTGAAGCGATAGTCAAATCAGTTGCACAATTTAAGTCACGCTATAAGCGATTTTCGTTTACGAGTGAAGATTTCCAAGAGTGTTGGGAAGTTTTTAATAAGTATAGAAACAGCAATCAAACCTTTACTTGTGACTCGTTTCTACACGACTTGACAAAAACATTAGAGATAAAAGAAATACCTAGAAGTACAAAATATCACTGGTTTAGTCGCTGTGGATTGTCTTATTCAGCTAATAAAAAATTCAGTAACGATGATTTCGCTTTAGTTGCACTTGGTGCTGCTAAATGGGCATTTAATAAGCGAATTACTGGCTCAAAAATAAACACGCCCAAACCTAGCATTGAAGTTTTAGCTATTGAATGAATATGACTCAAAGACGGAATTTCAAAATCAAACAATTAGAGTTAACTATCTTGAATTGATAACGGAGTAACTGGAGAAAAACGACATGGCTACTACAAAATTTCAGAACAACGTTCGGACAAGGTTGTACAAGAAGAATTATCAGGGTTTTTCACAAAGTGATTTTTTAGAAGCTGCAAAATTTATAGGCTGCGATGACTTAGATAACCCTACCCACGAACAAATAAAAGCAGGGGTACAGTACTTGATTGATAGACATAATCAATCTCTAGAAATTCCCGATTCAGAAAATTTAACAGAGGCTTTGACAGAATCGGAAACTATTCAACAAACGGAAAATTCAACCGCAATTACCAACCAACAAAAAGAGCAATTAATAACAGTACAAGCCCAATCATTAGGCATTGAACTGAATGAATCAGAAATCACAGATATTTCTCAAAACGTTAGCGATTCATTTACCGACTTTGTGAGTGCTGTAGAAACTATCAACTCATTAATCAAAGATTACGCCCAAAGTAAATTTGATGAAGTTGAACAACGAATTGATGATAGTAACAACAATCTTCGTGACTATATTGATAATAGAACTAATAGCTTGCAAAGAAAAAGTGTAGAAGGAGCCATAACAACAAAGGAGGTACTAGAGCAAAAAAGCTCTAGTCTTAAAAGCTTCTCCAAAGCCCTCTCAGCAACACTCAAAACACAGTAGAGAACTACGCTTTAAAAATGTATTTCGGCTATTAGTAATAATAATTCCTGCTTTATTCCTAATAGATTACTGCTACCAATCAATCAGCTATCACTTCAAATACCAAGCCTATCTAGAAAGAAAAGAAAGAATACAACAATACCAACAATGGATGCACTACCAATGCACAGAAATCTTAACAGAAGAGAGGATTAATCGTTGTGAAAAATACTGGCAAGCTGAAAAATCTGGTTTCTTCAAAATCGCGCCACCTAGAAAAACAACTACGTGGAAAATTCAACGCTTCCACAAACTTAGTTTATAGGGCATTAATGGGCGATAAAAAAGCACTAAAACTAATCGGTCAAATGGGTAATGATGGAGCAAAAATAAGTGAATTTGCACCAAAAGTTAAAGACAACATGATTGCTGCCATTAAAGGCGCGGAGGATTTAAATACAACCCTAGCAGCCATTTATAAACAAGCTGGAGTCAGTGGAGAAAGAATAGAAAGAGAAATCCAATCAGCCACCCTTGCTAACGATAAACTAGCAAACCAACTGAAAGAATTAAACCTTGATTTTGAAGGAGCTAAAAGTAGAGAAGAATTACGACATAAACAAGCGGAAGAACATATTAAATTAAAAGCTTGGGTTGATAGACATATGATGACAATCGACGGCGAATACAAGATGCTTCAGGAAGAATTAAAGACAGAAGTAAGACAGCAGACAATTGATTTACAACACGATAAAGAACTAGGTAACTATTATCTTGATGCTGGTGATAATGCTAGAGATGATTTAAAACCCAAGAAACAATATGCAGAACGTTCAATAATTCAAAAGATTAAAGATACGATTCTTGGATTTTAGGTAATAGCAAATTATCACACCAATTAAACATATGTGGTGACATTACTCTATTAACTGGCAATGTTAGAACAATTTGACGAACTAGAAGAACAAGAGCAATCGGAAACTACGTTAGACACTCAATTACCCAAAGACTTAATACAACATTTAGAAGAACGTAAAAAACACAGAAAACAAGTTATCCAAACAACAGAATTAGTTCAGAAATATTTCATAAGCTGGTCGTTAAGTGCTAGCGGATTTTTCCTCGCAAGACTACTTCTATTAATCAACGGTGGTGCATCTCTATGGCTTGCAGCAGGTTTATGCTTTTCTATTTGTTCGATTAGTTCAATAGTTGGTTTATCTGGGTTTAGAGCTAATTATAACGACGGATTTGAGGTTGAAGGAATGGAGAAACCAGTAAAAACAATTGGTGGATTTGTAATCGCTGCTGGAAGTACTTGGCTAGCAATTAAAGACTACCAATACTTCCAACAAATTACCGCAGACAGTGCATATCAAATCAGCGCTGATATTCAAACTATCTATCAAGAAAGACCTTGGTTAGACCCTTGGCTATCAATTGGTATTGCAGCAGGAATAGTACTTGGTTCTTTATTTATTATTAGTAGGAGATGAGTAGAAATAAGATTGAACTATCAGGAATCATCATATCAGCAGTAGTCGGTATAACCGGCTTCTGCTTTTCTCATTCTCGCCAACCTTACCCTCTAGCACAAATACAATTCTGTCCAAAATCAGCCAATAAAAAAGAGAACATATTAGCCGATAAAAAGAAAGCTAAAAAGCTCAAATACTACGACTTAAAAGCGCAAGAAAAATTAGATAATAAATATTGCCATCAAACAAGATATATTCTTGCAGAAGAGTGGAATAAATACAACAGCTATGGTTCAATTATTCCATACATGGGTAACACAATTAGCCTAGTAAGAATTATCAAGAGAGATAACCCTTATCAAATATACGGTAATGTAGCGTCTGTTGTCGGGTTGTGGGGTATTTCACTAACGCTAGCTTCTCGTGTTTATAGACTTAAAAAAACCGATTATCAATTAGCAGAAGAAGAAAAAACTACAGCTTATTATAATTGGCAGCAACACCGACGTAAACGAGATATTAAACAACATTCCAATCAACTACATACAGATATTTTAAAAGACGGCTTAACCCAAGAAGACTTGCAGCAAAGAAAAGAATTAGGGTTAACAGATGATGAAAACGAAGCTATTAAAAACCAACTGCAATTAGAAGATTATCTCAAAGCCAGAGCCGTAAAACATTCAGAAATGGATAAACAAATTGCTGATAATTTACTAGATAAAAATAAATCAGAAAAAGAAATATCTAAATTACAGAACAAAAAATCATCTCAACCAAATAACAGCCAACCAAGTGATAAACAATTAGTTAACTCCCTAATAGAAGCCCTAAAATCACATGAAGACGGTTGGCTATATGACCTGATAAAAAACGCTAAACCATTATGGCTAATTGGTTCTCAAGGCAGCGGTAAAACTAATACTGCTGGTGCAATATCATTAATTCGTAAATACTGCTTCGATGCACCAATTTACCAACTAATTGATAGACACGCTACCGGAGAGAATTGGGAAGTATGGAAATTATTGGATGCGACATCAAAAGCCGAATCAGAAGAAGAGATAGGACAATCTCTTTATGATGCAACTGATAGATGGTTACAGCGAATTAAAGAAAAACCATCTACCAAACAGCAAATTATTATTGATGAATTTACCAACTTGAAGAAAATTGATAGCTGTAAAGATGCTGCAATGAAATTTTTCTCCATGCATCTTACAGATACCCGTAAAGCAAAAGAATTTTTTATTGGTGTTAATCATTACTTTACCAATGAAAGCACCGTAGAAGGAACATTTGAAGCCAGAAAATCGGGCACAATTCAACTTAAAAAATTCTCTGCTAATGGAGAAACACCATTATCTAGAATACAAATTGTACATGGGTTAGTTGATGAAAACGGAAACGAATTAGAAGAAGTAGAAAGAACATTACCCAATTGGTTGGAAGCGAATAAGATTTATCAGCATTTCAACGGTAAACCAATAGATTTTAGTCATGAATAGAATAAAAAATCAATTACAAGAATTCCAAGAAATAGGAATTTGGTATTCGTTAGCTTGCTTATCATCCTGGGCAACAGCTATAAGTATTAGCATATTTATTATTTCTGGAGTTGGATTAATAGCCTTGCCACTAACAGGAAATAAAACTCCACAAACACTTAAAAAGGCAAATTATGGAAGCTGTGGATTTGCAATTGGGCTTATTTTATTTGGGACAGGAGCAGCATTCCAAGGAGATAGAAATGCTTCATATACGCTGGTAAGATTAAGTAGAAATTATGATTTATATTTAGTTGAAAGTGGAGGCTATTTATCCTGTCAGTGTTTGGGTTGTAAATTTGCTTCGGGCGATTATTTATTACCTTGCGCTGTTAATCCTAATCTTCAAAAAGATGAATATTGTAGTTATTTTGAAGTAGAATCCTGAGAATACTATATAATGTTGAAATCTCAACAATAACAACCAGTTTCAGTTTTTAAGTGATTTTTATAATTTATTAATAATCATGAGATAATATTTACTGCTGCATTGAATAAAAATTGTAATTGTTCCGGCACAAATTAATTAAATGGACATAAATATCCAAAAAGAGGAGTTTAGCTATGCATATATATACGCCATTGTATCGGCAGCGGGTTATTCATTTCAGATAGCAAATCGACCCCTGGATATAGGTGGAATAGATATTATTATTTCCGGTGAAGAACAAGAATATTCTTTATATCCACCGCGTTTAGAAGTGCAAGTAAAATCTACTTCAACTGCTGTAATAGATAATGAATTTGTTAGATACCCACTCAAGCTTAAAAATTACAACGAACTGAGAAAATCAAAAACTTTAGTTCCTAAAATTTTGGTGATTATTTTGCTTCCCGATAACCCCGAAGAATGGGTTAATCAATCAGAAGAAGAGTTATGTCTACGTCGTTGTGGATATTGGCTATCATTGAGAGGACAACCGGAAACGCAAAACGCAGAAAGCGTTACAGTTTATCTTCCGCGCCAACAATTATTTACGGTCAGTGCTGTTAAAAATATTATCGAACAAATAGAAACAAGGGGTAAATTATGAAAGCAATTGTTAGCGATGTTGAAATACTTAAATCTTTAGAACCATGCCAGGTTGAAAGTTATTTAAAATCAAAAGGATGGCATGAAATAACTCGCGTACCGGATGAAGTTTCTGGATGGACTAGAGATACTTTTGCTGACGATAAATTAAAGATTTATTTACCATTAGACCCCAGCTTTGATGACTACCCGCGTCGAATGTACGAAGTCATGGAAGTTTTAGAAAAAGCAGAGAATCGTTCCCAACTTGATATTTTAAGCGAACTTATTACCATTGTTCATAACGTTACCGTTCAAGGCGTTGTAATGCAGATTGATACACCAAATAAGGAACATTTGAATGGTGAAGTTACCCTGGTGGGTGTAGTCGTTGATAAACTAAGAAAGATTAAAACCGAGCTAAAAAAGCACGATTATATTTTGGCGATTAAAGCTTACCAAGAACGGTTAATAATTACTTGCCAAGGTGATTTAATTAAAGAAAAAAATACTTTTGTTTTAAAAAATCCATCAAATATTACTTTAGAAAATATTGAGTAATAAATGAAAGGCAATTCTTTTACCGTTATGTACCCGGTATTTAATATCAAGCTTATTATTGTAGTTTCTACATATATACACTATCTATATACTGTCTTCACCTTGGGAAGGTAAGCTATCTATACAAGGTGTATTCCAGGTATTGACATGACACGGGTTGAACGCGAGTCAATGAATTTCAAATTGCCCAAGCCCTTAGCTTCCGCGTTACGTAAGGCAGCTTCTCCCCAACCGGGTAAAACCGCCACGGATATAGTGATTCGGGGATTACTTCACGAATTGGGAGAAATACCGGGTGTAGAACAAAGCGCGGAAACCCGATTGCAGAAGCTAGAATCCGAATTACAGCAACTAAGAAGTAGCATCAACTCGCGAGATAATAGCCCCATAGATTCCCGCACAGAAGAAAAGCTAGAAGCACTCAACAATCGGGTAGCAAAACTAGAAGGAGCGTTGGGTGCGATTCAACATAATAATTTTGGCGCATCAAATAATTACAGACGATATAAATCATCGGGCAATCCTTACAACCAAAGCGGACGACCGGCACAATTGGAGCCGCTTGACGAACAAAAGTTAGCATTACGACTTAACGTCAACATTCCGACGCTAAAAGAAAAACATGAAAGCTTAACTCCATCCGAATTCGCGGAGTGGAGTAAAAATCGCGATCGCGCTAAATATATGTGGCGTTTTAACGAAAAAGATAAACTTTACCACCCAGTTAAATAATGGAAACAACCGTGCGTCAAAGAACGGATCTTCAAATTTTCACCTTATACGCCTACAAACATTGCGAATAGTCTTGCCCCATGCGTGGGATAATTAGTTTTTAGAACATAAATTCTGATAAATTCATGCGTCCAGGGGTAGTCACATCAGTTACATTAACGGAGCCACTTCCGCTGACTTTGCATCCAGCGGCGGTGTATCTTGACAGCCTTGCCCCCGGTTCTCGTCCGACTATGGAACAAGCTTTAAATGTAATTGCGAAACTTTTGAGTAATAATTCGGGCGATTACATGACTCTTGATTGGGCATCGTTGCGGTATCAGCATACTGCTGCGGTGCGTTCTGCTTTGATGAGAAAATATGCCCCGGCGACGGCGAATAAGATGTTGTGTGCGTTGAGGAGGGTACTTGAAGAAGCTTTTAAGTTGGATTTGATGGATGCACGCCAATACCAAAAGGCTGTGGATTTACGCTGTATAAAATCTAGCAAAAAGCAGCAGGGTAGGGCATTAAAACATTCGGAAATTAAAGCGTTAATGCGCGTTTGTCAAGAAGATTCTTCTGTACTTGGTGTCCGGGATGCGGCTTTAATTTGGATATTGCGATGCGGGTTAAGAAGGGCGGAAGTAGTAAATTTGAATTTGAAGGATTTAGATGTCACTACTGGGGAGTTGGAAGTTATTGGCTCTAAGGGTGATGTTGATAGAACGGTGTATATGTCTGCGCTGGCTATTGGGGCTGTAACGGAATGGCTTGCTGTACGCGGTAGGCGACCGGGACCTCTGTTGCATCCTTTTAGGAAGGGGGGATTTACAGATTACAAGCGCATGACTCCGCAATCGGTGTTGATGATTTTGAGAAAACGTGCAGCAGAAGCGGAAGTTGAGCGATTTAGTCCCCATGATTTTAGAAGGACTTTTTGTTCTGATTTGTTGGATGCGGGGGTTGATATTGTTACGGTACAGAAATTAGCCGGACACGCTTCTCCTGTGACTACGGGTAGGTATGACCGACGCGGGGAGGAGACTAAGCGCAAGGCGATGGAAAAGTTGGATATTGGTTATACGTAGAAAAGGATGATTAAAAGGGCTGAAACCCTTATTCTTAAGTTCGTTATTTAATAGACATCTCCGGGGAATGGGGATGATTAGAGAATCGCGGAAACGTTTATATGTTTATTTGGATAATTAAATGTTGAAAGAAATTCACCTCCAGCAAGTTGGTCCAGCCGACCATTTTGATGTTGAATTTGCCGATAGACTCAATATATTTACTGGCGATAATGGTTTAGGTAAAAGTTTTTTACTCGATGTTGCTTGGTGGGTTCTTAGTGGAAACTGGGTAGAACAACCTGCTTATCCACAACGAAATAAAGAAGAAAACCCAAAAATTAACTGCTTAGTTAGCACCGAAGAAAATATAAAGGAATATCAAAGTGAATTTGATTTCTCAGAACAACAATGGCGTAATTTTAAAATGCCTCCAAAATTAAAAGAGGTAATTATTTACGTGCGCGTTGATGGGGGTTTTTCTGTTTTTGACCCCGCACGTAAACGAGATAATGCTTATAATTTTAATCCAGATACGCTTTGGAATGGTTTAAATTTAAAGGGGAAAGTTGTTTGTAACGGTTTGATTCAAGATTGGGTTACATGGCAAAATCAACCCAATAAATATCCCTTTAAACTATTTTCTAACGTTATTAAAAAACTTGCACCTCATCCCTCGGAATGGATAGAGATTGGAGAACCAAC
The DNA here is from genome assembly GCA_019192545.1 of Rivularia sp. MS3. Classification (GTDB taxonomy): domain Bacteria; phylum Cyanobacteriota; class Cyanobacteriia; order Cyanobacteriales; family Nostocaceae; genus Rivularia. The sequence goes on along the minus strand of JAHCMI010000082.1, from coordinate 24,503 downwards.
GCGAGTTTCTGTGGAAGACGTGCGCGATATTCCAACAGTTAATCTACCTTATGGTAACGTTCCTGTGACTCAAGCTTCTGCCGGAATGAAGCGGATTTTGGGACTAGCTTATCTATTAGTATGGACTTGGTACGAACATAAAAAAGCTTCTGAATTACGACAAGAAAAGCCGATAAATCAAATAGTTTTATTAATAGATGAAGTTGAATCTCACTTACATCCCCAGTGGCAAAGGGTAATCTTACCAGCTATTTTAGATGTGGCGCGTGATTTACAAAATAATATAAATATACAGGCTTTAGTAACTACTCATTCTCCACTAGTTCTTGCTTCCTTAGAACCAGATTTTAATCAGGAAGAAGATAGATTGTTTTTATTTAACTTGATTGATAGAGAAGTCACTCTTAATGAAATACCTTGGTCAAAACAAGGAGATATAGTTGGATGGTTGACATCAGAAATTTTTGGACTCAAACAAGCCCGTTCCAAGGAAGCAGAAAATGCCATTGAAGCCGCAGAAGCTTGGATGCGTGATGACGATTTGAATGCTTTTCCAGAAAACTTGAGAACCCACTCACAAATTCATCAGGAATTACAAAGACTTTTACCCGGACATGACCCATTTTGGCCGCGTTGGATAGTCACATCAGAAAAGAGAAATTCTGCTGGGTTATCGGGGGTTTAACATATAAATGATACCGTTTGAACCTCCACCAGAACCACCAGATTTTGATAAGAAAGTACGACAGCCAGGAAATGCTTGGTTGGCAAAAAATCCCGACCCAAAAAAAGGCACTAGAGACTATTGGTCGCCTTTTAAAAGTCATTTAGCCGATGGTTTTAATAATCTTTGTGCTTACTCAGTAATGTACGAACCAGTTGGTACAGTAGAGCATTATCTTAGCCGCGATAATTATCGTAATTTGGCTTACGAATGGAGTAATTTACGCTTTGCTTCTGGTTGGATTAATAGTTGTAAAGGTACGCTTGATGACCAAGTTCTTGACCCTTTTGATTTGGGAGATGATTGGTTTGAAATTCTGCTTCCTTCTTTACAGTTAGTGTTAACAGATAAAGTTCCCCCGCAACAACGTCAAAAAGCACAATTTACCTTGGAGCGGTTGCGGTTACGCGATGATGAACGAGTTCTGCGCCAGCGTCAATCTTGGTATCAATTATATTTGGACGGAGATTTAACTCTACAAGGATTAGAAAAAAAGGCTCCCCTTATTGCTCGTGCAGTTAGAAAACTTTCTCAAGCAGTAATAAAGCAATAATATCAATTACTTGTTCAAAATTGAAGATTAAAAATGACTTTGAAGCAGAATTTTTTTTACTCTTGATGGTGGGGAATTGGGAATGGGTAATTGGTAATTGGTGGTGTTAACTAGTAATTGGTAACTGGTAATTGGGAATAGAATTTGCATATAAATTATCTGACACCTAAACTTTCGATAAAACCTGGTAAGCATGGTTTATTTGTCTAAAAGCTTCAGCCGTACCACCAGCATCTGGGTGGGTTTCGAGTGACTTCTTTCTATATGCACTTTTCAACTCTTCCTTAGTAAAAGGGAATTTTAATTGTAATAGCTGAAGGTGATATTGATACGGGGAAGGTGATGGTGGTGGGGGTGGAGTTGAACTACTTGAATTGCTATTTCTTTGATTCCAACCACCCCAACGATGCTGAAAATACCTTAACCACTGATTTCTATTTAATTCAATTATTCTTAATACTTCTTTCTCGCTTAACCCATCACTATGCACTTTTGATTTACAGTAAGCCCACCAAGGAGAATAATTAAAAACTACACACAACCAACAGATTTCAGCAGTAGTCAACTTATAATTATCTAGCAAGGAGTGCCATATCCAAGCATTTTTATAACCTTGCTTTCTTTGAATATTTATATAGTAATCAAATTGAGCAAGAAACGCTTCTCTTACTTTATAACTATCTTGTTTATAACTTCTATTATTGTTCTTCTGTTTATTCTTATTAGAATTTGATTTGCTATTAGCTCTCTTTCTATTGTGCTTGGTTCTATTGGGTGGGGAATATACTTTAGCTTGATTTATAAAGTCAGTAGTATCATTACTTTGCAGCCAAACTCTTTTACCTTTAAGTCTCCATTTACCTTTCTGTGGGGAATAATAAAACTCTCGATTATCTATCTTACACAAGTAATACCAATCTCTTAACTGATAATCAATACCATTATCTAGGAAAGTTTTTTCCACACTTCGCCAATCTTTTTTCATGACTGGTAGTTTAAATTGACAATCATCACAAGCATTATATTGATTTATGAATGTAACGGCTATTTATAATGAAGCAATGTAAATCGATAGTTAAATATTTCTGTAAATAATTTGCTACTACAAGCGTTAGATAGTTAATATTAGTGGTTGTCTTTAGTGGGAGATAGTTATGAATCGCGATTTAATAGAAAAGTTTACCCGTCACCGTTCTAACTTTTATAACTTGACACCTTCACCGCGACGCAGACAAGTAGCTACACAACAACCTTCAACTGAAGAAACTGTTGATAACAAACCAGTAATAAAGAAAAAAGAATACGTTGATAGATAATTTATCGGAGTGGTTCATGTGAGCCACACCAATCATCATGAAGGAGTAAGCAGACTTATTAGCTATTAAATTTCATTAATCACCAAACAAAGCAGCAAACCTCTACTTAGCTGAAAAATAATACTGTTTTTGTTTTAGTTGGTAAAAGACCTGGGATAATAGGATAAAGTACATCAATTTTGTGACTGTACGCATACCTTGTCCACTTACAGTAGTAGCATTCTTTGGTAGGAATAATGGCAACTGTGGGGTACTGTACGGTTACTGTGGGGTGCTGTGCCTGACTGCCACAATTCGACTATCTTTCCGGGTTTTTGGTTACTGTTGGGTACTTTCGGAATATTGTGGGGTACTTTTGGGGTACTGTATGAAGGGAGTCGATGAAATTGGTTAATTTCGGCTTATCTGCTTGCCGTAATTATTTTTGGTGATAATTCCGTTTTTAATTCCCAATTCTTCCGTGTAAGGGAAATTTTGGAGAAATTTTGGAAATAGTTTTTAGGTTATGAGCGAAATGCAATAATACTGGGGTTTGTAGGAACCGCTATCTCCTACCCCATCTGCACAGTAAGTCGGCTGCCCGGTCGAGGTCTTACTCTCTTCTTATTTCTTTACATTCGCACGCGATGCGTGCGAACACAATCATACTGATGATACTTTTTACATTCAACGGTAAGTGGCAACCTTGTATTTTAGAAAATTATTGCAGATATACATTTACACTCACACGACCGCATATGTCTCTACTATCATTGGAGAGCGATTTTTTCGGGAGAGATGGCAGGGTTTCAAGTGTGTATGAAAACAACTACCAATCAAAAATTATTGATACATTAATCATGATTTTTTATACATAGAATCATCCTATCAGCAAAATTATTAGCTCAAGTAAAAACTACGATACTGGCTATTCAATACATAGTTACTATTATTAACAGTAATTTTTCTTATTTGCTTTGAACAAATCTAAATCTTAAATAGTTATTATGTACTATTTGTTGGTGTCAGCCTATTTTGGAGGTTGTGGGGTGCGAAGTGTAGGTTTAATATATTTACCCGAAGTAGAGCAAAAAGTAATACTATGAATGATGGTTTTCAGGTACATACCCCGGTTATATTAGATGGATTTATCGCAGCAAAATAAAATAGTTTCTTTCATTTGGTCAATTGCTGATGATTGTTTGCGGGATGTTTATGTCCGGGGTAAGTACCGAGATGTAATTTTACCTATGTTTGTTCTGCGACGGCTGGATTGTTTGTTGGAAGAAACGAAGGATGCAGTGTTGGAGGAGTTGCGGTTTCAACGTGAGGAGGCTGGGTTTACGGTACTTGACTATGTGGCATTGCGAGAAGCTTCTAGTTATGTTTTTTACAATATATCTGATTGGACGTTAAAGAAGTTGGTACAGACGGCTTCCAATAATCGGCAGATTTTAGAGGCAAATTTTAAAGCTTATTTGGATGGTTTCAGCGACAATGTGAAGGAAATTATCGATAAGTTTGAGTTACGCAACCAAATTAAGCGGATGGTACAGGCTGATGTGTTGTTGGATGTGTTGGAGAAGTTCACATCACCGGATATTAACCTCAGTCCCCATGATACTTTAGACCGGGATGGGCGGAAACTGGTAGGTTTGAGTAACCTGGGGATGGGTTATGTATTTGAAGAGTTAATCCGCAAGTTTAATGAGGAGAATAATGAGGAAGCTGGGGAACACTTCACCCCCAGGGAAGTTATTAAGTTAATGACTCATTTGTTGTTTATCCCAGTTAAGGATAAATTACCCCCTGTAATTACTGTATATGATGGGGCTTGCGGTTCTGGGGGGATGTTAACAGAATCCCAGGATTTTATTACCGATGGGGAAGGGGAAATTAAGTCGAAAGCGGCAGTTTATTTGTATGGGAAGGAAGTAAACGGGGAGACTTATGCAATTTGTAAATCGGACATGATGATTAAGGGGAATAACCCGGAAAATATCAAGTTTGGTTCTACATTAGCAACGGATGAATTTAGCGGGATGCGGTTTGATTTTATGTTATCAAATCCGCCCTATGGTAAGTCTTATAAATCTGACCAAAAGTTTATTTTAGATAAGAAGGAAGTTTTAGATCCTCGGTTTGAGGTTCCGTTGCAAAATTTTCAGGGAGAATCAGAAATTTTGCCAGCAATTCCCCGTTCTTCTGATGGGCAATTGTTGTTTTTAATGGATATGGTAAACAAGATGAAGCGGCTAGATGAAAGTCCTTTGGGGAGTCGTATTGCTTCTGTTCACAATGGTTCTTCTCTGTTTACAGGGGATGCGGGAAAGGGGGGAAGTAATATTCGTCGCTACATTATTGAAAATGACTGGTTAGAAGCGATTGTTCAATTGCCGAATAATCTGTTTTACAATACGGGGATTACTACCTATATTTGGGTTCTTTCTAATCAGAAAGTGCCGGAAAGAAAGGGTAAGGTACAATTAATTGATGCTTCTGAATTGTATCAGAAATTGCGGAAGAATTTGGGGGAGAAGAATTGCGAGTTTGCCCCGGAACATATTGAGAAAATCACTCGGCTTTATTTAGAAATGCCGAATCAAGGTATTTCTAAGGTTTTTGATAATCAAGATTTTGGTTTTTATAAAATTACGGTGGAACGCCCTTTACGGTTAGCGACTCAATTTACAGAGGAAGGGGTATCTACCTTGCGTTATCTCCCCGCTTTGTCTGAGGTGATGGCATGGGTTTACGAGCAGTGGGGGGAGGAGATTTATGCCAGTTTAGATGTGCATAAAAAAGCCATAGAAGATTATCTGGAACGGGAAGAAATTAATCTTTCGCCTAAACTGAGGAAATCCCTATTTAATGTCAAAACTTGGCAGCAACAACGGGAATTAATGCAGGTGGGGGAAAAAGTTATGGAAGTGATGGGAGAAGAGTTATGGATGGATTTTAACCAGTTTTCTACAGCCCTAGATACAACTTTGAAAAAGTTAAAAATTAAACTTTCTGCGAGTGAGAAAAAGCAAATTTGTAATGCTGTTAGTTGGCGAGATGAGAATGCAGCTAAGGTAGTAAAGAAGGTACACAAGTTTAAAGAGAATCAACTCAGCGACTTGTTAACGAAGTTGGGAACCACTGAAAAGAATTTAGCCGATTATGGTTACTGGGTGGGGAAGAAGCAAGGGGAATGGCTAGAGTATGAACCCGATAGCGAGTTACGGGATACAGAAAATGTACAGTTGAAGGAACAGATACATGATTATTTTGTGCGGGAAGTGCGTCCCCATGTGGAAGATGCATGGATAGCTGTGGATAAAACCCAGATTGGTTATGAGATTAGTTTTAATAAGTATTTTTATCAGCACAAACCCTTGAGGAGTTTGGAGGAAGTTACAGCAGAGATTTTACAGTTAGAACAGGAGACGGAAGGGTTGTTAAAGAAGTTGGTGAGTTTTGGGGAGGTTGAGTAATGGCTTTTCCTAAGTATGAAAGTTATAAGGATAGTGGGGTTGATTGGTTGGGAGAAATTCCAGAAGATTGGATTGTTCAACGTAACCTTGGGCTATTTGATGAACGCAAAGAAGTTAACCAACCTGAGATGGAATTGCTTTCAGTCACTATTGAGCAAGGTGTTATTCGTCAAAGTGAAATTTTAACTAAAAAAGATTCTTCCAATGAGGATAAATCTAAATATAAAGTTGTTTGCAAGGGAGACTTAGCTTACAACAAAATGCGAATGTGGCAAGGTGCTATTGGAATGTCAGATTATGATGGTATTGTTAGTCCTGCCTATGTTATCTTAAATACGCGCAATAAAGAATACTCTAAGTATTTTCATTATCTTTATCGTACAGAGATATTTATTCGTGAGGCAAATCGCCATTCATATGGTCTCTGTTCTGATATGAACAGCTTACGATATGAGGACTTTAAAACAATTTATTCCCCGATACCTCCTCAAGATGAAGTGGATAGAATAGTTGCTTTTTTAGATCGCACAACTGCTGAGATTGATGAAGCGATCGCAAAAAAACAGCGTCTCATAGAACTCCTACAGGAACAAAAAGCCATTCTCATCAATCAAGCTGTCACCAAGGGTTTAAACCCTAATGTCCCCATGCGTAATAGTGGGTTTGAGTGGATTGGGGAGATTCCTGAGCATTGGAAGTTAGCTCATAATCGTCGATTCCTGAAAAAATTGGAACAGGGAAGTAGTCCAGCAATTACAAATTCAACTGAAGATGAAGATTTTTTTGTTCTCAAACTTAGTGCTATTAAGCATGGAAATTATATTGATGGTGAAGATAAGATAATACCTCAAAAGGATTTTGTTTCAAGTTATCAAGTAAAAAAAGATGACTTGCTTATGACAAGAGGTAACACACCCGACTTAGTAGCAGATATTGGTTATGTAGATATAGAAGTCACGAAAAATGTGATGATTTCTGATTTAATTTACCGTCTTACATATAATCAACAAGTTATTCTGCATAAATTTATGGCTTACTTTTTTCAAAGTTCCATAGCAAGATATCAAATTAAAATATGTGCTAGAGGTTCAAGTCATACTATGGTAAAAGTAAGTCAAGACCATATTCGGTCTTGGCTAGTTATAATTCCTCCCCTAGATGAACAGAAAGAAATTATTTCATATTTATCTTATAAAATAAACGAATTTCAATTTTTAGAAGATAAGGCTAATCAAGCAATAGAAAAAATGAATGAATTAAAAGCAGTATTTATTACCCAAGCTGTTACCGGAAAAATTAAAATATAGAATATTGCAAAATTTAGCTGATGGATATACTAACCCGATATTGTCATATTATCTAAGAAACCATAAAAAAATACTATAAGTTAACCAATTCTCAACCCCTAACACCACAAACACTACAATCAACGATGATATTCAGCTATTCTGGGCAGAACACCTAACTTTTTAAAGACGAATGACTAATAATTGCTGACTCTTACATAATTAAATATGAAGACGCTGAACACTCTGTGAGAAAATTAATCACCATGACAGAATTACTCGAACAAGCGATTACCAAACTCAAAAGCTTACCAGCCAGTCAACAAAATGCTATGGCTACCATGATTTTGGAAGAACTGGAAGATGAACAGCGATGGGATGAAGCTTTTGAGCGTTCTCCAGATAAACTAGCTCTCCTAGCAGCCGAAGCGATGGCTGAATATCGCGCAGGAAAAACTCAACCATTAGACCCAGATACATTGTGAATTCTCGCATTACTTCCCAGTTTCGCCAAGCTTTTGGCAACTTACCTGAAAATGTGCGAGAACAAACTCGCCAAGCATATCGCCAATTTAAACAAGACCCCAATCATCCCAGTTTACGTTTCAAAAAAGTGCATCCAGAATTACCTATTTATTCTGCCAGAGTCAGCAAAAGCTATCGAGCCGTTGGACAGTTGGAGGGAGATACAGTTATTTGGTTTTGGGTAGGCTCGCATACAGGGTATGAAAAGCTACTATCACAGTTGTAATCAAGAGAGTATCATAGGAAAAAACCTCGTATAAAATCTGACGGACTCCCTATGGTAAGCAAAACCAACGAGCAAGCCTTAGAAAACTGCATCGAAACCGCCCTCGTTAACCGTGCTGGCTATGAAAAGGGGAACCCCGCAGACTTTGACCGGGAATTCGCTATCGATAAAGAAAAATTCTGGCGTTTTTTAACCACCACCCAACCGGAAGAACTCGCCAAACTCCAAGACAATCCCAACTGGCAAAGATTAATCTTAGAACGCTTCCACCGCAAAGTTAAAAAAGATGGTATTCTTTCTGTCCTCAAAAAAGGATTATCCATTGATGATGCTCACCTCACCTTACTTTACAGTCTGCCCTACAACGATAATAATCCGGCTGTTTCCGCAAATTTCCAAAAAAATATCTTCTCCGTTACCCGTCAGCTACATTACTCCCAAACAGAACCCAAGTTATCCATTGATATCGTGTTATTCCTGAATGGGATAGCCATAGCGACAATGGAATTAAAAAATGCTTGGTCTGGTCAAACGGTATACCACGCTAAAAAACAATACCGTGAAGACCGCAATCCCCAGGAACCCCTACTGCAATTTGCTCGCTGTCTAGTTCACTTCGCCGTTGATACCGATGAAGTATGGATGACCACAAAGTTAGCCAGTAAAAACACTTACTTCCTACCTTTCAATCAAGGCTTTAATTTTGGCAAGGGAAACCCACCAAACCCCAATGGTCATAAATCTGCATACCTGTGGGAATCTATTTTGAAGCGGGAAAGTTTCACCAACATTATTGAACAATTCGCCATTCTCATCCCTGGGGACACGAAAACACCCCTTACCCAAAAAAACCTCTACTTCCCCCGCTATCACCAACTTGATGTTGTCCGTAAACTCCTCATCCATGCTGGTAAAAATGGTACGGGACACACTTATTTAATTCAACATTCCGCAGGTTCTGGTAAATCTAACTCCATCACTTGGACAGCATATCAACTAATCGAACTCTACCCCCAAGGTGCAGATACTCCCCTATTTGATTCCGTTGTCGTCGTCACCGATAGACGCATTCTAGATAAACAACTCAAGAATAATATCAAAGACTTCTCCCAAGTTAAAAATATCCTCGCCCATGCTACCAGTTCCCAAGAACTAAAAACCGCCCTGGAAAATGGTAAAAAGATTATTATTACCACAATTCAGAAATTCCCCTTCATAGTTGATGGGATTGAAGATTTAAGCGACCGCACCTTTGCTGTGATTATTGATGAAGCTCATTCTTCCCAAAGTGGTAAAGCTGCTGATAATCTGAATATGACTTTGGGGAAAGGAGAGGAGGAAGAACCGGAAGATTTACAGGACAAGATTCTTAAGGCAATGTCGGGACGAAAATTGGGTAAAAATGCTTCCTATTTTGCCTTTACCGCTACCCCGAAAAATGCCACTTTGGAAAAATTTGGTCAAAGAACCCCGGATGGTAATTTTACACCATTTCATCTCTACTCCATGAAACAGGCGATTGAAGAAGGTTTTATTCTCGATGTTTTAGCAAATTATACCACCTACAAAAGCTACTACGAAATTCAAAAATCTATTCAAGATAATCCCATCTTTGACACAGCTAAAGCACAGAAAAAACTCAGAAATTACGTAGAAGGACACAAACAAACCATTGCTACCAAAGCAGATATTATGGTTAAACATTTTATCGACCAGGTATGGAAACCCAAAAAGCTCAAGGGTAAAGCTAAAGCAATGGTTGTCACCCGTAATATTGAAGCTGCGATTCGCTACTTCTTCGCTATCCGGGAGATATTAACCCAAAAGGATTTACCCTTTAAAGCAATTGTCGCCTTTTCTGGTAAAAAGACCGTAGATGGTATTGAGTACACCGAAGACATTATCAACGGTTTCCCCAGTAAAGATATTCCCCAAAAGTTCAAACAAGATGATTACAAAATCTTGGTAGTTGCAAACAAATTCCTCACCGGATTTGACGAACCCCTACTACATACCATGTACGTAGATAAAAAGCTGCAATCGGTCTTAGCAGTGCAAACCCTCTCTCGTCTCAATCGTTGCAATCAGAAGATGGGTAAACAAGACACTTTTATACTAGACTTTTATAACACCGTTAGCGACATCAAAACCGCCTTCGACCCATTTTATACCGCTACATCCCTGGGCGAACCTACCGATGTTAACATCCTCCACGACCTGAAAGAAGAACTAGACGACGTGGGTTTTTACGAATTACAGGAAGTCCAACAGTTCAACGAACTATTCTTTAACCAAGCAGAAGCAGAAGAACTCAGCCCCCTCATCGACACCGCCGCCAATCGTTTCAATGTAGAATTAGAACTGGAAGACGAGGCAAAAATTGACTTTAAAATTAAAGCTAAACAGTTTGTCAAAATTTATAGTCAGGTCGCCTGTATTATCCCTTATAACAACATCCAATGGGAAATGCTGTACTGGTTCCTGAAATTCCTCATCCCCAAACTTACAGTCAGAAACCCCCACCAAGACCAGCTAGACCAACTCCTAGAAAGCGTAGACCTTTCCACCTACGGTATAGAGCGAGTTCAACTTAACCATACCATCGAACTCGATACCGAAGTATCAACAATTGCACCCCAAAACCCTAATGTCCGGGGATACCACAGCGAAGCATCCCAACAAGACCCCTTAGATGATATTATCAACGCCTTTAATAACCGCTTCTTTACAGGTTGGGATGCCACACCCCAAGAACAACGGGTAAAATTCATTAATATCGCCAAACACATCATTGACAACCCCAACTACCAAACCCAAGTTGTCAACAACCAAGATACCCAAAACCGCCGTCTAGCATTAGAAGGATTAATTAAGCAAGCTATCAGTAAAGAACGTAAACGCGAACTGGATTTATACAAACGCTATGCCTCAGATTCCGAGTTTAAACGGGCATTTGATGCCAGTATAATGCAGTTACTCAAGCAAATAAATCTAGAAGGATTACAGCAATTTCTAGGGCATGGTTAACTGTAGCGACTGTTTTTGAACTGGATAATGGAGAGCGATTTTTTTCTCTTGAGATGGCAGGGTTTTGATAATGTACGAAGACAACTACCAATCAATTTTTATTGATGTTTTAATCAATATTTTGTATGCATAGAATAATTCCAATTGCAAGTATACCTGTGCCAGTTTATTGATGTAATATTGTAGCACGCAAAAAAGTAAGTAAAAAGTAAGAATAGCATCTGGCACATCCTGTAATATTGAATCCGTGGAATGTATTGTACATAAGATATAAAGGTTTTTATAGCCCAACCGTTACCGAGCAGTGCCCGTGTGCAGTTTTTCTTTACTTTTGAATGAAGTGTTCATACTGCGGAGGTTTGGACACTTGTAGTATTATACATAGCTTTTTGCTCGGTTTTGGTTTTAATTGAAATTGTCGAGAAATAGTTAGAACACGAATTATTTACATATAGATAATTCATCTCTAGATTTTTAATACTCGGAGGGGGTATTAACTTGAAAAAAATCGAGCGATGCTTCACCTCATCAAATGAAGGCTGTTGAATCGCTATCTTAACTTTTTAAGACTAGTACCGGACAGTGTAAATAAAGCAACCATTGTTTATCAAATTGATACTAAAATTTGAGTCAATGCGAAAAAGCATAGGAAGTTGGAAAAATTATTGGGTGATATAAACCAGCAAAATGCCTTTGTACATGGGGAGATATTCCAGCAATTCATTGTAGTCAATATAGATACTTAAATATAATTAAATAGCAGTAAAAACATTGTGGTAAAATTTCCAAGTTAATTGTGCTGTTTTTAGCTGTCCGTAGAAATGAAACTATTAGACCGCAATTACAACTAACATTATACAGATTCGTGCATGGGAGCCTTAGTATTGATGCTTCAGTTGGATGCACAAGTAAATTTATTGCTCGGAGGAGGTATCGATTCTACTGCGTTAATTGCTTTTTACCTTTCACGCTGTGAGTCTGTGCGGGGTATCCACTTTAACTACAATCAACCCAGTTTTGAAGGCGAAAGTCGCGCAGTTTTAGCACTTACTCAACACTACAACATTCCACTCACAACTATTGATTTAGGGTTGCAAATCGCTTGCACTCAAGGAGAATATCACTGTCGTAATGCAACCTTACTGTTTTCAGCAGCGAGTATTCTTCCGAGTAAGAAAGGCAGATTTGCTATTGGTATCCATGCTGGAACACCTTATTATGATTGTTCTAAAAAATTTGTAGAAGATATGCAACGAATTTTTGATGGCTATTTTGCCGGTTCAGTTCAAATAGAAGCTCCATTTGTAGAGTTTACCAAAAAAGACGTTTTTGAATATTGCAAACTAGCTAAAGTTCCTATAAACCTGACGTTTAGTTGTGAACGTCGCGGTGATATTCCCTGTGGAGAATGCCCATCATGTTTAGATAGGAAAGAATGGGATGAAAATTACTGAAATCTGTTCTTCACGTCAAATTTCTGTTATTGATGTTTCTACCCCTCTGATAATTCCATCATTTTCCAGCCGGGGATTTCCTGAAGTTAGAAACATTTATGAATTAACCAAAGATTATATTTCCGATATTTCTCTTATCAGCGCCTATGATATATACTACGAACTAAAAAATGTAGATATTTATGAATCTAATATTATTTTTATCGATAGTGGTGGATATGAGACAAAACCAATTAAATCATCTGTAAATTCGGATGATGGTTACGCGCTTAGAGATAATTACAATATTCAACTTTGGTCTAAAGAATCACATAAAAATGTTGTTGATAATTTACAAGATTTATCTCAATTAGTTTTAATTAGTTATGATGATTTAAATAACTATGAATCAACTCTTAATCAAATAGAGATTGCAAAATATTTTTTTCAACAATATCCAAATTATGCTTCCAATTTTTTGTATAAACCAGAAACACTAGAATCTCAAATTATAAACATAGAAAGTTTACTAGCACACGCACATCATTTAACATCATTTTCTATACTGGGCATAACAGAGAAAGAACTTGGCAGTTCTATACTGGAAAGATGTCGTAATATTTTTAAAATTCGCTCCACCCTAAATGAACAAAATATTCAAATTCCAATTCATATTTTAGGATGCTTAGACCCATTTCTAATGATTTCATACTTTCTTTGTGGAGCTGATATATTTGATGGACTTGCTTGGCTGCGCTACGCTTTTGTGGAAGGTCTTACTTTATATCCATCAACCGCAGCACTTATGCAAGCCCACTGGAATTATACTGACAAAGAGCTAAATCAACTTTATAGCATCAATAACCTGCAAAGTCTTAGTTCTTTATCTCATGCGATGCATAGATTTTGTGACACAAAACTAATAAGAGAATTTTCTGCTTGGAATAAAATTATGCCACAAGTATTTAAGTTATTAGAAGACGCAGAAATAAGAATAGTGGAGTAATAATTATGGGTGGTAGTGGAGGAGGTTCTAGCTGGTCTTCGGGTAGTTCTTCAAATGATATTAATGAATTAATCCGACGTGCAACAGAACGCACGGAAGGGTCTTCTTACAATTCAGAAGTTAATGACTTATTACAAAATGCCTTAAAGGGATTTAATGCACGAGATATAGAAGCTACTCAAAAACATTTAAATGTTCTCAAAGAAGCTATTGAGCGAGAAATAGAAAATAGCGTTGACCTATTATTTGGTGGTTCAATTCGTAAAAATACATTTATCAATGGTTTGAGTGATGTGGATACACTAGTATTAGTAAACAATACATCATTAGAAAACAAATCTCCTCAAGAAGTATTAAATCACTTTGAACAGCGAATTAAACAACGACTTCCTAACACCGATGTCTCTGTAGGTAAATTGGCAGTAACAATCCGTTATTCAGATGGACAAGAAATCCAAATGTTACCAGCTATAAAAACTGCAAGTGGTTTTAGGATTGCTAATCCAGAAGAAGGTAAATGGAGTAAAGTAGTCCGTCCTGAATCCTTTGCTCGCAAGCTAACTGCTGTAAATAAAGCACAGTCTGGTAAAGTTGTGCCAACAATCAAACTTTTTAAACCTATGATTGATAAAACAATACCTAAAGGCTTAAAAATATCTGGCTATCATGCAGAATCAATGGCAATTGAAGCCTTTAAAAATTACCAGGGAAGTAGAACTTATAAAGATATGCTGACACATTTTTGCCGCGAGGCTACTAATTTAGTTAAGTCACCAATTCAAGATAAAACTGGGCAATCACTGCACGTAGATGACTACTTAGGAGTAAAAGATAGTCCGGATAGAGTCAAGATATCAAAATTCTTAGGAAGACTAACAAAACAAATGGAAAGCAGCGATAACTTAAAGTCACTGACAAAATGGCAAGAATGGTTTGAGGAATAGTTAGTAATTACTAACTATTATTTCATATGATTGAAAACTTAAGCAACTGGTTTTGACCGCACTCCTTCAGAGGTGTAAATTAAACTTTGCGGGAATTATTTAATACTTCTTTAATCGATTTTAAATAGGTTTCAAACATAATTTGATGTTCTAATTTTGAAATATCTAAATGTGGCACAGAGGCTCTTTTAATTCCATGTAAATAAGGAGAGATTAACATCCGACCATTTAATTCATTTCCATCAACACAAGTAGCAGACATATAAGGTAAATTTGAAGAAATATATATCTCGAATTTACCTGGTAGCCCTAATTTATCAAATTCAGATTTCAGCGTTTTTACGGCATTAAGAGATGTTTTGATGCGGTTGATAAGTTCTGATTCTCCTCTATCTTGAGCATATTGTTTAGCGATTTCAGAATCAGGGTCTAGAAAAATATATTTAAATACAACCCCTTTTTCTAACAATTTAAAAATAGGTTCTTTGAATTCACGAGCAGGTCTCTGCTCAAAATATCCAACAAAAGAACGATGTGCAATTCCTAAGTTAACTACCTCGAATTTGGCAGTCAAAAGTATATCTACTTTATCAGAAATACTGGGTCTACCGTCTTCATATAACTTCAAGCCAGGTTTGTAATTAGGAAATTTATTATCTATTAATTCTTCGAGTTCTGTTAAAAAAAGTTGACGTTCTTCAGATTTAATCAATTTTTCGTACAAAAATGGTATGGCAACTGCAACAGCCAAAAACGTACCAATATCTTTAGTCGCATCCCAAACAAATCCCGTTTTACCCAAAGCTACTAATCTGAGTAAAACACCTAAAAGAAAAACGATTACCCCTGCAAGCCCATAGTACCTGCCTAGAAGTTTTTTCAATGGACTTTTAAAATCTTGTCTTGACTGATTTGGCATTTTTTGTTTTTAGATGCTATTGCCGCTAGTCTAACAAGTTTGTTAAATTATTATACTCAGTATAATACATTAGTACGTATGGATATAAAGCAATTGCGAGTCCACATTGCAGGTAGCGCTGACCCTAATACTGACCATGACCTTCTTCGTTATGCCCATGATTTGGCTGCGGAACTGGTAAGGAATCTGATAGTAGAGGGAGCAATGTTTGTTACTGGCATTGGCAAAGAACCTCTTTCAATAGAAAATGATTGTAACTCACCGTCAATTATTTTTGACTGGACTATACTTAGTACCATACACGACTGTTTGCAGCAGGGGTTGGTCAGTACCTCCGATTTTCCAGAACCACTGATTTACACAGTTGGAAAAAGTAAAACAGAACAGCAAATTCCCGAACACAGACGCAATTTATGGGAATCTTTCCTAGATAATAATGTTATTGAAATCAATTATCTTAAGCCAGGTCGGGCATCAGGGGGAGCTTACCGGGAACTTCAAGCATCACGAGGAGATATCCTTATCGTTATTAGTGGAGGTGAGGGAGTCGAAGCACTGGCAGAAGACCTATACATAGAAAATGGCAAACCAGTTATTGCTCTTGACCTCGAAATTGGTAGTAGTTGTAATGATGGAAGTGGGGGAGCGCCACGCTTAGCGAAGGAAATGCTTGCGGAACCTCATCGTTTCATCCGTATTTATGATGGTAGTGCAGCGGGGAGCTTAGTAAATCGTTTAACAACTCGTCAAGGTAAAAGACCCATCAAGGAAGTAGTACAAGCTATATTAAAACTAATCAAAGCATTGGAGCCAAATCCAATTCGCAAGCAGCTTGAACCTTTCACAAACAACAACCGAAAAATGAACTTGAGACCACAAGGTCAAAATTTACCTCGTGCGATTATACTCACTGCTATTCCTGTAGAGTTTGAAGCTGTTCGTGCCCATCTTGCCGACCCCCAAGAAGAGGAGCATCCCCAGGGAATGATTTACGAACGAGGCAAATTTAACGCCTCCGGTAAAGTTTGGGATGTATTAATTGGTGATATTGGTGCAGGAAATTTAACTGCTGCAATGGAAGCGGAACGAGCCATAGCCCACTTTAATCCCCTTGTTATACTTTTTGTTGGAGTCGCAGGTGGTATCAAAGATGTTGCTCTTGGTGACGTGGTAGTTGCAACAAAAGTGTATGGCTATGAGTCGGGTAAGGCAGAAATTGAATTTAAACCCAGACCTGATGTCGGGCAATCCGCTTACAAATTGATACAGCGAGCTAAGGCTGAGGCGAGAAAACCAGACTGGCTGCAAAGGTTAACCTTACCTGTTCCAACTCCGAAACCCCGCGTATTCGTTGCACCTATAGCCGCTGGTGAAAAAGTCGTAGCTGATACCTCCTCAAGCACTTACCAGTTTCTCAAATCGAACTATGGTGATGCGATCGCAGTAGAAATGGAAGGACGGGGCTTACTTCAAGCGGCTCATGCGAATCCACAAGTATCAGCGCTCATTGTTCGTGGAATTTCTGACCTTATCGATGGTAAAAGCGAAGCCGACGCTGCTGGCTCTCAAGAAATAGCTGCACGTAATGCAAGTGCTTTTGCTTTCCAGGTTTTAGCAAATTTTAACCTAGACAATATAAGCGGCAGAATAACTGCCAAGAAAGATGCCGAACATACCTGGAGTCGAGAAGCAATTACTCAGGTAAATTCGCATTTTAAGCAACAAGAATCATACAATAACTCAAGCTCTCCCGAAGAAAACACTCCGGACATTATCGAAAAACTAAGAACGCTTACACCTGAAAAAATAGTTAGTTCATTGACAACTCATCAAGAAGTAACTAGCTTCATTCATTTTATATGGAATGAAGGTGAGAAAAGAGCTAAAAAAAGTCAGTTTCAAGAAGCTACCTTTCTCTTTGAGTTTGCTATTGCCACTTGTAATATTATTGATGACCCCGTTTTAGAGCTAGCAATCATCAAACATTTGGAATTTGTACAAGCTAAACTACAGCCTTCTTAGCAAAATCTGCCTTATTATCATTTTTATCTTCCTTAAAACAAAGGCAAGAATTGTTGAATGTGACTATTCTCGGTTCAACTGTTGCATACAAATTAAAAGAATTTGATGGCAATAATGTTGAAACGGAGCGCAACTTTCTTAGCGAAGAAACGGAACAAAATTATTTTCAACTTCTGCTATTTTAAAAAATAATTAAATCGGGGATTTTTCAACTTTTAATAAATTAAAATAAACGCTACGCTCCTTCTCGTATTAACTAATAGTACGCGGGATTGCGTCGTCACATCCACACTCCTAAGATGTCCCCCTACATCATTCGTCCCGCCTGCCCCCGAAAGTAATTTCGAGCAGTTTCGTTATAATCGAAGTGTACTCACTTCACTTCTGCGCCCCTGCGGGGTGGGCTGCGCCCATCCTCGCTCGCTGTACGCTCTCTTGGACGCAGAAGTTGCGTTCGCCCTACGGGGCTTGTTTCACACTCGTTGTTGGTGGGGTTTTTCAATGACTGCTTTAGCAATCATGCGCGTTGGAAAATTGAAAAGTTTTGGGAATGTGGGCGGTAGCGAAAAACATACAGCCCGTCTACAAGATACACCAAATGCTGACCCATTAAAAGAAAATATTCGGCTGATTGGAAATAATAATGACCCGTCTTTAGAGGAAATAGTAAAAGCTAAAATAGCTGCATCTACAAAACACAAACCGCGTAAAGATGCGGTACTATGCAGCGAAATTTTCTTGAGCGCATCACCGGAGTATTTTCGTCCTCATGACCCGGACAAGGCTGGGGAATGGAATGATAAATTGATGCGGAATTTTGCTAACGCTTCAACAAAATGGTTGCAAGAAAATTTTGGAGAAAAATGCGTTCGGGCTGAACTACATCTAGATGAATCTACTCCCCACATCCACGCTTATATCGTCCCCGTTAACGATAAAACTAAAAAACTAAGTCATAAAGCTATGTTTGGGGGAGATGGCAGACAAGCTAGCATTAAAATGTCCAAACTCCAGGATAGCTATGCTAAAGGATTGGCACATTTGGGAATTGAAAGGGGTGTGAAGGGCAGCAAAGCCACACACACCAAAGTTAAAGAATATTACCAAGCAGTCAACCAAGAGCCTTTGACACTGGAATTAAACCGACTGGCACCCAAACGGGGAGAGACAGCGCAGCAATTATTTGAGCGCATCAAAGCTGACCCCACAATTCAATCTATAAATCACCAATTAGCTGACCACAGAAGAATTGTAGAGTTAGAAAAACGGGCATCTCAAAGGGCAACGGCTTCTGAAAAATTACGGCTCTCATTAGAAAAGCGCGTAACTGAATTAGAAGCGGAGAACTTTTATTGGAAACAGCAAGCTGATAAATTAAGGGATTTACCTCTGGAAGAAGTGGCATGGAATTTAGGATTAGATAAAGCTGAAAAAGGAGAAAATCGTTGGAAGGGCTTGGGACAAGCTATCGGTATTAATGGTTCTAAGTGGTATGACTTGAAAGAAGGAAAAGGTGGCGGTGGGGCTATTGATTTAGTCATGCACGTTAATAATTTTAACTTTAGGTCTTCTGTTGCCTGGTTATACGACCAATTTGGGGAAGAAGGGATACTGCGTGCTACCAAACCTTTGATAGATAAACAAGTTACTAAAATTGTTAAAGAAGAAACCACACCAATTTTTGAACTACCAACCCCGGATGAATCAAAGTGGCTCGACGTACAAAATTATTTGGTACAGAAACGTGGATTAACTAAAGTTTTAATTGCTGCGCTTCATCAAAAGGAATGGCTCTATGCTGATGAGCAACAAAATACTGTATTTGCAATGCGCGAGCTTCCAGTAAAAGAAGGAACGCAATACAAAAATGCAGAAACTACTTTAAAAGGCGCATTTTTAAGGGGGACGCGGGGAGAAAATAATTCGTTTATGGGATACGCACTCAATTCAAGACGGAAAGAGGGATGGTTTTACTTCCCTTTGGGCGGTAAGCCAGGAGACGAAATACAAAAAGTAGTCCTTTGTAAATCTCCTATTGAAGCGCTATCAGCCGCCAGTATTGGTTTATTGGGACGTGGAACTGTACCATCTGAAAGAACCATGTATATGGCGGTGGATAGTCCCAAAAGTCTACCGTTAGAATTTCTCAGGGAAGTTCCTGCTATTACCGCTGCTTACGATAACGATGATACGGGACGCAGTAGGGCACAAGCAATAAAAGAATTACTACCGCAGACAACCATAGCGCAACCACAAGCACATGATTGGAATGCGGAACTATTGGAGCGTTTGCGGCTTCAAAAAATGCAGCAAAAAGAAGCATCTAAGAAAAAGAATCGGGGATTGGAACGCTGAAAACTGTCGGTTCTTTCTGTGAATGAAAAATGATGACCTTCAAGCATTGGATTCTTATGAAGCTGTTGCTAATAGGTTTGATAAGGCTTGTACTGACTTATTATCAGCTTGAGGCGACCAGATTGTAGCACTGGTTGAAGTGAGTTGATTTAAAAGTATATTCTCTGCATTACTGATTTCTAGGTTACACCCTTCTTCTTTAGCAGCAGCTAACAAGAGAAAGAAGATTAGCCGTAGTTTATCTTGATGTGATAGCTGGCTAACTGCGGGTAAAATTTCGCTAATATTCATGGCTTTTTTAAAAGGTAATTTATGTTTAACTCAATCTGAAACCAACACCATTCAGATGAATACTTGCTCCATGCTACTTCAATACGACCCTGCTTGAAACTTAAAGCGGCAGACCCTCAGAAAACTATCGCTCATTGATTCATAAGCATCTCCCGTTATTATATAAATCCACGCTTCTGTAATCAATAACAATACACTAAGAGGGGGGACGCAACTGAAAACCGCTTCGCTAATCAGGCGGGAGTAGGCACTGCTACAAAAATTGCTCGTGGGATAACACAGTGAACGAGTCGCAGCGCCTACTCTTCCGCCAGATTTTTCCAGTTGCTAATGGGTTAATTTTTCTACCATACAATGGGAATTGAGACGTTATTACAGCATTCCCAAGACATTGATAATAGGTAACCTTCCAAGGCATTTAAGAATTGGTAGAACGAATTTCACCATGTTGTTCAATATGTTCAACCAAGCGCTTGGTTTCACCACCAGCCCGTTTTAATTCTTCAAGATTGCCCACCAAAACAAATAATTCCCTTGCTCTACTAACGGCTGTATTAAGTAAATTAGGTTTACGATTAAGGAACCAAAAACTATGCTCTTGGTGGCATTGGTAAGGAGATAATATTATGGCTGCTTTCTCTCCTCCTTGGAAGGTGTGAACTGTGCCAATATCGTTCCAAGAAAGGTTTTGACAACGGTTATAAAGTCGATACTTGAGTGCGTTAGCTTGCTGCAAAAACGGCGATATTACCCCAATTGTTTTTGAATTATCCTCGCCGTCAGCGATATAGGAGGTAAGGAATGCTTCTATAACATCAATCTCTTCTGGGTTGGTGTGATTTACGTGGCTTCCTTCGACGTGGTAAGCCAGTAGACGTGGAGGTTGTGTAGAACTATCGTAATTTGAAAGGATTTGTAAACCACCGGGATAGTTGGGGCTGCAAAATTGGATAATGGGCGCAGCACAGCGGTAGTGATTCCTTAAGACTATTCCGGTTCCTAAGTCTCCTTCCGTGCCATTAGCGCCAGCAGCGCGGTGATAAGCGGTAGCGGTGTATTTGGCTGTGGGGGCATAACAATAATAGTCTATCTGGGTCATCCCTTGTTCCAGAAAGGCGGTTTTGAGGTACTGTTTGATGGTGTCGTCGCACAGGTTTATAATTGGCTCAATTTGTTTTGGGTCGCCTGCTACAACTGCTTGTTTGGAACGAACCAGTAAGGGAAATAGTTGATGTATTAAAGTGGTTCCTGCTTCATCTGCTAATGCTAACGCAATGCTATTGGAATGAAGGGTAGGTAGCATATTGCGTACTGATTGCAGGCTGGAGCTAATGACAGGAAAAATTAAGCTCAAGTCACGGTATATAGTTTGTGGTTCCGTTTCTAGTTTGAGCAGTGCATCCCCGTCTCCCGCTAAGGCGCTTCCGTAGGTTTCTACCGCCTGCATGACTTTATCTTTACGTCGAAGTGTCTCTTGTTGAAGGAACTCAAAAGCGCGTTGAAATAGTTCTACCTGTTGTGAATGGTAGTCGTAGTAAAAGCGGCTGTAAAAGTCTTCCTCTGGGTAGCTATCAAGTTGCGTTTGCAGTTGTTGGTGATGATTTTGTTTTGACTCCAATTGCTGGTTTAACTTTGTCAGTTGCGTTTGAAGTTCAGTTACTTTTGGATTAATATTCTGCCATTGTTGCGAGGAATCCAGTTTTTGATTAACTTCCGTCTGGGATGCAGCTAAACCTTCTCGCGAGAGGGGTAGCTGGAAAGGATGTGCTGTTGCCAAGGTATTTAAAACAGCAGCGTTTACGCGATTCGCCAGACGCTTAAAAACTAGTTTATCGGTAGTAAAATTAATCCAGTCAAAAGCGCGTTTGGTAATGGAGTCGGATTCTTTTGGTAATTCCCGTTCTGCCTTTTGCAATCCTTCTTTAATTTGTTGATAGGCATCTATTGGGAAATCGGCATAATCTCCTAAGTTTGATAGCTGCTCGCTTATTACTTGTAACTCCTCATGAATAGCAGCAATTTCGTTATTGAGAGATTGAATTTGGGCATCTAGTTGTGATAGCTGTTCTGTATTAGCAGCTTGCTGGCTTGAGTTAAAACGGTCTTGTTCTATCAGTTGTTGAATTTCATTTTCTGCTGATAATAAATCAAGTTTGGCTTGTTCCCATCTCTCCTGATTAAATTCAGTAGCTCGCAACCAATCTTGTGCAAGTTGTAGTTTTGGAAGTGTCGAACGTTTGATAACTCCTTGACTACCACCATCTAAATAAAAGTGTTCGGTGGGGAATTTTTCAAAAAGTCTTTGCTGGAATTTTTGAATAGCACTATTGTTGGTGCTGGCAAATAACGTTAGATTGCTCGCATCTTCTTCCCCGCGAACAATTCGGAGCGCTCTTTCTACAACTTGCTGCGCTACTAAATGCAAAAATAATTCAGTTTTCCCCGTCCCCGGTGGCCCGTGAACGGCAGTTATGGGATTATGTTGGGCGTGTTTGAGTGCTGAGGCTTGGAATGAATCAGGTGCGTGAGAAGGAAATGCACCCCAAAACATAGTTTCATGTTCTGGTGGTTTGGGCGAATTACAGATGTACTCTACAGCGGGATGATTATCAACCAGCCACTTACAATTATCTGGTGTATCTTGAAATTGCTTTAATATGTCTCGCAGGTCTTGTTTTAATTGAGCATTGTATGGTACAAAGTCGCAGCGCAGTAAATAAGGTTGTCGGAAAGATTTGTATTTACCTTCTGGTAAGTCCACCTGGTCGATAAAGTCATGCAGGCTGGGAAATTTTCTTTTAAAGGTATCTTCTAAAAATTTAAATATACCTTCTGTGACAATCAAAGATTCGGCGACTTCTTCTTCTAAACCGTAGAGTCGCATCAGATTTACAATTACTGGTTGAAACTCGAATTCAGTCAAATCCCAGCCAGTTTTACGATATCTACCTCTGAATATTTTTGAAATATCAATCGTGAAGAGTGGTAGAAATTTCAGCTTCTGTTCTCTTCCTCTTCCTTGGACTAGATATATTTGAGGGAAAGCAGCAGCTATTTGGAATTCGTTGGGCTTATCTCGGTTGATTGCGGCTTGTTGCTGTTGTTGGAGTTGTTTGAAGAGTTCGTTACTCAGCAATAGTTTATTGCCGACAAGTCTAACGTTATCACTGAAGACGTTTGGAAACCGTTCCGACCCACGTTCTACTTCTGCTTGAGTCAGTTCTTCTAGCCTAATGTATGACAACCAGGCTTGTACGATTTGAATAAGTTTTTCTGACTCTAGCATGGGAACTCCATGAAGTTATTAGCTGACTAGAATCTAACTTAATATTTTTTCTTGCTTCTTGCCAATCAATGTTTAATTATTGCAAAACTTCCCAATCTTCCAAACCGACGGGTTCTGTCGGGTCGTCATAACGATAAACTGTACTGTAGAGGGGAGAAGGATTTGTAGGAGATACTAAGGAGCGTTTTTCTTGACATAATTTAGAGCGCAGTCGCTCAACTACAACTTCCCCGTCAATGCCTTCGCCTCTTTCTAATTGCTCAGCAGCGACTTCTACTTTTTGACGGCTTTCTTCAATCCAATTTTGATAGCCTTTTTCCCACTCGTCTAATAATTTTAATGCTTTACTAATAACTTCCTCCGGATTTTTATATTTACCTCTAGCAATTTGGGCTTGAATAAATTTCTCGTCTTCGGGTTTGAGTTGAATATTCATATGTTTTGCCACCGGAATAATGATAGAAGTACTTTTTATTATGACGTAATAACTTTAGAGGGAAGAAAACAGTGCGTGGCTCCCTCCCTTATTACTTCAATACTCGTTGACCACCATCAAACACTACCTCAACCTTCCTGCGTCAGCGCTTCCAGTTGTAAAACCAATTTTTCTATCTGCTTGCGTTTCTTGGGGTTCGACCAAACACGCGACCTTTTTAGCTTGGTAGTCGCATTAGCAAAGCGCTCTTTATAATTGCTAGATTCAGTTTCCGGGGTAGAGTTTGGGGTTTTCTTCTTGCTAATGCGCTGTTTAATTTCGCTTAAAGACCAATTTTCTTTAATAGCTTGTTCCAAAAATGCAACACGCTCGCTCGTATCTTTAATTTGAGCGATGGCTTTTGCTTTGGTGTATTCAAGGGAGCCTTTTCTAAGTGCTTCTAAAATGTCTTCTGGGAGATTTAGCAAAGGCAGGCGGTTGTTGGCGAATGATTCCCAAGCCATCAAACCCAAGCCTTTAAACACTTCCTCTACAATTTTTAACTCTGGGTTTTCTTGATCAGATGACTTGTTTTTATCTAAATCGTCTTTTCCAATAACGTTATTTTCATCAGCTTTTTCTTTTCCAATAACGTTATTGGAAGTTTTTTCTGCTTGGGATTGTTCTTCCTCAATTACATTATTGTCAGCGTCTTGT
>JAHCMI010000081.1 GCA_019192545.1 Rivularia sp. MS3 | reverse complement strand
TTTACTCCATTGGAATTTTAGCAGTTAGTTTAGCATACTAAGTACTGAAGAGCCGCTAAAGTAGAACCTGTAAATTGTAAAAAATGACGACGCTTCATGATAAGTCTTCTGGATTTACATTGTTTACTAGAGGATTTTGCTAAAATTTATGCTGCCAAAATCAACTACACTATGTCTCTAGCAAATCCTTAGAGATATACAAATATATACATTAAAAAATAAACATAAATACCATAGCTATAATCGTGTTTAAATTGGTAAGCGAAATCAAATATAAACTAAGATATCACCCTGCTTCCTGCCTCCCTTTCTTTAGTAAGGATAGTAACTGAAGGTAAGGTTTGATATTTAATTTACCTACCTTAGAACCAGATAAGCTACACTGCAATATGTTTAATTTTCATAAATTATTATCGCGTCAGTTGTGAAAAATTATGATAAGTCCATAGTCAAATTTAGAAAATAGTTTTAGCAAAAATACAACACAGGATTATCCTATATCTATACAGAAATCAGTGAAAATTATTCCCGTTTATATAATAGAAAATCAATCGGTTTTTTTATTTAAAATTTATTATATATAATGATTTTTTAGTTGAATATAAACACGAAAAACCTCACCCCTTCCCCTCTCCTTGGTAAGCTACGTACGGTGTACACACATCTTGTCAGATCCCCCTAAATCCCCCTTTAAAAGGGGGACTTTAATTCCGATTCCCCCCTTTTAAAGGGGGGGTAGTGGGGGGATCTAAACGTGTGAAACAAACTTAGAAGACTTCTGTGTACACGGTAGCCTTACCAAGGGAGAGGGATGTCCAATGATTTTTTAGTTGAATACACACCTAAAAAACCTGACTTTTTCCCCTCTCCGATATTTTTGCAAAGGGTGTAATAGATTGGGTAAGGTTTTAGGGTTGGTATTGTACTGCAACAAAACCGTTTTATATAAAATAGACTGATAATCTATTTAGATTAACTTCTATATGATAAAGTTCCAGTTGAATTACAATAATCAGAAGATTGTATTTGTTTGATTCTTTGCTTAAGTCTTCTTGAAGGATTTTGTACTTGGTAAATTTCCCGTATAACATCAGACCATAATTCTTCCTTCGCAAAATAATTAGCTTTTTCTAAAGCTATTTTCTCTGCATTTGCACCTTGCTTCTTTATCTGATGTTCTAATAGTGCTAACCGAATTGTAATTCCCGAGCGTTTTTGAGCTTCCATTACTTTAAATTCCACAGGAATGCTTTTCATCTGAAATGGAGAATATGCAATAACTCGCCATTGATAGGATTTACCTGGCTCTAAAGGTTTACCATTATATGCAAAAGATGTCTTTCCTTCGGGAATTTGTTGACTCCAAAAAGCTTGATTGCTATTTTTATCAAATAGTTCAATTTTATTAACTTTGCCTTTAGAGATATTCCATAAAAAACGCGGGTTTAAGCTCCAAATTTCTTGAGTTCCTTGAACTTTTGAAACAGGGTCATCTAATCTTTGAGGTACAATTAAACAAATGGAACCTTTACCACCTTTTCGAGATTTTTTACGACGGAATATTTTTACAATATCAGACCAAGATAAAGCTAAGTATATATTTTCTCTTTGATATGAATGAGTTTGATTTTCCGTTCTGATTGCTGCTCTTGCAGGTATTCCAGATGCAGCATAAATTAATATAAACAATAAGATAAAACTAATTTTATTGAGTTGGAACATAATTTTTAACATAATTTTTTTCTTTTAGTTCGAGACGAATATAATTCCATAAAGTTACAGAAGGTAGAAGCCAAGGCACTAATATTCTGAAACTGAGATAAATCTGTAAGCTAATAATTAATGATAATAGACAATAAATTAAGACTAATGCGGTGAAATAATAAGATACAAATTGTCTGCTCTCAGAATGAATTAATAATTTGATTGCGATGAATTTACCTAATATGGCTACAGCTAAAATCATCCCGCAATCTGGTATTGGTATAACTAAATCTCTATTAATAAAATGATGAATCATGTATGCGTGCATTTCACCTCCTGTAAAAGTATTGTTACCGTCAAAAAAGTCCTTCCAGCCATCTGCATCGCGCCAATAAGCAATAGCTAAAAGTAAACCTCTGTTATCCTTCGCTTGTTTTTCGTATTCATCCATATCGCTGTATACGCCGGGAGCGATAAGAACTATCTTTGTATCAAAGCTATTGAGAATCTTTTGTTTATCCGAGCTAATTTCACAGGTATTTAATAACTCGCAAGCAGATATTGTTTGATAAATTTTTTGCTTGGGAATTGAATAATCAACTACTGGATAAAACCACATCTGCCTGAACTTAGAAGAAAATTTAGTAATAGGCTGAATGTGGGCTTTATATAAAAAATTAACTATAGAATTATTACGTCGTTTGTTTTTTATCGAATTATTAATTGAATCAGAAAACTTTACTCGATTTTGAAAATTGATTTGCTGTTTATTTACTTGAGAAACCAAAGCTACCATATAACCAATTGGACATTGATTATTTTTATAACAATATTTGCGTTTGGGTAGGTTTAAATACAAGTCGTAACCATGAGTATTTCCATTAAAATTAATGGCTGTATCGGCAATGATTTTCTTTACTTCATTTCTATAACCGTCTTCATATTTTTGTTCGTAAGCAAATACGGTTAAAGTATTGTTATTATTGTTTATTCTTTCAATTTCTTGATGAAGTATTTTACTTTTAGTCTCATGCTCGTATACTGCATTCAAAATATAATCTATGCCAATAGTTTTAGTATTTAAACTTGATAATTTATTGATTATATTTGCCAGATAGCAATAATCTAGATATCTTTGTCTAAATTTTTCTTCAGTTTGCTTGCACTGCTTTGATTCTGTATTTTTAGCTATTCTTAATGATTTTTCATCTATTTGAACTAATACTATTTTTGGTTTACTATCTGATAAAACTTGTTCGGTAACTTGACGATATACAGCTTGAAGAAAAAAACGCGAATCTAAAAACAGTTCTTGTAAAGGAGCAATTAAACTAATTAATAAAAATATCCCCAACCACTTTGCTTCCTTGGAAGTTGGTAGCCACTGTTTAATAATTGAAAATAAACCAAAAGGTTGAATACAAAATAACTCTGCACTGGGATGACGAAATAGCGATGGAACTAGATATGTGGAAGGATAAGCAAGACGCTGCTGCTGCTGTTTAAGAAACTTACTTGCATCTAACAACGATTCGTGAACATCTTTATACTCAGTCAAACTTCTGAGAAACTGTTTTAAAAATTCCTGGGCTACCTTGTTATTAATAGGCTCCCGCATCACCACCACTTGACTTAAACCTAAATTAATCAGCGACTCTGCAATATTGATACCGCTACAGGAATTGAAAATCGCAAACTGAAGCCCTCTTTTTTTTGCTAGCTTTAAAGCATCTTCGATTTCTGACACGAATATTGAAGCGTTAGGGGCAATACCTAATTCACCACCAGTTAAAACCGATTCGTTACTGTGCCCAGCAAAAAATAGTATATCCCAACCGTCAGTTGCTGCAATGTTTTGGACTATTTCTTGTTTTAATTCATCAATATTCTTTTTTAAAGTCCAACCTATAAATTTTACATATGCAATCGATTTAATTTTATTAAATTCTTCTTTCTCAGAATCGAAGTTTAAGCCAGTATCGTCTCCTAAAATAGCTAAAATCCTGACTTTACGGTGAAGGGGACGAAAATTCTGATTGCGAATATTTGCTGGATTGCGAGCAATACGTATTCTTTTGGGTACTCCTAAATCAGTTCCAATCTCCCAAGTTTCCCAAGGTAAACGTGCAATTTCTACGGGAGTACAAGTTAAAAATACTTCAACCCATTCTTTTTGGTTATCGCTCAGATAATTAACCGAATTGGCAATTTCACGACGAATTTCGATTAATTCGGCACTAAACAACCAGCGATGGAATTCATCTAATAATTTTGAGTGAGTATTTACTAAGTGGCTGCGAAAATCTTTTTTTATACTTCCTTTTCCACTCGCAGTTTTTCTTCCTCGCAAGTTCCTATAGTAGTCTAAATAAGCTTTTCTCCACTGCTGGTAATAATCACCGAGGGAATTAGAATACTGTAAGCTAACTGTTATTTTCTTACCTGCTTCCCAATTTAATTCAAAAATACAGGTTGATTCAATTTTCGTTACCTTTAATTCAAAAACCTTCGCATTCATGATAGATTCTTCCCGCAATAACAGAAAATTGCCATAGCATAATTTTAAGGATTCCTATCAGATTTGTAATCACTATCCTAAATCAAATTTTTCCCAATTTATAGTACCCCCAAGAGTACTATTGTTAAATATATAACTTAAATATTATATGACTATCTAATAAATTCAAATGGTGGAAAAGCTTGTATTTGACCAGTTTCAGAAATAACTGTTGCTAAAAACTTATCGTCATAATTTCCTTCTACCTGGGTATAAATGTAATTGTTATCGTCAGTAATTAACTCTTGCTCATCTAAAACCTCTATTTCGTCGCTGATTCGCAATGTAAACCTGGAAACCGATTGATTCTTATTTATGGCTTTTAAGATGAGTAACAAAGTCCATGCACTTTCTTCTTCTGGTAAACTCCAAATAATTACATATAGTCGCAGTAATTTATCTAATCGAATATCTTGATAAATACGAACTGCTGTAGATGGAATTTCTAATTGATTTTCTTGAATATCGTTGAGAATAACTTCTAATTCTTGTACGATATTAGATTCGTTTGACTCAACTGTTGAGCGTAATTGAGATGCCGGAATTAACTGCCATGATAATGTTTGTACCGCATCATCAACTCGATTTACTAACCACTGACCAACATTAACTGCTTGCTGGGTTAAAATCTGTAGTAAATCGGATAAATGCTTAGTCAATGAAGCAGTATTTTGATTGATAGATTGATAAAGCCAATTAATTATAGTGGGTGTTGTTAATACTGCTTTACCTTGTTCCCAAGTCAAAACTTCCCATAAAGGACGATTATTTAATTGGGGTAATAAATTCAATAGTGAAGTCTGTACCCTGCTCAAAACATCCTGACGAGAAGCAGGTATTTCTGGTAAAACAATTGCAGTGGGTGCTAAACATTGCAGATAAAGCAACAGTTGATCTACTTCTTGATTGAATTGAATTAAAGGAATGTAATAATTCCAGTCTGCTTCTGGCTGTAATGTTGCTTTAATATTAACTAACTGTTCGTAACGCAAAAAGCCTTTGACTGCTGCAATTTCTAACTCTTCATCAATACCAACTACAACATAAAAATGGGCTGTATATTCTGGTAGATCGATAACTGCTCTGGGAATAGCAATTTCTTCATTAGTTAAAAGCATACTAGGGATAAGACAAACCTTAAAATTGCCTACCTCTAAATTACTTGCAGCATCAATTAAATTGGCATACTGCTGTTGTAATGTAGATAAATTGTCTGTATTAACAGTTAAACTTGGTTCGCGCTCTTGCAGCCATTCTTCAAAAGCAAATAATGCCAAACATTGAAAATAAACTTGCCATTGTCTAAGTTGATTATTTATTTGTGTGCCGATGACAAAAGCTGGTTGTAATTGCTCTTCTAAATTGATTATTTCTAAATTATTGTCAATGTCAAATAAATCGTTTGTGAAATCGGAAGTAAAATTGCTCATAGTAATTCCGTCCTAATTATTAAAATGCGGAAATTTGTTGATAAACTGACAAATTGATTGAGCTAATTTGCTATTCATGACTAATCTGTATCCGTTTTTAGCTTCTTTTTCTGCATCCTCAATTAATTCATCTATTTCTTGACCAAACATTTTTTGAATTCGTGTATCTAATTCCAGCAGTGTATCGGGATTTTGAGAATATCCAGCAAGTTCTGCAACATATTTTTTCAAGTTTAAGATTAAATTACGTCCGATATCTTTACGTAATATTTTTAGTTTTAGCAGACGACTTAAATGAGGTTGATCGGTAAATCCTAACTGAACAGCTATTTTTTTTAATGCCATACCATTACAGTGAAATAAATGTAGTGCTTCCAGATATCTTTTAGCTTGTTCCTTGCCTTTGACAGTTCCTTTGCGTTGGATATAATCAAAGCGAGTTATAATTACCTGCTCTACAGATTTATGCAAGCAATTATTAAATGGTTCAATGCAAAAATCTGGTAGTTTAGATGTTTTTTTCTCATAATTATTCTCAACTGTTTGCTGGGATTGCATCCAAGTTTCTCGTAATACATTCGCCAGTTTTTGTAATTCTTCTAATACTTCTTCAGCAGAAATGATTTTTTTATCAAAACTGTATTCCTTATCTTTAGATAAAATTTCAGCAATTTGATTGAGTTGCTCTAAAGTGGGTTGCGGATATTTAGCAGTATTAAATTTACTATCGGGTTTAGGTTTGCGGTACTGGGATAATTGAGTGCAATAAATGCTCTGAAAACCATCAAGCAATTTCATAGCTTTACTGATTTGGGTTGGTGTTGATTGTACATTGATTAAAACTCGCTTCAATCTCGTATGAGTTGTGTAGCGAAGAATCGTCCAATCAGTTAACTGTACAATTCCATGCTCTTTTAAAGATTGCTTAACAGCACTACAACTTTTAAAAATAACTGTTACCCAAGTTGATAAATTACTTTTATCCGGGTTGAAGGTTGATAAAATATGAGTTGTTAGAGATTTACTATCTTGATTGCTACTAGTAGCATCTAATACTAGCGGCAATAGTTCTGCACTGAAAAGAAGGTGTTTTTCACTGAACTTCTGCTCTAATGCGATACAACTTTCTTTAAGCACGTTAGAGATAAAACAGCGCAAACATTTTTGTGCCATCTCACCACGATGGTCATTTGACTGATACCATTGTATAAGTTGACGTTGAATATTCCTATCTGGTATTTCTTTTTGTTCTGCTAGCTCGGGAAATTGCTCGTGAAAAAAAACTTTCGCTGCTTCGAGTACTTTGCTTTTGCAGCGACTAAAACTGTCCACCTCAATTAAAATCCAATATTTCGATGCTACACCCATTACAATTTTTCCCGATTATTGTGTTGTTTTGCCTTTGGGTAATACTTGATGTCAGAATTTTTGGGTAACAAATTTCCCAAGGTTCATTTTGGTAATCTCCAATATTTTTCAATCATCTATATCTTTAGGTAGAGTAAGGTTATGTATTTTTTCGCTTTTGGTTGGCGCTCAAGTTTTTGACGGTAAATCTCTAAAAGCTTTAAAGATACAAGGTTTTGACGTAAAAAATTATATTATTGCAAATAATAGGGTGTAATCTACTACCAGGCAAACGCATTTGAATTATAAAGCTACAGGTGCAACCTAACCATTCTTTGCACAATCGGTGCGTGCGATCGCCTTTTATCTTGCTTTTATTTTATCAGGCGGACAACCCGATGCAGTGCAAATGTTTAACATACCGGAATTGCCGCAACCGGCAGATTAGTAAGTAGTAAGTGGTAAGAATGGTGCAAGATGTCATTTAAATTATTTATGTAGCCGCATTCTTACAGGTTAAGGTAAGGCTTTGTATATACTAGTAATCTGCAATCCACTTAACCTAGATAATGAGCCAGACTGAATATCAAGTAGGGGGTAGTTTAAGTAACGATGCTCCTACCTATGTAGAGCGAGAGGCTGATTCGCAACTGTATGAAGCTTTGAAGAGAGGGGAATTTTGCTATGTACTTAATTCCCGACAAATGGGAAAGTCTTCTTTGCTTGTACGTACAAAGCACCGTTTAGAATCAGAAGGTTTTTGCTGCACTGCTGTGGATGTGACGGGTATCGGTAGTGAAAATGTAACTCCGGAGCAGTGGTATAAGGGAATTGTCTCTCAATTATATTTAGGTTTTAATCTTTTCGGAAAGGTTAATTTTAAGAAATGGTGGCGCGAGCAAGAAGATATTCCTGTTTTGCAGAGATTGAGTTTATTTATTTCCGATGTAATTTTAGAGCAGTTTCCCACAGAAGATTTATTTATATTTATCGATGAAATAGATAGCATACTCAGTTTACCTTTTTCTGTTGATGATTTTTTTGCTTTAATTCGGTTTTGCTATAACCAAAGAACAATTAATCCAGATTATAAAAGGATTACTTTTGCTATCTTCGGAGTTGCCACACCATCGGATTTAATTAAAAATAAAAAGCGTACTCCGTTTAATATTGGTAAATCAATAGAATTAAACGGTTTTACTTTAGAACAAGTTCAGCCTTTGAATCAAGGGTTGCAAAATCACATAGAAAATTCATCAGAAGTTATTAAAGAAATATTGAGTTGGACAAACGGACAGCCGTTTCTAACTCAAAAATTATGTAAAATATTATTTGAATATCTTCAAGAAATTGCAAATAAACATGAGTTATCAAACCCCGAATTACCAATAGAAAAAATTGTGCGATCGCAAGTTATTGAAAACTGGGAATCACGTGACGAACCAGAGCATTTAAGAACTATTAGCAATCGGATTCTAAATAACGAACAAATAGCGGGACGTTTGCTAGGAATTTACCAAAGAATATTGTTAGGGGAAATAATCCAGAATAATAACACTTCAGAAAAAATTGAACTTTTGCTATCTGGTTTAGTTATAAACGAGCAAGGAATTATAAAAGTAAAAAATCGCATTTATCGGGAAATTTTTAATCAAGAATGGGTAAGCCAGCAATTAGAAAATCTCCGCCCTTACTCTGAGAAATTTAATGCTTGGATTGATTCCCAACAGCAGGATAATTCTCAGCTTTTGAGGGATTTAGCACTTCAACAAGCACTGTCTTGGGCAGAAAATAAAAAGCTTTCCGATTTAGATTACCGTTTTCTGGGTGCTAGTCAAGCAATTGTTAAACAAGAAGTCGAAGATAATTTAATTACTGCAAATCAAGAGCTTGAAAGAGCAGAATTTGCATTAAACGCTGCAAAACAAGCATATAAAATTTTGGCAGATGCAAAAAGAATTGCTAAAGATAAAGTTAAAAATTTACGGTTACTCAAACGCTGGACAATTACGATTTCAATTGGTGTTGCTATATTTGTAATATCGCTACGTTTTACTAGTTTACTACAGGGAATGGAACTAACAGTATGGGATAGATTTTTTCAAGCCAGTTTACAACCGATAATAGAGCCTAAAATCGCGATTATTACTGTTGATGAAGAGGATATCCAAAAAATTGGTAAATATCCTTTATCCGATAAAGTCTTAGCAGCCGCTTTAACAAACTTAAAATCTTACAAACCCAGAATGATTGGACTAGCTTTGTATAGAGATTTACCAGTAGAACCAGGTCATCAACAGTTAGTTGAATTATTCCAAACTACTCCTAATTTAATTGGAATAGAAAAAATAGTCGATAGTCAAGTTGCACCATCTAAAGTTTTAGAAAAATTAGATAGAGTCGGTTTTGACGACCAAATTTTAGATGAAGATGGGAAAGTACGGCGTGCTTTACTTTCCTATCAATTTTCGAGAGATAAATTGAAATTTAGCTTTGCTGCTAAATTAGCTTTGGGTTATCTAAAAGCCGAAGGTATTACCTTTAAACCACTGCCTAATAATCGATACCATATTCAACTAGGAAAAACCGTATTTAAACCTTTGCAGCCTAACGACGGTAGCTATATTCGTGCTAAAACCGGAGGATATCAAATTCTGCTTAATTATCATGGTACGAGGGCACAGTTTCAGACTTTTTCAATTACAGATTTATTAGCTAATCGCATACCTCCACAAGCATTAGAATCGCGTATAGCTTTGATAGGTGCAACAGCCGAAAGTATCAACGATTCGTTTCTAACTCCCTATAGCAGCCAAAATTTGCCAGAAGTTCCCAAACAAATGGCAGGAGTAACCATTCATGCAAATATAATCAGTCAACTGTTGAATGCGGCTTTAGAAGGCAAAGGTTTCTTGCAAGTATGGTCTGAGCCTGTAGAATGGCTATGGATTTTACTTTGGTCGGGAATAGGTGCAATATTAGCATGGAAACTGAATTCTCCCAATTTGATTATCATTGCGGTTATTTCGGCAATTTTTGTGATTTTAGGTATCGCATACTTTGGTTTTTTACAGCAATGCTGGATACCTTCTATTCCAGCTATTTTGGCACTTATAACTGCTGCGATCGCGCTACCTACAATAACGGTAGGACATTTAGAAAAAAATACCTTGATTCAAACAGTCAAAATCCTAATTTCTATCAGTCGAGAAAAACCCGCACCGGGAAGAATCGCCATTGAATATCTTAAGCAAAGCGAAAGTAGAGAGAATCTGCAATTGATTGAAAGTACATTATCGCAATCGGGAATGGGAGAGGGAGCGAGGGAGTGAGGGAGCGAGGGAGTGAGGGAGTGAGGGAGTGAGGGAGTGAGGGAGTGAGGGAGAGAGGGAGTGAGGGAGTGAGGGAGAGAGGGAGCGAGGGAGCGAGGGAGTGAGGGAGAGAGGGAGAGAGAGAAGAATAAATTATTTCTTACTCACTACTTGCTACTTACTACTTGCTACTTACTACTTGCTACTTACTACTTTATACCCCATGCCCAAATTCCAAACCTTCAATGCAACCATCTATACCTAGAGAAGGAATATATCAACTTTTATCAACTTTTATATATTTACGATTTCATTTAACCTTGTCATACTTGAAGGAGTTATAAAGCTAAAAAAAATAAGTTTTTTAATTTTGAGAAGGAGATTTCATGATGGAAAATGTCATTGAAAGAATTTTTGCTACTGGTGCAATTACTCGATACGACCAAAATTGGTTATGTGAAGTGATGTTATCTAATAAAGCTCTGAACAATGAAGAAAATAGAAAAGTTCGCAAACTTCACGAACATGTGCGTATGGGATTTGTACGTATTATCGATTGAATTTATAGTTTAAATATTCCTGAAAATATTGTCTATATAAATCGCAACTGACAAAAACTTGATTACCATGATAGTTAATTAATCCCATGCTATGTAACTTAAAACCTTGTATTTGTTCTAGCGCAATCGGTTCATCGGCATCTAATACTGCTTTAAAAGCTTCTACTAATTCGTTATCTTTATAAAGTAGACGCAGATTCCTTTGTAAAACATCCCGATAAATACCTGCATCTGTAGCAGCAGTTTCTAACAATTCTGTAAAAGTAAGTTCTTGACACTTTAAATAATAGAATGCCAGTCTAGTTAAATAAGGATGTCCTCCAACTAAATTCGTTAACTTATTTAAATCATCAGCATTCAAATCAAGTTGATGCCGCAGCATTAATTCTTGAACTTGCTCTTTATTGAAAGGCTCTAACTCAATTCTTAAACCTACATTTAAAGGAGACTGATTAATATCTAAAGGAATATATATTTCTGTCGAATGAACCATTATCAATCGCAGCTTTTGCCAATTAGCATCTGCTTTGGTTCTTTCATGCCAAAAACGTAATAAGCTAAAAAATTCTTTGGCAATCTGCGGATGTTCGATAATTTCGTTAACTTCTTCTAAAGCTAACACTAACGGACTGTCAATTTGTTGTAAAACACACGCTTGAATATATAAATTACAACTCATTTTAGAACCAAGTTCTTCATCCCAATAATCATTAATATCTGATTCTAATTTTAGCTGTCGAGTTAAGTTGATGCATATCCAGCGCAATAAACGATTAAAATCGGTTAAAATAGAAGAATCGGCTTGTTGAAAATGCAGTAATGCCGTTTTATATTTTTCTTCTTTTGCCGCATAAGCTAAAACTCTATTCATTAAAGAAGTTTTACCCATTTGTCTTGGAGCTTTAATCCGAATAAAAGCACCAGGGTTTAAAATAGTTTGGTAGCATCTTTCTTCATGATTACCTCTGCTTATATACAAAGCAGAATCTAAAGCTACGCTGTCTTGAGGGAATTCTAAATCCGCACCTGCTAAAGGCTTTTTATCTTCGTAAACGCACTTACATGAAGATTCCTTTTTATTTTCTTGATTAACAGATTCAGCATATGCTAAATATGCCGATTCTAATTCTGCTTGTTTCTTTGAAGATAATTGTGGTGATTTTTTGAAACTATAAGACTGCTGATTAGCTTTACTTTTTATCCATCGATTAACTACAGAATGGAGATTAATTTTAGTAACTTTTTCTCCAAAAGTTTTTGAAAGGAGTCGCCACAATTTTGGCCCGACTCCTTGTTTAATATAGCTACCAGCATAGCCAAGCTCGGCAGCTATTTGTTCGTAGGTTTTTTTCGATTTATTCCAAGACTCTTCTAAGATGATTTTTTGAGTATCGTTAAGATGCTCTCCCGTATTAATAAAAATGATGTTTTCAATGAACTCTAAAATTTCATCTGTATTATCCATTACGACTATATTATAATTACTTCACATCGCCATTTCCTTTCTCTATAGTATTATATCTAACTTCTATATCAAAATTTTTTAATAAGTTAAACCAAAGCGAATTTATGTTGCTATTGTTATAATTAGCTTCTTTTGCTGCTTTTAAAACCTTTATATAATCGTACCAATAGCCGTTTTTTGCCAACCAACGCGCTTTTTCTATAGCCGTTTGATTTTTGAAGTTAGTATCAACAGAATTGATATCAATACGTTTCACCCAACCTTCTAATTGTGGGTGTTCTACATCTACAATATCTCCACAAACAAGAGTTAGCTTCCATTTGTAGTTTTTTCCTATTTCTAGAGGAGGTCTATCTTTTGGTAAGCTAAAACTGAGTATTCTCTTATCAGTTTGTATTGGTAAAAAAACAGTTTCATGATATTCTTCAGCTTCATCTTGGAAGGCTAATACTACCTGTTTCGCTGAAGTTTTAGGCAAATAAACGTGAATAGATGGAATTTCCTGCAAAGTCCATCCAAAATTACCTTCTGGCATTAAAGCTTTAATTTTTTCTTCATTAGAAGAACATCTACTTTGATCGGGATCTCTTGAACCGCCTCCCGAGGTATCTGGTGGTTCACCGTCTGGAGGTGGTTCAAATTGTATGGGAGAGGTAACGACACTGCTATTTTGCTGGCTATGTGCTTGAGCCGAGAATATAAACAACAAAAGCTGCGAACATAAGCCGAAACTTAATAATTTGTAAAATAATTTCAATAAATTCTTCATGGTTTTATAATCTGCTTTTTATATGCATCTGTCTAAAGGAATAACTTAGTAACTTACTAAGAATACTTTTAATCTTTGCTTGTTTTAAGCATGTTGTTATACAGTTTTATATCGTCAACCAAGAAAATACTGATTCTATTAATATTGATTAATCTGATAAGTTGACAATAGTTAAAGCTACTGTCCGATTGATTTGCTTGTCAATAGCATCCAGGAAAGATATCAACTTTTATCAACTTTTATCAACTTTTAGGAAAAACATATCAACTTTTGCTTATTGGCATTTTTATATTTCCTTTGCCATACTTTATAAAGACTTAACTCTGGTATCGTTAATCACTCATTCCAAAGGTAGAGTTAGGTGAAGAATTTATTATAGGAAGCATCATGAATCAAGCATTAACGGTTCAAGAATTAGCAATTGTTATTGCTGCGAAAGACCTAAAACCTGCGATTATTACTCCAGATTTTCTCAAATATAGCGGTATTATTCCTGGACATTGGGAATTTAGTCAAAAGCCAGCAATTAACAGCAATAATGCCAAATTTAGCTTCAAAAACGGTCTAAATATCATCGCCGAACCCAATCGGGTGATTTTTGCGGAAGCTGTTGCTAACAAAAGCGCCGAAACGATTTTGGCACCAACAATTATCAGTAAATTCACTCAAGCTCTACCCAATTTAGATTTTCAAGCAATTGGAATTAACCCCAGGGGTTTTGTCGCTTTCGGTGAAGAAGATGCTGGACGTAAATTTATTACCGAAAAGTTACTGTCTCCGGGAACTTGGCAAGAGGAAGGTGAAGCAGAAATGCGAGCGTCTCTTAACTTGATGTATAAGCTCAGACGCGCTCCTTTGGCTTTGAACATCACCGAAGCAGCTTTGAATCAGAAAGATAAAAAGATTCCCATCGTGATTTTTAGCGGTAGCTTTAGCTATCAAGTTATAGGGAAAACTGTCGAGCAGAAGCTTAGTTATGTAAATCAAGTTATTGGCAATTGGTTTACCGATATTACTGCTTTCTCTAACTTGGTGAACGATAAGTTTTTGGCTGATGTGACGGGGAATATTTCGTTGACGGAAGCAGCGGTAGAAGTTGCTCAAGCTAATGCTGAGGGTTCGGATTTGTTTGCTGTTGGAGCAGCTTAACCTCACCCCGTCCTTACGGACACCCCTCTCCTTATTAAGGAGAGGGGGAAAAGGAGACACCCCTCTCCTTGACAAGGAGAGGGGAAGGGGGTGAGGTTCCGACAAGCTTGGGTAATATCGCGGATGTAAATCCCAACAAACTTATCAGAAAATAATCTTTAGAAATAGCAGAAATAAACACAAAACTTTCAGATTTTACAACCCTTCGTCATCTGCAAAGTTTTCTAAAAAAGCTATTTCAACAACTAATTTTCAGATAACTCAAATATTCGCCATATTACCCAATCCAATTGAATCGGGATAACAATCTTGTGATGATTATTTGCTTGTTTATAAATTAAGCAATTTAGACATAAACGCTCAATTTTTCATTAAAGCCTAGTTGAAATTTAGAAGAAATAAGGAATAACAATAATGACTACTAATAAGCCTGAAGTTAATATTTCCAATTACACTGCTGAAATTTATGAGACTGCTGTAGATTTTGGTGATGCTGTTTCTTTGGATGGGGTTGATGATTATGTGGAATTACCTTATACCATCAATCCCGGAAGTGGCAATCCCTTCACCGTAGAAACTTGGTTTAAGCTCAATAGTACGGGAACTTCTATTGTATTACAACAAAAGAATGGTACTGGTACGGGACGTTCTTGGTTGTTTTATCACAACGACAGTGAAACTTTAGGTACTTTTCTTGGTGGAAGTAACCTGTTCACCCAAAATACTGTCAGTAAAGGGGTTTGGCATCATGCAGCAGTAGTTTATGACGGAACTACACTTTATTTATATTTAGATGGTAAGCAAGAAGCATCTAATGTTCGCTCTTTAGAAAGTAGCGATGGTGATTTTATTGTGGGTAATAGTAAAGACTTCAGCAGTCCTTGGGAAGGTGAAGTAGATGAACTTCGTATTTGGAATGTTGCTCGTACTCAAGATGAAATTCAAGATAATCTCACTAAAAAACTTAATGGAACACAAAACGGTTTAGTTGCTTACTACAACTTTAACGAATATTCGGTTGATGGAACAACTATCAACGATGTGTCAGAGAATGCGACTTTTAATAACGGTGATAATAATAACTTTACTGATTCAATAGACTTTGCAAATGCGGTTTCTCTTGATGGTACTAATGATTATGTTGAAATTCCCAATACAGATGATTTAGAGTTTGGAACTGAAAGTTTTACTGTTGAAGCTTGGGTTTATGATGACCCAAATAGTACAGACTGGTGGAATAATGCTGTTAGTAAAAAAGGAGGAAATTCTACTAATGGTACTGACTCGGGATGGACTTTAAGAATTAACGGTGATGATAAACCTCAGTTTTTCTTAGGAGATGGAACTAGTCGAGTTGATGCTAATAGTAATACTGCTCTTAGAGAAGGGGAATGGTATCATCTTGCAGGAGTAGTCGATAGAAATACTGGTGAAGCTTATCTTTACGTTAATGGAGAATTACAGCCAGAAGCTACTCAATCAATTACAGGATTAGGCAGTATAAATTCAGGAAATAGCTTAAAAATTGGTAATTGGGATGCCTTAAGCAGTAATAATTTCTGGCATGGTAAAGTTGACGAAGTTCGTATTTGGAATACTGCTCGTACTCAAGCTGAAATTCAAGAAAATCTTTATCAAAAGCTAGAAGGAAGTGAAGGTAATTTAGTTGCTTATTATAACTTTGATTCAGATTCTGCTAGTGGAAATACTATTAGTGACCTGACTGACAACGGTAATAACGGTACTTTAACTAACGGTAATGGGAATAATATTGTTGAGTCAATAGAATTAGCAGATGCAGCTTCTTTTGATGGAAATGATGATTATGTAGAATCAAAACTCGGCAATTTTCCTAACTCAGAAATTACTGTAGAAGGTTGGTTTAAAAGATTTAAAATACATGACAATCAAGATTCGGGAACACCGCTATTTTCTTATGCAACCAGTGATACTAATAATAATGAAGTACTTTTATACGAAAGCACTAATTCTAATTCGATTATAGTCTTCATTGGCAATAGAGATATAGATACAAGTATTGAAATTCCAGATGAAAATTGGCATCATTGGGCAGTAACTTGGAGAAGCAGCGATGGTCAAGTATTACTTTATCGCGATGGAGAACAAGTTTTCTCCGGGAATCTGTCTCAAGGAGACGCAATCGAAAACGGTGGTAATTTCGTTTTAGGACAAGAACAAGATGCTGTTGGTGGTGGTTTTGATTCCAATCAAACCTATGCTGGTAAAATTGATGAAGTTCGCATCTGGAATACTGTTCGTACTCAAGCCGAAATCCAAGCAAATCGCTATCAAAAACTCAACGGAACGGAAAGCGGTTTAGTTGCTTACTACAACTTTGACGAAGATACTGTAAATGAAACAACTATTGCCGATATTGCCGATATTGAAGGTACTTTAAATAACGGTGACGAAACCAACTTTATCGATTCCGAAATTCCGACTTTCAAAGGTCATATAGATATCGAACTCGACCAAAAAGTCACCAATCAACCGGGAATTATTGTTAACTACGAAATTGAAAGCGATTCTACAGCAACTCAAGACGAAGATTTTTACAATTCTCAAACCGATGTCAGCACAACCGACAACGAACCACAAACCGATTCAATCTTTATTGCTGAAG
This sequence comes from Rivularia sp. MS3, assembly GCA_019192545.1. Lineage (GTDB taxonomy): Bacteria > Cyanobacteriota > Cyanobacteriia > Cyanobacteriales > Nostocaceae > Rivularia. The sequence continues at coordinate 24,112 of JAHCMI010000081.1, read as the reverse complement.
GTGAAGATTCCGCGAGAATTTATTTAACAGCTTTACCCGATGCGGTTGTGGAAGGGGATGAGAATATTAAGCTGACTTTGTTACCGGATTTTAATAAAGCTCTTGATTTGGATGGTAGTAATGATTATGTCGAAATAGCCAATGAATCCAACTTTGACATAACAAATGAAATTACTGTTGAGGCTTGGATTAAAGTTGATAATTTTGATAAGGCTTGGCAAGCTATCGTTACAAAAGGAGATACTAATTGGCGATTGCATCGCTACCAAAGCACTAACAAAATTGACTTTGCTATTAGTGGTATTGGGAATGTTTTCAGCGACATAGAAGTAAATGATGGTGAGTGGCACCATGTTGCTGGGGTTTATGATGGTACAAAACTGCAAATTATTGTTGATGGTGTATCTAAAGAAGTTTCTGTTAGTGGGTCGATTTCAAATAGTGCTTACAAAGTTCGTATCGGTGAAAATGCTCAGCAAACTGGTCGTAATTTCGATGGTCAAATTGATGAAGTCCGTATCTGGGATAAAGCTCGTACAGAAACAGAAATTCAAGATACTCGTTATGCAACGCTTAATGGAGACGAAGCGAATTTAGTTGGTTACTACAACTTTAATGATGACTCTGTTGAGGGTAATATAATTGCCGATGTTTCTTCCAATGAAGCATTATCCTTTGATGGTAGCAATGATTATGTCAATCTCAATGATAGTGTAGTTGGTCTAAATCAAAATGACTTTACTCTAGAAGCTTGGATTAAAACCACCGGAACAGGAGAAGCTATTATTTCTAAAAATGATGGAGATACCGATTGGGAAAGATACGAAAAAGCTTTTTACATCAATGGTTCTGGTCAGGTTCGTTTTGTTGGATTTGGTAATGACTATATCAGAGGTTCTAAAGTAGTAAATGATGGGGAATGGCATCATGTAGCTGTGGTTTGGGATCATAGTAGTGGCACTTCTGGAGTGGGTAAAATCTACGTAGACGGTGAAGATGTCACTTCTAGTAGTGGTTATACAGCCAGCAATGGATACAAAGACGGCGATACTTTAAAAATTGGTAGACCTAACTATGGTGAGGCTCCCAATCATTTTTCCGGTGAAATGGACGAAGTTCGTGTTTGGAGTACTGCTCGTAGTCAATCAGAAATCCGAAGTACTCTTTATTCATCCTTGAGCGGTAACGAAAATAATTTAGTTGCTTACTATACCTTTGAAAATGGCGAAGCTATTGATTCAACTAATAACAATAACGATGGCACAATTAATGGTGCGACTGCTGTAGAAAGCGATAATGAAAACTTTTTAAATAATAGTGGTACGTTAGTTACTAATAACAAAGTTTTATCCTTAGATGGTAATGGTGATTATGTCCAACTTGCGAATGAATCCAACTTTGACATAACTAATACAATTACTGTTGAAGCTTGGATTAAAGTTGATAGTTTCACTAAAACATGGCAAACAATTATTTCCAAAGGTGATACTAGTTGGCGGTTATCACGTAACGAAAACACGGATAATGTCCATTTTGCACTTGCTACTGGTGATTCATTGAAATTTGTTAATAGTTCAACAAGTGTTAATGATGGTGAATGGCATCATATCGCCGGGGTTTATGATGGAACATCACTAAAGCTTTATGTTGACGGTGTTTCTAATCAAACAGATGCTAGTATTTCCATTCCTACTAATAATTACAATGTTCTAATTGGTGAAAATCAACAAAGTACAGGACGAGAGTTTCACGGTGAAATAGATGAAGTCCGCATCTGGAATACTGCTCGTAGTGAAACAGAAATTCAAGATTATCTCAATAAAAAGCTTAATGGTGACGAAAATGGCTTAGTTGCTTACTATACCTTTGAAGATAGTACTGCTAACGACCAAACCAGTAACGGTAATAACGGAAGTTTTAACGGTAATGCTGGTGCTGCTACTAACAATGATGTACCGATTGCTGATAATTCTACCGAAAGTCTAGCTTACGACCCCTTCGCTACAAATGGGGCTACATACGGTATTCAATCGACTCAATCTGCTGAGATTACAATCCAGGATTCGGATAATTATGCTGTAGATATCGTAGTTGCTAATAAATTTGGAGAGGATTTAAGCAATGCTGCAAATTATGTTGTTGTTGATGAAAGCGGTAATGCAACTTTCCAAGTAAAACTAACTAGCCAACCAACTCAAGATGCAACAGTCAGTATTTCAACTGATAGCACTACAAACAACCTAACTTTCACACCAAATAACTGGGATACTTACCAAACAATTACCGTATCGAATCTTAATATTCGTAACGATGCTAATAATACTGCCTCTAATACGGTAAGTATCAACGGAGGTACTTATACTAACCAGACGAAGCAACTTTCAGTTGTTGCTTTTAATTATGATTATGCCACCATACTCGAATTAACCGAAGGTGGAGCAGAATTAGAACTTACTCCCACGGTTAGTATTTCCAAAACCAGAGACGCTACAGAAGGAAATGAAACTGAATCTGGTGTATTTACGGTGAAGTTAGATACTCCCGCACCAGAAGGTGGTTTAGTTATTCCTTTCTCAGTTTCTAGTACTGCAACCGAAGGTACTGATTATAATCTTTACGCCGATACCTTTACCTACAACGGTGAAAGTGCTTTATCTTTTGATGGGGTTGATGATTATGTCAGCATTCCCGATTCGAGCGACATAGATTTTGGCACTAGTCAAAATTTCACCGTTGAAACCTGGGTTAAAGCCGATTCTAGTCAAGCAGATTTACAGTTCGGTGACAACTCTATTATTGAAAAATGGAGTGGAAACGGTGCTTATCCCTTTGTAATTCGATATTTAAATGGTCCTGGTACGATTCGGGCTGCACGTTACGATGGTCCTAGCTCTGGGAATAATCCTGGAATTACTTCAAGTACTGTCATCAACGATGGTCAATTTCATCACATAGCTTTTGTTAAAAACGGGGATACTTTATCTTTATATATCGATGGTAATCTACAGGGAACAGCTAACGATACAACAACTAATAGTACTCAAAATACTTCTCCTTTATATATTGGTAATCGTGGAGAAAGTAGAAATTATTTCAAGGGTGAAGTCGATGAAGTCCGTATCTGGAATAAAGCTAGAACTGAAACAGAAATTCGACAAAATCTTTACTCAAAGCTAGAAGGAACAGAAGACGGTTTAGCTGCTTACTATAACTTTGATGATGTAACTACAACTGTTCCCGATTTAACAGGGAATGGTAATGATGGTACTCCTTTTAATATTAATCAAGGTTTATCTTTAGATGGAGTAAATGATAATGTCAAAATTCCCCATGCAGATGAATTAGATTTTGGTACAAACAGCTTTACTGTTGAAGCTTGGGTTTATCACGATCCAAATAGTGGAACAGATTTTAGGAATGTAGTTAGTAAAAAACCACAAGGTGGAACAGTTGCTGGATGGACGCTCAGACTTGATGATAACGATACTCCAGCATTCTTTCTTGCAGATAATTCAAATACCCTATTTCTTAAGGATAGAAACTTTACAATTACGCGGGGAGAATGGCATCATCTTGCTGGTGTAGTTGATTCACAGAATGGTAAGGTTAACCTTTATGTTGATGGTGAGTTAGTTGCTACTGGAGATACCATTGGCGATATTAGTTCGGGTTCTAGTACTGATTTAGCTATTGGTGGTTGGAGTTCAATTACTGGCGACTATTGGCAGGGTAAAATCGATGAAGTCCGTATTTGGAATACTGCTCGTACTGAAGCAGAAATCAAAGAAAATCTAGATAAAAAGCTGACAGCAACAGAAGATAATTTAGTTGCTTACTACAACTTTGATGATGATTCCGGAACAGCTATTACTGACTCAACAACAAATAGTTACGATGGAACGCTCAATAATGGAGATGGTAATAACTTAGTTGCTTCTACTGTTGGATATCCCCTAACAGATTGGAAAACTACCAAAACTCCCGTTGTCAAAATTGCTGAAGGTGAAACAGAAGCAACCATAACTGTTTCTAAAATTGATAATGAAATTGCAGAAACTGCTGAAGAAGATGTCACCGTTACTCTGGAAAATTGGACTAACTATAACTACACGCTAAATACGGATAGCCAAAGCGCAACTGTTGATTTAATAGATGACGATACAGCAGGAATTGAATTTGCCAAGTTAGATACTGTAGGTAGCGTTGATAATATTGCTCAAGAATTTATCGTTTCTACTGCTTATAATGCGACTACGCAACAAGTAGGATTAACGCTGAATAACGGCAATAATAGTTATACCTTTGCTCAGGGAACGGAATTAACTTTTGATGGTGGTGCTGTTGTTACGGTTGATAGTCAAACAACTATTGCTGCAAGTGGTGAAACTCTTGTCAAAGTCACATTTACCCAAGATTCTGCAACAAACGAAATCACTACTGATGAAATTAGCGAAATTGAGCTAGTAAATATCGAACTCAGTTCGTTTGCTACTAACGATACAAATGCAGTCGCAATTTTCAATGTATCTCTAGCTCAAGCACCCACCGAAGACGTAACCGTTACTTTAACCGATGCTAACGGTAGCGCTACCGGAACAGTTAGCTTTACCGCTTCTAACTGGGATACATCACAATCTGTAAGGATGATTGTAGAAGAAGGTACTGGTGAATCTGCTTTCAATCTGGGAGTTAGTACTACAACTGCAACCCAGCAAGATAGTAATTATGGAAGTCGCGCTTTTGCTGTCCCAATCTCCACGGAAACCGTAGCAACATCCTTAGAGTTTTACAACAACACCGTAGTAACTTCTGAAGTCGCCACAATTGAATTAGAAGTTACATCGGATTACGCAAATGGTAATGTAGGGTTGAAACTTGCTTCTGGTGCTGAATCTTATACGTTAACAGCGGGAACTCAATTAAGCTTTAACGACGGGGCGGTAGTTACAGTTGATACCGATACATTTCTTTCTACCGATGATGCGGGAACATCTGTAGCAGTTACCTTTACCGCAGATAGTAGCAGTAGCGCTATTACCACGGATGAAACCACAGAAATCGAACTACCGGGAGCAGACAGTACTAAATTCGCGGTACGTTTGAGCAGTCAACCAACCGATACAGTCACCCTTGATTTAGCTATTGGTGATGCTACAGAAGGAGCGTTTAACGGTAGTACCTCAAATCAAAATTTAACCTTCACTGCTGACAATTGGGATACTTACCAAGAAGTTACCTTGTACGGTGTTGATGATAGTGAAGACGACGGTAATGTAGAATACAGTATTACCACGACAGCCACTAGTAATGACTTAAACTACAACGGTAGTACCAACTCTATATCTGTTAGTAACCAAGATAATGAATCAGAAGTAGAAGAAGTTGATGAAAGCGAACTTATTAGCAGCAGTATTACCGCAGAGCTAAACGTAATTAATAGCGAAACTAGTGAAGATGGTAGTACCACAGCAGAATTACAAATTCAGTTGAGTGAAGCAGCACCAACAGGTGGAATGGTTGTCGAATACGAAGTTCTCGCTGGTACGGCTAATATTGGTGAAGTAACCAGTGGAAACAATCCTTTATCAATGGTTGGTTTTAACCAAGGGGTTAATCCCAGTTTTGCCGATGTGGATAATGATGGGGATTTTGATGCGTTTATAACTGCGGTTAAAACAGACCTCAGCGCTAGTCTTGTTGACGATGAATTAGTTAATAACCAAACCTTTTTCAGTACAACTTATTACGAGAATATCGGAACTGCGGATTTTCCTCAATATCAAGTTAGTGCTACTAATCCACTTAATGATGCTGCTTTAACTTATTCTGCTCCTACTTTTGCAGATATTGATAATGATGGAAACTTAGATGCTTTTATTGGTAACTTTGATGGAACTATCCAACATTACGAATACAATTCTAATTCAGGACAGTTTGAGGCAAATAGTTCCGTATCAGCAATTGATGACGAAAGCACTAATCCCATTGGTGATTTCAGTGGTAGTGGTGATTTTGGATTTCAACCTGCTGAACCTGACCCAGGTATTTCAGGTATTTCAGGTATTTCAACAAATAATAATGGGTCAACTGCATCAATACCAATACCAACACCAATAGACGTTGGTTATGGTAGTTCTCCAGTTTTAGTAGATATTGATGGTGATAATGATTTTGACTTGTTTGTTGGCTCATCATCTGGTGGTCAAGTTTACTACTATGAAAATACTGGAAGTCAGGGTGATTATAGTTTTGAGGAGATAACTGGTAATAATAATCCTCTTAACGAAGTAGATGTTTATGATGGTGATGAATCCTTCGATTTGGAGAATGCGGGTACTGATGAAATTAATTCGTTCATAACATTTGTTGTTGCGAGTGGTAGCGTACCTACATTTGGAGATGTAGACGGTGATGGGGATTATGATGCTTTAGTTGGTTCTGGGGATGGAAAACTTTACTACTATCTTAATGTCGGTGATGCTCAAAATCCTGTATTTGAACTTCAAGAAGATGACACGCTAATCGTTAATAATATTAACGTCGGTTTAGTTGCTCAACCGACTTTAGTAGATATTGATAACGACGGTTTAACTGAGTTATTTGCTGGTAAAAGAAGTGGTGAAGTTGATTTCTACGAAATTAATAACGCTGGTAAAGTTTATATTCCTGAAGGGGAAACTTCTGCCAATATTTCCTTTAATGCTGTACCGGATTTAATCGCTGAAGATGACGAAACCGTTGAAGTCAAATTAATCCAAAATATCGACGCTACGGTTGAAGTAATTGGCGCTTATGATGCTAATACACGTACTATCGGGCTACAGTTAGCTAGTAATTCTAGTTCAGACAATAGTGAATTTACTTTAGAAACAGGGGATGTACTGAATTTTAGCGGTGGTTCCCAATTAACTGTAGTTGAAGATACTGTTATTTCTGCAAATAGCACGGCTAATGTTGGTGTAATTGTTGAGTATGACGAAAATGATAATCCTCTAATCCCAGCAGTTAATGAAACCTCGATTCAAAGCGATTATCAAACTGGTGATAGCAGTAGCGCTACTTTAACAGTTACTGATGATGACACGGCGAAAGTTTTAATTACTAGTTCCGAAATTACTGTCTTTGATAGAGCTTTCAAAAATTATAATCAAATCTCATCATACACAACCTCAGAAGATGGAAGTACGGAAACTTTCTACGTTTCTCTAGAAACTAAACCCACGGATAACGTTACTGTTTACTTTGGTGTTGATAATAGCCAAGAAGGTTTACTTTCCGATGACAATGAAACTAATGAAAATCTAGTCAAACTGGTGTTTTCTCCCGAAAATTGGGATACTTCACAAGCAGTTACTTTAAGTTCTCTTGGGGATGATATTGATGATGGTGATATCAGCTACAACATTATTACCACCGTTATCAGTGACGACATCAAATACAACGAAGATAGCGTCATCCTCAAAATTACGGAAGATTTTAACTATGTTGCTAATAGCACTAATACCGTTAGCTTGTTAGTTGATGACTTGAATATTCTCGAAACCGAAATCACTGCGGGAACTCAGTTAAAATTCGGCAACGGGATGGTACTCGAAGTTGACAGCGATACTACCCTTAATAACTCTACAGCTACTACCGTTAACGTCAACCAAGTTCAAGCAGCGAATCAAATTCTGAAAAACACCACAGCATTAGTTGATGAAGACAGCAGTAATTTAACTGACTACACTCAACTGATTGTTACTAAAAATTACGCAGATGGTACTTTAGAATTACAAATTGACGAAAGTAGTAGTGTTGCTTCAGTTAATTTAAATTCGGGACAACAGTTAACCTTTAGCAACGGTACGGTATTTACTGTAGATAATGCAGTAACTCTGAGCAATACAGACACTACCGTTGTAAGTGGAACAATAAACAGTAATCTTCTCAAAGTTGCAACTACAGAAGTTTCTACTGGTTCTACTGCTGAAGTGACTACGGATTACACCGATGAAGATTCTGGTAAAACCGAAATTATTGTTACTGCTGCTTATGATCAAGCAACGGGAATCAGCTTACGAATTAACGATACTACAGCTAGCACTGTCGAATTAGTTGCAGGTACCCAGATTAACTTTAGTAACGGTGCTGCGGTAACTCTTGATGAAGACGTTACTTTGAGTACTACTGCATCATCTGTAAATGTCAGCGGTGTTGGAAATCAAATTACCACCAGCTTTACAGAAACTATCTCTCCCGATATTTCCGTTACCAATACTGACAATGATGACGCAGGAATAACTGTAGATAAATACGATATCAGTTCCCTAGAAGGATACGGTAACAATTTCTTCAACATTAAACTAAATACCAAACCCGTTGGGGAAGTCACCGTTACCATGAATCCGGTTGATGCTAGCGGGGATAAAGATTACAACATCAGTTTAGATGATGAATTTGATGGGGAATCCTACAGCGTCACCTTTGACGAAACCGACTGGAATTTAGCCAAAGCTGTTAAAGTAACTGCTGTTGATGATTACGATGTTGAATACAATCACACCAGCTATATTGATTTTGCAGTTTCCAGCGAGGAAGATAGTAATTACAATACTCTAACTCCATCAGAAGAAGTTATCGTCAAAATCGAAGACAACGACTTACCAGTTGCGAGCGTTAAAACCATAGCAGGAGCAGCAGAAGCAGGTTCACCGGGTTATTTTGTCGTTACTTTAGATAACCCAGCACCCGCAGGTTTTGACGGTACGGGGATTGTAGTTAATTACAGCATCGGTGGAACGGTTGATGTAGATGGTTCTGGTGAAACTGATGATTTAAAACCTTTAAATGGTTGGGATTCTACAAATCTAACAGGTTCGGTACGTATCGCTCCCGGAGAAACCCGGAGTCCGATTATTGCTTTTCCAATTGATGACTTTAAAGCAGAAGGTGTTGATTTAGTTGTTACTGGAGTTAATACTAGCAATATTTCGTTACAAATCGACGTTGATTCTTTTGTCACTGGAAATTACAGTTCATCTTCAGAAACTGTAGAGTTACAGCTTGATAGTAATGTAAGTGGTAAAACTACTATTCTCAGTCAAGGAACCATTTTAAATTTTGCCAATGGTGCTAAAGCAACAGTTAAAGATTCAGCGATTATTGGTAGTGATGGAGTTACAACTGTTGCAATTACCTTAGATTCAGGGACAATTATTTCCGGTCAAAGCGTTTACCAGGAAATTACTCTTCCCGAAGGAACCAAGTTAAGTTTTGAAAATGGTAATGTTGTTGAGGTTAATGCATCTAAAGCAGTTTCCAATCAACAAGGAACAGAAGTTTCAGTAAATGTTGTTGAAGGTGATATCGCAAATATTTCCACATCAGATGTCACCAATCTGCAAGGAGAAAGCGTTACAGTTTCCTTGGATACAGGAACCGAATATACAATTAGCGATTCTTCAAGTGCTACTTCAGCTAGCTTAATTCTTCAAGACAACGATAAACCCGGTGTTCGTGTTGTTGAAATTGACGATACAACGGTAATTGAAGGTGGAACATCGGAGTTTTATATCTCTCTCCTCAGTCAACCAGAAGCAGATGTGACTATTTCGCTTGCTGGTGTTCCTACAGACCGTCAAATCATTGTAGACCAAGCCTATAGCAGTGGTGCAACTACAATTCAACTTAAAGTTAACGATTCGGAAGTTAATTCTCTTTTCCTAAAAGCAGGTACTACGTTAGGTAGCATAGAAGTTTCTGAGAATACGACGATTTTCTCTGATAAATCCACAGAAGTAGCAATAAGCAGTCTAAATAATAATATTAGTGCTGGTGAAAGTTTTACTTACTCCTACACCGAATTAGATTTTGATAGAACATATACCTTCAATTCCGATAACTGGTACAAACTGCAAACCGTTACTGTCAAAGGAGTTGACGATGCTGTTGCTGAAACAGGTGATTTCCATAGCAGTTCAGCAACTTTTACCGTTACAAGTACAGACCCAAATTACAATCAGTTTGAAGTTGCTCCCCAAACTATCAATATCATTGACAGGACTTTTGACTCTGAAAATACCACCGAAAGTTTAATCGAAGGATTCTTTGCTCTCCAAGATGGTTTGGATAGCGTTACTTTACCAATTGTTGGTAATCTTGATGGGGTAGCACCTTCGTTTATTGAAGATTTCATCGGTGATTTAGTTACTGAAATCAAGCAAACCGAATACATTACCGCAGAAAGTTTACAGGATACTTTCAATAACGTACTCAGCGGTAGATTCGGGATTGTTGAAGTTGAAATTACCGACCTTTCTAAAGACAATATTGAATTCTTCCTCGGTATTGAAGATAGCTTTACAGAATCAATTTCTATCGACGGGGATTTGGGTTTACCAGCTTTGGGAATCGGGGTTGAAAGCAACGGTAGTCTTGATGCAAACTTTGATTATGCAATTGATTTAGCGTTCGGGATTGATACTGATGACGGTTTCTATATCAATACCGAAGACACTGGTTTTGAAGTTGCTGCTAGTTTTGGTTTCAGCGATGATTTCAGCGCTACTGGTAATCTCGGTTTCCTACAGTTAGATGTTGCTAACGGGGATAATGTCGGGGGAACTGGTATTGATGCTGAGTTTGTTATCAGCATGGAAGATACAAACGACAGCAATGGTAATGATTTACAGCTAACTTTATCGGAGTTAAATAGTCTTCGTAAAAGCGATAGCTTATTTGATTCAATTCAATACGGTTTCAGTGGGGATGCTGCTCTCGACCTTGATATTACAACTTCCGTTGAAGGTAATACTGGTTTCCCCAGCTTTGGTTTCAATCTTTCGAGCGAATTACCGTTATTTAACTACTCTAATAGCGAAGATGAAGAAGAAGTTAGCGGTGCAGAAGTTGTTTTAAATAACTTTAGCGACACTTCAACTACCGATACTATTACGGTAACAGTTAACCATACTGACCCCGATGCAAATAGCGATATTGTCTTAACCAAAGGAACAAAATTAACCTTTAAGGATAATAATGAAAATGAAGTCGGAAGTGTAATATTACAAGAAAATGAAACTTTCAGTAATGGCGAACAAGCGACGCTGAAAGCTAAACTGACAAATATTAATAGTAGCGATGTAAATGCAGTAGCAAGTTTAGAAAGCGGTAATTTTAATCTTACCTTCAGCGACATTACCTTAGATTTGGGTGGATTTGTTACTGATTTAATGAGTCCAATTATCAGCTACGTTAACGAACTCATCGAACCTTTTGAACCGATTATTGATGTTCTCCAAACTGAGATTGAGATATTAGAAACTCTCAGTTTAGTAGATATGTTTGATGAAAATGGTGATGGTTCGGCTACTTTAATTGAAGTTGCATCATATCTGGCTACAACTTTCGGTGGTGGTAATCTTAAATATCAAAAATTCTTTGATGCTGTCACCGGAATTATTGATTTAGTTGATACGATTAATGACCTAGAAGACACTATTAGCAGTGGTGACAATTTAGGGGTTGATTTCGGTGATTACACCTTACAAAATTTTGCTGCTGCTGGTAGTGGAGATACTTCTGATATCGATACTAGCGACACCGTAAATAGTACCAACAATCTCAACTCTAATGTTAAGAACAGTGCTAAAAACAAAGGTGGTTCTGTCAAAACTAAAGTTAAGAATTTCTTCTCTAAATTAGATGATTTAGGAATCGGTATTCCTTTACTAGAAGACCCCTTAACAGCAATTAATTTGTTCTTGGGACAAGATGTCGATTTAGTTACTTACGATATCCCCGAATTGGATATTGAATTTAATATGCGGCAAGAATTCCCCGTTCCAGGTACAACAATCAAAGGTATACTCGAAGGTGGTTTTTCGCTCTACTCCGATTTAGTAGTTGGTTTCGACACCTACGGACTCAGCCAATGGGAAGAAGCAGATTTCGATTTAGCTGAATCTTACAAAATCCTTGACGGTTTCTACCTCAGCGATTTAGACCCGGATACTCAGGTAGACGTAGACGAATTAACCTTAAATGCAACAATTGCTGCTGGTGTCTCTGCAAGTGCTGTAGTCGCAAAAGCCGAAGTCACGGGTGGAATTAGGGGTACTGCTGGTTTAGATATCATCGACGGTGGTGAATTCACGGGTACTAGCGACGGTAAATTACGCGGTTCCGAAGTGCTGGAAGCTGATAGTTTATTTGATTTATTCAGTCTTTCTGGTTCTCTAGATGCTTTCGTCAAAGCACTGGTAAAGGTGGGTATTGACCTTGGTTTCTATGAGATTATGGAAACGGTTTGGGAAAAAGAATTTTCCGTCACTTTATTCGAGTTTGAACTTGGTGGTAGTAGCGGTACTGTATCCCAAAGCTATATTGAAGGTGCAACGGTATTCTTTGATGCCAACCTCAACGGTATTTTAGAAGAAGGGGAACCCGTTACAACTTCCAACGCTGACGGTAGCTACAACTTAGAAATACCTCTACTATTCTTCGACACCAACGACAACGGTAAAATCGACCCAGAAGAAGGAAGAATCGTCACTGAAGGTGGTACGGATTCATCTAGCGGTGTAGAAATCGAAACTCCTTTAATTGCTCCCTACGGTGCGAAAATGGTCACACCGTTAACTACCCTCAAGCAAAAGCTGATTGAAGACGGTAGTACACCAGAGGAAGCGGAACAATTAATTAAAGAAGCTTTAGAGATACCGAAAGACATCAAATTAGAAGAATTCGACGCTTTAGACGCAATGTCCAAAGGTGACGAAAGGGGAACCAAGGTTTACAAAGCTCACGTCCAAATTCAAAGCTTGTTTGCTCAAACTTCGGAATATATTAAGGGATTTGGTAAAAACGAATTAGTCGATGAAAAACGTCCCATACCCGAACAAGCAATCGATGCGATCGCCAAAGGTATAGGTAAGCGCAAAGGTAAACCACCCATCAACTTCAGCGATTCAGCGGAATTAGAAGAATTAATCAAAGAACCCCTCGAAGGTAAATTCAAACCAAAACCCAGTCAAAGACCACAAAGACTACCAGAATCCTTTGGAATCCTCACTAAAACAATGGCTTCGGGTAACAGAGAAATCGACGAAGTATTTAAAGGTGTTCCTCCCAAGGATATTCTCGCAAAAGTTGCTCCCGTCAAGAAGGAAACTCAGGATAAATTACCCAAGGAATTGAGAAAATTAGCTGGTGGAGCAAGAAGAGAGGATATAACTGATTTATTAGAAAGGGTTCCAGAAGCGGAACAGTTTTTACTTAAAGAGCAATCTCAACCCGACGGACAACAACCTCCAACCAACGGTGGAGAAAAACCCGACAATAAAAACCCACTTCCCGTTATTAATTCCGAAGACGACACAATTATTCCTATCTCTCCCAAGAAACCCAAAAAACTCGCAAAAGGAAAACGTCCTCGCAACCTGCTAGAACTAGATGGTGATGACTTAACAGATACCAAAATCAAATTCAGTCTCAGTAGTAAAAACCTTCCCAAAGGAAGAATTCACGAAATCGCTATCTTTACCACAGAAGATGAAGAAGGAACCATCAACGGTATAAATCCCGAAGATGCAGGTTATAAAGAAGCAGCACTCAACAAAGCTCGTTCCATCTTCTCTATCCTTCCCGATGACTTCATTGCTAATCCCAAACGAATTATGAAAGGATTTGCAGATAAAAACATTGGTTTCCTACTCATCAAAAACGGTACCGTAGATAGCGCTCGTCGTGGTAGAACTCCTTTAGATAGCGTATTACTGGGAACCGAAACCCAAGGAGATGGTTTCCGAGGAATGCAAATCAGCGAAAAAGGTGATAATTCCTTCCGCTTGTCATTTGAAGACGAAATGGGCGATGCTGACTTTACCGATATAGTTATCGATGCTGAATTGACCGACGAAACACCCGAAATCGGTACAGACATCCAAGGAGAGAGTGAAGGAGAAATGATAGACCTCAGAGAATACGCAGGTAAACAGATTCAAATCCAAGCTCCTATAGTCAGAGAAGAATCAGCATACGAAAATGTCGTCGGCTTCTACGTAGTCGAAGATAAAAACGGTGCCGTTCGCGACCCCTTAACCGGTGACTTAATCAATCCAGGAGAAGAAGGTTATATCAAAGCCGCGCTCCGCAACAGTCAAAATAATGCATTCCAAATGGGAGAAAAAGGACTCGGTGGAAACAAGCAAATCAAAGGAGGTCACATCTTCGCTCCTTTCGCGATCGCTGACGGTACTCTTGAGGAAGTATTAGACGATAACCCCAATAACGACCCCCAAGTCTACTTTGCTCATATTGGTGCAAATACTGATGGAGTAGACCATATTCGTAACCTAGGCGGTAATACCTGGGGTGTAGAAGATATGCTCGGTGGTGGCGATATGGACTTCAACGATATTGTCTTCAAATTAGACGTAACTGTGAGACAGATTTAACAGTTTCCATCTTATTTTAAATTTTGACATCCTCTCCCGCTAAGGCTTTAAGCCTTGCGGGATTTTCTTAATCTATTCCTACAAGGCTTTCTTATGAATAAAAATGATAATCATATTTCCGCAGATATCAAACAAGCAAAACCAATAATTAGCGATAATCCTCGAAATATTCATCAACCTAAACGGACTAATTCTGTTGAAATGACGTTAGAGATTCTTAGACAATTGGAACGAAATAAAACAAGTTCGTAGTTGCGCGGTAACTCGCCTCCAGTTTAGACTTGGTGAAGTACTAGTACTCGTTTTCATTAAAATTGACGGGTGGGGCAGGCAGGGGGAGAGGGGGAGAGCGGGGGAGTGGGTGAAGAAAATGTTTTTTATATTTACTATATGCCCATCAAAACTAATGCAAAGTAGTACTAGAAATTTTCTATCTACAGAGATAAATCAGAGTGTATTGTTTCCATCTGACAATGCATACGGTAAATTTATGTGTATCTAAAGTTGCTACTTGCTTAATTCAAAAAAAACCATTATAAATAGCTGTTATGTCTAATTATTTACAGAAAACTGCCAGTGAATAGTTTGATAAAAAACAAACAGTTAAAGATACTTTTATCTCTGAGAAAATTAAAATCAACATTTCTCTACCTATCATTTTTCTGGGGCATTACCACCGTAATCTCAACGGTAACAACCTCTGCCGCTTTGGCTCAAATCACTCCCGATACTACTTTAGATAATTCTCCGTCAAAAGTAAATTCTCAAAATTTAAATAATCTATTAATTGAAGGAGGAGTTAAAAATCAAGGTAATCTTTTTCACAGCTTTCAAGAATTTAATATAAATAACGGGCAGCAGGTATTTTTCTCTAATCCTCAAGGAATAGAGAATATAATTACTCGTGTCACTGGTAATAACCCTTCAAATCTCAATGGTGTTTTAGGAGTCAACGGTTTAGCAAATCTATTTTTTCTCAATCCTAACGGAATAGTTTTTGGTAAAGGTTCTCGTTTAGATGTAAATGGTTCTTTTGTCGGCTCAACTGCTGACAGCATAAATTTCTCCGAAGGTAATATATTTAGTGCTGTTGAACCCAATAATCCAGCTTTGTTAAAAATAAACGTTCCTTTGGGTTTGCAGAATGGAAATAATCCCGCAGCAATTCAATTAAAACAAGCAAATTTACAGGTTAAACCCGGTAAAACAATAGGTTTAATCGGTGGAAATGTCAGTTTAGATAATACAATTCTCAAAGCGCCGGGGGGAACCATTCAACTAGGTGGTTTATTAAGTTCGGGAACTGTTGAATTAAATGATTTAAAATCTTTTGATTTTCCAGAAACTACAAAACTTGGTGACGTTTCTTTAACTAATAAATCCAGTATTGAAGTTATAGCTGGTGGTGGTGGAGATATTTTTGTTAATGCTAATAATTTTTCTTTAAATAATAGTAGTTTTCGAGCCGGAATAAAAGATAGTTTAGGAAGTAAAGATACAGTAGCTGGTGATATTTATATTAACGCTACAGAAAATATTAATATTGATAGAGAAAGCAATATCAGAAATATTTTAGAATTAAATTCTCTTGGTGATGGAGGTCAAATTGATATTCAAACAAAAAACTTTTTTCTTAAAGATTCAAACATATTAAGTAATACTGGTAGTGTTGGAAATGCTGGAGATATAACAGTTGTAGCACAGAATACATTTGAAATTATTTCCAGTCCCATTAACCTTACTAAAGGAAGAAAAGGAAGAAAAGGTTTGACCTCTACAGCTACAATAAATGCTACTGGTAATGGAGGTAATATTTCGGTAGTTGCTCCAGAAATTAATCTTTCGGGTATTGGCGGGATTAGCGGTAGTACGGTAGGTTTCGGTAATGGGGGAAAAGTATTTATAAAAAGCGATCGCATTAATATAATTGAGGGATCATCTGTATCAAGTAATACAGGCGGTATGGGGAATGCCGGAGAAATATTTATTAAAGCATCAGAGTTTATTGAAGCCAATAATAAAGTTAGCGATTCTCAATTTGCAAACGTTCGTCGTCCACCGGGAGGAATAGTTGCAGATGTACGTACAGGTGGAGGAGGGAATGGTGGCAAAATTACTATAGAAACCGGAAGACTATCTGTACGAAATGGAGCAATCGTTACGACAGATACTAAAGGAAAAGGTAATGGAGGAGATATAAATCTTCGTGCTACGGAGTTAGTTGAAGTCACGGGTAGGTTAAAAAATGACATTAATATGTATACCAGTCAGCTAGTGACAGCAGTACGAGAAAATGCACAGGGAGAAGGAGGAAATCTGTTTCTCGAAACTAAGAATTTGATTGTAGCTGATGGTGCGGAAATTGATGTGAGTACGGATAGCAATGGTGATAGTGGAAATTTGGAAGTTATAGCAACTGAATCAATTTCTTTAGGGGGATTATTTGAAGGTATTCCCAGCCGTTTACAAGCTCAAGTTGGTGAATTAGGTAGTGGTAATGGAGGAAGTATTAAAGTAGAAACCGCAAAATTGAGTTTATTGAATGGCGCTCAAATTTCTGCGGCTAACTTAGGTAGAGGAAACAGCGGTAACGTTAATATTTCTGCTGATGAAATCAATATAGCTGGTTCTACAGTAGCTCTTGAAAAACTAGATGTAAGAACTGCGGAATTTGTTAAAGATAAAACAGGTAATTTATTTCCGAGCGGAGTTTTTAGTAGTTCTCCAGGAGTTGGTAATGCTGGAGATTTAAATGTTGAAACGGGAAAATTAACTCTTGATAATAAAGCTCAAATTTCAGTCAGCAGTCAACAAGTTGGTGCAGCAGGTAATTTAGAAATTCAAGCAAATCAAATTTATCTTAACAATGCTATTATCAGCGCTGATACTGTAGCAGGAGATAAAGGAAGCATTTATTTTAATGGTAAAGATATTCGCTTACGTCAAGGGAGTAAGGTAACAACAAATGCAACTCAAACCGCTACGGGAGGTAATATTGATATTGATACTTTAACTTTAGTAGGTTTAGAAAACAGCGATATTACAGCCAATGCAGAAGATAATTTTGGTGGAAGAGTAATTATCAACGCTGAAGCACTTTTTGGAATTGCATTTAGAGATTTTCTCACACCAGAAAGCGATGTTACCGCTACCTCTGCATTAGGAGCAGAATTTAACGGTGTTGTGGAGATAAACACCCCAGATATCGATCCAACCTCTGCACTAGAAGAATTACCAGAAGGATTTACCGATTCATCGCAAATTCAAGCAGGATGTGCTGCTGATGGGGGAAATAAATTTGCTGAAACGGGAAGAGGTGGTTTACCAAAAAGTCCTCAAGAAGTTTTACGCTCTCAGGTGGTTGTAGAAGATTGGCGAATTTCTGCTGGGGAAGAAGTTGAGAAAGCACAAAGGGAGCAAGAACAAAAAAATATTAAAAGATTAACTCCAATTGTTGAAGCTCGGGGGTGGATTGTTAATCAAGATGGTGTTGTAGAGCTTGTTGCGAATTTACCTCAAAAGAATATTAATTTAAACAATTCGTCGCTTAACTGCGGTTAATAGTAATAACTAATGAAGTTTTTCCTCTCTCTTCCTCTTCCTCTGCGCTCTTTGCGTTCTCTGCGGTTTTTTATACCATCCGGTTTAACCGAATTTGATATCGATTGCGATTTATTTCTTTTATTAATGCCAACCCGTTGTAGAGACGTAGCACTGCGCCCCGTCTCCATAAATTTCCACACAAACAAACCATTCAACATCATCGCGAGTCAAACATTAATCTTAAATTAACGCTTGATTCGCGATGACATCTTAATCCCTAAAATATAAGGGGAATGCCTTTGTTTTAAATCTTCAATCTGACTATAGAGTGAATCAAGTCGCTTTTTCATAAACCTATTCATTAACTCGTCGTAGGATTCATTTGATAATTCTTGCAACAGTTTTTCTCGATCTTCGTTGATACCCATAGCTTCCTTGTTTATAGAAAACAACGTAGTATCGCGATTCTCAGCATATTGCAATATAAAACATATTATTGATATGCAAGAAGCTATATATAAGCCAGCACTACAAAAATGCGTTTATGTAAAAGTGAAAATCGCTTTAGCTTGCATTTGCCCTCGGTAAGATTTTAAATTTTTTATCTATCTGATAATTAGATTAACTATTCATGACATATTTTAAAATACATAAAAGTTGATATATTTTTATTGTAAATAAAGTTAATATACCCCAATAGTTCATAAAAAGTGATAAAAGTTGATATTTTTACAATGGCTATTACAAAAAAACTTTTGATGGTAATACTTCTAAGTTTTACAGGTTTATATATAGCAATACCAAATCATCTATCAAATCTATAAACACAGTAAAAACTGTATTTTTCATATTTCAATTTTTACAATTTATATCTAATTGCTATAACTGTATAATTGATAAAGATAATTGATTTGGTTAAATGATGATATTGACATCCCTTCTAAAATTAGATACAACCTTGACGTAATAGTATAAAAAACAACTAAGCCGCAGTGAGTATTAAACGAAATTTAATTTTAGGGTTATTAAGCTTTCTTGTAGTTATAAGCTTCGTACCAATAGTAAATGCACGTTCAGTAATTCCCGTTAATTCTATTTCGACACAATCTAAAAATATCAATTCTTCCCTGACTCTATTAAATAAAGGCAAGCAATTATATAACGAAGGAAATTTTGCAGCAGCAGCAGAAATATGGGAACAAACTGTTAATAATTATTCGCTGAAGAAAGAAAAACGAAGGGAAGCTTTAGCTTACAGATATTTAGCGATTGTTTATCAAGATTTGGGTAAATGGAAAGCAGCAAATAATGCAATCTCTCAATCCTTAAAGTTAGCGGAAACTGTTAACGATAGATTCCTTTACGCTCAAATCCTCAATACTCAAGCTCGGTACCAACTTAATACGGGTAATACTCAAGCTGCTTTAGAAACTTGGAAGCAAGCGGAATCTATATATAAATCTCTAAAAGATACTCAAGGTATTGTTTTAAGTCAAATAAACCAAGCTCAAGCATTACAAAATTTAGGATTTTACCGCCGCTCGCGGGATATTTTAGAGCAGGTTAATCAAAATATTCAGACATTACCAGATTTATCAATC
This sequence comes from Rivularia sp. MS3, assembly GCA_019192545.1. Classification (GTDB taxonomy): domain Bacteria; phylum Cyanobacteriota; class Cyanobacteriia; order Cyanobacteriales; family Nostocaceae; genus Rivularia. The sequence continues at coordinate 4,530 of JAHCMI010000081.1, read as the reverse complement.
AAAGCCAAAACTTTACTTAGTTTAGGTGTAGCTTTAGAAGTAGTCGGAGATTTAGAAGAATCCCAAAATGTTTTATCTGGAAGTTTAGAGATTGCTGAAGATATTAATTTTGCCCAAATAGAAGAAATTTACTTAAGATTGGGCAATACAGCAAGAGCGAGAGAAGATTTTCAGCAAGCAGAAAAATATTATCAACAAGCAATAGAAAATTCAAACTCATCTCTATTAAAACTACAAGCACAAATTAATCAATTGAGTCTATTTATAAAAACAGAACAAACTCCAAAAGCTTATACATTAATACCCCAAATACAAAGTATTTTTATCAAACTACCTCCTAGCCGTACTAAAATATACGCTCAAGTAAACTTTGTTGAGAACTTAATTAATATAAAAAACAAAGTACCAAATATCAGCGATCGCCAACTAGCAGAAATATTGGCTTCAGCCATAAAACAAGCAAAGCAACTAAAAGACTTCAAAGCTCAATCTTACGCTTTAGGAGAATTAGGATATCTCTACGAACAAAACAAACAACCAACACAAGCACTGCAATTAACCAATCAAGCACTTACCATAGCTCAAGATTTACAAGCTACAGAAACCATCCCCATGTTACGCTGGCAGCAAGCACGCATACTTAAATCCCAAGGAAAAAAAGATAAGGCGATCGCCGCTTATTCGCAAGCTGTCAAAGGTATAGAATCATTACGTCGTGACTTAGTTGCAGTCAATTCGGAAAACTCCGATATGCAGTTTTCTTTCCGCAAACGAGTTGAACCCGTATATCGTCAATTAGTAGAATTACTTGTACAAGATGTAGATAAACTTCCCCCAGAAAAAAAGCAGCAATATCTTGAAAAATCCAGATTAACAATTGAAGGATTGCAGCAACGAGAACTAGAAAACTTTTTCAGAGCAGCTTGTTTGACAGCAAGAAAGCAAAATATTGACAATATTGATACAGAAGCAGCAGTAATTTATCCAATTATTCTCGACAACAGTTTAGAAGTAATTATTTCCCTTCCTGGAAAACCTTTAAAACATTACGGTACAAAACTTAATTCACAAGAAAGAATAAAAGTATTTCAAGAAGTACGACAATATTTAAATCCAGTTTTCAAGTCAACGGATATACTACCATCCGCTCAAAAAATCTACGATTTATTAATACGTCCCGCAGAAAAAGATTTACAACAACAAAACATCAAAACATTAGTATTTGTTCTTGATGGACGCTTACGCAGTTTACCAATGGGAGTTCTTCACGACGGTGAAAAATATTTAATCGAGAAATACAATATTGCTTTAACTCCCGGATTGCAGCTTCTACCAGTAAGTCCGATTTCTTTCGAGAAACGTAATACTTTAACCGCAGGTTTAGCAGTTTCTCGTCAAGGTTTTTCAGCATTACCTGGTGTGGAAAGAGAAATTAAACAAATCAATCAAATTGTCCCCAGTAAAACCTTATTAAATGAAAGATTTTCCAAAGATATTATCGGAAAACAAATTAAAAACATTCCATTTTCCGTAATTCATTTTGCTACCCACGGTCAGTTTAGCTCCAAAGCAAAAGACACCTTTGTATTAACTTGGGATGATAAAATTCAAGTTAATGACTTTAATCAATTACTGCAAAAAAATAACGACAAAGAAGCAATAGAACTATTAGTATTGAGTGCTTGTAAAACAGCAAAAGGAGACGAACGAGCCATTTTAGGATTAGCCGGAATAGCCGTCCGCTCCGGAGCCAGAAGCACCATTGCAACCTTGTGGTCGGTACGAGATAATTCAACATCTGAAATGATGACGCAATTTTATCGTAATCTTACTCAAACAAACGTAAATAAAGCCCAAGCATTGCGTCAAGCACAACTATCTCTGCTCAAAAATCCTAAATACAAACATCCTTATTACTGGTCGCCATTTATTTTAGTCGGTAATTGGCAATAATATAGGTAAAAGGTTAAAGGTTAAAGGTTAAAGGTCAAAGGTCAAAGATTTAAATTGTAGGGTGTGTAACGGCTCGAATTATTTCTCAATATAAACTATATTTTTGGAAATGCCGTTACGCACCATTCACTTATCTCTAAAAACAAATAACCTCTCCTAATTCTCCTTCCTCTGCGTTCTTTGTGTCCTCTGCGGTTATATCGCAATATTCGTAGGGTGTGTAACGGCTTGAATTATTTATCAACATAAACTATATTTTTGAAAATGCCGTTACGCACCATTCACTTATCTCAAAAAACAAATAACCTCTCCCTATTCTCCTTCCTCTGTGTCCTTTGCGTCCTCTGCGGTTATATCGCAATAGGTAATTAGGTTAGGATATTAATCGAGCAACCGAACCTATGATTCTTTAACCTTTGACCTTTAACCTTTAACCTTCCCCATAAATATTACCTCTCCCCTTCCAACAAATCACCTGAAACATCCGTCTTTTGATACAGCGACTCAAGCCATTTTTTGAGTAACCTATCTACTAATTGCTCGTAAGATTCGCTCGATAGCATCTTAAATAATTCCTCATTTCCCATTCCCGAACCATAATCGTCTTTATAAGACATAATTTTTCTCCAATACCGATCGAGTAAAAATTTAGATTTATTTAAGGATTTAGCTTCTTAGTAAGCTGTTTTCCTTTCTGTCAACTATCTTAAGCGGCATTTTTGTAACTGCAAATATATAAAAGTTGATATCTTTCTCTGTTAACTTATGTAAAGTTGATAAAAGTTGATAAAAGTTGATATCTTTCCTAGCCGCTTCATAATAGCTTGTCAGTTTTTATCAAAAATGCACTGCTGAATCTAGATAGCATTTCAACGAAACAGTAATTACAGCGGTTTTTACACTTGAGCAATAAATGAAACTATTCCCCTTCCCCTCTCCTTAACAAGGGAGAGGGGTTTCTGTTAGGACGGGGTGAGGGTTTGGGTATGTTGGACTCACCTGAAATTTTTAATCAAAAAAACTTGATACAGCTTAATTTTCCGCCAATAAACGAATGTATCTTCATAAAAAACCAGAATTATTGTACCCGTAATTCATAAAGCCTTTATTTACATATCAACTTTCACCCCGTGAAATTTTCAATGTCATTCTCGAAATTAATTGGTTTAAATGAATTATCGAAATTAATTTGTCTCCACAAAAAAATGCAATTATTAAGAGAAGAACAGTTAGAAATCATAAATATAGATAACGAAAATTCTGATTATCTTTCTAAAGAAAGCGAACAAGAACAAACAGCACCATTATTATCAGTTCAGCAGCGTTTGCAATTAATCGGTTCCATAACTCATTTAATGGGAAGTTCGCAGTTACATCGTCAATACCAAATTGCAGATATTACAGAAAGATTTATTCCAAGTTTAATTCATAACCAATTCCGCTATTACGAAATCAATGGTAATCCCATCGGATTCGTAAATTGGGCTTGGCTGAGCGATGAAGTAGAAGAAAAATATAGCACTGGGGAATATGTTTTAAGCCTTGATGAATGGGTTGGTGGAAATAACTTATGGTTCCCCGAATTCGTTGCTCCCTTCGGTCACGCTCGCTTAATTGTCAAAGATTTACGCTCCAATATCTTACCAAAAGGAACGCCAGCAAAGTCTTTTAAAATTCGTCCCGATGGCAGTTTTCGCTCTATTTCTCGTTGGACTGTTTAAATTTTTCATTTCATTTAAATACTTCGTTTTAATTCATTTTTTTTATAAACTTGGAGATTCATCATGGGTAAGAAAAGCGTAGTTGACACATTCGTAGATGCAGGAAAAAGCCTAGTAAAAGCAATAGACCCAAACAAATACGGTAATAACGGTAATAATACTTTAAATGTATACGTTTGGGGTAAAGCTTATGGACGTGGAGGAAACGATACTTTAAGAGCTTATGCTTTAAAAGCCGAACTTTACGGTGGTGACGGTAACGATAAGCTTTATTCTATATCGGGAGAAGCTAAGCTTGATGGTGGTAGCGGTAATGACTATATCGATGCTTTGGGAGTTTCTAACAAAATCTACGCTGGAAGTGGTAACGATAGGATAAAAGCAACCGGAGCTTCTAACACAATTGATGCAGGCTCGGGTAATGACACTATTGAAGCTACCGCTGCTTCTAACACTATCAAAGCAGGAGATGGGAACGATACCATCAAAGCTTTAGGTGGTAAAAACAAAATTTATGCTGGTAGAGGTAGAGACACAATTAATGCTGGTGGTGGTTGGAACACCATAGATGCCAATGACGATGGACACGCTGATAAAATTACTGTTGGAGGTATTAAAAACACAATTCATGCAGGTTGGGGTAGCGACACTATTAAAGCAACCGGAGCCTCTAACACTATCAATGCAGGCTCCGGTAACGACAATATTAAAGCAACCGGAGCTTCTAACACTATCAATGCAGGCTCGGGTAATGACACTATTGAAGCAACCGCTGCTTCTAACACTATCAAAGCAGGTGATGGTAACGATAACATAAAAGCTTTAGGTGGTAAAAACAAAATTTATGCCGGTAAAG
>JAHCMI010000009.1 GCA_019192545.1 Rivularia sp. MS3 | reverse complement strand
AAGAAAATATTTTTTATATTTACGATATGCCCATCAAAACTAACGGGACAGACTAGTAGTACTCCTTTGCATTAGTTTTGACGGGTTTATGAAAGAGGGTTTTATTATTTTCTCCCCCTGCTCCCCTGCTTGCCCTCACCCGTCATATTTAACGAAAACGAGTAGTAGTAATGCATTTCATTAAATAGTATGGGGTAAATTATTGTTGGTAGTTGCGCTACTGTGCGAGAAAGCTTCGCTTACAGCGCCTAATATTAAGCGCTAAAGCGCAACTACGAACCTTTTTACAAATGAAATGTAATAGTAATTCCTATCTGATTGCTAGGGACATTTTACGATTTGGCGGGGGAAAAGCTTTATCAAGTTCGGTTAAATCTTCAAGAGTCAGCTGTATATCTAAAGCTGCACTATTCTCTTTGACGTGTTCGGGATTGCTGGCTTTGGGAATTGCGATTATTCCTTGTTGTTGTAGCAACCACGCTAAAGCAATTTGTGCGGGAGTGGCATTATGTCGCGAAGCTACTGATTTTAACTGGGGATTTTTTAAAATACCTTTTTGTTCGATTGGTGAATAAGCCATGATGGGTATATTATGCTGACGGCTCCAAGGAAGCAAATCCCACTCAATACCGCGACGAGCTAAATTATATAAAACTTGATTTGTGACAATTTGCTTTCCATGAGGTAGATTAATTGCCCTTTGCATATCATCTGCATCGAAATTACTTACACCGTAATCGCGAATCTTCCCAGCTTGCTTGAGCGATTCAAAAGCTTCCAAGGTTTCCGAAAGCGGTATTGAGCTGCGCCAATGTAATAAATAAAGGTCAATACAATCGGTTTTGAGTCGTTTTAAACTTCTTTCGCAAGCTGCAACCGCGCCTTTTCGACTAGCATTGTGTGGGTACACCTTACTTACAAGATAAACTTCTTCGCGGCGATTTTTAATAGCTTCACCAACAACTTCTTCCGCACCGCCTTCCCCATACATTTCTGCGGTGTCGATGAGCGTCATCCCCATATCTAAACCAAGACGCAGAGCCGCAATTTCAGCATCTTTTTGACTGCTGTCTTCACCCATTCGCCAAGTTCCCTGCCCTAAAACGGGAATTTTTCTTCCTGATGATAGATGTAATGTTTTCATTTTCGGGTTCTCCTAAAGTTCGTTTACTTAATAGATGAAATCAACCGAATATAAACAATGTTATATTTAATTTTTTCTGGAAAACCTCGAATTTAGTTAATAATTTTGGTTCTTCAGCACATAGTATGTTAAAAATATAAATTGAAAACTTGAAACCCTTACTGTGCGCTAAAAATTAGCTTCATTAATCGATTTTAAAAATAAATACTATTTTTTATTACCTATTCCCTGTTCCCTATTCCCTGTTCCCTTTTTTCACTATTTTTCTAGCATCCCTTTGTAGGGATGAGTCATAATGTTTGAACACCAATATAAAATCACCGACAAATATTTTCGACTTTGTTTATAATAAAAATTCTACTATATTTACCGACTTGCTATTCTTATTTGATTGTTTGACATATTTTTAGATTTAACATATTGATAATTTACTGTGAAAATTTCATTAGTTGTTAGCGACTTATCAGAAGGCGGAACTCTCCGGGCTTTTTTATTAGCTCAAGTATTAAAAAGCCTTAACCATACAGTAGAAATTGTTGGCTTTATTTACGGTAAGGAAATTATTACTACACCACCTTCCCGAATCAGTATTGTTTCCATTCCCGGTAAAAACTACCCTGGTTTTTTATCGTCGGCGAAAGAGCTATTACAAAAGCTGGATGGAGATATTATTTATGTATGTAAACCAAAACCTAGAAGTTTTGGTATAGGATTGCTGAAAAAAATTAGTAGCAAACGTCCTTTATTTTTAGATATCGATGATTGGGAATTAAGCTGGCATGGTGGTTATGAATTTAAATATCGTCCTAGTTTAAAGCAATTATATCGAGATATTTTTAAACAAAATGGAGCCTTGAAATTTCCCGACCATCCACTGTACGTGCAATGGATGGAAAAATTAGTTTTAATGGCGGATTTAGTCACCGTAGATACTCAGTTTTTGCAGCAAAGATTCGGTGGTATTTATCTACCGAATGGTAAAGATACAGATTTATTTAATCCGGATAAATATAATCATATAGCTAGTAAAGAACGCTATGGTCTTTCGGAATATAAAGTTTTAATGTTTCCTGGGGCACCTAGACCTCATAAAGGTGTAGAAGATGTATTAATAGCTTTAGATAAGTTAAATCAACCAGATTTAAAGTTAGTAATTGTCGGTAGCAATCCTTACGATGATTACGACAAAAGGCTAATTGACAAGTGGGGAAATAGGATTATTAAATTATCAAAATTTCCTGTAGAAACCATGCCAAAAGTTTTAGCTGCTGCCGATGTTGTTGTGGTACCTCAAAGAAAAAATTACACAACTTTAGCTCAATTTCCTCTTAAGTTAACAGATGGAATGGCAATGGCAAAACCAATATTATCAACAAAAGTAGGAGATATTCCAGAAATTTTAGGCGATACTGGTTATTTGGTTGAGCCAGATTCCCCTGACGATATTGCCGAACAGATTAAAATCATATTTGATAATTTAGAATCTGCTCAAGATAAAGGTAGAAAAGCACGAGAAAGATGCGTTGAAAAATATAGCGTGTCAGCCATGAAACCGATTCTTGAATCTGCTATTTCTCGGGTTTAATGAGAACATTAGATGATGGGGTGGCAGAGCAAATAATTAATGATTTTCTTAATACATAATGGTGCGTTACGGCATTTTCAAATTGGACGATATTTTAATTAAATATCTCGTGCCGTAACACACCCTACGGTATATCTTACGATGCCCTATGACCTATGCCCTATGCCCAATCCCCAATTACCATTATCCCAAAAACAATTTGTAAGCAGGATTCTTATTTTCATCCCAATATTGATAACCTAAAGTATCTAAAAATGCCTGCCATTCTTGCATTTCTTCCGGTGGAACCTGCATTCCTACAACTATTCTGCCGTAATCTGAACCGTTATTACGATAGTGAAATAAACTGATATTCCAATTCGGACTCATCGAACCTACAAACTGCATTAATGCACCGGGACGTTCGGGGAATTCAAACCGGTATAATAACTCATTGTGCGCTAATGGCGATCGCCCGCCCACCATGTGGCGCAAATGCATTTTCGTTAATTCGTCGTCGGTTAAATCCATGATGGGGAAACCATTATCCGCAATAGTTTTAGCTATTTTTACCCCATCAGCACGATTTTGAATTTGTACGCCCACAAAAATTTGTGCTTCCTTCTGTGAAGCAATCCGATAATTAAACTCTGTCAAATTACGTTTACCGATACATTCACAAAATTTATGCAGACTTCCCGGCTTTTCTGGAATTGTCACCGCGAAAATAGCTTCCCGGCGCTCCCCAAATTCTGCACGCTCGGCAACAAATCGCAACCGGTCAAAATTCATATTAGCGCCGCAGGCGATCGCCACTAAAGTTTCACCTTCAATGCCTTCTCGCTCCACATAAGCTTTGGCTCCGGCAATCGCCAAACCCCCCGCAGGTTCAACTATAGAGCGCGTATCCTGAAACACATCTTTAATTGCCGCACAGGTATCGTCAGTAGTCACCCGAATAATATCATCAACATAGTGCTGGCAAAGCTTGAATGTTTCTTCTCCAACTTGTCGCACCGCCACACCATCAGCAAATAATCCTACTTGAGACAACCGTACCCTTTGTCCAAGCTGCAAAGATTGATACATTGCATCGGCATCAATCGGCTCAACCCCAATAATTTTGATTTCCGGACGTAACCGCTTCACATAAGCAGCAATCCCCGCAATCAAACCACCGCCACCAATCGCCACAAAAATTGCATGAATCGGCTTTTGGTATTGGCGTAAAATTTCCATGCCAATGGTACCTTGTCCCGCTATTACATGGGGGTCATCAAAAGGATGAATAAAAGTTAAATTCTTTTGTGTTGCCAATTCACGAGCGTATCCACAAGCATCATCATAATTATCACCGTGTAAAATCACCTCACCACCCCGCGCCTTGACAGCATCTACTTTCAGTTGGGGAGTAGTTTTCGGCATGACAATAATAGCCTGAGTTCCCAACTTAGAAGCAGCCAAAGCCACACCTTGAGCGTGATTTCCCGCAGAAGCAGCAATTACACCTTGTTCGAGCATTTCCGGTGTCAGGTTCGCCATTTTGTTGTAAGCACCTCTAAGTTTAAAAGAGAACACCGATTGCATATCTTCGCGCTTGAGCAAAAGGTTATTATTTAAACGCTTGGAGAGTAATGGCGCAATTTCTAAAGGAGTTTCTTGAGCAACTTCGTATACGCGAGCGGTCAGGATTTGTACGAGGTAGTCGCAAAGCATGGGAACACGGTTAGGTAGATGCGGTATGAAGGTTATTTTACGGTAGTTTGGGGACGTTTTGGAGGGAGGAGAGGGGGAAGAATTGTTATAGGTAATCTTAAAACAGGAAGTAAAAAATAAAAACCGCAGAGACGCGGAGGGCGCTGAGGTAAGAGATTAAGAGAGATGGTAATGTTTTATTATTAAATAAGGATTTTATTAAATATCTAATTAAGTTATTTATTCGGTAATATGATTAATTTAGATAATATTCATTCACTGACGGATTTTAAGCGAAATGTTAAGCAATTCATAGAGCGGATTAAGGCTACTAAATCACCTTTGGTTTTGACTGTGAATGGTAGAGCGGAAGTTGTGGTTCAAGATGCGAGTGCGTTTCAGGAAATGATAGATAAGCTTGAGCGTGTAGAGGAAGAATTGCGACAGTTGAAGTTGGAGAGTTTGAAGCGGGATATTACAGCTGGAGCAGAGCAATTAAAGAATGGTGAATATACAGAGTATGATGATGAGTCTTTACCTAACTTATTAGAAAATATTAAAGAGCGGGGAAAGCGTAAGTTAGGGCAGGATTGATAAAAATGAATAGTTATAAACTGTCTTACAAAGCCGAACAAGATTTGGAAGATATTTGGGTTTATATAGCGCAACAGAATCAACTTGTAGCCGATAAACAAATTGCTCAAATTCTCAATCGTTTTCCGATGCTGGCTCAGTTTCCTGACATTGGTAAAACAAGAGATAATTTACTCCAAGGTTTGAAAAGCTTTCCTATTAAACTCTACATTATATATTACTTAAAAATTACTGATGGTGTGGAAGTTGTTAGAGTTTTACATCAGTCGAGAGATGTTGAAGCTTTGTTTTCTTAAATTGCAGTAAGTAAATCGCTTGAAGTCATTTCCAAGTTCTCGTTTTTAAACTTGCTATATCATATTTTACTAACACTGATTAGTATCAGTTTATATTGAGTGACTATTAGTGTAAACTACTAAAAACTTTTGATTTAGGTGTAAATTATATGAAATTAGAACCTGCATACACTTCCGTAGGGAAAATTTTCGAGTATAGACCGATGTTCTTTATCCCTAAATACCAGAGAGCTTATGCATGGGAAGCAGAATCTGTTGAAGATTTTATCAAAGATTTGAACAATTGCTTTGAGAGAAGAAAGTCACATACACCAGTTAATCATTTTTTCGGAGGTGTTCTTTGTGTAAGATACGCTGTTGCGGGAGCCGTAAATCAAAACGAATACGAAATTATTGATGGACAACAAAGAATTTCAACATTTACGCTATTAATGTCTTGTTTAATAAAAATATATAAAGAATTGCTTGAAGAAGCTAAAAATTTAGGAGATGCAGATAATGAATTTATATTAGAGGGACGTATAAAAGCACTATCTGAAAGATTCATAGAATTTAAGCAAGAAGTTCAGCGAAAGGTAAATTCTATAGAAGTTATGAAACTATCAAGAGTAGATCATCCTTTCTACAAAGAACTTATTCGTGAGAAAAATCCATCTCCTGAAAGAGATTCGCACAAAAAAATTAATAGAGCCTATGAAATGCTTTTAAAAGCAGTACGAGATATAATCAGTTCGTCTAAATTAGAAGAGAAAATGGACGATATTGAAATTATACAAAATATTATAGATAATGACTTTACAATTCTATATATGGTAACTGATAGTAAAGAAGATGCATTTAGATTATTTCAAGTTATTAATGATAGAGGGACAAATTTAACAGTTGGCGATTTATTGAAAGCAAAAAATTTAGAGATTCTTGAAGGTTTTGGAGATTATCAAGATAGTTGTGAACGCTTTTGGGATGATATACTTGCTGATTCTCCATCAAATACAGCAAATTATTTAAACTGGATTTATGAGTCGTACAAGGGTAAAAGAGCTAAACAAGATGAATTATTTGATGTATTACTTGATGGTTTTTTACCAGAACATAAAAAGCATAAAATGGGAGAGTTTACACATTCTGAATCAAAACAAGTATATCAAACAGTGAAGAATATACGTGAGGATATATTCAAATGTAGACAATTAAAAGAGGGACAGTGGTTACATGAAGTGAAACAGCCAATAACAAATTGGGATATAACCCGTTTAAGTATTCTTTTGAAAGAACTCGATCATACTTTATCAATACCACTATTTTTAGCTGCTTCACAGCTTGACCATAAAAAATTTTCAGCAATAGTACAGATGGTAGAAAAAGTATTTTTTAGATACAAAATAATATGTAATCAGCACGCTACATCATTAAAAAAAATTTATCAAGAAGAATCTTTTGCTATTCGTAATAATCCAATTTCATATGATTTATCTAGCTTGAGGAAAAAGTTACAAAAATTAGTTAAGGAGAAGGCATCAGATGTAGTATTCAAAAATGCTCTAGGAACTTTGGAGTATAAGGTATCTGGAGGAAGCAATAAACCTCTTAAATATTTTTTGATGACTATAGAATATTATTGTCAATGGTATCAATCTGAAGCTAAGGGAACTCCATCATGTATAGACAAAAGCCGAATTTATGACTTTGCCGGAACTTCAATTGAACATATATATCCACAAAAAGCAGATAGCAAAGACGAGAGTTTAGAACCTTTGATCAATACCTTGGGGAATCTAACTATTTTAGACCCAGCACAAAATAGCATAGCCAGTAATAGCCCTTTTGAGGCGAAAAAAGAACTTTTTCAAAAATCATCTGTTGAGTTAACAAGAAATATAGGACTAAAGCAAGCTTGGACAAAACAGGAAATTGAAAATCATAAAAATATGCTTATAAATATTGCTCTAAAAGTTTTTTCTCCATAATTTTGAATGACTACAATCGCAAAATTCAAAACTTGTGAAGCACTAATTCGCTCAAGCAGGTGGGCTTTGCAATTGTAGCCCCAGGTTTACAACCTGCGGGCATTTTCCTCACGAAATCACTCCATCTCCTATTCCAATAAGCTACGGTAAAAACAGATATCTCCTTATATAATTTTACCGTCTTCAAAAATGCTCCCAGCAATCATATTTCTACTCATAATCACAATAATCGCGATCGCAATCCTACTCAGCCCCACTTTAGTCAACCAAAAAAGAAACCGTATAAAAAACCGTCAATTCCCACCATTGTGGAATTCCATAATTGAAAACAACGTCCCAATTTATCCCCACCTTATCCCCACCGAAAGACGACGACTACAAGGACATATTCAAGTATTTTTAGCAGAAAAACAGTTTATCGGCTGTAATGGATTACAAGTAACAGAAGAAATGAAAGTAATTATTGCTGCCGTCGCTTGTTTGCTTTTGCTCAACGAACGAGGAAAATACTTTCCTAAATTACGTTCTGTTTTAATTTATCCCACAGCTTATTTTGCAAAAGAAACAACCGTTAACGGTAAGTATGTAGTTGAAGAAAAGCCGGTTGTTAGATTAGGAGAATCTTGGAGTAAAGACCAATTAATATTATCTTGGCAGCATATAAAGCAAGATACTTTTAATTGGAAAGACGGGCAAAATATTATATTACATGAATTTGCTCATCAATTAGACCAAGAAGAGGGAAAAGTTGAAGGTGTTCCAATTTTACGTAAAAATTCGGATTATTCTAACTGGTCAAAAGTGATGACACAAGAATACAACCAATTGTGTAACGATGTGGAACAAGGAAGAAAAACTGTAATGTATAGTTATGGTGCAACCCGCCCTGCTGAATTTTTCTCTGTAGCGACTGAAACCTTTTTTGAGAAACCCCAACAGTTACAGAAAAAACATCCAGAACTCTATCAATTATTGCGAAATTATTATCAATTAGACCCAATACAGTGGGATATTAAATAAGGTTAAAGGTTAAAGGTTTAAGGTCAAAGGTTTGAATACAATTAACTTTCTTTTACTTCAGTTTCTGTATTTTCAAATTCGACTCTATCATAAATATCTTCAAGACTAATCTCAAAATCAATAGAGTTCAAAGAAAGAGTTTCATTAGCATCATAATATTCAGAAAAACTCCAGCTATTTTTACCAGTCTTAAAATATTGCTCAACTTGAATTTTATACTGGTCAATTAAAATATATTCTTGGAAAGTTGGAATTGTACGATACGCTGAAAACTTCTCATCCTTATCGTAACTTCTAGTTGATTTTGATAACACCTCAACAATCATTAACGGATTAACAATTGTATCTTTTCTTCCCTCTTGTAATTGCACTTCACCTTGAATTACTATCACATCAGGATAAGTATAAATTCGTTTTTTGGGAATCCAGAGTCTTTGGTCTGTGACAAAAACATCATAAGGCTGACGCTTAAGTCCAAAATTAAGCGCACTACCAAAGTCAAGAGTAATTCGACTATGATTCGGGGTTCCACCAGCCACACAAATAACCTCACCATTAATGTATTCATGGCGTTCTTCTGAGTTTACCTCAAATTCAAGATATTCTTCCCGAGTATAATATTCTTTTTCTTCTGCTTGTGCAATCATAATCTTAACTTCCAAAGTTTAGATAAACGGCTTTTGATATTGTGAGACATTGATATAACTATTTTAATTAACCAAATATATTTGGGAAAAAATAAATTTAATCACAATATTATCTATTTAAAGACAAATCCATCAAATAAGCCAATTTCAAAACCACTCTGGCACCAACATTACCATCCCATTGGGCATCACCAACTTCACAAACGTCAAAACCAATAATTTTTCTACCGCTGTTTACAACTTCTCGAATCAAACAAAAAGCTTGCTCTAATTCCAAACCACCAGGAACCGGAGTTCCAGTATTTGAACATAGTTTGGGGTCTAAACCATCGGCATCAAAGCTAATATAAACGTATTCGGGTAAATTACTAATTATCTCTTTACATAAATCAATCCAAGTAGTTCCAGAATAAAGTTTTTGTTTAATAATCGGGTCGTAATAAGCAACTATTCTATTGTTAGATTGATTAATAGTTTCTACTTCATCCTGACAAATATCCCGCAAACCAACTTGAACTAATTTAGATATTTGCGGTAATTTCATCGCGTTATACATAATCGAAGCATGAGAAAATTCAAACCCTTCATAAGCATTACGTAAATCGGCATGAGCATCGATGTGTAAAATACCATAGCTTGAATAATTATTTGTTAAAGCCTGCATATAACCTAAAGGTGAACTATGGTCGCCACCAATTACTGCAACGCTTTTATTATCGTTAATTGCTTGCTGACATTTATCAAATAACCACTTGTTTACACTTTCACAAGCTTGGTTAATTTCCGTAAGCAATGATGTTAAATCTGGTGCATCATTCAATGATTTACCTTGTTCTAATCGTTTGATAATTGTTGCTGCTTGCTGTCGGTAATGCTTGTTTTTATCCAAAGTATCTTGAGGAATTTCCATCATAAAAATTCCCTGCTTCCATCCATCGGGATTATCAAAATCGAATAAATCTAACTGTGGTGAAGCATCAAGAATTCTTTGCGGCGCGTTAGCTGTACCCGCACCATAAGAAACAGTTACCTCCCAAGGTACGGGAATGATAATTAAATTTGCGGCGGAGTAATCAAAGGGTAAGCCGAAGATATTACCGTTAACTTGCCCGACATCGCTAGGATTGTAGTTTTGATAGTGGTTGTTCATAATTATTCGATTTCATTAAAATTGACAGGTTAGGGGAAGCAGGGGAAGAAAATAATAAAACCCTCTTTTATAAACCCATCTAAATTTATGAAATGGAGTACTAGATAAATTTTTGAGCGCGCTGTAACGTTCTTTGTATACGCGCAAACAAGGGCTTAACCTTAATAATGCAAGAATTCAGCTTCACTCAACCTACTGTCAAGTTTATTTTACAAAAATTTATTGATAGATAATATTCTATACATTTAGTTACAATAAAAAATATAAGAATTACTTAGACTTGATATCGCTTAACGATCTATTAAAGTCATTTCTTTTTTTTGCGTATAAGGCTAATCTATATACTGAAAAGATTACAAAATATTAATCTTTCTCATTTTTATAAAAAATACTTTCACAATACGGTTATTAGTTATAAATTCATAACCGTGTAATTTCTATACTTATTTAATTAGAGGTTAATAAATGGGGCAATATTTATTAGAATCTGTCTGGCTAGTGCCTATATATGCCTTGATTGGTGGGCTTTTAGCTATTCCTTGGTCGCCGGGAATCATTAGAAAAACTGGGCCGAGACCTGCGGGTTATGTCAATTTAATCATGACATTTATCGCGTTTTTACATAGTTCGTTTGCTTTGTCAATCAGTTGGAATCAACCGGCTTATGAAATTTTTATACCTTGGTTGGAAACAGCAGGTTTAAGGTTATCCATAGATTTAGAAATATCTGCAATCAGTCTTGCCGCAATTACTTTAATTACTGGCTTGAATTTGCTAGCACAAATTTACGCTATCGGCTATATGGAAATGGATTGGGGTTGGGGACGCTTTTATTCTCTTCTGGGATTGTTTGAAGCAGGTTTATGTGCTTTAGCTTTAACTAACAATTTGTTTTTCAGCTATGTAATTCTAGAAGTTCTTACTTTAGGAACTTATTTATTAGTAGGTTTGTGGTTCAGTCAGCCCTTGGTGGTGACGGGTGCGAGAGATGCTTTTTTGACTAAAAGGGTAGGTGACTTGTTTTTGTTGATGGGTGTATTGGCAATATATCCTTTGACTGGAACCTGGAATTATAACGATTTAGCAGATTGGGCTGCTACTGAAGGAAACGTTAATCCAACATTAATATCGTTAGTATGTTTAGCATTAATTGCCGGTCCGATGGGTAAATGCGCTCAGTTTCCCCTGCATCTATGGTTGGATGAAGCGATGGAAGGGCCAGTGCCCAGTACCATTTTGCGGAATTCGGTAGTTGTTGCGAGTGGTGCTTGGGTATTAATTAAACTGCAACCAGTTTTGAATTTATCACCGATCGCCTCAAGTGCAATGGTAGGGGTAGGTGTAGTCAGTGCGGTTGGTGGTTCGTTGATTGCGATGGCGCAAATTGATATCAAGCGCTGTTTATCATATTCTGTTAGTACTTACATGGGTTTGGTATTCATTGCTGTCGGAACTCAACAAGATGAAGCGGCTTTACTATTAGTGCTTACCCATGCTTGTGCAGCAGCTTTGTTAGTCATGAGTACGGGTACCATCGTTTGGAACAGCATTACTCAAGATATCACCCAGTTGGGTGGATTGTGGTCGCGTCGTCCGATATCGGGCATGGCTTATATAGTCGGGGTTTTAGGGTTAATTGCGTTTCCACCTTTAGGTAGCTTCTGGGCATTATTAAAATTAGCTTCGGGATTATGGGAAACACAACCTTGGTTAGTTGTGGTGATTGTAGCCGTCAACGCTTTAACAGCAATTAGTTTAACAAGAGAATTCGGTTTAGTTTGGGGTGGAAAAGTCAAACCAATGAGCGCTCGTTCCCCAGAAGTTAGCTGGCAAATGACTTTACCAATGATGATTTTATTTGGTTTAGTTTTGCATCTACCTTTAATATTACAAAATTTATCTCTTCTACCAACTTGGGCAACTGTAAATAAAGATGTTGCCCTGTTATTAATATGGTCAAGTATTTTTGGGTGTAGCATTGGTGGTGTGATTTATTTAGGTAATATTCCTAAACCGGTGCGTTTTCCTTGGAAGGGTTTGCAAGATTTGTTTGCCTATGATTTTTATACGCCAAAACTATATAGAGGAAGTATTGTTTTAGGTGTTGATTTGCTTTCTAAATTAACAGATATGGTTGACCGATTTGTGGTTGATGGCATCGTTAATTTAGTAGGTTTAATATCCCTTGGCGGCGGTGATAATTTAAAGTACAGCAACAGCGGACAAACTCAATTTTATATGTTCACCGTACTTTTAGGAGTCGGTATTTTAGGGATGATTGTGACTTGGCAATATTGGGGAAACGAGTTTTTACAGCTAATAGCAATTGGTCATCAGTGAACAGTGAGCAGTTATCAGTGAACAGTGAACAGTGAACAGTGAACAGTGAACAGTGAACAGTTGTTCACCGGTCGGGTGTGGATCATCAATTACCAATTACCAATGCCCCATCCCCAATGCCCAATACCCCATCCCCCATGCTAAATTCCCACTAACAACTAACAACTATCAATTAACAACTAATTATGATAAGTGCTTTAATTTGGATACCTATTTGGGGGGCTGCGATAATTGCTTTATTGCCCGCCAAAATTCCTAGCAATCGAATTCGTTTGGGTGCTGCGTTGGTTTCAGGGATTACTTTTATTTGGAATATATTGGTGCTATTACAATTTGATATTAGCAATCCAAATATTCAGTTACAGGAATATCTTCCTTGGAATGAAACTCTCGGCTTAAGCTATAGATTGGGTGTTGATGGACTTTCAATATTAATGTTGTTGTTAAATAGTCTGCTCACATGGATTGCTATTTACAGCAGTAGCAAAGAAACCCAACGTCCTCGACTTTTCTATTCTCTAATTTTATTAGTCAGCGGTGGAGTCGCCGGTGCATTTGCAGCACAGAATTTGTTGCTATTTTTCTTCTTTTACGAACTTGAATTAATTCCGTTTTATTTATTAATTTCGATTTGGGGTGGAGAAAAACGGAATTATGCAGGTATCAAATTCCTTATCTATACCGCTGTTTCTGGTGCTTTGATTTTAGCAAGTTTCTTGGGTATGGTTTGGCTTTCTGGCTCTTCTAGTTTCGATTACGATGCAATTTCTACTCAAACTTTATCCGCAACTTTGCAACTAATTTTATTAGCTGGAATAGTATTAGGATTTGGCATCAAAATACCCTTAATACCCTTACATACATGGTTGCCTGATGCTTATGTAGAAGCAAATTCACCCGTGGCCATTCTTTTAGGCGGGGTTTTGGCAAAGTTAGGAACCTATGGTTTATTAAGGTTCGGATTAGGCTTGTTTCCCGAAGCTTGGAGTACCTTTGCACCAACTTTAGCAATTTGGGGAGCAATCAGCGCAATTTATGGAGCAGTAACGGCGATCGCTCAAAAAGATATCAAGCGCATGGTGGCATATAGTTCCATCGGGCACATGGGCTACATACTGTTAGCGGCGGCTGCAAGTACAGCTTTATCGATGGTTGGTGCAGTTGCTCAAATGTTTAGTCACGGTGTAATTTTAGCAATTTTGTTCCATTTAGTAGGAGTAGTAGAAGCCAAAGTTGGCACTCGGGAATTAGATAAGCTTAATGGTTTAATGAGTCCAGTCAGAGGTTTACCAGTTATTAGCGCTTTACTAGTATTAGGCGGTATGGCTAGCGCTGGGATTCCAGGAATGACGGGATTTATAGCCGAATTTATTGCATTTCAAGGTAGCTTTCCCGTATTTCCAATTCAAACAATCTTGTGTGTTGTCGCTACTGGTTTAACCGCAGTTTACTTTGTAATTCTGCTCAACCGTACCTGCTTTGGCAAACTCGATAACGATTTAGCTTATTATCCTAAAGTTTTCTGGCACGAGAAAATACCGGCGTTTATTTTAGCAGGTGTAATCATATTCTTGGGAATACAACCTACTTATTTAGTGCGTTGGAGCGAACCCACGACTACCCAAATGGTTGCAAATATTCCGGCAATTCAAAAAACCGTAACTTCAAAAGTGGCGTTGAATCAGTCAACAGTGAACAGTCAACAGTGAACAGTTATGAGTTAAGAGTGAGGAGTTATGAGTTAAGAGTGAGGAGTTAAGAATTAAGAGTTAATAATTAATAGTAATATATTTATTCTTCTCCCTCCTCTCTATTTTCTCTTCCCCTCCTTATATCTCATCTACATTTTTCGACTCAACAATATTCAACTTAAAAACAGAATAAAAGTAGCTAATAACTATCAACTAATAACCAAAAATGGTACAAACACCTGATAAAACAACAGCAAAATTACCACCATCAAATCACGAATTTGCAGAAGTAATTCACCGCTTAGAAGCCGGTGGTTCGATGTTACCGGATAACCCAGAGAATTTGATGCAAATAATCGGTATTTATAAAGCATATGCCGTACCAATGGATTTTTATTGGCGCGATTTACTTTATATTGCCGAAAGAGAATTTTTAAATCCTTTTCCCTTTTTTAAATATTTCCTACCCAAAGAGTATTTACAAAGACACAATCATTATGCTGGAGATGATGCCGATTTAAGAGTTTGGCGTGGTGAAGCCACAGCACACCCCGAACTTTTAGAGTTTATAGAAAAAGGTGAAACTACTGAAATGCCAAAGTTATGGCATCATTTGTTTCACGACAGAATTAATATGGAATTTGCCGAAGCATGTATGCGAGCGATGCTTTGGCACGGTAAAGATATGGGCTTAGGAAAATTTGATGAATATTTAGATACCGAAGAATACAAGCAAAATGCAGATAGAGCAATTAAAGCTTACTTCAAAGGCAATCCACCGATGCAATTGCTCTACAAACTGTTTCCAGATATGTTTTTAGAACAGTGTCGTCAAGCTTCCTATTATTCCAACTTGGGTTTATTTTGGGAAGTAATGGCACCAGTTTTCTTTGAAATGTCAGATATGTATGACGAAGGGAAACTGACAAGCGTACCGGAAGCAATGGATTTTTTAGTTAATGGTATTTTTGCAGTTGCAGGTCGTCCAATTTATCATCATGTTTATGTTGGGAAAGAGTGTTACGAAGTGATTCCTAAGTCAAAAGGTTTTGTATGGTTATATGAAGCTGCACTACCTTATGTAGAAGCAATTTTTTATCGTACATCTCCTTTCCGAGGGACAAAATCTTACAACGCTCAAGCCAAGCAAGTACCTTCAGAGCAAAAAGATTTTCACTATGGAATTCTTTACGCCGACGTATTTCCTATAGGTACCGCAGGAATTCCCCCAACATTATTAATGCAGGATATGCTGCACTTTTTACCGCAATATTTAGTTGATTATTATCAAGGATATTGTCGCAGTACCGATGATATGTTAATTCAACTAGGAATTACTTTTCAACGTTCGATGTACAACGTCACATCAGCAGTAATTCAAGCATTAAGAACGGCTCTTTTATATCCTTTAGATGATGAAAACCCCAAACATTTACAAGCAAATCGAGACTTTTTTGAAATGCAGTTAAATCGGTTTACTCGTGCCGATTATGGGATGAGGGATGCAGCTAGATTAAGGGATATTCAAAGGCAGGATTATCGTTAGATCCTGCCAACCTTAGATCCAGATCCCCCCAACCCCCCCCTTATTAAAGGGGGGCTTTTTATTTTATAAATAGTAAATTTCCTGTAACTATTATCAAAACACACATTTATATTGTGTTTATCAAAAAATACTCTATTTCCCCCTTCTGAAGGGGGTCTTTTTTATGAATAGTAAATTTACTGTGGCTCTTAGAAAAATGCAAATTTATATTGTGCTTATAAAAACACTCCATTCCCCCCTTATTAAGGGGGTTAGGGGGGATATAACCGAGAATTGAGCAATGATAAGAAAGCAAAACTTTATCAAAACAACTTACCATCTACCCTATAATCCAAAACTAATAGAAAAAACGAAAGAACTAAGAAAAAATATGACCATAGCAGAGAAAAAGCTGTGGAATAACTATTTAAAAAAATTAAAAATCAGATTTTTACGACAAAGACCGATTGATAATTTTATAGTAGACTTTTACTGCGCTAATTTAAAATTAGTAATTGAAATTGATGGGGAAAGTCATTTTAGTGATGAAGCGAAAGTTTACGATACACAAAGAATATTGATATTAGAAAGTTATGGTCTTCAAGTTATTAGATTTACAAATGAAGAGGTATTAAAAAACTTTGAAGGTGTATGCGGGTATATAGAAGATTATTTGAATAAATAATTGAATTTAAATTTCCTGTTAATTTTTATAGATTTCTGGGAACTATAAAAATAGAAGCAAATATAAAGACTTTATCAAAAATGAGTGATACTAATGAATTGCTTTATCCTTCACTAAAAGAATTAGTGAAGCAAATTAAAGCAATCAATAGCGCATGGAAAGTTGCAGGGGATTTATACGGAAATAATTCACCGCTATCTACTTCTTCCCGTGATTTGAAAAGCTGCTTGCAGGTGCGTTTGTTGCGTAGTTATGCACCAACCGATGTTTATTTAGTTATTGATAATCAAGCTGAGTGTGAACCATTATTCGGCTTGCGGCTACGAGAATCTATAGATAAATACGAAGATGCGGATCATCTACCTGTAAGAGTAGCAAACGAAATTCTTTTACCAGAAGAAATAAAGAAATTTAGTCAAAAGTAAAACGAATTAGTTGATAAAGGAGGGTGCTAAATGAATTTTGCAGATGTCTGGAATATAGTTTGGCAGGATACACCATTTCATAAGGCGATCGCCGGTATTTTAATTCTTGCTATAGTTATCGAATTTTGCACGTTTCTAGAGTATTTTTACTTAAAAGTTAGAATAACATCGAAAGGAATCCAATATTTAAAGAAATTACAAAAAGGTAAAAAACCTAAATCAACGGAAAAGCTTAATTTATGGTTAAGAGAGCATCTTCAATTCGATAATATTGGTGGACAATCGAAGATTGATAATAAATTCATACTTAAAAAATACCCAACCGTATTAGCACGTCGAACACCTCGTAGTCATTTGCGTTTCGTAACTACCTTATGTACCTCAATTGGTGTATTAGGAACCTTTTACGGTATTCAACAGGGTTTACAAAATATAAATTTAGGAGATATTTCAAATTCCCAGCAGTTAATGACTTCTAGTATTGAACTGCTAGGAAATATGAAAACAGCCTTTTCGACTTCCTTAATGGGATTGGGATGCGGTAGCTTATTTACTTTTATTGTCTTTTTAACTGATTGGCTACGACGACAAAGACGCAACGGATTACGAAATAAATTAGATCGCCTTGCGACTTTTAGTACATCAGAAACAGAAAACCAGAATTTAATACAAGCAATTAATGAATTAAAACAAAATTTAGGGAATCAAAAGTCACCGAGTGCAGAAGAAATTGGCGAAGCTGTAGGTAGAAGTATTGCAAACGAATTTACACAACTGAATCAACTTACATCGCAAGCAATAGGTAAAGCAGTAGGAAAGCAAATACATTCAATGATTTTACCGGGAATGAGTCGAATCATTGAAGAGCAAGAAAGAATAAGGGAACTTCAAGAAAACCAAGGGCAAAGAGTTTTAGAACAGCTTATTCAAGATTTACGAGTTGAAATAATAGAACCTGTTGCTCAAAGATTAGATGAAAGCGCACAATTAACACAACGAGCATCCGAGGCTGTAGAAAATCTCCATAACGAACTCGGAGGTATTTCTAAAAGTTTAGCAACCTCTGTTCAAACTATTCAGAAATTTCAAAAGGATACTTTGGTAGAACTCCAAAATTTTGCTAATAATTTAGGACAAATATTAACTCAATTTCAAACCGATACAACAGGTGTTTTAGAACGAACAGGTGAAGAAATTAATCGCGCAGTTGAGAAAAGTATTCAGGGAATGGAAGCACAGCGTACCGCTTTTGAAGCAAGTGCAAATCAAGCTGCTGATACCTTCCGAGGTATTCGAGAGGAATTGCAATCAGCACTTCAAGAACGTGCAGAAGTCGAACAAAAAATGCTGCAAGGACTTCGTAACGGGATAGTAGAAATACTTAGGAGAACTACAACAGTTTTTGAGCAACAAAATAGCAATCTTGAAATAGTCGGAAATCAAACTTCTCAATTAATGAATGATGCGAGTAACAATCTTCTCGCAACTCTGACAAATATTAACGAAACACTCACACAAACCCGTCAAACAGTACAAGATGATTTAACAAAATTCCGAAAAGAATATCAAGCAAATCTTAATAACTTCTTTAAAGAACAAAATAATTTATTAAAAGAAACATTAGGTGAACAACGCGATGGTTTAGCTGAGGTTGTAAATAATTTAAATACTGCTTTTCAAGAAGAATATACAAGACGTAATGAATTATCTAACCAGGTAAACCGAAGCATGAATCAAATTAGTGAAGCAGCTACGGATATAAATCAACTTGCTTGTGCTGTTGGACTTAATTCCAGTAATTCTTTAGTACAGCAAGAAAAAATTGCTAGTGAACTTCATCAAATGTCTCGTAACCTTAATCAACAAGTAGAAGGTGTAAAAACTCAATACGGACAATTAACAAATGCTTTTCAACAAAGCTTAACGGATTGGAAAAATCATTTTAGCGAATCTCAAGAAGAATATTTTAATCAAGCTGATTCTTCAATGGCTAAGGTTTGTAGTAGTTTGCTTCAGACAGCAAAAGTTTTAGTAGCTGCAAACGACAACCGTAATAACGGTAACGGGAGTAGCTATTATGGATAATTACTTCAATGAAGAATTAGAAGCAGAAAATATTGAAGATGATGATGCTAGTACTTATCTATCCATCGGTGACTTGATGTCAGGGCTGGTAATGTTTTTCTCTCTACTTTTTATCACTACACTACTTCAAATCGCGGAAAAAGATGCACCAAAGCGGGTAGTTATCGGTGAAATTGTGGGACAAATGAAGAAGAATAACATTAATGTAAAAGTCAACCCAGAAACTGGAGATGTCAGCATTCAAGAATCTATTTTATTTTCTCAAGGAAGTTCCGAATTAAAACCTAGAGGTAAAACTTTTCTAAGCAAATTTATTCCTGTTTACAGCGGAGTCATATTTTCTCAACCCGAATTTGCAACAGAAGTTAGTCGGGTAGTTGTAGAAGGGCATACTAGTTCCGAAGGAAGCGAAGAAGTTAATTTACAGTTGAGTTTAAAACGTTCTGCTTCAGTTTCCAAATATATCTTTTCTCAAATGAAGTTTTCTACCAGAAATAGTTTAAAGCGAAAATTCCTAGCTGCTGGAAGAGGAGAAATTGAAGCAGATAAGACTCGTAATAATCCAGGCGATCGCAAAGTTGTTTTTCGCTTACAATTTCGCAGTGACGAGTTTATCGAAAAATATCGTAAAGATTCAAACTTATCAGAAAAACGTATTTATTTAAAACAAAAGCAATGAGTTTCGATTTTCCTAAACCTTCTTTACCGGCAGTCTCTAAATCTACTCCGGAAAAGTTAGTCAAACTTGCTAATCAACAACCAGATCAAAAAATACCTCTTCCTACAGTTGACAGAGTTTTAGAAGCTATTAAACAAAATAGAGATAATCAAGTCACAGAACTAGAATGGATTTATTGCATTCATGCTAAAGAAGAATGGGATAAAAAAAATCCTCATTGTAGTCTTGAAACATCAGTATCAATCTGGAAAGTAGCAACAAATCATGAATGGTTGAGACATCAGCTTTTATGGTATTTTGCTTTGTATTGCGGTGGCGAGAAAGATAAATTAGCAAATTCTCTCGCAAATTCTTTTAATGTACTAGCTGATTCACCTTTAATAAGTCTAATTTTGCCTGTGAAAATTATGCGGGCTGTTATTAGCGATAATTCAGGTTTAAAATTAGCAGAAATCTGTTGTGAAGAGAATTTAAACCAGAAAGAATTTTCAAATAGTATTAAAAATGACTTACCTAATTGGATTCCGCAATTTAATCAATTTACAGAATATATTACTCAGCATTTTTGTGAAATCACTTCTCCAAATCAGCAACAAGTAAACTGGCTTTTGCGTTGTTTGAATGAAATGTCGAGAGAAATACAAATAAATGCTGTCAATCATCTATTGATAAATTTTCCTAAAGAATTCGCAAGCAATTATCCCCAGCTAGTTGAATGGCTACGAGATCATTATCTTAATAATGATAAGTGGAATCAACTTTCAGATGAAGCTCAGAATAAGCTAAGAGAATGGATTGGAGCAGTAAATTATGCCGATTTTCAAAATTTAGTAAATTTCATATTAAATATAATTGGCTTAAAAGATTGGGAAAAAAATCAACTGCGTAGACGTAGGGATTTTTGGGCTGATTATACTAACGGCTTTCAACAACTCCGTATTTTATTACCTCAGAGTTCATTGAACGCTATAACAAATAAAGATAGAACTAATATCGATTTGTTGGAAGATGATGGTAGCGATACTACAGAAGTTTGTATCTTCAAATTTGATGAGTGGATAGTAGTAGAATTCTTTCGCGGAAGAGGTAGTGAAATGCGCTTATTTCCGAATAACATAAGAAATAACCAAATGCTTTTTTATAAATCTGGATTATCTGTTAAGCGTATTCGTGCTTTAGGTGGTTACAGACACGATCATAAATATCTTTGGCAAGTAGAATGTCGTAAATGGCTTCAGAAAAAAGGAATTCATCCTAACCCAGGAAGTTTACCAGGTGGACAACCTACACCAGATAAATATCGACAACGCCAAAACAAGCTTGAACAATGGAATGATGAAATTAGGAATCTTGAAAGAGAAGCTAGAGATTACTGTGAATAAATTGTTTTTCCCCTAACTGTATTTATCAATTTATATCTCGTATCTTAATCTTTAATCACTAATCATCAAATTTGAAAAGTTTAAAACTCATATTTAAATCTTGCAAAACTTCCAGTCCATTTTAATGGACTTTCGCTATTAGCCAGGGAATTGCATTCCCTGGCAGGTAAGAACAAAGTCAACACCATATAAACTCAGGAGCTTTTCCAACCCTAGCGACAACCAGTGTTTTTTTTGGCTTTGCGAGATTTGCTATATATTTAACCTCTTCTCTGGCAATTTGCATAGACACTCAATAAAAAACACCTTTTATTAAATATGAAAGCTTCTGTATCAAATATCAAACCGATATCAAGGCATTATCATCAAAATTTAAATTACCATCATTTGAAAGAATATCAACTGCTTGATTCTCAAAAACCAATAAATTATCCGAAGCTTCGATTAAATCTCCCGTTGTATGCAATTGCACATCATCAACTTCTACTTTCCATAATTCACTATTAGAACTAAAATATAATTTATCTTCAAAAACAGTAAAATTATTAGGGTCAGCACCATCCCCTTTTGGATCGATATCTGCTTGAATTAAATGAGTACCTTCAGAAGTACCATCGCTAACCCATAAATCAGAACCATACTTACTATTTCCTACGCTAAAAAAAAGTTTATCGTCAAACAAGGTTAAGTTGCTAGGATTAGAACTTTGAGTTCCCGAATTAATATCTTTAACTAAATAAGTACCTTCCTCAGTAGCATCAGTTACCCATAATTCTTCTCCAAACTCTTCGTTATAAGCAGTAAAATATAATTTATCTTTAACAACAGTTAAGCTTTCTACATCAATAATTATATTCTTATAATCGGGAATAACATCCTTGAATAAATATGTACCATTTGGAGTAGCGTCAGTTACCCATAATTCTTCTCCAAACTCTTCGTCATAGCTTTCAAAATACAGCTTATCCTTAAACACTACAGAATCAGAAAAATCACTTCTTGATTTGATATCTATTGCATAAGTACCATTTTCTGTTCCATCTGTTACCCAATATTCCAAATTATTCCCGTAATCGTTTCTATCATAATTTTCAATTGCGAATAACAGCTTATGATTGAATGTAAGAAATGAATTATCAGTAACGCTTCTTATCGGTGTATCGAATTCTTTAAATAACTTAGTACCATTATCAGTACCATCTGTTACCCAAAGCTGTCTCTCTCCAAAATTATTAGAACTATTGCTGTAAGTACTAAAATAAAGGTTATCGTTTAGGATAGTTAAATTATTTGGATTAGAACCCCTGTTTCCAGAATAAATATCTTTAATTATATTAGTTCCTGCTTGAGTCCCATCACTAACCCATAATTCTTCACCAAATCCTTCTTTATAAGCTGTAAATAACAACTTATCGTCTAAAACAGTGAGATTTCTTGGATTAGAACTATTTATTCTCGATTCATTTTCACTAATAAAAGTAGTTCCAGGATTAATATCTTTGAATAAATAAGTACCGCTATTCGTTCCATCAGTTACCCATAATTCTTCTCCAGTTTCGCTATTTGAAGCGCTAAAAAATAGCTTATCTTTGAAAGCTTTAAAATTTGAGCTACCTGGATTAATATCTTCTAGCAGCAAAGTACCATTTTCCGTACCGTCAGTTACCCATAATTCTCTTCCATTATCCAAACTATTAACAATAAGAAGTAATTTATCGTTTGTAGTCGCATCACTTAAAATAGAAGCACCGTAAGTTTGATAAGGATCGTAAGAACTAAATGGGTCGGCAATATCATCTCCTGGAATGATATCTTTGATTAAAGATGCACTATTTCCATCTTTATCAATTGCAAATAATTCATTTCCGAAACTAGGTACGTTAGCTGTAAAAAAAAGCTTTCCGTTGAAATCGGTAAATCCTGTAGGATTATAAAGAGTATTTCTAGTTTGATTAATATCTTTAACTAAAGAAGTACCATCAACCGTACCATCGCTCACCCATAATTCTCTTCCTGTTTCACCATCGTTAGCCCTGAAGAAAAATTTATCGTCGGTAACTGTAAATTCTCCTGGATTAGAACCATGATTTTGATTAATATCTTTAATTAAACCAGTACCGTTTTCAGTTCCATCAGTTACCCATAATTCCCTTTTAAACTCAGAATTATAAGCGCTAAAATACAAATTTTCTTTAAAAGCTGTTAAGTCTTTAGGGTTAGAATCTTCTTTGCCTGGATTAACATCTTTTACTAGATAAGTTCCATTTTCTGTTCCATCCGTTACCCATAATTCCCTTCCGAACTCAGGATGATAAGCACTAAAATAAAGCTTGTCTTTAACAATACCAAAATCTTGTGGATTAGAACTATCTATTCCTGGATTAATATCTTTAACAACAAAAGTATTTTCTTTCGTACCATCACTTACCCATAGTTCGGAACCTGTTTCATTATCGTAAGTGCTAAAAAAGAGCTTATTATCTAATGCTATGAAATCTTGTGAATCAGAATTTGTAATTACATAAGTACCATCTTCAGTCCCGTCACTTACCCATAGTTCCCTACCTGCGCCATTGATATCAGGGTTATATAAAACAAAGAAAAGTTTTTCATTTGCAATAGTAAAGTCATCAGGAAAAGTACCATCACTTCCTGGATTAATATCTTTAACTAAATTAGTTCCCTTTTCCGTACCGTCTGTTACCCATAATTCAAACCCTGTTTCACCATCATTACCCAAGAAAAATAGTTTATCGTCAACTACAGCAAATTCATAAGATCCAAAACCATCACCTTTAGGGTTAATATCTTTAACTAAATTAGTTCCCTCTTCCGTACCATCGCTAATCCATAATTCACGTCCACTTTTACCATCATTCGCCGAAAACAATAATAGGTCATTTACAGCATAAAAATGATAAGGCAAAGAACTATTACTACCCGAATAAATATCTTTAACTAGGAAAGTACCTTCTTCCGTTCCATCACTAGCCCATAGTTCTAAATTATTATCATTATTAGAAGCTCTAAAAAACAACTTTCCGTTGACAACAGTAAAGTTGTCACGGTTAAAACTATTATTTTCAATATTAATATCTTTTAAGAAATAAGTTCCATCCGTTGTACCATCACTAACCCATAACTCCGAACCAGTTTCGTTCTCTTCAACTGCAAAAAATATTTTGTCATTTAAGACAGCAACACCTAAACTATTGCTATTTTGATTTTTAATATCTTTAATTAAATAAGTTCCTGCTTCAGTTCCGTCACTTACCCATAATTGATTTTTTCTATCACCGTCGGTAGCAGTAAAAAATAATTTATCTTTGAAAGCAGTAAAATTACTAGGTTCGGAACCATCATTTCCTGGATAAACTATTTTAACTTTGTTAACCTTGTAATCTTGAGAAGTAGATACAGTAAACATAATATAAACAAAGTTTATTTAATTTTGAATGCCAAAATAACTAGATTTCTATCCTCTAAGAATCTACAAATTATTCATAGGATAGACTTCTAGCTTTCAACCTTATATTTAATGTTATTTACTGAGTCACAAAATATATAAGTATTCTGCAATTATTAATATCTTTTAATACAAAATAAAATTAAAAAACAATCATAAATTATCTTTAACATTAATTCAAACTTATTAAAAGTTATTCAAAATAATTCTTACCCTTATTCAATAGAGAGGATAAGAATTATTACATTTTAATTTTGAAATATTTGAATTAAAATTAGGACTTACCCAAACCTCCTTGATAGGGGGTTGGGGGCATCGAATATACCTGAAAAACTATGTTCTTCGTTGTTTGTGCGTAAGTCCTACGAATATTTGAATTAAGTAATCCTTTTGAGAGTGTCAAAGAAATCCGGATAAGAAATTGAAGCAGCTTCCGCACGATTGATAGTAGTCTCACCAGAAGCATTCAAAGCAGCGATCGCCAAACTCATAGCAATTCGATGGTCGGTATAGCTGTCAAGTTCGGCACCAGTAAGTGGTGTTCCGCCAATGATTTCCATGCCGTCGTCTAATTCGGTTATTTTAGCTTTCATTGCATTCAGTTGATTCGCCATTGCAGCGATGCGATCGCTTTCTTTAACTCGCAATTCGGCCGCATCTTTTATGACAGTAGTACCTTCGGCAAATACTGCGGCGACAGCTAAAATAGGAATTTCGTCAATCAGCCTCGGAATTATATCTCCTTCGATAGTACAGCCCTTAAGTTGACTCGAACGTACCCTTAAATCGGCTACGGGTTCTCCCGCAACTTCCCTTTCATTTTCTCGGGTAATATCAGCCCCCATCATTTCCAAAGCTTCTAAAACACCAGTCCGAGTCGGGTTAACACCAACATTTTCAATTAACAATTCTGAATCTGGTACAATTGCTCCAGCTACCAACCAAAAAGCTGCCGAACTTATATCTCCCGGTACCACTACGTTCTGTCCGTATAGTTTTACCGGCCCGTTAACGCTAACGCTGTTAGTTTGCGTATCAATATCCAACTTTGCGCCAAATGCTTGTAACATTCGTTCGCTATGGTCGCGAGATAAAGCTGGTTCGGTAACGGTAGTTTTGCCTTCAACTGATAAACCAGCCAGCAAAACACAAGATTTCACTTGAGCCGAAGCTATGGGAGAATGGTAGTGAATCGGTTTGAGGTTTTGTCCGCGAACCGCCAAGGGTGCTTTAGAATTGTTATCTCTTCCCCAAATTTGCGCTCCCATTTGTTCGAGAGGTTTAACCACACGAGACATAGGACGCGAACGTAAGGAACTGTCCCCCGTCACGGAAAAAAAACGTCCCGCATGGGATGCCAAAATTCCTAACATTAGTCGCAACGTGGTACCAGAATTGCCAGCATCTAAAACATCAGCGGGTTCGAGTAAATTGCCCAAACCAATACCCTTAACCCGTACTAATTCTGTATTCAAATCTGAAACCTCTGCTCCCATCGCTTGGAAACATTTAGCTGTACTACGGGGATCTTCTCCCAGCAGTAATCCTTCGATACGGGTTTCACCCTCAGCAAGTGCCCCAAGCATCAATGCTCGGTGGGAAATAGATTTATCCCCAGGTACTCGAATGTTACCACTCAAAGATAGTCCCGACGGCCGTCGCCGAACAACTAACTTGTGGGAGAGGTTTTGTTTTATTTCTACGGTTATAACAGAAGCCGACATGTTTGATAAACTGGCGTGTGACTGTACGGGAAGCTATATCTTTTGCAAAAGCTTAATGTATAAAACTTCCTCGCCCTTTATCCTACCGCTAAATCCGGACACCTAAACCCAATACTTAGACTTATTTATCCAATAGCTTCTCATCCCTACCCGTCTCATGCTGACTCATCAACGCAAACCTGTTTGCTTATCCTTGATTTCCACAGATTTACCAGTCCAATCTGTCGTAGAAACTGCCGCTACCTTATATCAAAAAGATAGCCAGCGCTTCCATTTACTATTGAATGCACCCCCAATTAAAACCGAGCAACAAGCGAAACCCCAAAATTCGCAAAACTTGCACTTTACACCAGCGCAAACCAATCCTCGCGTTTCAAGTAGTCCGAGAATTCTGTGGTTAGAAATATCTCCTTACAGAGTCATAATGACAATGCAGGGCAACCCACACCTAAGTTACCGTCACTTTTGGGAAAAAGGAGTTTACGGTATGAGCCGTTACTGGTTGCCTAACGAATCCTTACAAAACAACCAGCCAATTCGCTTGAGAAACTTTACTCGTAATCTGAGTTTGACTGGAAATCCTCTACCAGAAAACCTAAGAGTTGAATACGAACTGTGGGCTGGAAAGGTTCAGTTAGGACATTATATCCTCAACTTAGAAATTCAGAATTAGTAACTAGTAGTTAGTTGTTAGGTGTTAGTTGTCAACTTACAAGAACCAACTCCTAACTCCTAACTCCTAGCTCTTAACCAAAATAATCCGGTTCATTTCCCGGTTTCCATTTAATATTGCAACCAATACTTGGTTTTTGTTCTTCTGTAAATGCTTTACTTGCTAATACGGCATCTATCGCACTTCGTAAATCTTCACCGGTTACGGGTTTACCATTGCTTGGACGACTATCATCTAATTGTCCGCGATAAAAAAGTTTTTGCTCGCCATCAAATAAAAAGAAATCAGGAGTACAAGCAGCAGTATATTTTTTTGCTATTTCCTGGGTTTCGTCGTAGCACAAAGGAAACTTGAAATCTAGCTCTGCTGCCATCTCTTTTAATAAATCTGGCGCATCATCGGGATAATTTTTAACATCATTCGCACTAATAGCAACAATTCCTAAACCGTTTTGCAAATAATCTTTTCCTAATTGAGCTAATTCTTGCTGGACGTGCTTTACAAACGGACAGTGACGACAAATAAACATCACTAATAATGCTTTTTTATCCGTAAACGTAGCAAGAGAAATAGTCTTCTGGGATACCACATCTGGTAGTTTAAAATCAGGAGCCTTTGTACCCAAAGACAACATTGTTGAAGCAGTTAAAACCATAATTTTTCTTACCCCTTGCTTCAAAAAATCATATTTTTAACTTATTTTAAAGGATGGATGGTAAAGGTTTAAAAAAAACAAGTTCTATTTTTAGGACAAATGGGCATGGAAAAATAGAGATATAAGACAAAAGGGCACAAAAATGACTTATAACTCCCAACTCATAAATCCTAAATCCTAACTATTTCCCATTCCCGATGCCCACTTCCCAATGCCTAATTCAAAACATGAATCGATTTAGAGTAGAAGTTATTACAAAAACACCAAATCCGCAGCAAGTAATTTATGCTGCCATGCATCAAGACTATACCGATAGATTCGTGTATGACGAGCGCGATGAATTTCCCTCAGAATCAAAATGTGGTGAAATTATAGTTAAGCGTCTGTTAGCAGGGGAAAGAGGACATTACGGGCCTTTAGAACATCCTCAAATTGTATTCAACTGCGGTTATTTTCCCCACAGCGTTATGCAACAAGCGCGTACTCATCGTATTAGCGTATCTTTTGATGTGCAATCTTTTAGATACACTTCAGAACAATTTATTAAAGTCGCAGAAGGAGAAAAAAATTTAGAAGATGTTTTTTACTTGCGCCCAGTAGATTATTACACTAACCGCCAAGGGAAAAAGTATTACTACTCCCCAGAACAAAGACAAGCGGATTTAGATTGGTGCATGGAAGCTGTTAAACGATACAAAATCGATTTTGACAACGGCATTTCTGAAGAACATATCAGAGGAAAAATGCCCTTCGATTATCGTCAACATTTTGTAGTCAGTTTAAATTTACGCTCTTTAATGCATTTTTTGGATATGAGAAATAAAAAAGATGCTCAACTAGAAATACAAAAGCTATGCGAACTAATGTTGATTCATTTTGAAAACTGGGTTCCAGCTATAGCAGAATGGTACAAATCTCATCGTTTAGGTAAAGCGAGATTGGCACCATAATCAGTTAGCAGCGAATAGTAAACAGTCAACAATTAACAATTCAACTGCTGATTATTCATAATTTTTAGGATTTATTCTGAGTATTGTGAGATTCGTGTAAGTCTTAGAGCATTATGTTTTGTTATATTTGTATATATTTTTGCCGAAGTTTTACAATACTCGCAGGTAACAACTCTTCGGTAAAGATTCCTAATTTTTGCAGTTGATGCTCTGAAATATTAATTGTAATTGCGACCACAATGAAGAATTTAGAATTTATAATTTGAGATAAATAACGACAATTGTTAATTGTTCATTGTTCGTTAATAATTAAGATCAAATTCTTGCAAGCGTTACCTTTTCAGGTTGATCCTGATACTTTCCTTGACGAGCTTCATAACTAATTGCACAAGGTTCGCCTTCCAAAAACAACAACTGCACTACACCTTCATTGGCATAAATGCGACAGTCAGCACTTGAAGAATTAGAAAATTCTAAAGTCAAATGCCCCCGCCAAGCTGCCTCAGCAGGTGTGAGATTAGCTATGATTCCGCAGCGAGCATAAGTTGATTTACCGATGCAAATTACCGAAATATTATTTGGAACTTCCAATCTTTCCAAAGCTACGCCCAAACCGTAAGAGTGAGCGGGTAATATAAAGTAATCACCAGCACTTGAAGTATGCAAATCTGTTGATTCTAAATTTTCTTCCTTAAAATTTTTTGGGTCTACTACGGTTCCGGGAATATGTCGAAAAATGCGAAACTCTGTAGGAGAAAGGCGGATATCGTAACCGTAAGAAGACAAACCATAACTGATTGCACGACGCACTAATTTACCATCATCAGATTTAATCTCCCTAATTAAACTGGCTTCAAAAGGTTTAATCATACCCTTTTGAGCCATTTTAGAAATCCAAATATCGTTTTTAATCACGGACTAATAACTAAAATTCAAAGGTTTAAGGTTAAGAAGACGGGAATTAGGAATTATGACTTAAAAATTAGGATTTAGCAGTTATTCGCAGATTATTCTCGTCTAACCACTGTCTCTTATCTCGACTTCCCGCCTGCTCAACTCGCCATCTTCTTTTACAATCGATTCGGACGACGAATCTCTGTGATTTCGTCTGCTAAATCTAAAATCCTTTGAGGCATTTCCGCTCCCGTAAGAATAATATCAACATTCTGCGGACGCTCACAGAGAAATTCTACAACTTCTGTTTCCGGAATTAAACCAAAATTCATTGCCAAACTTAATTCGTCTAATACAACCAGAGAATACTTACCTTCATTCACTACACTCCGTGTATGCTCCCATAACAAATGCAATGCTTCGGCTTCAGTATCATCCAACTGCGGTGTATCGATACAACGCGGCAAGTCACAGCGAATCCAATTCAAATTTTGTCCCAGCACAACAGGATTCTCATGTCCCTGACGAATACCGCCTTTAAGAAACTGGACTATCAAAACTGGCGTACCTTGACCGGCAATTCTCAGTGCTTGCGCCATTACACTGGTAAAAAAACTACGGTGAGAACTAGTAAAAACCTGTACTAATCCTTTAACCGTATGTGATAAACTAACGGTCGAATTTACACTCTTGTTTTCTAACTGAGCAACCATAAATTAATGAAAAAAAACACAGTGAGTCAGTATTTTTGCTGATATATATTACAGTAAACTTACTTATAAATTAAGTTCACCCTTGAGAATTATATGTTAATGAAAAGCTAGATGCATTCTTAGTCAATCACTACGTTTGTACTTAAGTCAATAGCTATTCAAATTTCTATTTATATCGTCCTGGATTCATTATTCGGTAAAAATAAAAACCTCTCTTATACTGTAGTTAAATTTATCGTTAATGCTTGAAAACTAATCGCTATTTGTTAAAAACCTGAATTCTCGCAATAGCTGCTTCTTCTGTAGCAGTCATAACATAGCAGAAGAAGATTTTAGAACTAGTAATTTTCCTAATGCTTAAAGGAGTTAATTGTATTATGAGATTTATTATTTTAGGAGGTTCCGGCTCGGGTAAAAGTACTCAAGCACAGAACCTAAGCAAACACTTTAATATACCTATAATCTCCACGGGGGAAATTTTAAGACAAGCCATATCAAAACTAGACGAATTGGGTCGAAATGCACGGCAGGCAGTCGCAACAGGGGAACTAGTTTCTGACGAATTAATGATTGATTTAATCCGTAACCATTTACGATTGCCTACATTAAACAATGGTTGGGTGCTTGAAGGCTATCCTCGCACTGCTTTTCAAGCAGAAGAACTCGACTTTTTGCTAGATGAATTAGGACAGAAGTTAAATTGGGCAATATATTTACAAGTTCCTGAAGCCGTCATGGTAAACCGTTCTTTAGGACGTTCGCAACCCGATGACCGTCCGGAAATCGTCCACCGTCGTGTCGAAATTTTCTACGATTGCACCATTCCGATATTAGAATACTACGACCGTCGTCATCGCCTGTTGACTATCAATGGCGACCAGTCCCCAGAAGTCGTGAAAGAAAATATTATTGCCCTGCTCTCAAATACTGAAGCTTCCATATAGTTCGGATCTTGCTAGATAATCAATATTGATAATTTAATTAATATTTTCTTAGTTAGATAATTCGGAATACAATCTTAGTTAAAGATTTTATTCAACCTTCACAATTACAATAAACACCTCCAACGAGTACTATAATACACACGCAAGTCATAAATGTATTGCTTTAGTGCCTTTCGGGCTACTATTGCAGTTGCTTACCCAAGACTCTTTCGTCATAGAGACTTCTAACTACGTCAAATCATTCTTTGGCTTGAGTCGTAGTTAGCAATACTAGAAAATCAACAACCAGATTGAAGCCAGATTTATGTAAATACATGTAAAATTAATCTTCTCGACAATCGCTTATCCTAAACCTTAGCTGGTTGGATATCAATTTTAATATTCTTTGAATACCCAGCTAAACTATTTAGCGTCCGGCAGTGCTAAAATGTCATGATAGTATATCTGTTCTATTAAGTTATCGTAACAAAGCTCCCCAAACATACATTTAGAGGTTCAAATGGCGGCGACTAACACAGAAAATGCAGGCAAGCAAAAAGCGCTCGGTATGGTGCTAAACCAGATAGAGCGGACTTTTGGGAAAGGTACAATCATGCGTCTTGGTGATGCAACCAGGATGCGTGTGGAAACAATTTCTACTGGCGCGCTTACCTTAGATTTAGCATTAGGCGGCGGTTTACCTAAAGGACGGGTAGTTGAGATTTATGGGCCTGAAAGTTCCGGTAAAACAACCGTAGCACTGCACGCAGTAGCTGAGGTGCAAAAAGAAGGTGGAATCGCAGCTTATGTAGATGCGGAACATGCTCTCGATCCGACTTACGCAGCTGCTCTGGGTGTTGATATTGAAAACTTGTTGATTTCTCAGCCAGACACTGGAGAAGCTGCTTTAGAAATCGTAGATCAACTAGTACGTTCGGCCGCTGTTGACATAGTAGTGATTGATTCGGTAGCAGCACTAGTTCCCCGTGCAGAAATTGAAGGCGATATGGGCGATGCTCATGTTGGTCTTCAGGCGCGATTAATGAGTCAGGCATTACGCAAAATTACTGGTAATATCGGTAAATCTGGCTGTACGGTAATGTTTATCAACCAATTGCGGATGAAAATTGGTATAAGCTACGGTAATCCAGAAACTACTACCGGTGGTAATGCATTAAAATATTACTCTTCCGTGCGTTTGGATATTCGACGCATCCAAACCTTGAAAAAAGGTACCGAAGAATTCGGTATTCGTGTAAAAGTTAAGGTTGCTAAAAATAAAGTTGCACCACCTTTTAGAATTGCTGAATTTGACGTTATCTTTGGTAAAGGTATTTCGACTTTGGGCTGTATCGTGGATTTAGCAGAAGAAACCAGCGTTATTAATCGTAAAGGGGCTTGGTACAGTTACAACGGCGATAATATTTCTCAAGGTAGGGATAATGCCATCAAATACCTTGAAGAAAAGCCAGAACTACTAGAAGAAATTAGGCAAAAGGTACGTGAAAAATTAGATTTAGGCGCTGTTGTTTCTGCTAACTCCGTAGGACAACCAAGCGATGATGATGAAGATGAAGATGACGATGAAGAGTAATACCATAAATCATGTCCGGCATGAAAACTGAATTAAATATCAAGAATTACAAACTTTTTAGTAAGTAATTCAACAAGTGATTCACCCGGCTTGATATGTTCTAATGAAATTTAACTCGTATTTTATCAACGAGCGACGGCTAATAGTCATTAGCCGTCTTTAATTGTATTTTATAAAAGTTGCTTGTTCTATCACAAAAGGGAAACGAAATGCTTCCCTCAACTAAAAATAATCTTTTGTTCTTTGTTTACTATAAAAACGCTCTAAAATATCGGATTTCCACTCTTGGTTTAGCTGCTCCTCAAAAGTCTGTATATTTGCTATTTTATTAGCAGAAGTAAGCGCTTGTATATCTTCCCTATCATCTAGCTTTCGAGTTTTCGTTTTGTTTTTATAGTTAGCTAATGTTTCAGTTTTATCGTTTTTATCGTTACTTTCCTTATTAACATTTGTTTTAGGCACCAACTGCATTAACAACTCTACTGCGACTGTAGGTAGATCGCAAATACTGCTATTGATAAAAAAAGGAAAAGTTATATTGCCTATTTGAATAACGTCTCCTTCTTTAAGGAGAGTTGGATGATAAATTTGTTCGCCATTAATATAAGTACCGTTAGTACTTCTTAAATCAATTAAATAAAAGCTCTGTTCCATGTATCTAATCGCAGCATGACGACGAGATACATATTTATTTGCTATGTGTATTCCACTATTGCGATCGCGCCCTATAGTCCAAGTATTTTGGGGTTGTCGTAAACTTTGACTTTTGCCATCAGGCAAATTTGTTGCGATCAAGACTGTCTCCCCATCCACAACAGCCTGCATATAATACGATTGCGCTACATCCAAGCAAGATTTAGATAAGTTTTCTGATTTAAGAATCTGCTCTAAGAGACTGCCATGATTCTCATACAACTTAACAAAAACCTGATATAAACTTAGTCGCTCCCTTAGCTCATCTGGTATTGATTCTGGCTTTATAAGTGAGCCTTTCGCTCGCAAAAAATCTAACTCGCTGATACTGCTCATAACTACTTGCTCTAGATCCAAAATCAGAATTAATTATTAGTGTTTTTGATAGATGTAGCGTTTAACCTCTTT
This sequence comes from Rivularia sp. MS3, assembly GCA_019192545.1. Lineage (GTDB taxonomy): Bacteria > Cyanobacteriota > Cyanobacteriia > Cyanobacteriales > Nostocaceae > Rivularia. Next base: position 126,644 of record JAHCMI010000009.1, on the reverse strand, counting down.
ACCTATTACTCGTTCCACCCTACATTCGCAGTTAAAATCAAGTAAGGCTAAATCAAATCAACAAAAGTAGGAAAGTAATTTTTCGGCGTTTCTGATTATAAGAATGAATGACCCCATAACCCCCTGTAGAACTAGGGAGAAAGTAATTCTAAAAACAGTATATTTACTGAGTAAAAATACTTAAGCATCTGTTTCTTTGTTTATTAACGGCTCGATTATAGTGAAATATAATGTAACATTAATTCAATTATCTTGAATCGTTTTTACCTGTGTTATATTTTACTTCATCTAAATACAATATTTGATAACTGTTTCTTAAGAATAGCTGAAGTTGTTTCTGATTGAAATCATCCCTAAAGTATATGCTCGTATCGTAAATGCAAACTATCTATATCTTTGGATATAGTTTTTTACAATACTTAGTTAGAATCAAGGAATTTAATTCAATCTACAGGAATACACTTATAAGTTTTGGTTATGCAAAGGCGGGAGCTATTTATCTCAGTATTTTCTACATATTTACCGAAAATGAATCAATACTTATGTAATAAACTCAAAAAGGTAGTCGTATGTAAAGTAACTTTAATTTGGGTTAAGCAGATTGGGATAAAAGCTAATTAAGGAAAAGCTTAAATTTGTAATTTAATATCAATAAGCGATTAAATGAATCTGCACAAGCTATTTATTAAGGTAAAAATTCACAAGAATTTAAGTATAGAATACTCAATTAAATAAATACTTTTAAATTCCTCATGCATAAAAATTCCTCTACAATAACTTTGAAAACCAAAGAAATCATTGTAGAGGAATCCGAACTAAAAAAATGTTCGCAAAATATTTTAGGCGTTGCTGATTAAAAGTATGAGTAGTTTCTTAACTCCTAAGCTTGGAAAAGATAATTAAAATTTATCTAAAATTAAAAGATTTAAAGAGCATACTATGAGAGAGAAATATATATTCCGCCTGTCAATCCAGCAACGCCATATTTTGTATTATAAAATTCATTGGTAAATCAGCATGATATATATAATAAAAGCTGAATAACTAATTTTTGAAACAACCAGTTTGCAGGGTTGTTTTTTTAGTTTTCGGTTAGCTGAATAAGTTACGCATAATTTATTGCTATACCAATTCTGTATGAGGCTGCGCTAATCGCCCTCACTTTGAAAGAGTAGGGCTACTCAAACGAAGCCCACCTACGTGGGCTGAATTCGGGGCATCTTTGTAAAGAAATGGTATTCGTGAAATATTTCACAACTTAGAATGATTTTAATTGAAATAAAATGATTTATTGCTTGATTTTAACGATTTTAAATCATAATAATCCTCTTCTTCCATTAGGTCTTACAGTCATCCAATTTGTTTTAGCTAAAGCTAACTGTTCGGGAGTTATTTTTGCTCCCGTTAAATTAGCTCCACACAAATTGGCTCCACGAAGATTAGCATTACTTAGATGAGCATAGCTGAGGTCGGCACCTCGAAGGTCTGCTAATTCTAAGTCCGCATGGTTGAAGTAAGCTTTACTTAAATTAGCGTCTCTTAAATTAGCTTTATTTAAATTAGCTCGTCCGAAGTCACTATTATAGAGATTGGCATTTTGGAGGTTAATTTTTTCAAGCTTAGAAGAATGAAAATTTGTTTCTGATAAATCGGAGCCTTGTAAATTTAGTAAGCTTAGATTATGCAAAGCAAAATCACGTCTTCCTTTTAAATAAGCTGTTAATAAACTTTCCGAATTTAAACGACGCTGTGCTTTTGATTTTTGAGAATAAGATTTTCTTGAATTCGATGCGGAATTTGCTGTTTTTGGTGTAAAGACGCGATTATTAGTTTTTCGAGTTCGTACAGCAGTACTCGAAGCAGCCTTAGCTTTTCTGGCTCGAATAGCTGCTGCTACTTGAGCTACTCCAGCACTAGAAAAACTAGTAGAAGAATTGTTGGTTGCAGCAGTACCATCAACAACACCTGTCGAAGTCTTAGGATTACCACCAATATTTGATGGAGCTGCTAAACCGGAAGCCAAACTATCTAAGTAAGGTTCCATCTCCAAAGCTCTAAGTACTTCATCCGCCGACTGATACCGGTTGTGAATCGACACATCCATCATTTTTGCCAGTACCTGCGCGAAATGATCGCTAGCATGTACCATTTGTTGCCACATTACTTCACCAGTTGCCGGATTGTATTCTAAATCCTTGGGAGATTTACCAGTAAGTAAATATATACATGTAATTCCTAGGGCATAAATATCACTTCCGTAAACCGGACGCATTGCCATTTGTTCCGGAGGTGCAAAACCAGGAGTACCTATAGCATAAGCAGTTAGCGCTGTTTGCCCTGACTGCATTGCTGCTGTTTGATTAACTTGATTTTTTACAGCACCAAAATCGATTAGTACCAATCTGGCATCTTGGGCACGACGAATCAAATTTGCGGGCTTAATATCGCGGTGAATCACTTTCTGAGAATGAATATATTGCAGTAATGGCAAAATTTCGCTCAAAAACTGCTTGACTCCTGCCTCAGTTAAAACTCCGCTGTGTTTTACCTCCTGCTGTATAGTCGAACCATGAACGTATTCTTGTATTAAATAAAAATGTTCGCGGTCTTCAAAATAATCTAATAGACGTGGAACTTGGGGATGATTCCCAATCCTACCCAGGGTTACGGCTTCTCGCTCAAATAATTCCCGTGCCATCTGCAAAACATGGGGTGCAGTTCCCGAAGGACGTAGTTGCTTAATTACACAACTTGGTTCCCCCGGCAAAGCTTCATCTTGTGCGAGAAAGGTCGCTCCAAAGCCACCTTGACCAAGGGATTTAGTAACCCGGTAACGTTCGCGCAACAATATTCGCGCCCCACAAGATTGACATCGCTCACTAAAAGGCAAGTTTTCTGGGTTGGGACAGTTCGGATTTAAGCAGTAGCTCATGCACTGTCAACTCGCTACAAAAAAATAATAACGGGGAGCAATTACTCTATTTCTATTATTGGAGTATGAATTATAGAATGCTAGGTGCAAATTGCTGGATTAGTTTTGAAGAGTTTCTAAAGTTTAAGCAATATTTCTATAGTCTATAGTGATAATACGGACTTTTCTTCATGTTTGAATTTGTGCTTAATAATAATATTTAATCAAAATTTAGGTAAAGCCACAGTTTTGTTGAGGGCTTTAGAAAGTCTAAGGATTCAAAACTATAAATTTATCGTTGTGTTTGCCTAATTTATAATTCGACTCACTATTTACCGGATAGTTAACCGAAAAATACATCAACTTATTGTGTCACGCACCAATCAATCCACCAGACAATCGCGTAAGTCCTACAAATATAGGAATCCAGTTTGACTATTGTTAGCGCAACCTGTCCGATAGGAGATAAGAAATGAAGTAGTTGTAGGTGTTTACGACGGAGTCTAACGCTCCAAAAACCTTATACTATGGTGCGTTCGCTCTACAACGCATCCTACCTATTTTCAAAAATTCAAACGGATTGCTATATATGGTAATATGTATATGAATATCCGTTCAGATATTCAATTGTTTTTGAAAATTATTTATTTGGAGATTAAAAATTATGCCTGCTGTAGATTTAATGAAGTGTGCTTGTGATAAATGCTTGTGTATTGTGGAAGTAGGAACCGCGATTAACAAAGATGGCAAGCACTATTGTTCGGAAGCCTGCGCTGACGGTCATCAAACCACAGCAGGTTGCGGACATAGTGGTTGTGGTTGTAGTGAGTAAAGCGATATTATTTCTCAATGCGATTAATCCCGTCTAAGAAATTAGACGGGATTGCTGAATATTTTAGTTTTAATTAGGCTGCGACTACCTCTACAAGCTAGACATAACTTCTCGTGCAGCCTGCAAGGTTCGCTCAATATCTTCTTCTGTGTGAGCTATAGAAGTAAAACCAGCTTCAAACTGGGAAGGTGCTAAATAAATACCGTGTTCCAACATTCCGCGATGAAAACGCCCAAACTTAGCTGTATCGGAGGCTTTAGCGTCCTCATAGTTATGAACCGGACCCTTCGTAAAGAACATACCAAACATGCCGCTAATATTTCCTCCACAAGCAGCATGACCAGTTTCGCGAGCAACTTCTATCAAGCCATCAGCTAATTTTTTAGTAACTTGTTCTAGGTAATCGTAAGTACCTGGCTTTTGCAGCAATTCCAATGTCTTGATTCCCGCAGTCATTGCTAAAGGATTACCACTTAAAGTTCCGGCCTGATACATTGGCCCTGCGGGTGCCACCATAGACATAATATCTCGGCGACCACCATAAGCTCCTACTGGTAAACCTCCTCCGATTATTTTACCTAAAGTGGTCAAGTCAGGAGTAACGCCAAACTTTTCTTGCGCGCCACCGTAAGAGATACGGAAACCAGTCATTACTTCATCAAACACTAATAATGCGCCGTGTTCGTGAGTTATTTCGCGCAATCCTTCCAAAAAACCAGCATCTGGAGAAACAAAACCAGCATTTCCTACAACTGGCTCTAAAATAACACCAGCTATTTGATCGCGATTCTCTTCAAATAGTACTTTTACGGCTTCTAAATCGTTGAAGGGTGCGGTTAGAGTATTTTTGGTAACAGACGAAGGAACCCCTGGAGAATCTGGTAAACCTAAAGTCGCTACTCCAGAACCTGCTTTTACCAAAAACATATCGGCGTGTCCGTGATAGCAGCCTTCAAATTTGATAATCTTATCTCTTTTGGTAAAAGCTCGCATTAGTCTCAACACAGCCATACAGGCTTCCGTTCCGGAATTAACAAATCTTACCATTTCAATACTAGGAACGGCATCGATAACCATTTCTGCTAAAACATTTTCTAACGCACAAGGGGCACCGAAACTAGTGCCTTTTTCTAAAGCAGAATGCAGTGCGGCGATAACTTCGGGATTGGCATGACCACAAATTGCAGGTCCCCAAGTTCCAACATAATCTATGTACTGATTATCATCTACATCCCAAACATAAGCTCCTTTCACTCTGTCAAACACAATGGGCTGTCCGCCGACAGATTTAAAAGCACGAACAGGAGAATTAACTCCTCCCGGCATTAAGCTTTGAGCTGCTGAAAAGATTTCTTGTGATTTGGTAGTTTTAATCGTTGTATTTACCAAGGTTGTCTCCTAGAGTCTAATTATAATGGTCTATCTTCAGATAGGGGCTAATACTGCTTCAAACTTATATCCTAGTAAATTAGCTGAAAAGGGCGTACCCTAAAAAATAACAATATGTTATGTAAATCAAATCAGGATTTGCCGTATTGAGATTCGCAATCGCTATTAGTCGGCTGTTCAAGATGTTTGTCGGGCAGCTTTCAACTCGGCTATCCATTGGTACGGTGAAGCTCTTAAAGCTCATCGAGTAGCTTTAAGTGCATTGAGAATGCACTCTGCTATGCAAAGAAACGTTGTTCTTTAAGATATTTAGTAAGCATAGAGTAAAAACATCCCGTAAAGATACACCATAGAGAATGATATCGTGAATTTATGAATCATTCTTAGTAAAGGGCGGTATCTAGCTGGTATGTTTTTTTCTGTAACAGATTCGCAAAACTCTATTCCCGTCGATCAAATTCGCTACGACGAACGAGGTTTGGTGCCAGCTATAATTCAAGATTATTTAGATGGCACAGTTTTGATGATGGCGTGGATGAACAAAGAATCTTTAACCAAGACTTTAGATACTGGTGAAACTTGGTTTTGGAGCCGTTCTCGTCAGCAATTGTGGCATAAGGGAGCCACCAGCGGACATATTCAACACGTTCGCAGTATCCGTTACGACTGCGATAGCGATGCTCTTTTGATCGCAGTCGAACAAGTAGGAGACATTGCCTGCCATACTGGGGAAAGAAGTTGTTTTCACCAAATCGATAGCAAGGTGGTTCCCCCTCCTGCGGATACTTTGTCACAATTATTTGACGTAATATCCGACAGACGCGACAATCCTACCGATGATTCTTACACCTGTAAGTTATTTGCAGGTGGTGATAATAAGATTTTGAAAAAAATTGGTGAGGAATCTGCTGAGGTGGTTATGGCTTGTAAAGATGATGATGCCAGCGCGATCGCTGGTGAAGTCGCGGATTTGCTTTACCATACTTTAGTAGCTTTAGCTCATCATCGTGTGGATTTGAAATCTGTTTATCGCAAGCTACAAGAAAGACGAAAGTAATGTTTATATATTCTTTTCGCTAGTTTTGAGTCATTACTTATTAATGATTCAAAACTTTTTATGATAATGCACGAATAGGACATATTAAGGATTGCTATATTTTCGTTGTCTTTTATCAAAGCTGAATATCCTCCTATTGTGCTTCATCATTGCCAATAAAATCAGGAATACTCAATTTTTCTTGCGTCAATTTTTTTAACAAAGGTTATTTGCGTGGATTTTCATGATAACCTATTCATAGAATAGAAATATTAGTAAAATTTTTATTTGCTTACAGATTACTATTATAATAATAGTATCATAAATTATGTTTTAATAATCAATCCAATATCGAAAAAACAAAACTTTTAATTCAAAAATAGAAAAATAAAATCAATTTGCATTTTTCAGTTTTAGTTATAAATTCAATAAAAATGAAAACAAATTAATAAACTAAATCAAAGACTAAGTAAACGGGCATTAATAAATCTAATTATGCAACAAACTTAAAATCCATAGGATTATTGTGATAATCCATGCCCTTTAGATTGAGACTTGGTTTAACTGGCTGCAAATATAGCCTCAATATATTACGATGAGCTACTTAGATTAGAAAGAGAACGGTGTAAGTAGCGTAAAACAAGAATTGTAAAAACAATACTTGCAGACAAGCTTAACCAAAAATTATTGATAACAAATTGAGATTGGTCTAACACCCAACCTCCTAAAGGAGGACCAATAAAATAGCCAGCAGCCCAACAAAGCGAATTGATTGAAAAATAAATACCGCGCTTATCAACTGGAGCAATTTCGCTGACTAAAGCTGCGGCTGATGGAGTATAAGAAACGATAGCCAAAGCAAACAAGCATAATGCGAGTGCAGCCCAAAATATTGAATAAGAAAGCGAAAAAGATGTTACCCAAATACAAATAAAACCGATTGCCCATAAACAAGCCGAAATACTAAGGGCTACAGAATGAGATAAACGTTTCATCAACCGAGCAACAGGTAATTGCGTGATTATCGCCACTATCAGATGCCAGGTAAAAAGTGCGCTGATAGTTGTTTCAACAAATCCTTTTTGTACTTCATCAACCGGAACAAAATTCTTAAAATAAAGTGGAAGAGTGCTGTGTAATTGAGAGATGTAGGTAGTAAAAACAATATTTACTACAACAAATATCAGTAAACGATTATCTTTTAAAGCTGCTATCCAAGAAGCAAATTGCTGCCCAACTGGATTTGAATTGGCATTAGCACCATCGCGATTTTGCTTAATTGCAATATAAATAACCCCAAAAAATACGATAAACGACAATCCATCAAGGATGAATAGCAAGCGATAATTCGCAGTACTTGTGACTAAAACTCCTGCTAAAACTATTCCTAAGCCCAAACCAATATTGTCTGCAAATCTTGTGATAGCGAATGCTTCACGGCGATTCTCGTTATTGGTTAAATCGGCGACAACAGCTTCAGTCGCAGGCCAATACAAACCAATACCTAAACCATTTATTAAATTACCGATAACTAAAGTGACAAAATCGTGAGTTGCGGCTAAAACTAAAGAGCCAATCGCTGAAATTGCTGCTGAAAGCAATAAAGTACGGCGACGGCCCCACAACTGAGAATCGGTTAAAGAACCTCCTAGAATCCTTCCAACAACCCCTGAGATTGAATGACTTGCTAAACCTATACCAACAGTAGTTGCTGACAAACCAATTTGATTGACGAAGAAAATGGGAGCATAAAACAAAGTAAAACCCGTACCCACTTCGCTTAACAATCTACCGATTGCTAAAATCCAAATCTGAGTATCGATAGTTGGTAAATGCTTACGGAGAAAGGATTTCATTCGCAAAACGGTCAACCTTAAATAGTATTTTTGTAATTCTTATCATTACCTTAAATTTTCCTCACTGATTCCACAGGATTTCCACAGGCATTATTAGAGTTTTCCACAAGTATTCTACGTTTAAATCGGCTTTAGAATATGTAGCTGGGGATTTTAATTAGATACAGTTCAGAATAAAAGGACTTAGTTATTGTAAAATATTGTTACAATAATCATTGTCTAACCCTTATTATTCCGTAGACAATAAACTTTTATACGTGACCTCGTAACATTTCGCATCATTGACAAACCTACCCCTCTTTAGCGCAAAATGATGCGACAAGATTTTTTCGTCAACCCACAAACTTATGTAATATTGCAGTTCGCTGATGTCTTTACGCCGGACATAAGTAAGCTTTATTTCCGACTGTGTTTAGCGTCAAGGTCTAGGATCGTCCGTATTTGCCTTTAATAGCCCGATTTTCAGGAGAAGAATTATGAGCGCCACAGTAAGCCTATATGCAGTAGTTCCCGAAGCACTTCACGAATCTTTAAAGAATTATTTGGAAACTCATCCAGACTGGGATCAAGATCGAGTACTAACTGCTGCTTTATCTTTGTTCCTGCTTCAAAATGGGGACAGCGATCGCCAAGCAGCCCGCGTTTATTTAGAAACATTGTTTCACCATTGCTAGCAGAAAGTATCGAGCAGTAAAAGCCGTCATATCTCCCACTCTGAAGCAAGAATCTTACGAACATGAGCAAGCGAAATTATTGTCACCAAAGATATAAATTTTACAATTTGTGAGTGTCAGGAAGTGAGTCTACAAAAATGATTCGGTTATCTGTTACATATCTAGGTAAAACCTACGAAAACATTATCTAGAGTTTTGATTTAGCATTAATTCCCTATCCGCAATAGAAAAAACCCGGTCTTTTAACAGCCGGGTTTATTAACTAAATAAAATGTTAAAATCAAACTAATGTCCTTTTCATCAAAATTCAATTTTCAGAAATTGCATTTTTGATTATTTTCTATTCAAAAAATAATAAAACTTAATTAATTAATAACTAATAAGCTTAATATTTGGGTCTAAAATCTCGCTTTTTATAAAAACGATACGGACATTGTAAAGATATCCTGACACATAGATGATATTTTGAATCAGAAAACTTCTGTGGATAACTTACCGCTTTATCTATTTTTAACATTGAATTAGCAATGTCAAATTTTGATAACGAAGCGGCAAATAGTAATTAGAGAATACGTAAAAGGAGGTTTAACCTCCCGTTTTACTAAACTTTCTCAGGTTGTTGGGCTGGAGCCGGACATTCAAATTTATAGCCAACACCACGTACCGTCTGAATTAAAGCAGGCTGAGCCGCATCAGCTTCAATCTTTTTACGAATTTGACCTATATGTACGTCTACAACCCTTTGGTCGCCTACATATTCATAATCCCATACCTCTTGAATGAGTTCGGCACGTCGCCAAACTCTACCGGGGTGACTGGCTAGAAAATGCAGTAAGTCAAACTCCAATGCAGTCAAGGGAACTGGCAAATTGTTAAGCGACACTTCTCTTCGGACGGGATCTATCATCAATTTTTCAAAAACCAAGCGCTTTTGTTCCGCTGTGGTAACAACGCGCTGACGGCGCAGAATGGCTGCGACTCTGACTTCTAATTCCCCTAAACCAAAAGGCTTAGTGAGATAATCGTCAGCACCTTTGGAAAAGCCGCGAATTTTATCGGCTTCGTCCGCACGACTAGTCAGCATTAAAACAAAAACACCGTTACGACTCTGCATTTCTTGGCAAAGGTTAAACCCGATTACATCTGGTAAATTAACGTCTAAAATTACCAAATCTGGGTTAAATTGCTCGAATAGAGCTAAAGCAGTTTTGCCATCTTCGGCAGCTTCCACTTGATAGCTCTGCTTCATCAAGAAACGTTGAATTAAATTTCTAACGGCAGGATCGTCGTCAACTACAAGAATCTTGGCAGTGGGAGCCATGACCATCACTTTGCAAAAAAATTCATAGGATTTACAAGCGGCTTGCGCCCTTAAGGCGCGGATATCCGCATTTGGGCAAAAATAATCTACAATGCTAAAGCTCTCGTAACCGGTTTTTCCATTAGACATACTGATGCATATCTTGGAGTCGCGGCTTGAAGAACAAAAATCTTATCTTTTATGCAACCCTGAGTATGAAGCAGCAATGCTCCTCTTCCTTTGCGAGAATATCTAATAATTATAGATATTCCAACACCCAAGTTCGTTACTTGAAGATTAAACTAGAAAACTGCTTACTTCAAGTTACAAAAAATTTAAACGCTATCAATTTTAAATCTATATGCGATTAAACGGCACAAAAAGAAGAAGGGGTTTACGGCAACAAATTTTCTATCTTAGAAATATAGCTGCTTTAAATAAAACACAAATTTTAATTTTTTCATAAAAGATGTTTACTTTTTGTGTTTTTATCTCAAATTCTAGAGTAAAGCCCTTATTGCTCAACGGCATGAGGGGATACACGGAGTTATTGCGATATGTTAAAGTTACTATTAGTGAGAATTACTTGCGCCAATCATGGCAAGTATTATAGCTATATCTAGGTAAGACTCTTAAATTAGACTGCAATAATATTGGTTTCTACCAAAATAAATCATAAAATAGTTTGTTATAACAAACTGCTGCCGATTGAGCCTAAAGTAATTAACTCCCATGAGCGACCAAAATCCCTATGAAAAACTTGGGGTATCAGAAGATGCTAGCTTTGAAGAAATTCAAGATACACGCGATCGCCTAGTAGAACAATATAGTGGTGATAGTCAGCGTCTTGAAATGATTGAAGCAGCTTATGATGCTGTATTGATGGACCGCTTGCGGATGCGCCAAGAAGGAAAAATTAAAGTACCCGAACGCATTCGCTTTCCCGAACGTAGAGAGCAGGTAGCTCCCGATGTCAGCCCCGTTCCGAAACAACAGTCACCTGCATGGCTGCAACGGATGGTAGACAAGCCCAGTACTCTTGATGTAGTTATACCCGGAGTTTGGTATCTTGGTTTAAGTGCCAATAGCTTATTTTATAGAAGCGGAGGCGACCAGGTTTTACAATTGATGTTAGTACTTGGGGTTGGAGTAAGTATTTATTTTCTAAATCGTAAGGAAAGTAGATTTGGCAGAGCAGCTTTATTAACTTTAGTCGGTTTGATAGTTGGTTTGATAGTTGGCGGGCTGATTGCTAGCCCCCTTGTACAACAGTTACAATCTGCGAATTTTACGACTAACCAGTTTGCCACTGTAGTTACTTTTGTATTATTGTGGCTAATTTGCAGTTTTCTTAAATAAGTTTTGCTGGGAAAATAGGGAATCTTTAGTTGGTAGTTATAGCTCCGACATTATAATTAATTCCCTTAAACCCATTTTTTATTGATAATTTTGATGTCTATTAAATGCTCTTAGCTTTTAAGTATAAAATTAACAGCTTCTATCAAATTTTTCATAAACATATCTGGGCTATAGACTTCAAGTTGAGCGCGATCGCGAATTCCGCATTCTACTGCAATTGATTTGACACCATATTTTTTGGCCGCAGCTATATCAGCTTCTGTATCCCCAACCATCCAAGTATTTTCTACAGGCGGCAACTCTTTTAATGCACGTTGCATAAGTAGAGGTTTATCATCTATATCACGAGTTTTGACGTAGTCATTACTAAGACAATAACGGCGATTTTCTGGAAAATAATCGTATAAATTAAATTTTTCTAAAGCATATTCTAATTCTCTTACTCGGCGCATAGTCATTACCGCCAAATCAATCCCAGCTTGTTGTGCTTTTGATAAAGCCTCTATGGCACCCTTAGCTAAAGTATCAAGCTCAAAATATGGCTGCGTATGTACGGTTTGTTTCCGCAATCGAGCAAAATTTTCTGCCTGCGTTTCGTCTAAACCACACATAATACCTATTTGTTTCTCCCGGATGCGCGAGCGCTTCAATTCCCAAAATTCTTGTTTGGAAAGCGTTCGTATTTGTTGATTTGGATGGCGATTTTTTTCCAGACACAGTAGATAAACCTGATAATAACGCTCGGAAACATCACTAATCGGTCCGTCAAAATCTGTAATAATTCTTATCATTAAAAATAATAATTAAAGTGCATTTACAAAATATCGCAATTGTTGCCAGCTAGCAATCGTAAACATTAATAAGTAAATCAATTTTCTATTTCGATTTAAGTTTACAAAAAATATTTTCTGTTAAAGAAAAAATCTAAAAAACTTTTTTAACTTTCTATCCCTCTTAAAGAAGAGGGATAAATTAGCTGTCAAAACAAATTTTAAACTTGTAAGCTTCCACGTTTGATTTGTTCGAGTTCCATTGCTTCAAATAAAGCGCGGAAGTTACCTTCTCCGAAACCTTGAGCGCATTGTCTACGCTCTATAAACTCAAAGAAAAAAGTTGGTTGAGGAAAAATAGGTTGTGTGAAAATCTGTAAAAGTAAAGCATTAGGATAATCTTGATTCCAGTCTACTAAAATTTCTTGTTTGGCAATTTTTGTGAGTTCGTTTGGTTGAAGAGGTAAATTTGTTCGCTTATGTAAATGGGAATAATAGCTTTGAGAAATAGGTAAAAAAGAAACTCCACGGCTGCGAAATTCAGCTATGTTACTAATGATATTGCTGGTTTGTAAAGCAATATGTTGAATTCCTGCACCTTGGTTAGCGTGAAGAAATTCTTGTATCTGAGAGTTAGCAGTTGCAGGTTCGTTAATTGGTAGTTGTACCCTGCCATCAGGAGAAACCATTACCTGGGAGTGTAAAGCAGAATACTCAGTTTGAATATTAAATTTCTGCTGCTCGCGAAAACCTAAAATGTTTTGGTACCAACTAACAGCAGGCTTTAAATCTCCGATAGGAACGTTTAAGACTATATGATCGATTGCTTGGATAAAAGCATTAGAGGAATCATCTTCAATAGCATTCTGTATAAATTGTTTTTGCAATAAAGTATGTGTAAGCCCCCCCCAAGCCATTAGCTTAATTTGGTTGATGGAAATTTTCTCTTGTTTGTACTGCATTGGGGGTTGTATAAACTTGATGCCATGAGCTTTGGCTGTAGCAATTATCGCGGATAAATTGTCTACCTCGAATGCGACATCTACAACCCCTGGTGGGTGTTGGCTTAGATATTTAGCTACTGGGCTAATGGAAGACATTGGTGAAGACAGCACAAAGCAAACGACACCGCTTGTAACTACCTCCGTAGCGGTATGAGAATCTGTATTTACACTAACGGTAAAATTACGGTTTAGGATATCAATATCTAATCTACGAAAATTAAGATGATGCACAAACCAGTCACACCAAGTTTTGGCATCTTCAACATAGAAGTGAACGTAAGCAATTCTCATTTTGATTGAAGAAAAAGGCACTATAAGGGCTTGTCTGGTGTTAATTTTGCCTTTTTTGCCGATTTTTCAATTCACTCTTAAGCAAGAAATAGTTATTTTTTCTCTAAATTTGTTGAAGAAAGTGAGTTATGGAATAATTATGTTACTGTTCGCTAATGCCTAATGAAGAATTATCGTCCGTATCTTGCACAGTAGGCATCTTGAACAAAGTAACATATAACTCTGGATGTTCCGGTATTTGATGAAGTACGAACTCAGGCTGATTGACAAAAATATTTTTGACATTGTTACCCGGAAGATGATGGGATACCACTTTGTTTATACCAAAGCTATACTTTTCTTTAAATAGTTTGCAGATTTTGGAGAGCTTTATCCATTGATTTGAACTATCGGTAATTTGTTCTTCAATTATCTCTTTTATCTGACACAGAAGTTTTTCTATTGAAGGTAAAATGATGTGATTATGAGTATCATTGGTTTTTCCATCTAAAATAGTCAAATTGCTTGCATGTTGACTAACTTGATAAACAGTTAAACCTTTGTGTTGCAGACAACTGCATAAGCTGTTCATGACATTATCCGAAGCACATAGTAAGACTTCTTTGACTTTGGGAAAATATTTATCAATTGTCGAGCCAAAGGCGATAATTTTTCTATCGGCATTATCTTTACCGCAAGGAACATGTATTAAGTCGTATTCGCGGTGGTGGAAATCACTATCTTTGCTACCCATATTCTGCCAATTTGCAAAGGCTATTTTGATTTGAATGGGGCTAGTGGAAAAATTGGTTAAAAATTGTTCTGTTTCTGTGGTAATTTGCGTATTTTCTGCATCTATAATTAATGCTGCGATGGCACTATGCTGATGATTGGCTTCTTGTTCATCGATTTGCGTATTTGCAGAATTTACATCTTGATTATTTTCAGGGACATTTTGTTCGTTAGCTTGAGATAAATCTTCTTCCTGGCTTGATTTTGTAGAGTTATTGTCAGGTTGATTTTGTGCAATATCTTGTTTATCTGGTGTCGCTAAAGCTTCCTGTTGATTCAATGCAGAAGAATTTTTATCTTGTTTTTCATTAGAAGAGTTTGATTCTTCAACGGTATCGGGGTTTAAATGACGAATTTTTTCCTGTAATTTGATTAAGACAGGAGTATTTGTGGAATTAGATACTAGTAAGGTATGAATAAATCCTTCTACACGATTAACTAATGATTCCCAATCTCCAGGATTACCAATTACTTCTATTAATTTTGTCTTCAGACGCTGTTGATTGCTGTTATCCCGCCAAGATATGCTCCTGTATTTATCGAGTAATAACTCTGGTTGCTGTTGCTGAATATAAATAACTGCTTGGCAAACATAAATGCCAATTTTATTCAACAATGGTGCGGGGTATTTAGTCAGCGTAACAGTCATAGCTCGTTTGAAGTAGGTAGACAGGGCATCCTAGCTAATACCGATGTGAAAAAAGGTATGTATTCCTTTATATCTAGTAAAGATTTTATCTGAGAACCGTAAAATTGCTTAAGAGAGACAAATGAAACATAATATGGCTGTAAATGCTCCCATAGAATTAAAACTTAAGTATTTTAAATATCGAGCTTCCATAACTTCTACTAATTTAAAAGGCTTTAGCTAAACCAGAATCATCAAAATTGAAAATTTTTACAACAAATAAGTAAACCCAGTATTTTAAGTAATACCGGGTTTGCCAGAATCTGCATTTTTACGATTTTATCGTTAACTATAGCATTCCGAAATCATTTGTAAGATTTAAGAAACCCGGTTTTTCTGAAACAAAGAGTTTTTGACATCTATCTTTCCTACGACTTATAGATGAAAAAGTAGATAAAATTCTATAAGGATGGAGAAATTGGTACGCCGAAAGGAATCAAATCTTGATTATTCATTTTAGAAGAGAGAAATTTATTATTAATAAGTTCTTTATAAGTTTCTAAATCATTTTTCCAATTATGAATAATTTGATTCAAATGTTGTAAACGAGTTTGGACTTCATCGCCGTAAATATTGTAATTAAAATTACCGGAAAATAAGATTGCTGGTACGGACTTTTCTGATGAAATTTGTAGCAATCCTTCGTTGATTGTCAAATTAAACTGAGATTCTTCTAAAGTATAAGCTAATTGAATAGCAGCTTTGACTGGAGTACTACCAAATTCTCGCCATTCTCCGGATGCAAGTAGATTCTTTGATAAATAGTTGGTAGCGTCATTTGATTCTGTAAAAGTTACAAAGCCTTTAGGATTAATTCCTACTGCTTGGTATTCAATATTGGGTAACTTCTCTATATAACTAGATGCTAATTGCGAAATTTGTAATTCTTGAATCTCTCTTCCATCGGTGGCTTGAGCAAAAACAACTCTTGTGGGTTGTACTACAATTGCAATACCATTTTTGAATATAAGTTGTGTCAGGTTTCTTGTATAAACTGGTTTACGTGCTAATTCCCATTCCGATGAAATGATGTTGCTATACTTTAA
Source organism: Rivularia sp. MS3 (assembly GCA_019192545.1). Taxonomy (GTDB): domain Bacteria; phylum Cyanobacteriota; class Cyanobacteriia; order Cyanobacteriales; family Nostocaceae; genus Rivularia. Next base: position 110,717 of record JAHCMI010000009.1, on the reverse strand, counting down.
AAAATCAAAGTTGACAACATTAGGATTCAGATTCTTGGCTGTAATAGCTATTGCTAATTCCTGTATTTGTATTGTTTTATTCATAACTTTTACTGATTCTTAGTTGAGATAAAATATCAAACTATTTACTTATGAGGTGATGCGCGCAGCAACGATTTCATAAGTAATAATATGGATGCAGGTATATATTAGATGTAAAAATATTGAAATTGTGTTTGCAGCAATACTTAAATAAGAAAATTGTTTTTTTTCGATGGGAATTTATTTCTTTGTTTTATAAAAGCAATTTGCAATACAATTAAATCAGATTTTAACTCTATGAAAGTCTTATCAATTATTCAGATTGTTTATATAATGAGTTTGTTTGATTTTGGAATAGCCGCAATTTTCATATACTCTGCTGATACGTGACAATTGCGGCTATTCCTGATTAAATATGATAGTCAATATTGTTTCCTAACTTCCATTAATAACAATCAATTGACTTCAGATGATTCAAAAAAATAAATTTAGTACCTTCCTGTTGAAAAAGAAGGGTTAAGGTGTTATCAAAATCAGAGTTCTAAAATCGAAACAGTTAGCAAAATTTTAAATTAGGGTATCAAACTCTAGCAGCATAGCCAAAAACACACAGAAGGGCGAACAAATTAAATAGTTTTAACCTCAGTTTGGATAATGATATCGTTGAAGTCATTATCGCCACCATTCAACATATCTTCAAAGCCAAAAGTATTGTTGCCTAAAGAGCGAATATGCTCGGCTTTATCGGAGTTAGCTTGAGCAAACGAGAAGAAAACCTGACTGAAATCTCCTTCAAGGCTGTCAATTTCACCATCAGCCACAATAAACGGAGCGTACAAAATCCCTCCTAAGAGACTGTCTTCGCTAGTAATGGAACTTTGATTCTCCCCGACGCTGAATTCAAGTCCCTTTTCTCGAAGCTCGATTGCTAATTTTGCATAAGCTTCTCCATCACTTGGTTTGACTTCCTCTCCAGTTACGGGGTCTGTAATGGTACCTTCTATGTCATTGATTTTGTAAAATCCGACAGTATTGTCATATATTGCTTTTCTGTCTACGGTGAAGTTTATTGTTACCTCATCTGTAAAAGATTGTAAATCCATTAAATTCCCTTCAAGAAGACTTGTATTGTCCTCTAATGGGGGACTTTGAGCTTCATTTTGGGGAATAATTGCTGAACTTTGAGCAACATCATCGTTTTCTATAACGGCAACTTTGTTATATTCTGTTTGATTGTTTGCAAAAGTTGCTGAAGTTAAGTTTTTGAGATTCAGGGTAAATTCTTCATCTAACTCAATCTCGCGATCGCCATTGACTATAATGTCAACTTCTGCTTTAGTTTCGCCAATGGGAATTGTAATTTGTCCAGATGCTTGATTGTAATCAGAACCAGAAGTTGCGGTTCCATCAACAGTTTGGTAAGAAAACTGGATCTCTTCGGTAGCGGGTGAAGATAAATTAACCACAAATTGAGCCATACTGGTTCCGATATCCCCTTCTTCGATGGAAACATCTTCAACATTTACGATGGGTAATTCTGCATCAATGAGTCCATCTATATTGCCACCTACGCCTAAATTGTCTCTATTGTCAATCCCTGGTTTGATAGAGGTTGTTGGGGTTTGCGAAACGGAATCATCAACTAGATTTTCTTTCGGTGTTCCTAGATGTGGTTCGTTTTTGGTATCTGATGAGTTCTGTTGTACAGCTTCATTTACAGGAGCCGAGGCAACTTCAATCTCCTCATTTCCACCGCCTTGAGAATCGGTATTTTGAGATTTATCAGCAACTAAACCACCCATATCATCGACAAATCGACTGGCTAATTGTGATGCTTTATTGACTATCACTGGTTCGTTTGAATCTATAATTCTCAAATCTTGGATTTGTGCGGCTCCAACACCGTAAGCTCGAACATCAGCTACCTTGTGTAAAGCATCTGCCGATTCTTTAAAACTTCCTCCTATGGTTGAATATCCATCAGAGAGAAAATAGACTATATTCTGCCCTCCACTAGGCACCTGAGAGTAAAATTGATTTGCTTTTTCAAGTGCTGCATTGAAATTAGTAAAACCATTCTTTCCAGACAAACTTTTAATTTTTGAAATTGCCTCGGTAGCATCTAACGCCCCATGAAGAGATGCATCAGAGCCAAATGGAATTACTGCAAATTCACTAACATCTGCAATGCCTCTATCTATCAAAGATTGAATCGACTGTATATAAGCATCCTTGGCATCTTTAAGCGTATCTTCACCGACACTATCTGATACGTCAATTAAATAAGCAAAGTTGTATTGGGCATCATCGTATGGGTTTACATTTTCCAAATCAAGCATTTTCATCTTCCTTTTTTTTGTTGTTATTAAAAAATTATTTCTTGAGACAGATGCACTTCAAAATAATATTGCTGTGTTATGCTACATGTAGAAAATTCAGTTTACGGTAACTGAAGTTTTCTCAAGAATGCATTCTTTTTACTTTCTGAAGATATTATTTTGCAGATGTTCCCTTTTCTGTAAAAACTATCCGGATTTTCAGCAGCCCTATGCTGCAACAGTTTAGAGAGTTTGACTCTATAACTGATGTCTGAAATTCATCTGATGCGAGCTGCACAAAATAGTTAAAACCGCAAAGATTTTCCTTGAAAGTAAATTGCTAACTGTTGTTTTAAAAAGTATTAGTTAGCCAGAAACTAACCTATTACCATGCATTCGTAGGCAATAGTTAAAGGTAAGGGTTTAATAGCATTTCAACTCGCTTGAGTTTCAGTAAGCTGCAATAGAGCAATACAATCTGTTTGCTATATGCTCCGGAAATGTTGTGCTAATTCGCTATAAACTAACTAGTTAAGACAACACGTATTAGAAGTAGAGCATGTAATTTTACTTTTTGGGTAGAAATAATCTTATTTTAATTTTTCTACCATTATGCGTATTTATGTTTTTGCAAGAGATGAATTCAACTCTTTCCGCTTACAGGAGAAGAGGGGAACACTACTTAGTAAACTTACTTATACACACTAATCTAAAATAATAGATAGTAAATAAAATAACATATATATTTTATTTCTTTGCAGAAAGTTTATTGTTTGCTTACAATTACAGTTAAATTCCATCTCATTTACTACTATGAGATGGAATTTAGTCATTATGTATTAAAAAAAAATTAAATTTTAACTGATTATCTAACAAATTTGACGCTTTCGACTGTTTTGGTAAATTTGTCGGTGAATATACTCAAGATACTTCTGTCCCGCGTCTTGATATTAGCTGTAACGGACATGCCCGATTGAAGCGGTAATTGTCTTCCGTTTGCCGAGAGAGTTTGTCTATTTAACTCTACTTGAGCCGGAAAACGATAGTAAGGATAAATCTCATCTGGGGGTAAGGCATCTTTACCAACAGATACAAGAGTACCTTTAATATCGCCGAATTCACTGAAGTTATAACTTTCAAATCTAACATCAACTGGCATTCCTTCCTTAACAAAGCCGATATCTTTGTTAGTTATAAATATCTCAGCCATCAGTGATTGTTCGGGTACCACTTTCAGGACGGGTTCGGTGGTGTTGGCTACATATCCAGGATTGCTGGCTTTTAAGTCAAATACAACACCATCTACTGGAGCTCTAACAACTTGGTATTTTCTGGTTAATTTAGCTTGTTTAATTTGACCATCTAATTCAGCAATTCGCTTTTCGTTTTCAACTATTGATTTATTAATTTGACTGTCGATTTCAGCAATACGTTTTTGGTTATCTGCAATTTGAGTTAATGTATCTTTTGCAGAAGTTGATAAAGCATTTTGTAATTGCTGACCGGTTTGAGTAATCGCTAATCTTAAACGCTGTATTTCTTGACCTAATTGAGCAACTTCACTTTTGCGGTTGTTAACTTCCTGCTGTTGCTGCAAGTATTGCAAGCGAGGAATTGCACCTTCTGTATTCAAATTTTCTAAACTCTTAAGGATTTTTTGGTTGATAGCTAAAACGTTTCGGGAATTATCAAGTCGTTCCTTAGTTTGGGCTAATTGTTGTTGTAATTGAGCTTGTTCTAACTTAATTTGAGCGGCTTGGGTTTGTAGTTCCTGTCGGCTGGAAAATAAACGTAGTTGCTGTTCTCCGGTTAGATTTGCACCATTAGCATTTCCGCTCAACAACGCTCTATAAAATTGATTTTCTTGTAACAAAGCACTTCGGCTTTGTGCTAACCTTGCCATTTCTTGAGGCACTTTAACTGAAGCTACGGGAGAAGAAACACCAGAACCGCCGAACAAGCTGCGATAAAACTGATTTTCTAGTTTCAAAGCCTCGCGAACTTTTCGGGCTGTTACAAGCTCGGCTTCAGCACCTGCATGGTCGAGATTTAAAAGTACGTCTCCCTTTTTAACTCGCTGCCCATCTTTGACAAAAACCTTTTCTACCATACCGTTGACGGGAACCTGTACTTCTCTAACGGCTCCTTGGGGTTCTAACTGTCCTTGAGCGGGGATCGCTTGGTCAATTTTGGAAAAGTAGGCCCAGGAAATTGTAAATACAGTTACACCCAGAATACTCCATAACGCCGCTCGCGATAGCATTGGCGATCGCCGTAAAATCACGGGTTGGTCAAATTCAGGGATATGGGATCTACCATTTTTTTGATGAATAGAATCTTGGGGAGTTTTTGCCAATCCAGGAAGTACAGATTGCCCAGAATTCTTACCGTTAAGATTACCGTTGAGTTGAGTCATGGGAATTAAAAAAGTTAGGAGTTATGAGGACGGGAGGACGGAAGTATAAGATTTAAGAACTAGGATTAGAAGCTATAAATTAACCTTTCACTCCTCAACCTTTGACCTTTAACCTTAAACCTTTGACCTTTAAATTTGTGCTTCTTGCTGTTGATACAGGCAATAGTAGCGCCCTTTGAGCGACATTAATTCTTGATGGGTTCCCTGTTCTACAACATAACCTTTATCTAACATTAAAATAATGTCGGCATTGCGGATTGTACTTAATCTATGCGTGATAAAGAAAACAGTTCTCCCTTTAAAGGCTTCTGCTAAATTCAAGCATACCTGACGTTCGGACTCATAGTCGAGAGCGCTGGTAGCTTCATCAAGAATTAATAAGCGCGGATTTTGTAGAATTGTACGGGCAATTGCGACTCTTTGACGCTGTCCACCGGATAAAGCGCTACCTCGTTCGCCTACTCTACTATTGTAACCATTCGGCAAATCCATGATAAATTCATGGGCCACTGCAATTTTAGCTGCTTCGATAATCTCCTCTGGGGTAGCATCGGGATAATTAAGGGCGATATTTTCCTGTACTGAGCCTTCAAAAAGTAAGGTATCTTGTGGCACAATACCTACTTGCTGCCGTAGCGAGTAAAGTTCTACTTTGTTGATATCGTAACCGTCAATAAGAATGCGCCCGGATTCTAAAGGATAAAGACGCGGTAGCAGTTTCATCAACGTACTTTTACCAGAACCACTTTGTCCGACGACACCGACAAATACCCCAGCCGGAAATTCCAAGTTAATGTTATTTAGCTGCATTGGGCCGGTAGGTTTGAAGCGGAAGGAAACGTTATCGTATTTGACGGCTCCTTCAATCATCGGCATGGGAATGTTACCTTTATCTTCTTCGCTAGCTTCTTGGGGCGAGTCGATAATGTCACTCAAGCGTTCTAAAGATAAAGCAGTTTCTTGGAAGTTCTGCCACAACTGAGTAAGACGTAATAAAGGAGAAGTTACATAACCGGCTATGATGCGGAAAGCGATTAACTGTCCTAAAGTGAGTTTACCGTCTAATACTAAATAAGCTCCTACCCAAAGTACGAGTAAACCGGAAAGCTTATTGAGAAAACCACTGGTAGAACCAGCAGCAGTAGAAGTCTGTACGTTTTTGAAGCCAGCACTGACATAACGAGCGTAACGTTCTTGCCATTGCCAGCGAGAGCGTAATTCAATATTTTGCGCTTTAACTGTCTGGATACCCGACAAAACCTCTACTAAGTGGGATTGTGCGTGAGCGTTGCGCTCTGCTTTATGCCGTAGCTGTCTGCGGACGATGGGAGAAACAAAGAAGGTGAGCATCGCGAATAATGGCAATGTCCCTAGAGCTACGAGAGCCAGTATCCAGCTATAAATAAACATCACTATGATGTAGATAACGGAAAAAACCGCATCTAAGACCACTGTTAAAGCAGTTCCCGTTAAAAAGCTACGAATTTTTTCTAATTCGTTAACCCGAGTGGCTAGTTCACCTACGGGTCGCTTTTCAAAGTAACGTAGTGGTAAGCGCAGTAAATGGTCGATAATTTCCGAACCCAGAGCTAAATCGATACGGTTTGTCGTATCTACAAATAAGTAAGTCCGAATAGTACCAAGTATTGCTTCAAAAACTGCAATCACCAGTAGGAATACACCAAGAACTTGTAAAGTATCCGGACTGTTCTGGTTAATTACCTTATCAATAATGACTTGAGTTACAAGGGGGTTCGCTAAACCGAACAACTGGAAGAAGAAGGAAGCGATGAATACTTCTACGAGTACGCCTTTATATTTATTTAATGAAGGTAAAAACCAACTTAATCCAAATTTTTGCTGTGGTGTTTCTTCGGTGGCTTGCAGCAGCAACACGGGGATAGCTTCTTGTTGTTGTTCTTCGCTTTGAGGTTGAGATTGAAGCAGTACTTGGGCGACATCTGAAGTTGGCTGACTTAAGATTCCCGATTCTGGTACGCCAACTACTATTGTTTTAGGACTAATTTCGTAAAGTACGGCAAAGCTATCTTGCCATTGGACAATTGCAGGGGGTTCAATTCTTCCTAATGCGCTTGGGGGTACGCCAATTAATTGCGGTCTCAAACCAACTAACTGGGCTACGGCTCCACATTGTTGTAATGATAAAGAACCCGTGCGTTTCTGCTGGTTAACTAATACTTTGCGAATAACTTCCTTACGGAAAGGCATATTTAGATGCTTACTCAACATGTGGAAGCAAGCCAAAATAGCATTTACTGAACCGCTACCGCGCACGTGGGGGTACTTATTCGCAGCAGCAGACTTGTTGTTGTATCCGTTATCATATTCGGCTTCCGGAGGCTCTGCGGGTGCGTAAGGAATATCATCGTATGTTGTTGAAGAACCACCAGGCGGAATTACCTCGGCGATATCCGCTTGCTGTACCTCTTCTGTAGTATCTGGCAATAAAGTTTCTGATGGGGAAAATATGTTGGCTTGTATTCCCAACAAACGAACCCGACTTCCTTTTGGTAAAGATTCATCTACATCAAAATGATTGCCGACTAATTCGGGGGAAACAGTTCCTCCACTGACTAACCAATGATAATCGGAACTTAATTGCTTAGCTCTATCGCTAGTAGTTAGGTTAACAATTTGTACGTTATCAAAAACTTTTAGCGCTAATTCTTTGGTATTAGCACAATTTGATGCATGTAAAATTAACTGGTTGTTTGCTTGCTGTCTGAGTTGTTTCGACAGTAATTCAAATACTTCAACTATTCCCGCACGATTATAAAAATATTTACTAAAATTTTCATCCTGACCTAATAAAGCCAGAAACTCAGCAGCATCAATATTAATACATATAACTTCCGTTGAAGCTATAGCAGTAGAGCCAGGTACTCCCCGTACTGTTTCTAGCCAACCCATAACTTCTCCGGGCTGGAGTCTTTCCAAAGTTACAGGTATTTGGGTTTGAGGCTCGTAACCAAGTAAGCGTACTTGCCCGGAAAAAAGAATTGATATTTGAGCGGGCATTTTTTCCTTTGCCAAAATAACCTGTCCCATCCGGTAGCGGTACAGCTGTGCTTTTTCTAAAAGCTTTGCCATACTCCCCGGTTGTAGCTGGTTAAAAGGAACAATCCCTGCTAAAAATTCTTGGATATTAGTTGTTGTATAAGTCATTTGAATTTTGGATTTTGAATTTTGAGAACATTACGATATTGGGGAGCAACTATCTAGGGTTTTGGATTATTTACTGTAGTAATGTATAGGAGCTTACAGAAAAATGCAGGCAATAAAACATGGCATAGGTTGTTTGTTTGTTATTTTTTCAACGGGATGAAAAATAAACATAGTTAACATTTTTAATTTGTACTGTTTAAATTCCAATCCAAAATCCAAAATTTAAAATTTGAAATAGAATTACCCCTCTGTAGAATCATCTTTATCTGCCGATAGCTGCCCGTTTTTGATTGCAGAAGATATTTCTCCTTGCAGCCAACTTTCAAATTGCTCGTTTAGCAATCGCTTATGTGTCGCTGCGTCTAACTGAGCGGGAAGGAATTGTTCCAAGCGGACGATTAAAATCCAATCCCCCAGACGAGTTGGGGGCAATGCCTGCCCAGGTTGAGATTTGAGCAACATCTTTGCTAAAACCGGATGGGGCACTCCTAACTCTACCGGGCCAATTAATCCGCCTGTTTGGGCTTCCGGACCTTTTGAATATTCGCGGGCGAGTTCTGCAAAGGGCTGCTCATTTTCTTGAACGCGGAAGTATAATTCTTGAGCAACAGCAATATCATTTACCCGAATCAAAGAATAAATGACTTTGTCTAACTTTTCCTTGCGTTGAAGAAAATATGGCTCTACCTTTGCTCCCCAAGTATCTTGTTTAAATTTTTCTAACTTAAGAGTACGAGTTACTAAATAATCTAGTTGTTCTCGTTCCAAGCCACGGGATTTTAACCAAGCTTGCAATTGTTCCTCATTTCCTAGCTGCTGTTGCTGATAAAATTGTTTATACGCTTCTGTTACTTCTTCTTCTGAGAGCGAAATAGAGGTAGTCGCCTCATCAATAACTATTTCTCTTAGTAGCTGAGGCAGCATTCCGTACTGCTTGAGCAGTGGAAGAATCTCATCAACATTAATAGTGCGATCGCCGATTTGTAAAAGTGCGGTCATAATATCAGTATCATTCGGGTTGCCCCTGTCATAAATTGTTTCAATCAAAGTATGTCCATGAAGTTATTAACAAGCTACAGTAAGGTTAATAAAGGATAAAAGACAACATTTACTTAATTTTACTCGTGACTGCTGAATGTTATTAATACCTAGATTTGGGAACATATGCCATTCGGGTAATTACTGAAAAATATAGTAGTGAAAAAATCTTATGTTTGCCAAGGGTATTGATAATATATGAGTAAGCATTTTGACCATAATTGTGTAAAAGCTAATATATTTAATAGTTTAACCGTTGTTAAAAATAGATATAGGCTGGTTGACTAGATTAAAAATCAAAGCAAGTCTAACAAACTACGCTCATGACTGATTAAACAATGAATTTAAATAATAAAAACCGCAAAATTTGGCTTGACAGATGGAGCTTTATGGTCTTTATAGTCACAATTAGCTAGTTTTTCGGTTACATTCCTGTATTTTATTAGAGTAACCGTTGAATAATTGAAGCTATCAGTATTTATTCTGATATATGTTAAGTAAATAGTCGGGTTATTAAGAAATTAGTATTATAATTTGGTGAAAATAAATATCGTTAATATTTAATATATAAATACATACGTCCTAATTGACGATGATTTAGTTAGCATTATTTCTTTGAAGCAAACAAGAAAAACACTGAAATTTAAAACTTAGTAACTAATGTTGTGAAATAGTTATATTTCACCGTATTACAATTTCTAGACTGATATAGGCAAGTTAAGTTATAAGTTTTCACTGCTAAAACTAATCTTGACGAAGCGTACCGTAGGTATTGCGTCTGCCCGAAGGATATAAGAGATAAAGGTTCCCTGCATGTTGGTTGAACTTGAAGGGAAACAATAACTTCCTGCTTGTTATTATCTTCATCCCACAAGATGTATTTTACCGAAGTTAAAACTGCTATCTTTTTAGACGGTAAAATCTATATCGATAATCAAATCGTTATAGTCTTTATCTCCACCTCCAGCTAAATCTTCAAAACCAAATTTGTTGTCATCGATTAGTCGAATGTGATCGAAGTTATCGCTGTTAGCACCTTGGTATGCGAAGTAAACTTCTGCATTGTTGCTAAGAGCATCAGTTAAATTGCCATCGGCGATGATGAAAGGAGCAAATATACTTCCACTTTCAAATGTGCCGTTAAATTCTCCTCGGTTATCAGTATGCAGCAATTCAAGACTGGTAATTCGGTTTTCTAAAGCTGCTTGCTTGTATCTTGAATCGCCAGGATTAATAATTTCATCGTTAACTTTAATTCCACCGTTAGCATCATTAACTGCATAAAAACCAACCAGGTTGTCATACTCTGCATCGCGAGTAACTTCGACGGAAGCTTTTATTGTTCCTGTTTCAGTTGTGAAGTCAATTAATTCGATATTGCTACTTTTTTGCAATTTGGTACCTATATCTGGTTTGTTGTTACCAGATATGTTTACTTTTGGTGGTTCGATAGGGCTAGTTTGATTATCGTTATCGGAAATAGTCATTCTAGCGGTGCTATTGCCAATAGTGTAGTTATTACTCTCGTTTAAAGTTAGGATTACGCTTTCTGAAGCTTCTATCTCAGCATCATCAATAGGAATAATTGTGACGTTTGCTGATGTTGAGCCTGCGGGGATAATAACGTTTCCAGAAATATTTTGATAGTCACTTCCGGATTCTGCGCTACCGGAAAGAGTGTATTTAACTGTTAGCTGGGTGGATGTTTCCGCAGTACGGCTGATAGTGAAAGTTGCGCTATCTCCTGCTTCGCTGGCTGCATCATCGATTGCTTGAATATTTACCTTCGGAATATTGGGTGTAATCTTTACTTCTCGACTGTCTGATGAACTAGCATGTAATAGCCAATTTTTTTCTGCTAATAAAGTAGGAGAAAAATTATTTAAATCTAAATCATTAGACTCATTCGCAGCTATCCAAGATAAGTTTGCCGATAAATCGTTATCTACAGGAATCCATGTAGGATTATTGTTTTGACTTTCGTATAAAGCGCCGACAAAAAACGTATTTTCTACTTTTGTAGGTTGAATCGGAATATGGGCAAAACCCTGTTTGTCTAAAAGTTTAGTATCTACTTCTAAGATTTTCTCTTGGCTATCAGGTTGTCTGTCGCTATCTTTATCCTGATAGAGAAAAACTTTTGATGGATTACCTAAATTTGATAAACCCACCGAAATAAAATCGATAGTTTGATATTGAGTATCGGCAGTGTAAGTGTTGAATATTAGTGCATCCCCGTTTCCTGGATTATAGTGTGCGTCTCGCTTGCCCTTATCTAATTGATATGTTTTACCGTCTATCATTAAGTCTACCTTGACGTTTTCATCGTCTATAGTGACTTTCTCGGTTTGAAGAATTTTTTTATCTCGAACAAACTCTACTTGATATTCTCCGGGAGATAATAAAGTTTGATATCCACCAGCGCTTAAAGTTTGAATTGAGGTATTGAAATTTGGGTTACTAATACCGCTAAGTTTGACAGTAATATCGCTCAGCCCTTCACCAATGCTGTAAAAATCATTGTTATCGACATCGCGAAATACAGTACCCAGCAGCCAAGATGTATCGCTTGCTGCTAGTTTTTGACTGTTAGCAAAATGTTGTGTAGTCAGTAATGAGCCTACATTAGTACTGCGATTATCTTCTACTAAAATACCTATTCCAACTTCCCGAAAACTGTTAGACATAATAGTATTACGGTGTCCGGGGGGGCTTTGAATTCCATTGGCATCATTTCCCCAATCGATAGCAAAAGCTGCGTGACTTTCAAAAACCGAACTTCCGTAAGCGTAGATATTTTCTGCTACGGTTGTATATTCATAACCAGTATTACGAATGCGATCGCTTAAGTTCGGTTCATTAGGTAAATTATGTGATTGTTTATCATTATCAATCATTAACTTGCTGTGAGTAACAGCGGAATCATGTAATTGATTTGACCAAGCTACTGGCTGTGCAGCTTGAAGCTGATTCCATTGAGATTTCAACGCATCTAAGTTGACGTTGAAATAATTTAAAGCGCTCTTAATATCTTCATTACTAAAATCAACTAATAAATCGTATTCAGCCTCCGGATTCGTTCGCATTCGGTTAATCAATTCGAGCATGTACTGCTCTTTCGCATTTGGATTTGCCATTTTTACTGTTCAATAAAAGAATATGTAGCGGAACACAATTGAAGTCAGTAGATGTTGGCACCCAGTTTTCATTTATTTTTTATTGCCGCATCAAGCAAGGTGGAGCAAAGCGTGAGACTTTAGAATCATGAAATTCTGAATTTTTAATCGCATAAAGATTAACTAAATTTGAAGAATAGATGATTGTGAATCAATTATGAATTAATTACTAATTTGTTTTTTAGTAAACATACTTATTTGATTTGTTTAGCTAAAATCCTGATAGATTAATTGCAATACTGTAAGGGGTTTTTGCAGTATAAGATAATTTTTCTGAGGGCTTTTTGATGTAGGATTGGTTTGACTAATCCTACTTTTATTTAGGTAAATATACTCTATTAGTCTTTAATTATCAGCTATTATCTATAGAATTTAGAATATATTAGTTTTTTGAACGGCGATAATCTAGCAGGTGTCGCTACTTTTATTTAGCAATATATAAAAGCAGTTTTGTTTGAAAGCTAATATAAAATCATAATGTATTATAGTTTAGCGTAAATTATCATAATCGTAGCGTTACTGACAAAAATATACTGGTAAATAGTATAGTTAAATACTTAAATGTTATATTTAGTTTATGAAATATTCGTGAAATATTTTTGAAGTAATTGTATAGCGATAAAGATTAATTTAAATAAGGTGTTTTATTTTTGTTGTTAACATAAAAAAGTATCTAGAAAATAGTTTTCTAGATACTCCTTATATATATATAAGTAAGTCGGCACAAATAAACAGAACTATGTAACGGAATGTAAACAACCCTCAATCTATTGCGATGATCCACACCTTCGGTGAATGCTTCGTTTCACTTCGTTCCACTCGCTTCGGACATACCTTGATTTTTTAACGCCGACTTACTTACAGCTTGAAAATGATTTCAACGTAATTAATGAAAATAATGGTAAATTATCCAAGCTAAGAATTAGAAGTAACCTTGTGTAACAAATAAACTATTCTCAATCTCTTCAAATATGTTTTTTTGCTCGGTATCTGCGAACCAGAACATGTTGCTGCTTTCACCGATAGCAAAGTCATTCAAGTATTCGTTTGTAGCCCCAAAATTAAATGTATCATTGCTGAGATTTTCTGTAGAGTAAGCAATTGAGTAACTAGTTTCATAGTCATCGTATGATATTGATACACTTTGAACCCCAGGGAAATAAGGAGAACTTTCAGTATCTGAGAATCCCACTGTATTTTTAGGAATCTCGTCCATTACACCTCGAGCAACTAAACTTGAAACAGCAGTTGTCGCATGGAATTCATCCCACCAAAAATATTCGTTGGGATTAGGTACGACATTTAAAGTTTCTGTATTTAAAGCTGTTTCGGTAACGTTAGTTAAGCCAAAAGCGCTGGGGTTTGCTTGAATTTGAGCAATTTCACTATTCACATCTAATTCAATAATGTTGATTGCTAATTCATTTTCAAGGTCATCTAATTTACTATCTAGTAAAGAATTAAATTCAGTTGATGCATTATTTAAAGCATCGCTAATTCCTTGATTTCTTGCATATGGAAGCGAACCTAATAAGGCAATATTAGGAATAATGAAATTTTTTGCTCCCGCATCCGCTAAGGTGGTAATATTTTCGGTTAATCCTTCTAACACGCTTGCAGGTGTTGCGATATTATCCGGTATTATTTCTTCATCTATATCGGGAAAGAAATTATTTGAACCAGCAGTGATAAAGAAAATATCACCTTTAGCAGGTGCATCTATATTTAAGTATGCTTTGATTTGTTCCCCAACATTTGGTAGCCCTTCATCAGAAAAGCCAGAACCAGTTTCTGCTGTTCCGAATGCATAGTTATCTCCACCAGCTAAGGAAGGAGTAGAAGCTGATAAACCTAATTCTTTGGCAATTATTTCTGGTACTAATTCACCGTTAGAGAAGCGCCCATCAGCGTAAGGTGGGGATGGTGGAGTTGGATTAGTCGAGCGAGTAGTGATATATAAGTTACCAACATCTGCAAGACTATCACCGAATGTAATGAAGTCGGTGAATTGGGTATTTAAAGCAGTTCGAGAACTTACTTCGCTTTGGAAGGAAATGTTTGTGATGCTCTGATGATTTTGATTAGTCATATTGACGATGCATATTTGTGTATCTTTACTTATAGGAATGGCCGCAACCGGCACATTTCCTCGTAGGGTGCTGTGACACTTTGATTAACTTTGAACGTAGTTTTCAGGTATTCAGTGTCACGCACCAACCAGATATTATGACAATTGCGTAAGTCCTAACTTAAAAAAAGCAACGAACAGAAATAGTCGGAGCAAAGTCTTTAATTAAACTCAATTAAAGCTATAAATCGGTAATCGACAATACTTATTAATATTTTTTTAGATATTTTTGTATCTTCTTAAACGGTAAACCTGTCACACTATTGGTATATTTCATATATTTTTAGGAATGACCGCAACTGTCATATGTCATGATAATTGGCTAGTGCGTGACACTATAAACTTTATTGCTACGTCAAAAATTCATCGAAGTGTTACAGGGTTGCCATTGAAAATTATAAGAGCGAAAAAATTTTAATGGGTTCCCGTCACAGCAACAGCACGGCAATAAAGGGGGAAGAAAATCTACGCCCCCTTTTTGCCTTAATAAAGGGGGAAAAGAATCTACACCCGGACAATTACTAAGAAACCGAGTATATGAAAATTTAGGTAATTTCAAATAAACCGGCGTTCCTGCATTGAATTACATGCTTTTAAAACCAGTAAATTCAATTTTCAAGTCATCAAAGTCCGCATCACCACCGCTAGGTAAGTCTTCATACTCTAGTACGTTGTTTGTACCTTCTTTAAGTCTAATATGGTCAAAACCATCATTGCTGCTACCAAATGAGAAGTAAACACTTGCATCATCGTTTTGTGCATCTTCTAAGGTACCGTCAGCAATAATCATTGTACCGATAATGCTACCGGCTTCCATATTAACTAACTTTCCAGTTTCTTGATTATCATCGGTAGTTGATAATGCAGGAGTAATGATATTACCTAGTACAGCTTCTAAATAATCGTCAGTTCCAGCTTCTACTCCAGCAATAGCACCTGTCATATCATCAACAGAATAGAAGTAAACGTTATTATCGAAATCAGCTTCTCTGCTGATAGTGTATGTTACTTCTACATCACCATTGAAACCACTCCAGTCAAGATAGTTATCTTTAAATCCTTCGTTTTCTTCTGCTTCTGTGACTGGAACATCGAATGCAAAACCAGCAAACTGAGCTTGTGCAATGTGAACTTGGTCGATTAAGCCATCGACTCCAGGTACGTCAAAACCATACTGCTCGAAACCTTCACCTATAGCATTGTCTAAATACTCGCTACCTGCACCTTGATAATAGACAGGAACGGGAATTGTAGTATGATGCGACCAGCCCACTTTAACTTCTGGATCGCTGCCCCAATAATGTCCTGATGCATCTGGATCAAGATTATCAACTTTTCGGGGTTCTTCTAAAGCTACACCATTATTATCAACTTCAGTAGCTAAAACGTTACCATTTTCGTCAACTGAAGTGGTGAGAGCTTCTGCACCCATTTCGCGGAGCAATTCGGGGAAGTTTTCGTTGAGCGTTAAATAGTGGTCGTGATCGGCAGTGACTATAAGTAAATTTTCTTCATAACCACCATTCTCTGCAATCCAATCTTGTACAACTTCTACTGAATCAGCAAAATCCAAAGTTGCACCAATCATATTGTCTAGGTTGTTGTCATGAGCAGCCCAGTCAATATCACCACCTTCGATTGAAACCCAGAAACCATCTTCGTCGTCTCCGAGTACATCTAAAGCAGCAGATGTCAATTCTGCTAAAGTGGGGTTTGCATCGACTTCAGAATCAATAAAATCTTCGCCAGTTTCCTCTTCTTTCAAAGGACGTACTGCATCCAAACGACTACTTAAACCTGTGTTGCTATAATCACGATTTGCAGTACTCCAAGGAAGGTTTCCACCTTGTCCTCTAGCACCATAAAGACCGAATAATTTTTCCCCTGCATCAACGTCAATTTCTGCTGCGGTATCTGCTAAAACTTGTGCAGCATTTTCACCTCTTTCAGTGAAAGTGTAAACAGTTTCACCATTACGTAGCTTTTCTAAAGTTTCCGAATCCATGTAGCGCTCATCACCACGACCATCGGGATGTCCGCCAGCTAGAACTACTTCTGGCTGAGTTTCTTCGAGGATTTGGAAAAGGATGTTGTCGTCTTTAACGGGAATCGGATTACCATTTTCATCAAGTTCAAATACGGGTTCGCCCTCATGAGAACCATCACCGTGTTCTTCGTGAAGGGGTACGCCGTTTTCATCCAATACGACTTCAAAGTTTTCGACTCTGGAAGTTGCAGTTAGCTTATTACGCTGAGAGACGTGACCAATCGCAGAACCGGGAGTAGCATGGTTGAAAGGAACTGAACTAACAACACCAAAGGATTTCCCTTGTTCTCTAGCTACTTCTCCAATGGTCTGAATATCATCTTCGTAGATATCAACACCGATTGCACCAGAGTAGGTTTTAACTCCAGAATATAAAGTAGAGGCAGTATTGGCAGAGTCAGGGAAAAGGTTTTTGGGATAGTCTGGATCTTCATCTTCTTCCCAAGGTACATCACGTCCTTTGTCAAGGTCATAAGCATTAAGGAATCCGCCGACTTGAACTAGTTCTCCATCTGCATTTGTTGCAAATACTGGACTTTCATCGAAACCGGGGTCGAATTCGCCTAAAATAGGCGCAATGCTACCTTCGCGTTCTTCCGGGAAAAACCCAAGTACTTGTGCTGGATCGAATTCTCCGTCGGCATTTTCACCGGGCAGATTTTCTGGTTCAAATCCTTCACGAACAACTGCAACACCAGTTTCACGTGTAAGAGTATTACCTTTTAATGCAGAATTGCTTTTACTTCCATCGATATAGGTTCCGCTGGTAGTCGCAATTGCATAACCATCTAACTCCTGGAAGCTTAAACCAGTTCCAGTACCTTCAGTATAGAAATCGCTTAAAGTGTTACCTTCTGCACCATCATTAATTTGCTGTTGAATTGCAGCAGCACGAGCCATTTCCCAGCCCATACCGTCCCCAATCATGATAATGACGTTCTTAGCCATTGGTGATAATTCCCCTATTTAAGTATTTATATCCGGCTTGAAAATAAAAGCAGTCGCTAGTTATTCAGAATACTTTTCTCCGAATAAATACTGATTCAACTGTTAATAAGTGTTTCATTACCTAGTTAAATAAATATTAAATACAGTTTAAAAATATGAATTTAATTTGTTTTTCAACTGCTGCATAATGAAAATTTTGATTTACGAGACAGTGGTTATTTGCTTTGTTCCCGGCAGTGGGGTTGTTGACACAAAGCCATCGAAGGTAGGTTGAATTCGCAGACTTTTATTAACCTAAGTTTGGGTAAGAGATTCAGGGGATATTATATTTCTTTCATTTGTTATCTGTATTTATTCTTTAGTAAATATTTATTCATCCGCTTCAAGATTAATTATTTGAGATATAGATAAAGTAAATAACCTATGGTGACTTTAGTCATAAATATGTATGACCATAGACAATATTGAAACATGAATATCTAAAGTTAACTTACTAAAGAGTCTTATTAGATAAGAAGAATCAGAGGAAAATGAAGACTAATTTATTTGCAAGTATTTGGGTATTGTCTGCCAACTTTTTTACTGACATTGCCTCGGTACATGGAGAACTCGCAAATATATTTAAGCCTTTAATCAATGACATCGCTTTGGAACTACCGTCTGGTTTAAGTATACATTTGCCTGCTTGTATTCCTAGCGATGATACTGTTGTATATACTTTTGTGACTTCGGATGAAAAAGGCTTGAAAGTGAAAGCAACGATGCTGTTTCCATAAAACATGTCTACATCATTTTTGTACAAGGAATTTATGAACATGAATAACAATATTTCTTCCGATTTAGCTCAACAGTTACAAGCAACTATCGATTCAGCAGTACAAACTATGGAAATACCTGGTGTCACTGTTGGTATTATCAGCCCTGAAGGAACTTGGTACGGTGCGAGTGGGGTTTCTAATTTGGAGACTGAGAAATCTATGAATCCAGATGATTTATTTAAGATAGGTAGTGTCAGTAAAACATTTACGGGTGCAACTATCTTTAAATTAGTGGAAGCACAAAAGCTTAGTTTGCAAGATACTTTAGATAAATGGCTGCCAGATTCTACTATCGCGAATATCTCCAATGCTAAAGAAATTACCGTTGAGCAATTATTGAATCATACTAGCGGTATTTTCAGCTATACAAGTAACCCTCAATTCGCCATAGATGAATTAGCAGTGTTTAACGGTGCAGATATCGATAGAAGTCGCGAAGCGATTCTGGAAAATTATGTTTCGGGAGAAGATGCTTATTTCGCACCTGGAGAATCTTTCTTCTATTCCAATACTAATTACCTTTTGTTAGGAATGTTGATTGAAGCTGCTACAGGTAATTCTTATCAAGATGAAGTGAATCGTTTAATTTTAGAACCTCTGGGATTAGACAACACTTATTTTGTTGGAGACGACATCCCAGATGAAAGATTCGTTAGGGGTTACGGAGATTTGATTGGGGAAGATGGAAGTTTGGGTGCAGATGGTATTTATGAAGATACTAGGGATAGCTTTTCTTCTCTTGCTTCAACCTTAAGTGATGGTGGAATTGTTTCCAATAGCAAAGATGTAGCTCGTTTTAGCGATGCGTTATTTAGCGGCAAATTATTAAAACCTGAAAGTATTAATAACATGCTTTCATGGTCAAGTATTGACGAAGGGGAAGTAGAAGTAGGTAGTCAATATGGTAATGGTGTATACGAAGAACCAACCCCTTGGGGAGAAAATTGGGGGCACGATGGCGGAACCTTTGGCTATATCAGTAAAATGCGATATTTCCCCGAAAGCGATACAACCATTACTGTTTTCGTAAATCAGATAGATTCTCAAGCTGTTATATTGCCTACCGATTCTATATTCTCTGCTGTTAGTAAAACTCTATTCGGTGAAACAAATAATATAACTCCGGAAGCATTATTTAATTCTTTTGACAGCAATTTTGTTGATGGTTTGATTGATGCGATTGATGGAATTGATAACAAAGCTGATTTAATTGCTTTAGCTACTAATGAAAATACACTTGCAGAGTTTAATTATGAGGCTGTAAACGAAGAAAAGTTTTTTGAGTTGATTGATAACCCATCGAATCAAGACGAATTCAATGATTTGCTTAATTTTTTGCGTTATGGCGATGTAGTTAAAGAAGAAAACGATGTCATGGTAGGGAATAAAGCAGATAATACTCTTGCTGGTGAAGATAGAAACGATACCTTAGCTGGGGGATTGGGTGATGATTTAATTTTTGGACAAGGTGGTGATGATGTTTTAAGAGGGGATTTAAATAATCGTTCAAGTGGTGGAAGTATTGGAGGAAATGACACTATTTATGGTGGAATGGGTAGCGATCGCATTGGTTGTAAAGCTGGTAACGATATGATTTTCGGTGACGCTGGCAATGACCAAATTTGGGGTGATGCTGGTAATGATACTCTAACAGGTGGTTTGGGTGATGATAGTCTCAATGGTGGCGTTGGTAAGGATGTATTTGTGCTGAAACTAAATGAAGGTACGGATAAAATCGTTGATTTCAAGGTTGATGATGATTTAATTGATATTTCTGGTTTAGGTGTTGGGTTTGAAGATATTGATATTACCCAAAACGGTCAAAATACTCTAATCGCTTTTGATGGTTCGGATATAGCGATTTTACAAAATCTGAATTCTGATAGTTTGAGTGTAGATAATTTTGCTCTTGCTTAATTAACTTTGAAATATGGGGTTAACTCCCTCATCCTTATATCAATTCCGGTTACACCGGAATTATTGAAAAACCCTATTAGTACTCCACCACATAAGTTATCAAGGGTAAAGCAATAGAATTTGTAGGGTGGGTGAAACGCAGTGTAACCCAACTCGGATGTTGGGTTGCGCTTCGCTTCACCCCTCAAAATTAATGTGGTAGTTTATTAACGGATGAAAAAAACCGCAGAGAGCGCAGAGGGCACAGACTCACATCTTGCACCTGAAAATTTGGATGTCAAAACCACAACTACGTGCAAGAGGAATTAATCGGTCAATGTTAAGTAAAAGAAGAGACACAACTTGTGAGCAGAAAAAAGATTCAAGGGCAGTTTGAGCAGCTTCGCCCCAATCAGGTGGCAATGGCAACTGAGTTGATAAGTAAGTCCAATGGACTATAAAATAAGCAATAAAAGAAAGAATTAGCCAACGATACATTCCGATTAAAGTTTTTTGACCAAAACGATGTAAACCAAAACGATGTTTTGCAGTTTTAAACCACCCCTCAATCTGCCATCTACGTTTTCCCCACCATTTAATTGTGCTAGCTTTTAAAGGTAAGGTCGATAAAACAAATCTTTTTTCGAGTCTTCCGTTTTCTCGTTTGAGATAATACCAAGCTACAGTAACAGGAAAATCTAAACCGACTAAATGCACCTGTTGTCCTTGTTTGTGCAAATGCCTTAAAACTCTTCCATCAACTAACTTACGGCTAATAGAAAGACCTGTGATAGCATGATATTTAAGCTTGCGGATACCATGTAAAAAATCTATGCTACCAAAAGCTGTATCAGCTAAAATCATCACCTGAAAGTGTTTGGTCAATAGTTTTGGTAAAGCTTTAATTAATTTCAGCCCCAATTGTGCTTGTGAAGGTGTACCCTTACCCCTCCAAACTTTGAAACTCCAAGGAATTCGCCACTTTCCAACAACCAGATATAGTACTACTAAGTGTAATCCTCTTTTACCGTTATAAACTGAGATTAAATGCTCAAAATCTTTAAACTTACCTCGTTTTTCAAGGGTAGTAAGATCAACAATTACTTGTAAAAACGGTCTACGCCCTCTGCTTTCTTCATACAAAGCTTTTAAAACTACCTCTAATATTTTAGTGCGAATTTCACGAATTATCTTCCGTGTTGACCATGAGTTAAGATTTAAAAATCGACTCAAAGCACTAGCAGATTTTGTTTTCGAGTGTTCTGGTAATGGATGTCCTTGTGCTTCTAAAAATAATCCCAGCATTGTTTCAAGATTATCTTTCTGGTATTGCGTAGGCATCAATTCCTTGAGGGTGTAGACTAGCTCTTGGGCGTGGGCAAGCATTTGATTGCTTTAAAAATTCGATATTTCACGCCCTTTCTCTCACATTTTCTACTTTCAAAGCAAATCCGTTATTTAAAATTGGCGATAGCCCGAAGGGCGACGCTTCGCGTATCGCACCGCAGCGATGATGAAAAGCATCATCGCTGCATCTTAGATAATTTGAAAAAAAATATTATGTAATAATACTAGGATTTAAGTTTATAAATAACTTCGCTGTACTTAATTAATACACTTCATTTATGGTTACATTTTGATACCCTTTATTTTGCTTTTCAGGGTTTACTGGGTTAGATGCAAGATGTAAGTTAAAAAAGGGGGCTTTTTGTTTAAGGCTTCGTAGTTTGTAGTTTGTAGGTTGGGTTAGGCGCAAAAATAATTTTTATGCTCAAACAAAGTGTAGAAATGCGTCGTAACCCAAATTCAATTTGAGATTTAATTATAATTACAACACATTTCATATTGGTGAAGTATATTTAGACGGGCAAGGATGCCCATCCCACAAGATTTTGATGATTTAGTTGTGTAGAGACATAGCACTGCTACGCCTCCACAATCACGCCAACAACGCAACCATCAATCAAATATCAAGCAAATACAAAGCTGGTATCAATATCTAAGCCAGTAATGCCGTTAAGCATTGCTAAAGTTTGATTGTTGAAATTAACTTCAGTATTGCCATTGATTTCCTTGAGCATTAAGGTATTTGCATCAATACCGAGGCTCGAACTACCTAAAATACCAATTACATCGGTACCAATTTCAAAATCAACGATGGTGTTTTTAGAGTCAGCAATTTCTCCGGTGACAATCCAGAATTGATCTGCACCTGCACCACCAGACATGATATTACCACCACCGGTTGCAAAGAATTTATCGTCACCACTACCACCAAGTACGCGGTTTTGGTTGCTCAAATAAATTATATCGTTGCCGCTGCCAGCATCAACGCGGTTTTTACTTCCACCACTGAATGCTAAATCAATTTCATCATCTCCAGCACCAGCAAAAATAGTATTACCATTTCCTTTGAAGTCAATACCTGCAATTAAAGTATCGGCTTCTGTTGTTCCTGGAACTAAAGTAGGTGTATTACTATCTGAACCGGAGCTAGGTGTATCGGGTGTATCAGGTATATTTTTATTTTCAAAGGCAGCAAATTGAGCTTGTGCAATGTGAACTTGGTCGATTAAACCTTCAATACCTGGTACTTCAAAGCCATATTGCTCAAAACCTTTACCTACAGAATTATCTAAAAATTCGCTACCGGCACCTTGATAATATACGGGAACGGGAATTGTAGTATGATGCGACCAACCTACTTTAACATCGGGATTACTACCCCAATAATGTCCGGATGCTTCTGGATCGAGGTTATCAATTTTTCGCGGTTCTTCTAAAGCTACACCAGCTTGGTCAACTTCAGTCGCTAAAACGTTACCATTGTCATCAACAGCAGTAGTCAGAGCTTCTGCACCTTTTTCGCGCAATAGTTCGGGGAAGTCTTCGTTTAAAGTTAGATAGTGGTCGTGGTCGGCTGTAACTATAAGTAGGTTTTCTTCATAACCGCCATTTTCCTCAATCCAATTCTGAACAACTTCTACTGAATCTGCAAAATCCAAAGTTGCTCCAATCATATTGTCTAGGTTGTTGTCGTGAGCAGCCCAGTCAATATCACCACCTTCGATAGAAACCCAAAAACCATCTTCGTCATCTCCGAGAACGTCTAAAGCTGCTTCGGTTAATTGAGCTAAAGTAGGATTCGCATCTTGTTCGGAAGCAATAAATTCTTCGTCGGTTTCTCCTTCTTCTAATGGACGTACCGTATCCAAACGACTGCTTAAACCAGCGTTACTGTAGTCACCGTTGGCAGTACTCCAAGGTAGGTTTCCACCTTGTCCTCTAGCACCATAAAGACCAAATAGTTTTTCCCCTTGTTCAACGTCTATTTCTGAAGCAACTTTTGCTAGAGTTTCCGCAGCATTTTCACCGCGCTCGGTAAAAGTATAAACAGTTTCACCATTACGCAGCTTTTCTAAAGTTTCCAAATCCATGTAGCGCTCATCACCGCGACCATCTGGATGTCCGCCAGCAAGAACTAATTCTGGTTGAGTTTCGTTAAGGATTTGGTAGAGAATATTATCATCTTCAATGAGAATTTTGTTGCCATTTTCATCTAATTCAAATACGGGTTCGCCTTCGTGAGAACCATCACCATGTTCTTCGTGAAGAGGTACGCCGTTTTCATTTAAAGCAACTTTAAAATTTTCGACTCTGGAAGTTGTGGTTAACTTATTCCGCTGGCTGACTTTACCAACAGCAGAGCCAGGAGTCGCATGGTTGAAAGGAACGGAACTGACTACACCAAATGATTTACCTTGTTCTCTGGCTTTTTGACCAATGGTTTGAATATCATCTTCATAGATGTCAACACCGATGGCACCAGAGTAGGTTTTAATTCCCGAATATAAAGTAGTCGCAGTATTTGCAGAGTCGGGAAAAAGGTTTTTGGGATAGTCGGGATCTTCATCTTTCAACCAAGGCAAATCCCGACCTTTGCTAGTGTCGTAAGCATTAAGGAATCCACCTACTTGTATAAGTTCCCCATCTTCGTTTTCTGCAAATATTGGTCTTTCGTCAAAGTTGGGGTCAAATTCGTCTAAAATTGGCGCAATACTACCTTCACGTAGTTCGGGGAAGAAACCGATTACTTGGGCAGGCTCAAATTCTCCGTCAGCATCTTCACCAGGCAAGTTTTCCGAATCAAATCCTTCACGAACAACTGCAACACCAGTTTCCCGTTCGAGAGTATCGCCTTTTAATGCAGAATTACTTTTGTCTCCATCTATGTAAGTTCCGCTAGTAGTTGCGATCGCATACTTATCTAATTCCTGGAAACTTAATCCCGTACCTTTACCTTCAGTATAAAAATCGGTGAGAGTTGCACCAGTTTTACCTTGAGTAATTTGTTTTTGAATAGCCGCAGCACGAGCTATTTCCCAGCCCATACCATCACCAATCATAAGAATGACGTTTTTAGCCATTGTAGTTAAATGCCTATGTATATTTTTTGTAGCTTTTTAGGTGGGAATACAGTTAATTAGTATTGCTTATCTTAGAGTATGAACCTAAGTTTAAGATTGTGTTAAATGATTATAAATATTCGATTAATTTACAAAAATTAAGTTTATATTTGACTTTTTTTTAGGGATTTTAAATAAAATAATTTTTTTATGTTAATAAATCAGTCGCATTTTTATTAAGATGCTTATATGGTAAGCTTTTAAACCAATAAATGTATTGACACTTGTATGCATTATTGATATGAATGAAGATTTAAAATTTTGAAAATTATACTGATGTTAGTAATCTAAAATTGATTATTAAAGCCAATAATTTTAGTTCAAATTAAAGTCAATAATAAGTTTTGTATTCTGCATTTGATTTTTTGACTATTAAATGATTAGTTATGTAGAGACGTAGCAGTGCTACGTCTCCTAACATTACACAAACAACGCAACTATCAATCAAATATCAAGCAAATACAAAGCTGGTATCAATATCCAAGCCAGTAATGCCGTTAAGCATTGTTAAAGTATTTTCGCCAAATGCAACTTTAGTATTACCATCCATTTCAGTCAATTCTAAAGTACTAGCATTAATTCCTAAACTTGCACTTCCTAAAATACCAATTACATCGGTACCAATTTCAAAATCAACGATGGTGTTTTTAGAGTCAGCAATTTCTCCGGTAACAATCCAGAATTGATCTGCACCTGCACCACCAGAGATGATATTACCACCACCGGATGCAAAGAATTTATCATCACCAGCACCACCAAGTACGCGGTTTTGATTTCCTAAGTAAATTACATCATTGCCGCTTCCAGCATCAACGCGGTTTTTACTTCCACCGAATGCTAAATCGATTTCATCGTCACCAGCGCCAGTAAATACGCTGTTTCGGTTACCTTTGAAGTCAATTCCAGCAACTAAAATATCATCTTCACCAGTTCCAGAAACTAAATTAATTTCTGTTTGCTGTTGTTCTGCTGCTTCTTCTGGTGTAATACCAAACAGCGTTTTATACATAATGTCGTATATTCCGGTATTATCTACGGTGCTGGGTAATTCCTCGGCATTCATTCCGTAGGTTTTGGCAACAATGCTACCGGGAACATCGGGAGTACCTACCCAACCGATACCGAAGTTACCCATTTCTCCGTCGAGACTATCTTTTGCTGAAAATGGTACCCAAGGATTTTCCTCGCTTGCGGTACTTCCATCAACACCATCGAGGTAATTAACATCGTCTCTTTCAATGGTAGGATTAACGTTGATAAAAGGAACTTCTGGCTGAGACGATAATTCGGGATTATCTTCATCAAAATTACCGTTGGGACGGTCGTAAGGTTTGTATTGAAATACTTCTAGTCCACCCGCACCGCTGTCTGCGGCGGTAACTAAAAGCGTGTTGGGGTCTTGATTGTCGATGTAATCTATGGCTTCCCCAATCGCTGCATCTGCACGACGCATGGCTTCAATTGTACCGACTGCATTGTTGTTATTACCGAAGTTATCGGTACCTTCTTCCTCAACTACTGCAAAGAATCCATCTGGATCATCTTCAATTATTTTCAAAGATGCATCAAGCATCTCTGCTACGGTGGGTGCCGTTTCAACGTATAAAGGTAATGGTGTATCGGTATTTAAACCAAGTTCTTCTTCAGTGCGATCGTCAAAGGTATCGTCAGCAGAGAATACACCAAGCAGCTTTTCAGGAGGATTATCGCTATTTACAGCTTCGTTCATTTGGTCTTCGGTATATACCACGGTATAACCCAAAGACTCAGCTAGTTCAATCAAATTGATGCTGGGACGACGTTCGGGACGAGTTTCGGAAGCGTCAATTTCTGGGGTAACGTGGAATCCCGTCGTACCGATGGGTAGCATATATAGCTCACCACCACCCATAATTACATCGGTTCCCGAGCGGATTACCTGTTCGATGATTTCGGCAGCTTTATCGCGAGCGCGGATATCGTCACCGTCACGGTTTGTAGTTGCAGCAGCAAAGGCGGCGGTTCCCGGTTCTCCTAAGTCACCAGATTGAATCAAAGCAGTTGATTTTCCGGCGGCGATCGCTTCTTCTAATATCGTAAATCCGGTTTTACCGGAAGCCGGAGTTATCTGATTATTATTCTTATCTAAACCAAAGGATTCGTTAAATACCTTGACTCCGTTGGCGTGAGTTACTGCTCCTCCGTTGGAAGTACCCGTTAATCGGTCTTCCATATGTCCTAGATATACACCGGCATTAGACATTTTATCCCAGTTGAGCCTTCCGTCGGGACCTTCTTCAATATTCCGCAATGCCATAAAGTGGGAAGGACTGGTACCGTCGGGATGAATAAAGATGACGTTTCCTGTATCTTTCGTGGCTTCCGGTGCAGGTGTCGGTGCGGGGACGCGGGATTCTAGTTCGGTGTCGAATAAGGTTTCATACATCAACTCATATATCCCGGTATTATCTACCGTGGCAGGGAGTTTATCTGCATTTAATCCCGAAGCTTTAGAAACAATTGCACCGGGAAAATCAGGAGTACCAACCCAACCTATACCGAAGTTAAATACATCTCCATTGGCATCAGGTGCAGCAGTAAACGGTAAAGTATTGGCACCATCTACACCGTCAAGAGGTACGGGACGGGGTTCGGTAGTAGGATTGGCGTTGATTGTGCCTACAGGTTCTCCAGATTCGAGGGGGTCTCGTACTTCTAAACCACCGGCATCGCTATCGGCAGCAGTTATTACTAAAGTATTGGGATATTTATCAACAAATTCGAGGGCTTCCCCAATTGCTGCATCACCCCGAATCATAGCTTCGAGGGTTCCCGAAGAATTATTGTTATTACCAAAATTGTCGGTTCCTTCTTCTTCCACAATTGCTATGGAACCGTTATCAAAGTTGGGATGCTGCTCCATTAACTGCTGAGTGACCGCGAGCATTTCACCGATTGTTGGAGCAGTTTCCAGATATAAAGGTAGTCCTCTCTCTTGTAAAACTTCTTCCGGACGGTCGTTAAAGGTATGGATGGGAGCGAATACACCCAAAACTTTAGTTGGTGGTTCGGGGTATTTTGAGGAATCTAGTAAATCGTTAAGTTGTTCTTCTGTATAAACTACGGTATAACCATTTTTTTCGGCTAATTCGATTAAATTTTCATCGGGACGTTGCAAGCGAGAACCAAGTTCGTCGAGTTCTTCAGCACTACCGTGAAAACCGTCGGTACCTTCGGGTAGAAGTGCTGCTTCTCCACCACCAAGGATAAAATCAACTCCAGATTCAATTACTTGCTTTGTAATATCACCAGTTCTTCCACGGGGAGGAATACGATTTCCTTGTTCATCAACTGTCTCACCAACTTGAGCGACAAATGCAGCAGTACCTGGTTCGTAAATTGCTCCAGACTGTACTAGTGCGGTCACTTTGTTAGCTGCAACTGCTTCCTGGACGATGGTTTTACCAGTTTTACCCGATAAGGGAGTAATTTCAGAACCGTCTTCCTCTAAACCGAAAGATTCTGCATAGACTTTAGCACCAGTTGCATGAGTCACTGCACCACCATTGGAAGTTCCACCAAGCTGGTCTTCCATATGACCCAGGTAGACTCCAGCATTTTCCAATTTGTCCCAGTTCAATCTGCCATCAGGACCTTCTTGGACAAATCTGGCGATCGCATAGTGAGATGGACTAGTTCCATCTGGGTGAACGAAAATAACGTGATTACCCGTCTTCATATTTTTTATAAAATGCCTATGAGTTTTTAATTGTTGACTGACAAGTAATAAATCTTACTTGGCACAATTGAAGCTATAACTACAAGATATATAGAAACTGTTTTTAAATACTTATTATCGAGTTAAATCTAGGTTAAAAATGAGTAAAGTTTATTTTTGCTTATTAGATATTGAAAAATATTTTTTCTTACTGCGGAAGTATTTTAAAGATAAGTTGAATAATTATGTTATAAATAAAAAAGATACTAATTATGCTGTTGTTTTACGTCAAATGTTTTGATTGCCAGAGGTTAAGAACTTATTTGGCAATTAGATATGACTTATATATAATTGATAAAAAAAACCGATAATGCTGTTATCGAGCAAGCTATAGCAATATTTAAAGCTAATATGTTAGCTGTAGAAATGAATAACTGTTATTTAATAAATAATTTATTTTTTGATAAAAAATAATCAAATATTTTGCTATTTTTGATTGATTTATAGAGACATAATTACTTTACGTCTCTATAATTTCGTCTAAGCAAATACAACGCTGGTGTCAATATCTAAACCAGTCACGCCGTTAAGCATTGCTAAAGTTTGATTGTTGAAATTAACTTCAGTATTGCCATTGATTTCCTTGAGCATTAAGGTATTTGCATCGATACCGAGGCTCGAACTACCCAAAATACCAATTACGTCGCTGCCAATTTCAAAATCAACGATGGTGTTTTTAGAGTCGGCAATTTCTCCGGTGACAATCCAAAATTGGTCTGCACCTCCGCCACCAGATATGATGTTATCACCGCCGGATGCAAAGAATTTATCGTTACCTTTACCACCGAGTACGCGGTTTTTGTTGCCGAGGTAAACTATATCATCTCCGCTACCAGCATCAACTCGGTTGTTGCTGCCACCAAAAGCTAAATCAATCTCATCATCACCAGAACCAGCAAAGAGGATGTTATTATCACCCTCGAAGTTGCTTCTAGAAATAAATAAATCTTTATCGCCGCTACCCGAAATTAGCTTAGATTCTTCGTTCTCCATCACACTTCTACCTAAACGGGGGTCTAAATCCAAAGGTTTATCTAACTCTAGGAGGATGACTTCATTATTATCGATACCCTCATCGCGTCCGGTGGAAAAGGGATAATTATTGTCGTTCGCGACTAAAATTGTGTTTTCGTCAATAACTAAAACATCTTCGATGGTAACAAAGGGGAATGAAAAAGTAGTTTCACCATCACTATTCAAATCGTTGGGGTCTTGGATATTCAATAAATCGACTATTTCTTCTTTCTCAACGTAACCGTTTTCGTCTACCTTGGTAATATCAACTTGAAAAATCTTCTTGAATTGGGCTGCATCACCTTGGTTCCCATCACGCTCTATCACTAAAAATTCTGAATCGTTGATAGGAGCGAAATCACCGATTGCATGACCGGGAACTGAGGTTTGATAGAAACCAACTAAACCAGTGTAGTTACTAGTTGTGGCATCAAACTTATAGATTCTTAAAGCATCTGATGGGTCTCCTTCCACAGCACCTTCTAATAAAGGATATAAGGTTTTGCGGTCTGGACTAAAAGCCATTCCTTCAAAACCGCGAGATGCAGGAAGATTTGAGGGGACAATTTCTCGATCGAGGGCAATTCTTCCAGTTTTGGGGAAATCGGTGAAGAAACCATCCACACCTAATTCGATAAACTGCTCGAATTCACCTTCAGGAGTTTGCACGGTACCGTCGGGGTTTAAAGTCAGGAAGCGTTCTTCATTTCTTAAAGTGTAGGGATGAATTTGCATACCCGCATCATGCGCCCATTCCACATAAGGACGAATTTCTCCGGTGAGTTGGGTGGTGATTTGTGCATTTCCA
The DNA here is from genome assembly GCA_019192545.1 of Rivularia sp. MS3. Lineage (GTDB taxonomy): Bacteria > Cyanobacteriota > Cyanobacteriia > Cyanobacteriales > Nostocaceae > Rivularia. The sequence continues at coordinate 80,680 of JAHCMI010000009.1, read as the reverse complement.
TCACCATTTGCATCGACGGGATTATCTATAGATTCCCTTAACACAAAACTGTTTTTCCAAGGGCCAACACCTTCAGCGTAGGTTTCACCGATGTAATCAAAGACTTCCTTGGTGGCTAAATCTTGATAAGTCGTATCCGGAATTCCATCACCGGTGACATCTTTACCAAAATCGGGAACTACACTCACAAAATCGCCATAAATAGCTTTTGCATCAGCTTCATCAAAATCGGGATTGCTAAAATTCGCGACAATATCGTAAGGTACCGAAAAACCACCCCCGTTTTCGTTGATAAACTCGTCTTCCACATCCCCGTAAAGCTGCACTAAAGGTAAATCTGATAAATCAGCATCCGGAAGCAGATTATTTTGTAAGTCTAGAAGATTGGCAACTTCAAAAGACTGAATAAAAATTCTGTCCGAGTCGGTAAAGCCAGTTGATTGCAAAGTTTGAATTAACGGCTCTTCCAAAGATAAACCTTGATTATCGAAATAAGTCGGGTGTTTTGTCTCCGGATATATTCCAACTTTTTCCCCGGTTTCCGCTTCTTGTTGCTGTACTAGTTCGATAACTTCTTGAAAAGTAGGAATTTCAAATTCACCGTCAAACTCATCACTACGGAAATCCCGAGACTGAACCGCTCGCAACTGTTTGATTTCAGCTAAAGTAAAATCTTCAGCGAAATAAGCCGTTACTTCCTCTCCATCAAGAATTTTTGTGGATTTACGCTCCTCTCCAAATACCTCAGCTACATTAGTAGTATCATCCAACATTGGTTCGTGACGTGCAATTAGCACCCCATCTTTAGTAATTACTAAATCCGGTTCGATAAAGTCAGCACCTTGAACAATAGCGCGGCGATAAGCTTCCAAAGTATGTTCTGGTAATTCCCCGCTAGCACCACGGTGAGCTATAACTAAGGGTGGTTTTCCATCGAGGGTGTTGAAAAGTACTTCGGGATTTTGGGGAGAACGAACTACAGGTTCATCGCTTGTAGCTAAATTTGGAGTTGCAATCGGCGCTTCAATCAACTTTCCCGTCGAGTCGAAGTGAAGTAAAAATGGGCCAAACTCATCCCCTACCCAAATCGAGCCGTCGTTAGCAATTACAAAAGATTCAATATCAAAATCCGCACCAGTTAAAAACCGTTGCGGGGAATCATCATTAACTATATCGAAAGGAATCAAATTATCGGGATCGGAAAGTTGAATAAACTTTTCAACCTCAATAGTTCCATTGCCTGCGTTTGCTTTTTTAAAATCGGGATCTAACTGATAAATCCGCAATAGATAATCGGAGCTATTATTTTTATTACCAAAACCATTATCTGATAAGAACCAGTAAGAATTATTATTGCCAGGAGCAAACTGAACTCCACTAAAGCCTTGAACTGGCTGCCCTTCAAAAGGTCCAGTACGTCTGTTGGCAGAAATATCAGCACCTGCGGGAGAACCTTCCGCAAAAGTATCGGCCGGTAACGATGCGAATCCTGTTAATTTAACCGCCATTTATATATTCCTTTTGATGTATTTAAGGTAGCGAATATTTAAACATACTTTTTCGTCTCCTTGGCTTTTTCAAAAAGGAGGTAAAAGCATATGTTCGGATTTTGCTGTTAATAACGCTAGGAAATTACTAGACTATTAAGGTTAATAATTATCGCTGCTATTAGATTAAGAATATAAAATTAAAACGGTGTTAATTTGCGTTCAAGATTACATTAACAAAGTTATTTGACCGAAGCTCTTCGAGCTTCAGGGAAGAAGGAAGAAGACGGGAGCAAGAAGATGAGCAGAGCTTTATATCTTCTCACTTCTGCCCCGGATACAAGCCTCATTCAACGACGACAGCGACTTGGTGGAAGTTTCAAGCCCATAGCCAAGTCCTCTCAAACTTCTTCCTTCGAGGGAAGCGAGTTGATTTAATATATGAAAAACCCAACCCCCAGCACCATAAGAGCAAGGGAAAGGGAATAAAAATAAAAGCTTCTCCCCTTGCAGGAAAGAGAGATTAAGACTAAATTGCATCTAACCGAAAAGTCATATATAGCCACATCCTCAACAAATATGACGGCAATATAATTATTCACAAATTTATAAAATTACGACTAAATAAATACGATACTGCTGTTAATGTCCGAAGCAGTCATATCGTAAACAACAGCCAGCGTCTGATTTTCCAGAATGATTTCTGTATTACCATCAACTTCGAGCAAATCTAAAGTCGAAGCGTTAATACCCAAACTCGAACTACCAGAAATGCCAATTATATCGTTACCAACCTCAAAGTCAGCTATGATATTTGCCGATTCAGGAACTTCTCCGTTAAAAATCCAGAATTCATCCGAACCTTTACCACCAAATAGAACATTATCACCACCAGATTGAACGAAGAATTTATCGTTAGCTTCGCTACCAACAACATGTTCGTTCTTACCAAGATAGAACAGATTATCGAATTGCTTATCATCAGGACTAGCAACAATGCCATTTTGAAGATTATTTTTGATATTTACCTTGATAGAATCATCGTTACTACTATCATCAGGATAATTATTAATCTCATCAAAATTTGTCTTTAGGATTAATACATCGTTAGGTTTTTCAGAGAGAGGATTTGATTTGCCTTTATTTAAATCATCAATCTTTTTTTCTGAAAATCTCTGATTATTAGAGAAGTGATTAATACTAGAAATAACTTCATTAGTCGAAATATCAATAGCTAATTTATTAACAAGTTCTGTTTGTGGAATAGTATTTTTAGAAATTTGAGGAACCTGTTTTATTTCAGAATTTATTTTTAGTATTTCCGGTAGATTAATAACTGGTAAATCATCGACGATTTTCACATCTTGAGAATCTGTCGCTTGAGTTGGTTTAACACCCGCAGATTTTGTGACTTTCTTATCAACAATATTGGCAGAGTTTACAATTCTTACGCTTGCAGATGCAGATGCCATATTATAATTTCCATTTCTACGCAATGTTGGTTGAGAAAGAGAAATTTTTTCTATTTTAGGATTTTTTTTCGACGTAAAATTTTCTGATATGCCTTCAATTTTTATTAAGTCACCGTTATTCCGCCGTGAAACGATGGAGCCTGGGGTGACAGGAGTTTTTCTGTCAATATCAGAAATTTTTTCATCGATGTTTTTATCAACTATCGGAGATATCAAAGCATTCTTAGTTTCATCATCTGCTGCATCCGATACAATTTTTACAGCGCCATTAGTTTTATTGCCAATTTTATTATCAATCGACAATTTTTCAGAGAGTAATGATTCTGAAAAGGAAGTTGAAATATCTTGAGGAAATTGTTCCGGTAAAGAAACGTTTGGATAATTCTTTACATGAGCAAAACTTTGATGAGACATTTAAAATTATTCCTAATAGTAAAGCATGGACAGGTGCCTAATAGCTGATAAGTGCAAATCTTTTAGGCAAGGCAGATGCTATTAAGAATCTAAAACCGATATAATCTCAAATTTTATTCGGCTACAATTAAATATTTTATACACTTATTTCATCATAAAAGTCAAGCATAATCACATGTATTTTTTCTTGCAAATACTACAGGCAATATTTACTACACATAGTTATTTGAATATCATAAAACAGTTAAAAAACTTAGCTGTACAAAGAGTTTAGAGAATTATAGGCTTGTTGTTCTCAATCTTTTTTTTACTTTTTTAATCAGAACAAACTTATATTATCTAGCTGATAAACCTCAGCTAACATGATATTATTGACTTTAAAGTTTTTGCGAACATTTATTTATATTGTAATCTGAGATACTTTAGAATATATGTTTAATTTAATGGCTATTTTACACTTGAGATATTAATTAAACAGTAGTAAATAGAGATTTATCAGGGAACAAGGAAGAGAGTTTGAGCCGAAGAAGAACTTACAGTTAAAATCGTCTTGGCGCAGCGCGATCGCGTGCATTTTTTATATGCATTATCGCTCAACCTTTCTTCTTGTTATATCAATTCCGGTTGCGCCGAAATTAAAAAAACCGCAGAGACACAGAGTACACAGAGAATAAGAAGAAGAGGAAATTAAAATAATTCCGATACAAACGGAAACAATATTAATGTCTTGTTTCGTTTATAAGCAGTAGCTAGTACTAGAGGGAGCCAACATTGCTGGGTGAAACAAGGAAGTAGCAAGTAGCAAAAACAATTATCGGGCAAAGTTCGCTTGACGGACTACTAGTAGAGAACAGGAAAATACGAGTAGGAAACAAGAGTGTAAATTTAGACTCTTTATTACTACTAAATACTTTTAAACGTAAAGACGTAGCACTGCTACGTCTTTGTATATTTTGCAAATTAAGCAAGTACAATGCTTGTTTCGATATCTAAACCAGTTACACCATTTAAGATAGCCAATATTTTACCGGAAAAAGCAATTTCAGTATTACTATCAACCTCATTTAGTTTCAAAGTAGAAGTATCAATACCTAAACTTGAACTACCCAAAATACCAATTACATCATTACCAACCTCGAAATCAACGATGGTATTTGGAAATTGGGAAATTTCCTGATTAACAATCCAGAATTCGTCTGAACCCTTACCACCAAATAGGATATTCCCACCACCAGATTGAACAAAGAATTTATCTTTACCTTTACCACCAAAAGCCCGGTCATTTTTACCAAGGTAAAAGACATCATTACCTATACCACCAGACATGCGATTTTTACCCATCCCGTCAGTAGCATCGAATTCGTCATCACCTGCACCACCAAAAACTCTATCTTTGCTGCTTACATAGATAACATCATTGCCGCTACCAGCATTAACGCGATTTTTATTTCCACCAAATAAATCCACTTCATCATCACCAGCACCAGTAAAGATGGTATTACCAACAGCATCAAAGTCGATTCCTGCAATTAATAAATCATCACCGGAAGTACCAGAAACAAGATTATATTTTGGCTCAGGTAAATCATCAACGATTTTAACGAAAAAGTTGTTAACTTCAGAGTCGATATCGTAACCTTGAGCATTGGTTAACTGAACGTTAAGAATTTCTTCATCAGTATCGTTATCAACAACAGGAAGCACTACCACAGTAGCTTCTGTAGCACCTTCAGTTATAGTAACGACTCCACCCGTGCCGTCGGGTGTAAAAGTTAAACTATCAATATTTTGGCTCGCTTCTAAGTCTACAGTTAAATCTTCACCAACTACGGCAGTATCTTCTGAGGTAAATATATAATCAATCGCTAACCCTCCACTAGGAGCGGGTTGAGAGAGTGAAATAGAAGCAGTTGCGGTATTTTGTTCTGACTCAGAAATTAGATTCGGGCCACCAGAATACTTAATAACTGGTTTCTCATCGACGATTTTAACGAAAAAGTTGTTAACTTCAGAGTCGATATTGTAACCTTGGGCACTGGTTAATTGAACGTTAAGAATTTCTTCATCAGTATCGTTATCAACAACAGGAAGCACTACCACAGTAGCTTCTGTAGCACCTTCAGTTATAGTAACGACTCCACCCGTGCCGTCGGGTGTAAAAGTTAAACTATCAATATTTTGGCTCGCTTCTAAGTCTACAGTTAAATCTTCACCAACTACGGCAGTATCTTCTGAGGTAAATATATAATCAATCGCTAACCCTCCACTAGGAGCGGGTTGAGAGAGTGAAATAGAAGCAGTTGCGGTATTTTGTTCTGACTCAGAAATTAGATTTGGACCACCCGAATACTTAATAACTGGTTTCTCATCAACGATTTTTACTACAAAGCTATTTTTGTTAGAGTCAATATCAAAACCTTCAGCTTGAGTGAGTTGAACACCTAAAACTTCTTCATCGCTATCTTTATCAACAAGCGGAAGTGTTACCACGGTTGCAGTGGTTGCTCCTTCTGCAATGGTGACAACTCCACCAATACCATCAGCTGAAGGTTCAAGGCTGACAATATTTGTACTTGCATCTAAATCTACTACTAAATCTTCGCCTACAACAGCATTATTTTCTGCTGTGAAAATATAATCAATCGGTAATCCTCCAGCAGGTGCTGGTTGTGAAAGAGAAATAGTTGCAAATTGGGGAGTTTGATTCGATTCTGAAATTACTTCTGGTGTACCTTGAATCGTGATTATTGGTAAATTCTTCATTTCTTCAGATTCGTTTTTAGACATTAAAAAAACTCCCAGTAATTAAGCATGAAAGAGTTTCTTGTGGAGCTTTTGAAAAGGTAAGTAATAGAAGCTAATACAATCACTATTCAAGAAATTGCAATCTATGTATACTGAGATAAATTTTTTGTTCCGCTAAAAATATTTATACAATCAAAATGCCGTAAAAGTCAAACAGAATTAAGATGTATTTTCTGTAACAAAAGTATTTTCAATCTTAGCTATAAATAATTCATTGGCATATTAAATTAAAATTCGTAAAAGTCTTATTTAATAGTACTTTCAGCGCAGTTAGGCGATAAAAAAACTGTCTGCTATTTACTCTATACAATCAATTAAGATTTCTAATGTCTAGCTGTTTAATATCAACTAATTTGATACTGATGAACTCATATAAATGTAAAAAAATGTATCGCTTGTAATTTATATAGTTATATTATATGATTAATATCTTTTAATTCTTAGCCTAATTTTGATAGTATTAATAAAGTCTTTGCTAAAACCTATTCGAGAACAAACTATCTTTTTTAATCAGTAGCTAAGTGCTTGGGCAAAATTAATTGTGTGTTTGTCATTGCAAGTTGAAAAAAGTAAAACGAAGCATTCAGTTTCGCTGTAGGATGTCCTATCGAACAGGCTGCGCTAACGCTTCGGACACAAATAATTAAGGCATACCCACTTATTTAAAATTCATATCGTTTCATCTGCCAAGAAGCTACAAATATAAACATCAAGATGAATAAAAAAGTAACTCCCATCGCAATTAAAGCTTGTACTTGAAATTTACCGGCAGCAGCTTCAACGGCATAACTCTGCAATGCTGCAAAACTATAGGGTTCAATTTGCTTTAAGTATTCATTAGTACTTAAACTAGCTCCGCTAATATAAATAATGAAAGCTGTTCCTGTAACCGAGCTAATTCTTTGAAAAAAGGTTCCTAACATTAAAGTTAACGCCAGAATAAACATTAACAGTAAATAAATTATGGCGACGCTGCCAAGATAGCCAAAAAAAGAATTTAGACTGATTCCGAAAACCACTGCCGCAATACCAACTGTAATTGCAGGAGCGCCTAAAACTATGACAGCAATAAAAACAGCATAAGCAGCAAATTTGCCTAAAATCAAAGCCGAAGCAGATAAAGGTTTAGAACAAATCCATAGCAGGGTTTGGGTTAATTTTTCTTCAATTATCGCACCTTGGCTAATTACAACAGTTCCAATGGACATTGGGAAGGTACCCAGCCACAAAAAAAGCGACAATAAAGCAATACCTTGATTTGCTGATAGTGATGAAGCACCGGCTGTAACCAAAGAAATTGCGGGCACTGCCGATATTGATATCCAAACCACTAAAGGCGATACCCAGCGTTTATTTCCAAACTTACGAACTAATTCTTTTCTAAAAATGGGATAAAAACCGCGCATCAAAATATTTGAAGAGGTTTTAGCGAGCATTTGTGGTTTCTCCCTCTACTAAATCGACAAAAATATCTTCTAGTTCGTATGATGTGCGTCCAAATTCAGTGACAACAGTTTCACTATCTGACATTACTAAACGTAAAAGTTCGTTTTCTGCTGTATTTGGATTTGTGACATTAACATGCAGTTTACTTGTTTTATTATTATTAACATCGGGAAATCCAGGTTCAATGTTAATAGCTTGAATCCAAGGTATATTGTTTAGTTTATTTACTATTGCTAATCCGTCACCTCTGAGAGTCAAATGAAATTGACTGCGGTTTCCTGCTAGTAATTCTTGAATACTTCCTTGAGCAATTAATTTACCTTTATTCAGAATCACCACCATATCACTTACTCGTTGCACGTCATCAAGAATATGGGTTGAGTAAAATACCGTACTTCTGCCGCGAAAACCTTCGATAATTTGTAACATATCGCGTCTTCCTAATGGATCTAAAGCAGAGGCGGGTTCATCAAGAATAATCAATTCTGGGTCATTTATCGCAGCTTGAGCAATGCCGAGACGCTGACGCTCGCCTCCAGAAAAACCCTTAACCGGACGATTAGCTTTACCATCTAAACCTACAATATAAATAATTTCATCAATCCTACTTTCAATTTGATTTTTAGAACCTTTAAAAAAGAAAGAAGCCACAAAACGTAATGTTTCCCGAGCAGTTAAATAACCATAAAAGCGCGGCTCTTGAGCTAAAAAACCAACTTGTTCCCGAATACTAACGCTATCGCGGACAATATTTTTACCTAGAATTGTACCTTTACCACTACTGGGTTTTACTAGTCCCAATAATAATTTGATAGTAGTACTTTTCCCCGCTCCATTAGGGCCGAGAAAACCGCAAATTGAGCCACGAGGTACGGCTAAATTTAATTTATCAAGAATTATTTTTTTACCGTAGCTTTTTGTCAGGTTTGACGTAGAAATAATCAAATCGTCTTGTGTCAGCACAATTTTAGAATTTAGATTTTAGATTGTTTGTTTTGCAACCGTTTGAGTACCAAAAATCATTATTAAACAAATCTTGAAACTATGATAGTACCTTTATAGGTAGCTTTTGAGCTTTATTGACAAAGCCTGAAAACTATTATTTATCGCACTTTGCCCCGATTCCATCCAGGCGATCGCCGCTAAAATCTTCTTGTTTTGCAAACAATTGTTTCTAAACTTAATCTTTTTAGATGAACGTGAGAATATAAAAAATAAGTTCATGTCAAATATTTTCAGTCTTCTCAGGAGGACTTTTGCTGTAAGACAGGGAATTACATTGCCTGGTTAACTATTGTGCATATTTATGATGTAATTATAATCGGTGCTGGCCCCGTTGGATTGGCAACAGCCAATGGTTTGCGTCAGCGCGGGATAGAAAATATTCTAGTTCTAGATCAAACTAAAGCCTTTCGTAAGGTTGGTCAAGGTGTGGATGTTCTTCCCAATGGATTAAAAGCTTTAAAATATTTAAATGAGCAAGCCTACGAAGAAGTAATAAAGACTGCAAAAACTGTTACTAATACAGAAAGTTCTTCTCAGACTTTACCCAAATGGTTTGTGAGAAATTTACAAGGAGAAAAAATACGTTCCATCTCCCTAGACTTTAACGAATGGTTTGAAAACTATGGTGAAGGTAGAATTTCTGTATCCTGGTTTGATTTACAAACAGCTTTAAGGAATTTAATTCCTCCACAACAAGTCAAAGCCAATCATCGATGTGTTGACGTTGTTTGGGAATCGGAAAACGAATGCCTTCGAGTTGATTGTGTCTCGGATATGACGGTAGAAAATAATCCCTACGCACATTGGAATCCGGAAGCACAAAATACTCCGATAAAGTCCGCAAATATAAGTCAAAATATAAATAAAAGTACAGAATCGGTAGAGAAAAAGTTTTTTAAAGCTAAATTAGTTATTGCGGCTGATGGGATAAATTCCACCATTCGCAAACAGATTTATAAAAATACCAATCATCAAGTTTTCTCTCATCCTGAATATTCTGGATATGCAGCTATAGTTTGCTCGGAGGTAGCTGATATTCCCGATGATATCCAAACAGAATTACAAGAAAAGTTTTTACAAAAATCACCAATAGTAACTATTACTTCAGATGTAGATTGGAGAAATTCTGTTGCCGAACAGCCTCCGAAAATAATTCTATTAGCTGGAAAACCAGGTCAATTTATATATGTTATCCATATTGCTATAGCAGCCAATAAATTACAAGCAGATTCTCGAATCGATTTAACTATACAACAGCTAGAAAAATATAACTTTCCCCAAGCTATCAAACAGTTAGTACGGTTATCAAAACCAGAAAACATGAAGCATCGTACTTACTATATTCACCGCGCTGCTGTTTCAGATTCTTTACCATTTCCCGAAACTGCTAACCTACACACCAAAAAATATGGCAATTTACAACCACCTTGGCATGACGGTAAAGTCGTATTAATCGGTGATGCAGCCCACGGAATGCCTCCTTTTGCCGCTCAGGGGGTGAATCAAGGCTTTGAAGATGCATTAATTATTACCGAGCTTGTTGCTAATCTTGCATCTTCAAATCAATTGAACAATGAACTTGCAGTTAGAGAAGCGTTTATTAAATACGAAAATATACGTCGTCCGTCGATAGAATACGTTCAAAAAGTTACAATGACAGGACTTAGTTATTCGAGAAACCAGGAAGAATTAGATAAGTATAATCAACAAATATTTGCTCGGAATTTCAAGCAATTAGTGGAAGGTTTGACATAAGTATTGGTGCATATTAAGTAGGTGGGAGTTGAAAATCGTAATTAGGGCAAGAAAGTAACGAGTAGCAATAAGGGTTTGAGGGTAATTTACGTCTTGTTACATAGCTCGGTTTACTTGTGCCCACTTACTTAAATTGTAATTTGTCATTGCGAATAGAAGGTTCACGCAAAGCGTGCGGCTCAGCGAAATGAAGCAATCTCAAAACCTGGGGCTTAACGGCAGCTTTGCTACATTTCATTTGTCTCAGAAAATTAGCAGTATTACATCATCAAAGCAAGATTTTGATATTACTGGGCAAGAATATAGTATCAGTTTCAACGGTAAATTCTCTACATTAGATTTAACAAACGAAACACAGGAGATACATCAACACTATAGATTTTCGCAATCCTTCTTAATACCGTTAATTAGTAATATAAGCACATTAGAAATAAATAATAATCATGAGTAAAAGTCGCCGTCAAATTTTAGCAGGATTGGGAGCCGCAGGAGTTGCAGCAGGTGCAATTTATACAAAAAACGCTGCAAATGCTGATAACAAAAAACCCGTTGCACCTCAAGCTAATAATCCAAAGCCAGGAGCAAAGTTTGCAAACAAGGTAGTTTTAATCACCGGCGCAACCTCCGGAATTGGAGAAAAAACAGCTAAATCCTTTGCCCAGCAAGGCGCGAAAGTGTTTTTTTGCGGCCGTCGCGAGAATTTGGGAAAGCAAGTAAAGCAGCAAATCCGCGATGCTGCTGGAGAAGCAACCTACATGAAAGCTGATGTTCGTAAAACTGAAGAAGTTAAAGCTTTTGTCGATGCTTGCGTTACTAAATACGGTGGTTTAGATATTGCTTTTAATAATGCTGGAGTTGATTATCCACCCCAGGCGATCGCCGATACTAAAGTTGAAGAATTCGATGATTTGATGAGTACCAATGCTCGCGGAGTTTTTCTAGGAATGAAATACGAAATTCCCTATATGTTAAAAGCCGGAAGCGGTGCAATTATCAACATGGCAAGCATCGGCGGTAAACGTGCTTTTCCTAACATAGTCGGTTATGGAGCCAGTAAAGCCGCAGTAATCCACATGACTAAAGCAGCGGCTCAAGAATACGGTAAAGATATTCGTGTTAATGCAGTATTACCTGGAGCAATTGATACTGCAATGTTGGACAGAGTTAAGCAACAGTGGGAAGTAACTGAAGAAGAATTAGTTTCACCTTACCCTGCTAAACGTGTTGGCACACCACAAGAAGTTGCGGATTTAGTGATGTGGTTGGCTTCTAATGATGCTTCTTATGTTTCTGGGGGTGAGTTTAGCGTTGATGGTGGTGGGTTGGGGTAATAGTTCGATTGCGCCTACATCCTCCAGGGAATGCAATTCCCTGGCTAATAGCGAAAGTCTATTTAAATAGACTAATAATCGGATCGCTATATGCTGGCGTGACTGTAGTAAGGGCTTGAATTTCGATGCTCATCTTAAAAATTAAAAATCAAACCATTCATTTTTTGCAACTCCTTATTGAGAAAGAGCAACTTCTTTAACTTCATCAATAGAGTTTTGATAAGGAAAATACTTATCTTGTCTCCATGTATAAATTTCAAGCAAATAGTAAACTTCTGAAGGTGCAAATTGAGCAATACAAAGCTCTAAAGGTTTCTCCGATTGAACTCGTTAGCCATTAATAATTTGAAAAAATGTTGGCTTATGATTCCGAATAATAGCTCTAGATAAACAAACGCTTTTACAACTACGATATTCATCAAGTAACTCAAAAAACTTGTCAAAAGCTTTTTCATTTCCCCATTCTTCAATCATCCATTCCCAAGGCATTTGTGATGACATTCCACCAATTTTGCGCGGAATCCAACGATTGAATTCACTGAAACGAGGATTGCCATCATACATTTTGGCAAATTCTAATCGTGAAAATTGCAATCCTGACAAAAAGGCAATTAGAGCAGTAAAAGATTTATTGCTTTTATTGCTACCTAAATACATAGCTGGACGCTTTCTTAAATCATCTAATATCTCGTAAATGTCTTTGTAATTTTTCATATATCAAATTATAATTTACACTTCAAAAGCTCTCGTAAAAAATTACCTAAAGCCTTACTAAATAACTGTTTTTCTCTATCTTCCAAACAGTTACTAATATGTTGATATGTAACCGCATGATGTAAAGCACATAAAGGTTTAGCTAATTTCCACGCTTCTAAAACGCGGGATTTTGATTCATAAATTGTCCATTGATTTAAATATTCATCCCGGATAGCTTTTACCGGTGATAGAAAAGGTATGTTGTTTCGACCAAAATAAAATAAAAACATATCAAAAAAAGGATGAGCAATACAGCTATCAGTCCAATCAAATAAAAGGTAATTATTGTTATTTAAAGCGACATTTCCTAAATGTAAATCACCGTGAACTAATGTTTGAGGAATTTTATATTCAGCGAGTTGAGAGCATAAGTTTTTCAAATGTGGAGCAAGTGTCTGTAACTGCTTAATTTCGGCTTCCTTCAATTGAGATAAAATAGTTTCATCGTCAAATAAAGCATCAATTTGACTTGCTAAGTTTTCCAAACGTCTATCTAAACATCCGACATCCAATAAATTATCAATATGCTCAACTGATTTAATTTGTATTTGAGCGAGCAAACGATAAACATCTTTTTTAATCTTGACAGGTGATTTTCTACCAATAGGTTCTCCAAAATCAGCTAATAACATCCAGTGACGCTCGGAATTGATACTAAGAACAGTTGGAATATATTCTGTATATAAATTTGCTAATTCTTTAGTAACTACAGGTTCATTACAAAAAAGCGGTAGTGTAGAAGCTTCTTTTAGATAAAGATTTCCATGATTTGTACGAACTCGCAATATACAAGAAATTCCCCAGGTTTTAATGCATTCCACTGGAGAAAGTTGTTGGTAATTTAAATCTAATAATTGCTCGTTAATCCATTGACTTGCAGAATCAAACCAACCCGTTTTAGCCCAAGGTGGACGTAATTTCGGTATTTTATTGTTTTCAATCTCCGTTAAATATTCTTCAATAACCGATTTATGCTCTGGTAATTTCAAAGATAAGTTTCTCAAAGTTTCTAAATCTGTCCAAGAACCTTCTTTTAATTTTTCAATAGAATCATTTGACTCAAGCACATATATACAGTGAATTTTACGCTTAGATTTATCGTAATAATTATTAGCGCAATATAAAATATTTACCGAAATACCAAGTCTTTGCTCGAATTCTTTCTTAATAACTGGAATATCATCGCATTCTAAATCATCATTTACACAAACATGAGGTAACGAACAACCAGTTTTATTCGATAGCATTAAAATTTTAGCTTCAGTGGGATGAGGTAGAATCGCGTAGAGATAGGATTTCCATTTGCTCATAATAATTGAGTGTATTACAAATATGAATTCGCCGAAAATGCTAAAAAGTAATTTTAGCTTCTTCGACGATTCTCTAAAGTTCTATTTTACAAATTAGAACAACTAAAATATTCTAATTTGGGAGCATCCCAATTTTGAACAAATAATTTACCCGACACCCTATAAGGGTGCGGCTATACAAACAAAGCCCACCTTCGTGGGCTAAGAAAACTCGAAGCCCACCTTCGTGGGCTTTGTAACTGTAGCCCCAGACTTCTAGTCTGAGGGTTTTTTGCACAATTGGGATGCTCCCTCTAATTTTGGGCTTCTAACCAAACTTCTAAATCGCGAATACTATTAAAATCTAACAAAGCTTCGCTGAGATTTTCTAAAGCAGATAAAGGTAAATTAGAAATCGAAGAACGTATTTCTTGAGAAAGTTCTCCGAAGCGCTTGTTTAATTGTCGCATGACTAATCTTAAAGTTGCTTCTTGTTCTCCCTCTTCTTTCCCTTCTTCCTTCGCTTCTCGATAAACCCTTGTTTGTTGTAAAGTGATATCTAACATTTCTTCCACCTCTACTCGGCTTAATTCTTCAAACTTGTACACCATTATCGTCGTAATTAAATCTATTATGCCGCGATTCAATGATGAAGGTACTTCTTCACGGGTTTTGGTTAATAGGTACTTAGCTTCTTCAGGTGCTTGCTGTTCTGGTAAAGTAGTAAGTACCATCAATCCCAAACCCAGAGGTAATTCTCGAATATCTCCCAATTCATTCAGATATATACGATTTACCTGATTGCTACTGATTAATGCACGATAGGGATGGCTATCACCTTGTTCTATATTACGGGATGGATAAATCACCACCGCTTGCCAATCACTAAATCTTTTGCGGTTACGGTAAAAGTATAGAAAGGATTCTCCAAACAACCGCTCGTAAAGCTGCTCGTCTTTTTGAAATTGAACTTCTACAAAATATACCACTCCAGCACCATCACTTTGCGGTGGTAGAAATACTCCGTCAATTTCAAATTTAGGCTCTTTTACAGCTACGGAATCAAAACTGTAGCTGTCAGCATTTTCGGGAGGATTCGGTACTAATTCAAACAGAAAGGTAGGTGATTGTTGAAATATTTTGTAAAAAATCGAATCTCTTTTCATGAAAATTATTTAATAGCCGATTAAAACTTATTATTCAGCTTTATTTGGTACATATGTCAAGCAATTTAATTAGATGAAAGTAAAATAATATCCCCATCTTCAGCAGCATTTTCTATAAACTATTTAAGAAAGTAATTTTGGTAGTTCACATTGATTTTTTACACAATTATCAACACCGCTCGGGGTTGCAAACCCCGAGCTAATATCAAAAGTCTACTTAAGTAGACTAAAATTTATACTCAGTACTATTTATAGGACTTCTGCTTTTAGCCAGGGAATTACATTCCCTAGCGATATTAACACTGACGCAGTATACGAGATAAATAGGACTAAATATCATTTCAAATCTAAAAAATTTTATGTGTAATACCAAATTTATACAGATTAAGTTGTATTTACAGAAAATATTTTTTTATCAATCAACCTCTTCCAAATCTTCCAAAGTCAAATATATTAACTCAGCTTTCTCTCTCACATATTGACTAGAATGATTTCTAGCTTTATCTAATATCTCAATCACATCTTCATCGTCACAAAGATGAGAAAAAAGTAATTGATCTACAATACCAATTCCCCAATTTTGAATACCAGTATTTTCATGCTCTAAAAAATCGGGAACCCATTTTAATACACGTTTATCTGCAACAACACGAAGTAATTCAATAGCATCGATTTTTTCATCTAAATTACTTGATTCATTAAAAATTCTATAGCATTCTTCCATTGCGCTGTAAGGATATAATTGCCAAAGCAGGCTTCTAAGTAATTCGCTTCCTGGTTTATGAGCTACATAATATCTAACAGCTTCTTTTAAATTGTCTTTTCCTAGAAGAATCTCTATTGCTTCGCGAGCCATTGTACTGGAACTGCATTCATCACCATTCTCACCTATAGCTCCTACTTCTTTGGCAATGTTCACCCAATCATTTAAATCCATTTTGCAATCTTGAATTTTATAGCTTTTACTTTTATATATTTCCCAACCTCGGCAAGATTTTGATATAACTCGGCAAGAATTTACTATCAACCTACCCCACTAATTAATTAAAATAAAACCAAAACATACAGGGAATTATTAATTCATGCCACTTAACACTTACTATACTCTCGGACGTACTGGATTGCGCGTCAGTCGTCTTGCTCTGGGAACCATGACTTTCGGTACCGAATGGGGTTGGGGTGCGGATGAAGATATCGCTCGCCAAATGTTTAATACCTATGTCGATGCTGGTGGTAATTTTATCGATACGGCAGATTTATACACGAATGGCACCAGCGAAACTTGGTTAGGAAAGTTTACCAAGGAAGGCAATCTACGCGATAAGCTTGTTATTGCCACCAAATTCAGCTACAACGTTGAACCGGGAAACCCTAACGCCGGAGGAAATGGACGTAAAAATATCATGCGGGCTGTGGAAGGTTCTTTAAAGCGTTTGGGAACTGATTACATCGATTTATATATTCTCCACACCTGGGATAAAGTTACTCCTGCTGAGGAAGTGATGCGTACTTTGGATGATTTAGTGCGTGCGGGAAAAGTGAGGCATATTGGTTTAAGCGATGTACCTGCTTGGTATGCAGCAAGAGCGCAGACTATTGCGGAATACCGCAACTATGAGCCAATTTCGGCTTTACAGTTAGAATACTCTTTGGCTGAGCGTAACATCGAACGAGAATTTATCACCCTCGGACAAAATTTAGGAATGGGCACTATGGTATGGAGTCCCTTAGCTAGCGGACTTTTGAGCGGTAAATACAAGCCTAGCCAAGGTGGATTCTCTGGAGAAGGCAGACTCGATGCAACTCGCGATGTTGATAATCCAGCTTTTAAAAAGATAAGTGAGAGAAATTGGAAAATTGTTGCAGAATTAGAAACTGTAGCCAAGGAAGTAGGGCACAGCATGGCACAAGTCGCCGTAAATTGGACGGTAAATCGCCCCGGTATTGCGTCGGTAATTGTCGGTGCTTCTAAGTTATCGCAGCTTGAAGACAATCTTAAAGCCTTGGATTTTGACATTCCCCCAGAGTTTGCAAATCGTTTGGAAAGCGTTAGTAAACCTTCTTCACAGTTTCCTTACACCTTTTTTGATGCTCAGATTCAAGGAATGATTCATGGAGGTGCAACAGTTGGCGATCGCCCCTACGGATATCAGCCCGGAGTCTTGATTGAATCAGCAGGTGGAGGTGTTTCTTAAGTAAAACTTACTCTTGTGGTGCGAAGAGAATTTGAGGGGTGAGATGTTCTTACCCCCAAAATTCGGGGCATCTTGCCCGCTATTATCTCAGAATTCACGCTCTTCTTACCTTTTATTAAAATTTCCAATTACCAACTACCAATCCCCCATGCCCCATTCCCTTACTTTTTACAATATTTATTCAAAAGATTCATAGCTAAATCAAAACTGTTAGATTGAGTTTGTACAGCATAAGCTTCTCTTTCCAAATCTTGCCGATGAGTATCTTTATATCGTAGAAAAAGCCGTCGAGCATTGGTAATTGGCTGAATTTTCAAACCCAATGGTTTAATTTTTCCGTTACCCGCACAAACTTGGGCTGCGTGAACGGATTCATGAATTAAAGTCGGATTTGCAATATTTAAATCAAAAACTACTGGATTAATCCATATTTTTTTACGACTTGCGCTTAATAAACCATAAGCTCCCCGCTTTGGTGGTAATTCAAGCACTACCTGAAATCCATGTTTTTCTAATTGAGCTTTTAAATCTAAAAATTGTTGTGATGGAGCAGGAGTTTGAGCAATTAATAATGAAGCAAAAATAGCAGTAATCTTTAACACAGTATAGGTTTTACTATTTATTATAAATATACAAACCTATCAATGGTAACAACTATATCAAAGCCATTGCTATGTATAATCAATATTTGTAGCTACAAAATATTAAATATAGTCAATATGCCCAGCGGAAAACAAATTTTAATAGAAAAACTATTTCATTTATCATTAAACGAAATTAACGAAAAAGATGAAAAGGAAATTTCAGATATTATCACAGCCGCTTTACTGCTGCACGGCTCTCATACTCCAGATAATTTTGAATGCGTTACCAATATTTACTACAGAAAATCCAAAGATAGTGAATATGGCACAGGAAAAAGACAAGGAATATTTATAGACAATTTAGATGAGTTTATTTCCGACTTCATTTATGAATTAGCAGCATTAGAAACTGTACCAAAGGAAATTAAAGAAAAGTATCCATCTATCTCAAAAGATGAATTTTGGAGCATATTGCATACAGTAAATCTTGTCTTAAGAGCTTTAGAATGGAACAGTACGGACGCAATTGTAGAACAAGTTAATGATGATAAAAGTAAAGAAAAACTATTAAAATCATCAATTCGAGATTTAAATTTTTACAGAGAAAATAAAGATATCACATCATAAAAATTTACTGTTAACTACTCGCTGCTAACTGATGACTAAAAGTAAAGGCTAACCGCTTCATAAAAGCAATTAGCCGTAGCACCAGGAAACTTTAAAATTTTTTATTTAATATATGTATCTCAAACTCTTTGTAAATCAATTTCAGCAAGAATTGTCTATACGTTGAGATTGATATTTACCTTTTATATATTGGTTATAATACTTGCCTACCGCATCGGAAGAATATAAATCCTCCCATGTATCCTCGTCAATATCCGAATATTGATAGACTGCACCGCTATTAAACTCTATTTGTAGAACTTCATTTTCAGAATCGTATCCAATAGCACTTGCCATTGTGGAAGCTACTGGTAACATGGCACATGATTCTTCCTCCTCTAACAATGGCGGAGGCTCGGCAATCAGTTCATTTAAATCCTGCAATCCCTCATAAGCCTGAATTGGAGCCGGTATTTCTAAAAACTCTAACTCGTCTCCTCTGTCGAGTAATAACTGTAAATATCCGTCAGAATGAGACACACCTAATAACTTAGTTAAATCAACCTTGCTAAACTTCATAAATTCTGCTCTCCTATTAACAGACGTAAGTGGAATCTCTCAATCCCAACTACTAAATTTATATTTAAATCAATAATTACAGTACATTTGTATCATACATTTGGTTGTCAGTCAACAGCGAGCAATTAAGAGTTAGGAGTTAAGTTATCTACCTGCTCTCCGTCACAGCAATCGCAAGCAAGGACATTTTTGCAAATACCCATCAGCTTTACGTTGAGCATCGGGATTATCTATATTTGTTGGAGTTGCTCTGACAATGCCATTGAATAAGTCATCCAATCCATAAGGAGTAAAATATTCCCAATTCTGTTGACTATCTAAACGCACACCTATGGCTGCTGTAGTGTGCAGCCAGTTTTTGATTCCGTCTTCAGTGCTGATGAAAGTTTTTTTACCGGAGCGCCATCGAGCAAAGCTGGATTGATTTTTTATATCAAATAGATAATCGGGAAACTGCTGATTTAAAGTGGCTTTGGCTGCTAATTCTTGATTTCTATCTCCCGCTTCGTCAAAAAAAGCAATGTCAAAGTCATTGATGAACAACTGGCAGTTTTCGCCAAAAATTGAACGCCAAACCGTGTTTCGTAAAGCTCCCCCAGCCAACCAACAATCGGGAAGATTTAATTTAGAAATAGCTGGCAATACCTCACCTATAGGAGAATCAGCCAAAATTTTTTGTAGCCGATCGACACCGTCCATAATATTTATGAATCTTATCCTTATCTATTGGTCAGAGTATATCAGGTATGTGACGCTTATTTTTTAATTAAATACATTAGTATCAAAAATTATGATTCTCATAAAAACAAAAGACGTTGCATTCGACAACGTCTCTACGTTTATATTTGCAAAAACAAATTACTAAACTAAACGAAAAATAAACGGATAGCGATAAGGTTCGTCTGGTGAGTCTAAAACTTTGATTAAGGCAATAATTGGCATTACGATACTGATTATGCCTAAAGCAAATAACAGTGGAATACCAATCAGAACTATAGTTAACATTCCAGCGACTAATCCATATATGTAGAGATTAATGTGAAAATTCAAGGATTCTTTAGCATTAGCCTTGACAACAGAATCTTTTGTCACAAATAAAATTACAATTGGTATTGCAACAGAAACAACCATAGAACTAAAAAATATAGCTCCATGACATAGCCCAGATAATAATTTACGTTGGTCGGCGTTTTCCATATCACAAACTTTTACTATAATTTCTATATACTTCTACAATCATAATCGTACTTATTTCGGATG
Organism: Rivularia sp. MS3; assembly: GCA_019192545.1. Lineage (GTDB taxonomy): Bacteria > Cyanobacteriota > Cyanobacteriia > Cyanobacteriales > Nostocaceae > Rivularia. Next base: position 60,530 of record JAHCMI010000009.1, on the reverse strand, counting down.
TCATTTAAGTTAAAATATGTGATATATAAGTATAAAATTCCATTAAAATTACGTGCATTTACTGAGCTAGTATTTAATTTATTTTATTAGAGTTTGAAATTTTAAATTTATTATTTTTATTTTCAATCAATATAGTAGTCAGAGTTAAGAATTGTGAGTAGAAATGACCGCAACCGGCATATTTGATTGTAGTCACGTACTACCCAATTTTTGTGACACTTGCGGTTCTTCTTGATGTGTTGTTATATCAAGTCCGGTTAATTACTTACGATATAATCCTATTGAAAATATGGCGTGCCTTACCAAAAGAACTTTTTACTCATTACTCATTACTCATTACTCATTACTTTGCCCCCACAGATATGATAACGGTTTAACCGGACATGATATTATATATACTTGCAAGGCGCTGTATCAAAGCTAAGGGAACACATTATCAACTCTTAACTTCGGGTACTAAATCCGGTTAATTACTAACAATAAAATAGAGATATTGTCACCTTTTTATCTATTATTTACCTATTACCAAGCTCCACAGATATGATAAGCATTTTACCGGATATGATATAAAACATCACTTTTCTACTCTCTTTCCTCAAATGGCATAGAAGTGACTTTCATTGAGAGAAGTTGTATCAAATCCTTCTAAAGTTGCTAATACTTTATCTCCGAATAGAATATCATTTCCAGAGAAAGATAAATCTCTAAACAAAAGGTTGTTGAAACTAGTTAATCTATCACCTTCTCCTAAATTAAAATCGGTGATTACATCTTTTGTAGAACTATTACCGTCAAGATAGAAGTTATCAGCACCCGTACCACCAGTCAGAATATCAGCACCAGCGCCACCATTGAGAAAATCATCTCCATCGTTACCTATGAGAATATCAGAATTTTTTCCTCCTAAAAGACCATCATTGCCAATGCCCCCATATAATTGATTTTCGCCGTCACCACCATCGAGAAAATCGTTTCCTTCGTTTCCAAACACGATATCTCTTTCCTTCCCTCCGAATAACAAATCATCTCCAAAACCGCCAGATAATTCGTTTTTTCCTTCGCCACCTTTAAGGATATCGTCTCCCCCTAAACCTTTAAGGATGTCATCACCCTCAAATCCTAGAATAATATCTTTGCTATCGGTACCTTCTAAATCGTCGTCATTCTTCGTACCGTCGATTTGATTGGGGATAATAACAGTGACTAAACCAACATCGGTACCACCCTGGCGATCGCTAATTGTATATTCAAAGCTGGCATTACCGTTAAAGTCTTGGTTGGGGGTAAAAATTATCGTATCGTCTGTTGAATCATCTGGAGTACCGCGATCGTTCAAGGCTACAGTACCATTAACAGCGTTATTAACAGCAGCAATAGCTAAAGTATCGCCGTCTGAGTCGGTATCGTTAACAAGTAAATTAGCAACGGGAATAGTAACAGCAGTATTCTCCAGAGTCGTAACAACATCTTCAGTAGCTACCGGAATATTGTTGCTAGGAGCAGTTTCAATTATTAAAGTTGGCATACTAACAGAAGAAGGATCTACTGCAACACCTCCTAATTCCAAAGCACGTAAACCGATTCCTGCAAAAGATTCACCACTGTTAACTAAGTTTTGCACAAAATCGGTAACATCAAAAGAAAGCTGTTGTCCCACAGATGGATTTGAAGTATCTTCCGTATCTAAAAGTACCCCTGCTTCAAAATCGGAAGCATCAGCAACTCCATTACCCACATACCCAAATGCGCCGATACTATCAGGATTATCGCCAAAAGAAGCCCCTAACCCACCTACTTCTAAACTAGTAATCTTGACATCAAATCTTGCATTCGTAATAGTTTCTCCTTCCGGAAGCGATAAGTTACTAATATCAAATTCAGCAAATTCCGCCGCTTCACCACTGCTACCAAGAATTATAGTAAAAAAATTACCGGGAAAAACGCTATCTCCACTACCATCAAATTCACCATCAAACCCACCGTCTATAACCTCGAAGGTTGTTTCCGGTTGAAATGAAAAAGTATTTGTCATAAAGCCCCCCTGAAAACCGAAAGTTTATATTAAACAGTTTTGATAAAGCATTCAACTGTATGCTTCCACCTTTAGTAGTATGGAAGGAGACGTTTTTTGATAAATATGGTTCTTCTAATGTCTAAAACAATTACAAATGAGTTTCATAAATAAATTTGATGTTATTATCCTAGACGTAGGACACACTTTTATGTTTGGGGGTTATCGTTTCTTTAATACTGAAAATTTTGCAGCTACTTATCGTAGTTTGGGCGGAATTTTACTGACAGATGAATTAGTAAATGAGATTATATTTACACTGTCGAGGAAAATTAAAACTGACGGTAAAAATCCAGCATACTACGAATGTTTACCTTCAGTCATTAGTTATTTACAAAAACATCCTCAAGCTTCATCTTTACCAGCAAGCGAACTAAATTTATTAGAGCCGGTTTTTGCAACTCATGAAGTTGGAGTTATATCTCAAAATCATGTAGAAGTTTTGCATAAATTACGAAAAACTCATCGTTTAGGGATTATTTCCAATATTTGGTCTAAGAAAGATATATTTATCAAAGAATTTGATAGAGTTGGGATTCGCGATTTATTTGAGATAATCGTATTTTCATCAGATTTCGGTTGGATTAAGCCATCAACTAAGTTATTTAATCAAGCAATTGAACACTTTGATATTGAACGCGAAAAAATAGTTTATATTGGCGACCATATCATGCGTGATATTGGTGGAGCAAAAACAGCAGGATTGTCATCAATTTGGATTAACAAACGCGGAAAACAGCTAAATGAAAGTATGGCAATTCCCGATTTAATTATTAAAGATTTACAAGAGTTAATATAGTTAATATAAGAATTACTATGAAAGCTACATTTGGTGCTGGTTGTTTTTGGGGAGTAGAAGCTGCTTTTCGTCGGTTAAATGGTGTTACTTCTACTTCGGTGGGATATATGGGGGGACATTTTGAAAATCCCTGTTATCTTGATGTACTTTCTCGAATTACTGGACATGCTGAAGTTGCACAAGTTGAATACGACTCAGATATTATTAGTTATGAAGAGTTATTAGAAATATTTTGGAAGATTCACGACCCTACAAGTTTAAATTGTCAAGGAGCAGATAAAGGAGACCAATATCGTTCTGTGATATTTTTTCATACTCCAGAGCAAGAGTTGATCGCCAAAAATTCCAAGCAGCAGTTACAGCATTCTGGAAAGTATGAAAAAGATATTGTCACCGAGATTAAACCGGCTTCGGATTACTGGTTAGCAAGTGATGAGCATCAGCAGTATTTTGAGAAGAAGAATCGAGAAAAGATGAAGCAAAGAGAATTGTAGGGTGTATTATGACGCGAAAAATAATTATACTGGTGACGAATTTGTTTTCGCGTCTAAGGCATCATTTTAATCTTATGTCGTTGATGAAAATTATGGTGCGTCACGCTTGCGCGATAACAGCACCCTACAATTATTATTATCAAAAAAAGTCGATCTCGATTCCCGCCTTGTAAGCCGGAGGCTTTCTCGCAGAGAAATCAAAATCATCGGCTAATAAACAAAGTACTTTCAAACGCACTAAAAACTTTACCTAGTCGTCTAAAGACGACTTTGCCTATGAGCCTGGGAATTCATTCCTAGGCATTTATGGGTACTAAAAGTAATTCTCTTACAACCTTGGATCTACCGCTTCACTTTCCAATGCCAAAACCCCAAAAACGCATTCATGAACCCGTCGCAATGGAGAATCTTTGACAAATCTCTCTAATGCTTCCACACCCAAAGCAAATTCCCGCATCGCTAAGGAACGTTTCAAAGATAACCCGCGCTTTCTTAATCTTTCTAAGTTCTCTTCAGTAGTATATTCCGCGCCGTAAATTATCCGCAGATATTCCCTACCGCGACATTTTACAGCTGGTTGCAAAATTCCGCGTTTACCACGAACAATAAATTCCAAGGGTTTCACAACCATCCCCTCACCACCTTTACAAGTCATTTCTTCCCACCAGTGGGTTGCTTCTGCTTCGCTGCTAGGGTCGTTTAAATCTATAATTTTGTAATTAGTTGTCATTAATAATTCGGGATTGGCTGTTTCTATAATGGCAGCTTGTTCCATATGCCAGCGATGGTTTTTATCCGTATGTACCGCGCCTTCTGTAGCTAAAATATGGAATGGTGCAAGTTTGATATCGGAAATATCGTTAACTTCCCAACAGTAGCGACGATAAGCGTCTACATATTGACTTGCCATTTGCTGACGTTCTTGAAATTTACTCAGTAATGAGTTAACTTCAACACCATTTTGAATAGCTTCTGTAAGTACATTTATGGCATTACTTAAAGCGGGGCGAGAAGCTGCACCGACTGCTGCATATTGGCTGCGGATTAATCCTTGAGCTTTTGCCGACCAAGGCATAAGTTCGCAATCGAGACATACCCAATCGGTGTTTAATCTTGACCAAAAATTACTTTTAGAAAGAGCATTATTTACTCCTGCTAAAAACTCCGTTTCTAATTCCGAATTATTAAAAAACCGTCTTCCGGTGCGAGTGTAACAAATACCGATTCCTTCATTAACAATTCCGAATTTTCTTTTAACAGCTTCCTCATCGCGACATACAATAACCACCGCTCGCGAACCCATGTGTTTTTCTTCGCAAATAACTTCGGTAACTCCTTGATTTTTATAATAAGCAAAAGCTTGTTTGGGATGCTCTAAATATCCGGGTAACTGAGAAGTTTCCACAGGTGACATCGTAGGAGGAAGATAAATCAACCATTTAGGGTTAGCAGCAAACCGACTCATCACTTCCAAAGCCGCAATGGAGTTTTCTTCGCGGATGGTAATTTTATTTTGCAAACGAACATTAATAATCCGCTTACCCAAGACATCATCAATATTCAAAACATCATCTAGCTGCTGCTGAGAACTTATTCCCGTACCTGTTACATATCCCAAAGGTTTCACGGGTTCGCAATAAACCTTCGCAGCTTCAACACTTACTAATTCCCTTTCCGGATAGCGCAAAGCCGTTAGCTTTCCACCAAAAACGCAACCGGTATCAATATCAATTGTATTATTCAACCATTCCGCTTCCGGTACGGGAGTATGTCCGTAAACCACCATCGCTTCACCGCGATATTCGGAAGCCCAATCGTAGCGCACGGGTAAACCGAATTCATCGATTTCGCCGGTAGTTTCACCATACAGCGCAAAACTCCGCACCTTGCCCGAACCCCTTCCCTGCATTTCTTCACGCATTCCTGCATGAGCAACTACCAACTTTCCATCATCTAAAACGAAATGACTTACTAAGGAATCAATGAATTTTTCAACTTCTTTAAGAAAAGGTTCGCGTACTTCTGGAGATAAAGCTTCAATTTCGGCTACAGTTTGCTCTAAACCGTGATTAATCTTAACTTTTTTACCGCGTATCTTACGTAACAGCTTATGTTCGTGATTACCAGGAACGCAAATTGCAGCATCCGCTTCCACCATGCTTTTTACGAGTTTGACAGTATCGAGAATCCGGGGACCTCTGTCTACTAAATCACCGAGAAATAAGGCTTTGCGTCCTTCTGGGTGGGAGTAAAGATGGGAGGGGGAAGATGGGGTAGAAGGGGTAGAATTATTATTGTTAACTGACTTCTGATATCCTAGTTTTTGTAATAATATTTCTAATTCATCGCAGCAACCGTGAATGTCACCGATGATATCAAAGGGACCATGTTCGTGTTTGCGGTTGTTCCATAATCGTTGACGTTGGATTTCTACGGCTTCAATTTCTTCGATAGAATTAAGTACGTAAACATAGCGAAAACCTTCTTTTTGTAAACCTCTCAAAGAACGTCTTAGATTTTGCACGTGACGCTGCACTACATAAGAACCAAATTGTCTATCTGGACGTTGTTGGTTGCGTTGATGACAGATATGTTCGGGTAAATTTAAAACTATAGCAACAGGTAAGCAGTGATATTCTCTTGCTAAGTTTACATAATATTTGCGGTCTTCTCTTTGAACGTTGGTTGCGTCAATTACCGTAAGTTTTGCTGCTGCTAAACGTTTGCGAGCAATGTAATGAAGTACGTCGAAAGCATCTTTGGAAGCTGCTTGGCTGTTTTCGTCATTGGAAACCAATCCCCGACAAAAATCGGATGATATAACTTCAAAGGGTTGAAAATGTTTTTTGGCAAAGCTTGATTTACCGGAGCCTGATGCACCGATGAGCGTCACTAATGATAATTCGGGGATAGTTATTTTCATAGTTTAGTTTTAGAATATTTTGAATAAATAAACCCAGGACTTACGCGCAAGACGCTCAGGTAAAAGGTTTTAGAGGATTAAATACAAGGAAAACCTCTGCCTTCAAAAAATTTTTGTTTTTCAATTAAATTTATGATAGCTTTCCTTATTGAATCTGCTTGATAATTCTTTACAATAACATCTGGCAAGATAGCGAATTCTTCATCTATCCAATTAAGTTGATTAAGATTGTTTTCAAAATATTTTTCGCTGTAAATATTAATCCCGATTTGTAAACCGTCGGAGAAAATTATTATTGCATTAGAGGATGTTTGAAAAGTATAGTTTTTATCATAATTCTCGGATGATCCCCCCTTCCCCCCTATCCCCAGAGGGGGCCCCGAGTCCCCCCTTAAAAAGGGGAGTAAAAGTCCCCCAATTTAGCGGGGGATTTAGGGGGATCTCAAAAGTTTCAAGTATCATTTATAGCGCATCATTACATCCTCTTAGAGTATTGTTCTACTTCGAGCCATATTTCATATTTTCTTTCTAAATTCTTCATTGTTTTATCTCTTAAGTATTAGTTTATATATTGATTTGATTAAGCGACGTTTGCATTATAGATAATGAAGTTAATATCTGTTATAAATGAGTTAATAAAAAAACGCTTAAAGCTAAATTTTTTACATCATACATTTTCAAATTAAAAATGAATTCATTTGAAAATTGGCAAGGCTTGCACCATTTAGGGGTGACTCTTATAGAATTAAAACGCTTTGAAGAAGCATTATTAATTTATAATGAAATTTTAGAGTCTAAACCAAATCTTTATGATGCTTTAGTCTTTCGGGGAATGGCACTACAAGGTTTAGAACATTTTGATGAAGCTCTAATTGATTTTGAAAGGGCAATAGCACATTCATCCGAGTCTCAATATGTTTGGTATGAACGAGGGGTAACTTTATTTCAACTGGGAAAATTGCCAGAAGCCCTCTCATCTCTCGATATAGCTATAGAAATTCAGCCAGATTACCTCAAAGCTTTGTTATTACAAGGTATTGTGCTATTAGAGCAAAAAAAATTAGAACCAGCATTAATTAATTTTGAAAAAATTATTTTAATTAAGCCTAATTATCCTAAAGCTTGGTATGAGAAAGGCTTAACTCTGCATGAGTTAGGTCAATTAGAAGATGCTCTTATGTGCTTTGATAAAGCAATTCAGTATAAACCAAAATTTGATTTAGCTTGGTACCATAAAGGTATTACCTTATTTGATTTAGAACAATTAGAAGCTGCTTTGCTTTGTTTTGATAAAGCTATCGAAGTTCAGCCAAATTATGCAAATGCTTGGTATGAAAAAGGCTGTACTCTATGGAAAACTGAAAAATTAGAAGATGCCATTGTTTGCTTTGAAAATGCAGTAAAATATAATCCAAATCTATACTTGGCTTGGTATCAAAAAGGTCTTGTTTTTTTAGATTTAGGAAATTTTGAGTCAGCTTTAACTAGTTTTGAAAAGGCAATCGAAATTCAGCCAAATTTTCCAGAGGCTTTATGTAGGAAGGCTGAAATACTATATAGTTTAGGAAAGTTAGAAGATACAATTGATACTTTTAATAAAGTTTTAAAATTAGAACCACGAAATTGTCAAGTTCGCAATCGTCTAGGAACAACATTAGGAAAATCAGAAAGATATGGAGATGCAATTGTCGCTTTTGATAAAGTAATAGAAATTGACTCGCAAAACTACGCGGCACATTGCTTTAGAGGTTATACGCTTCACAAATTAGGAAGAAATGAAGATGCGATTACAACTTTAAATAAAGCAATAGAAATCAATCCTACTTATGATTTAGCATGGAAAATTTACGGTTCGGTACTTCAGAAATTGGAAAGAAATGAAGAAGCAATTTTGTTTTTTGACAAAGCTTTAGACTTGCGTCCAGATCAACCAAATATTTTATATGACAAAGCTTGCTGTTACGTAGCTTTAAATCATATAGAATTAGCAATCGAGAATCTCAAAAAAGCTATCAATATTAATCCTGAAGAATTTCATCAAAAAGTCAAACTTAGTTCAGATTTTAGAAAAATTCGCCACGATATGAGGTTCCAAGCTTTATTTTTAAACAGCTTCTAGCAACAGTTAAGCCCGGTGTTTGAAAAGCCGGGTTTTTTATATATTCTTGATGGATAACATTTCTAAATCATTTGGGAGATTTGAGAAACCCAGTTTTTCCCAAAAACCGGGAATAGAGACACTTATCTTTCTCACGAGTCATATAGGATTGCAATATTAATATTAATTTTAATAAAATTGCGATAACTTCAACATTCAAGCAATTGCCCAATAAACTGACTGTAATCATCTTTCATCGGTAAATCCAATTCTCTTTTTATCCGTCTCCTTGTTGTAAATACAGTTTCATCTTTAACGGGGTTGTATCCTTGTTTTTCGTATTCTTCCCAATACAACCCCATGCCCCGTTTTTGCCAATTGGGTAATTCGTTAAAGTTGATTCCGTGCTGAAATAATAATTCGTTTTTATCGGCTACCGATAAACCATCCATAATACTGGTAGCTTTCCGGGCTGTTTCTCCGTCTCCACGCAAGCACCAATAACTGTGAGAATTGAGAGAATTTCGATGAGCATCTTGCTGTCTCCAGCGGAAATAATCTATTACTTGTTGAATATTAGCTAGTTGAGAAATTCGACAGTCAAAACAAGCCATATCTCCTAAAAGTAAGGAAAATTTAGCGCTGGCTTCTCCTGCTAATACTGAATTGATTTTGCGAGTTTTACGATTGAATGTTTCATCTTCTAAGTTAAAAAGCAGAGAAATTTCATCGCTTTGAGTGTAACCGTAAGTAATATCGAAGCCGCTATTCATTAAATGCTCGACGGTATCTAACATATAGTCGCGAAAACCTTCGTCGTAAGGTGCGCTAAATTTATGCACGTCTTTTGTTAACCGAGTAAAACCTCTTCCATCCAATCTTGCTACGATATAAATTCCCGGTATACGCAATAATCGCAAGCGGTTTCAAATACCCGCATTTTAGTATCAAGTTCGTCAAATTTCACGATTCCACTCCTCAACAATGAACGAATAATCTGAACGGGTTTTTACCGAGTATATTGCATCAAATCCTTCGGTGTAACTTGGTAAAGTTAGCTTTTTATAAGTTGATAATATTCCTACTAAAGGAATTACTTTTTTCCCAGTGCGTTGACTGTTGCGTTGTTTACAATCTGCTAATTTTGAATCAAAGTAGTATCCTAATACTTGAAAACCTTGCTCTTTAGCTGGGATAATATATTTTTTTCTATCTTCTGCTGTAGGATTAGTGTTATCTATCACGAATCTTTGTCTGGCTGATAAACAAGCTTGAAAAATCAGCTTTTCTCGGTGACGAGTTTTGAGCATATCAAGATTAATTCTGATGTGCGTATCAAGAAAATATTCGCGGTAAAAAGTTGATTTACCCGCACCTTGGATACCAATAAATATAATTGCCTGCATTTTGTTTTTAGTAAGCAAATTATCTCTCTCAAGAATTAGAGGGAACAGGGAACAGGGAATAGAGAATAGAATCGAGTTAAGTTTATTTAGTAATTGTTATTTCGAGATGTAAAAGGCTCAAGTCGTCATATAGAACTTTTTGTTGATAATTATTAACTGTTAACTTTTTGACTGTTCGCTGCTCGCTGCTAACTACTAACTGTTAACTGAAAAAACTGCCATTTGTGTTGGAGAGCCAACTTCTAAATCTTCGTCACCTATATTTTGGAATTCCACGCTATAACTAAAGTTTTCTCCCACTTGTTTAGCCCAGTTTTGAAATTCTTCTCTCGTCCATTCAAAGCGGTGGTCTTTATGACGTAATTTTCCGGCAGGTAGGTTTTCAAAATTAACGTTATATTCTATATTTGGTGTGGTTACTATCACCTTCTGCGGTCTTGCAAACTCAAATAAAACTCTTTCAAACGCATTTAATCTATATAAATCTAGATGTTCTATAACTTCAACTACCGCAGCAGCATCATATCCTGAAATTCTGTTATCTTTATAAGTTAAACTACCTTGAATTAACTGTAATTTTTCCCATTGATGGCGGGGTAAATGCAATCTATCTAATCTTTCTTTAGTAATTTCTAAAGAGCGATAAGAAACGTCTACTCCGGTAATTTTTTCAAAGTAGTTGTCTTTTAAAAGTATTTTTAGTAAATTACCTTGCCCGCAACCTAAATCAACTATTTTTCTAGCATTATGCTGTTTTAAAGCTGCTACAACACAATTCAAACGCTGTTGATTTAAACTTAATGGCTTTTCAACTGCTGCTTCTTCTTTATCGTGATTTTCTTGGGCACTATCTGGATCTGTTTCGTTGGGTTCGGTTAGTTGAGCTAATGCCGCACGAGTCAACCGATACTGACGTTTTAAATAGCGTTTGGTAATTTCTTCTTTTAGTGGATGTTCCTTTAACCAACCTTCGCCGTGACGCAATAATTTGTCTATTTCTTCTTCGTTTACCCAGTAGTGTTTGTTGTTATCTAAAACTGGTATTAAAACATAAAGATGGCTGAGTAAAAGCGAAAGCGGTAAAGTGTTTTCTAATTCTACAGTGAAGTATTTACTTTCTCCCCACTCTGGGAACGTTTCATCCAAAGGATAATTTTGTAAGCTAACTTGATAACCCAAAGGCTCAAACAATTCTCGTAAAAAATCTTCACCCTTACGACTAGATAAAACCGATATTTTTGCTATTAACGGTATCGCAGTTTCTACTAATTCCGGTTTATCTTTACAACGTCCACCCAAAGCTGTACCAAAAACTTGAGATATGGCAACGCTGAAAAACGAAGAAGCTACATAAGGGCGATCGTTTACATAAGCATCCAGCGTCAAAGTTCTTTTTCTAACTAGTTTTACTGGATTAATATCTAGTAATAATGCTGCCGTACATTGTTCGTTGCTCGCTTCTGGATAGAAAACATGTGCTTCTCCAAAAGGAAGCGAAAACGACTGACAGCGATTTGGGTGTTTGTGGAGAAGATAACCTAAATCTGTTGCAGGTTGGTGGGTGGTGGAAATGGTTAGTAGCATTTAGTTTTTAGTTTAAGCACCGAAAGACATTCTTTAAGGTAGCATTTTAGATTAGATAAATTTTTAACTTTAACGCAGAGTAGCGCAAAGGTAAGCGTGGAGGCGCACAGAGCAAGCGACTGCAATACCGCGAGCAGCGATCGCGCTTAACTTTATAGGGAATTAAGTAGCAATAAGAACTCTTGCTTATCAAGTATTGCATAAAACTACATACCCATCCCGATTAACAATTTATACAATAGCATTCATGTTCATAAAGCTCTTAAAACTGCGAAACCCTCCGAACATATACAAAACTTTTTCTTACAGGAACAGAATTATGTCTAATAATGCCTACACTATTCATGAAAATTTGAATGAATTTGAAGAAAGTGTTTTAGAAGATTTGAACCAAGGATATGACTTGGTTAATGTTGCATATGGTGATGATGGTAGCTGGTTTGGAGTCTACCAAGACACACCAGATAATACTGCTTTTAGTAGCGAAAGCAGTGCTGATGAACTAGCACAAACTATTCAGCAAGCAGCGAATCTAGGGTATAGCTTAATTGATGTTGAATACGGTGATGGTAAATGGTTTGGCACTTTTGAACAAAGTTATGATACTCATTTGTATAGCAACTCAAGCAGTGTGAATGAATTTACAGAAGATATTGTACAGATGCATAATCTGGGATATAGCTTAACTGATATTGAATACGGTGATGGTGTCTGGTTTGGACTTTTTCAAGATGTTCCTAATAGTACAGCTTATTCGTTTGAAAGCAATATCGGTGACTTTACACAACAGATTCAACAGCAATGGAATCAAGGATATGACTTGGTTAATGTTGAATATGTCGATAATACATGGGTTGGATTTTTTGAAGACGATTCCAGTATTACAAGTGGTTACATAACCGCAAGTACTTTCGATCAACTTCAGACAGATGTTCAAGATTTTTGGAATGAAGGATACGAATTAGTTGATGTGGAATATGGTGATGGTGTCTGGTTGGGAACAGTTGAAAAAGAGACTTATACACCTAGTAGTTATGATGATTTCTATAGCCAATTGTATGATTTACAAATGCAGGCTGAGATACAAAGGATGTCTCATGAATTTCTAATAGATACGGTAAATTCAGCTGCAAATTCTATAATGAATCTTGCTGTGTAAGAGTGGTTTTTCCTTCTAGGCATCTTCTCAAAATGCGGAGCAATCGTAACGCTGCTTAACTTCATATTGCTGCTGGTGCTGACTCCGTTAACAGTTTTTAAACAAACGACAGCGATTAAATTTCCGAAATTTTGAAATGTAAAGAATAAAATAATTTTTTCACCAGGGTTTACTACTCTGGTTTCTTCATCTATAGGAATCCGGTTTGAATATTGAAAAAAATTAAGTACTTGTAGGGTGTGTTATGGCTTCAGCCGTGAGCGCACCTAAATGTATATATGATGGTGCGTTGCGCGCAGCAAGCAACACAACGGCAGTATTGGGGGAGGAAAATCCACACCCGGACACTTGCTCGTACTGCGGGAACCTCCGCAACGCAGTGTCCTCCCAATCTGCCTCCCCTACGTGTTTTATGCCCTCTGGGCACGCTGCGCTAACAAAAATCTGCGGAGTAATCCTATAATTTAATATAGCAATCCTAAATGAATTGTAAGAAGTTTTCTATTATATATCTTCTTCGTTTCAAAATAATCGATGGTGCGTTACGGCATTAACAAATTTATTAGCTACTCGCTGCAATATCTTGTAGCCGTAACACACCCTACGATAAATTACTGATTGCACAGTTTTATTAGCTACTCGCTGCAATATCTCATAGCCGTAACATACCCTACAACTAAAAAAGATTACCCATGCCCAATTCCCAATCCCCAATTCTCTATGCCCAATCCCCAATTGTTAATAAGTTAGTATTTGACTCCAAAAAATCCCAAAATACCGGAGACTGAAAAAATAGCAGTTAATATTAATTCCAGTCTCCACCGTGAAGATTTCTACAAATTACTCAGCAGCAACCGAATCCCGTAAAGCCGACCACATCCGCATCTGTCTGGAGGAAGATGTTCAGTTTCGGCAAACTACTAATGGGTTAGAAAGATATCATTTTGACCATTGTTGTCTACCAGAAATTGACCGCTCGGAAATTGATATTAGTACTACATTTTTAGGTAAACCTATGAATGCACCATTGCTAATTTCTTCGATGACTGGGGGTACCCAAGAAGCTAAAACGATTAATACTCGTTTGGCGAAAGTTGCTCAACATTACAGGTTAGCTATGGGTGTGGGCTCTCAGCGGGTTGCGGTAGAGAATCCTGCCGTTTCCGATACTTTTGCAGTTCGTAAATATGCTCCCGATATACTTTTATTTGCTAATTTGGGTGCGATTCAACTTAATTACAGTTACGGTTTGGATGAATGTCTGCGAGTTGTCGATCTTCTCGAAGCTGATGCATTGATTTTACATCTCAATCCTTTACAAGAATGCATTCAGCCCAAGGGTGATACTAATTTCCGGGGAGTATTAGACAAAATTGCGACTTTATGCGAAAAATTACCGGTACCTGTAATTGTTAAAGAAGTTGGTAATGGCATCTCGGCGAAAATGGCTCATAAACTGATTGGTGCAGGAGTAACGGCGATTGATGTGGCTGGTGCGGGGGGCACTTCTTGGGCTTTGGTAGAAAGCGAGCGTGCTGATAATATTTTACAGCGGCGTTTGGGTAGAACCTTTGCTGATTGGGGCGTACCAACGGCTGATTGTATTACCGGAATCCGCGCGATCGCACCGGAGATACCTTTGATTGCTTCGGGGGGTTTGCGTCACGGTGTGGATGTGGCAAAAGCTATTGCCTTGGGAGCGGATATAGCTGGATTGGCGATGCCGTTTTTGCAAGCTGCAACGTCTTCTGAGGCTACACTTTACGATTTAGCAAAAGTTTTAATCGCCGAAATTAGCACCGTACTATTTTGTACTGGTAACGCTACACTAGAACAACTTCAACATTCTGATAGTTTAATTAAAACAGTTGGATAATTGTATGTTTCAATTATTGAGCATTTTTTCGGTGTTAGGAACAATATTTTTAGGAGACATTAGAAATATAACGTAAATAATCAAGGATAATTTTTGCAATACGAAGTAATGCACGGAGGAAAATTTTGATCGGGTAGTTGCGCTGACGCGCTTATGCGCTACTACAATTTTTACAATATAGATAAGCGTAAATATTTATTAGTAAAACCGGGGATAATATGGGTAATTTTATTAAACAAACTTTTGCTAGTTTAATTGGAAGTTTATTAGGGCTGTTTATTTTTGGAAGTATAAGTACTGTAGGATTTTTCCTACTAGTTTTTGCTGCTGCTTCTTCAGATTCGGAACCGAAAGTAAAAGATTCTTCAATGTTGGTATTTGATTTATCAACTCAAATTACTGATGGAAAACCCGATTCCGGTTTAGTTTTACAGCAAGCGCTTTCGGGTAATTATCAGAAGCAGATGACATTACGTTCGGTTTTAGATGCTTTAGAAAAAGCTCGTACTGACAAGCGAATTGTTGGGGTTTATTTGGATGCAAGAAACGCATCGGGAGCAGGAAGTGCGGGTTTTGCAACTCTTAAAGAGATTCGTAAAGCGTTAGGAAAATTCCGCGATTCTGGTAAAAAAGTTGTTGCTTACGGTGTGGGATGGGGTGAAAAAGAATATTACCTCAGTTCGGTGGCGAATACCGTTATGGTTAATCCTTATGGAGGAATGGAAATTAACGGTTTCAGTTCGCAACCGATGTTTTTAGCTGGAGCTTTGGAAAAGTTTGGTGTTGGAGTGCAGATTGTTCGTGTAGGAAAATTCAAAGGTGCAGTTGAGCCTTTGGTTTTAAAACAGTTAAGTCCAGAAAACCGCGAGCAAATTCAAATATTATTAAACGATTTATGGGGTGAATGGCGCGGTACTGTAGGTAAAAGTCGTAAAATGACTCCGCAGCAGCTACAATCAATTGCCGATACTAAAGGTCTTTTAGAACCAGATGAAGCTAAAACCAACCGTTTGGTGGATAAAGTAGCATATTTTGATGAAGTAGTTACACAATTAAAACAGTTAACCAAAACTGACAGTAAGGAAAAATCCTTTAAACAAATCGATTTAGATGAATATGCTCAAATTGCCGATAAGAGTTTGAGTAGAGATTCTGAAAATAAAATAGCAGTAGTTTATGCAGAGGGCGCTATAGTTAACGGCGATGGTGAAGGTGGAGAAGTCGGAGGAACCCGCTTTGCTAAGATTTTCCGCCGTCTTCGTCAAGATAAAGATGTCAAAGCAGTGGTTTTGCGGGTAAATTCTCCTGGTGGTAGCGCTACTGCATCGGAAATAATTCAACGAGAAATTAGATTAACTCGCGATGTGAAGCCAGTTGTGGTATCAATGGGCGATACAGCGGCATCCGGTGGTTATTGGATAGCTGTAGATTCCAACCGCATTTTTGCCGAACCAAATACGATTACGGGTTCGATTGGTGTATTTGGCAGCATACCCAATATTCAAAAATTAGCTAACGACAACGGTATTACTTGGGATAGTGTCAAAACAGCAAAATATGCCGATATCGGAACGGCGACTCGTCCCCAATCTGATGCGGAATTAGCTATTTTTCAAAGCAGCGTCAACCGAATTTATAATAAATTTTTAGAAAAAGTCGCTAAAGGTCGAAATTTGCCTCAAGCGAAGGTTGCAGAAATTGCTCAGGGAAGAGTTTGGTCTGGTAAAGCTGCAAAAGACATTGGTTTGGTGGATGAAATTGGTGGTTTAGATGCAGCTATCGAATATGCTGCAACAGAAGCAAAGTTAGGGGATAAATGGCAATTACAAGAGTATCCCAGACGCAGCAGTTTCAGCGAAAGATTTTTCGGAAAGGTTTCAGAAGAAACTCAAACTGTTTTTAAAAGTAGTAACAACAAAAATTTACTCGAATCAAATCATCCTTTGACGGTTGAATTTGAGAAATTAAAAGCAGAAATAGCAGCCGTACAAAGTATGAATGACCCATTAGACGTATATGCTCGTTTACCTTTTAACTTAGTGATTGAGTAGAATCAGTTAACAGTTGCTAATCATGAATATTAATTGAAAAATGTAGAGACGTGGCGCACTGCTACGTCTCTTTTAATTAGTTTTAAGTCAACATAAAAATTATCGTTGAAATTATAAATAACATTAAGTTAGCTTAATTGCTTATGAAAAAAATTGTTCTACGAACTACATCCGTTTGCGAACTAATTCAATTTAGATGTAATCAATATAACTATTTAAGTAAATAAGTTGATCGTTGTACTTATCGAAATTTGTAGTGGGATTATCTTGCTCTCAATATATCAAAAGAGTAAAATACTTTCGCTACGATATATTTTTGATTATATTCTCTAATTGGGATGTTTTGAACCCTATCTTATGGTTTTATTATTATTCATTCTCTTCTCAAATAAATTTGAAAAACTTATTCAATATAGTAAAAACTTTATTGGATTGATAATTGCTTTTATAATTGTAGCTGTCTGGACAATAAGCCTGGGAGAATGTATTAATATAAGTATTTTTGAAACTAATAAAATATTGATTGCATTGGCAATTCTATGGCAGGCATTTTTGTTTACGGGGCTGTTTATAACTGCTCATGATGCAATGCATGGTGTAGTGTTTCCGAAAAACTCTCAAATAAATAATTATATTGGCTATTTATGTGTAATTTTATATGCGTTTTTTTCTTACCGCAAACTACTAAAAAGACATCATCAACACCATCAATACCCTGCGAGCAAACTTGACCCAGATTATCATAATGGTAAATATAAAAACTTCTTTGCTTGGTATTTTTATTTTATGTTCCGCTATTGGAGTTGGTTGCGTTTTTTAGGAATGACAATCGCTTATCATTCTGTAAGAATTATATTCAATATTCCAGAAATTAATTTACTTGTATTTTGGGCTTTACCATTACTACTAAGTTCTATTCAATTATTCTATTTCGGAACGTATTTACCACACAAAGAACCATCAGAAGGATATCAAAATTCTCACCGCACTCAAAGCATTTACCGTCCATTTATTTGGTCATTTATTACTTGCTATCATTTCGGCTACCACGAAGAACATCACAAGTATCCTTATCTCGCTTGGTGGCAGCTTCCCATGATTATAAAAAAGAATAAGGTTCTAAAATCAGTACAAACACCATAGACGCTGACTATTTCAAAGAATATATTTGATTTGAACAGTTAAGTTTGTAAAATATTAACCGTTCATTTATAAAGTTTTTACTAATTGAATCTACTCAACTTCAATAATTGGGTAATTACTTACAAAAAAAATATATATCTGGATGTATCCGGAGTTTTTTTGTAAATATTTCATGAATATACTTAAGTAATATTGCTTAAAATAATTAACTCAATTAATCTCTTTTTAAGAAACAAGGGTGCGTTGAAAAAAAATCATAAAAACGCAAACAATATATAGGTTAAATAATTATGCATCTATCCATTTCCAAAACTAAGGTGATGGTAGCAGCTTTTGCTGCAATATTAGCGCCTATTAATGCCGCACAAGCATCTACGCTGCAATACGAAAGTTCGATTGATTTAGAGAAAACTAATTTTTCAAAACAAATTAACTTACCTAAATTTGACAGCAGATTAGGAGAGCTAGAAAGCGTTTTATTTGAAATGAGTGGTAACGTCGAAGGTTCTGTTGAATTAGAAAACAGAGATGCTCAAGCAGCTTTGGTTACGGGGAATCTTGCCGCAGAAATCAGTTTAAAAAAGCCTGATAGTTCTTTATTACTTGTAGCTTTACCCACTGCATCAATTGAACAAAATTTAGAAGCATACGATGAAGTTTTAGATTTTGATGGCACCTCCGGCGTAAAACTAACAGGAATATCTGATTCTGAAAAAGAATCAGCACTTTTCACCGTGCCGGATGACTTTACTCCCTTCGTCGGCGATGGTAGTTTTAATCTATTTGTTGAAGCTATCGGTAACTCAAAAGCTACCGGGCCTGGTAATCTAGTAGCAGGTTTTGAAACTTTTGCTGGTGCTTCAGTATCCGTTACCTATACCTACGCTAAGAAAGATGAACCACCACGTAGAAGGAAAGTACCAGAGTCAGGCTTGCCCGCGACTATATTTGTCGGATTAGCTGCCACAGTGGTTTTAACTAAATCGAAAATTAGATTTTTGTAATATTAGGACTTAAGCAAGCCCCCCTTTATAAGGGGGGTTGGGGGGATCTTAAGGCGTTTAAATAAACCAACAAGCGAAACCCGCCTATGCAGGTTTCGCTATTCTGCATGAGACAGCGCTACATAAACCTCACAGACAGGAACTCAAAATTATTTCAAAAAAATTCACTGTTTTATACAAACTATGCTGACAAAATATGAACTTTTATGTACATTGAATGAAGAATTAATACTAAAGATATTTTAAAAACTATCTATGGATAGAAAAAATCAGCGACTGTTAATGTTAGTTGTCTCTTGTAGTATGGCTGGTGTAGTGCTTGGAGGTACTTCAAGCTGGGCGGAAAGCAGCATGTGTATTAATGCAACTAAGGTAACAAGTGAATGTTTGACTCAAGATCCCATTAGTAAAACAATGCAAGGAATGAGTACTGGCTTATTAGCAGGAGCCGGTGCCGCTTTTGGTGCAGCTTGGCAATTGCGTCATGAAGACAAGGAGCAGTAAACAGTGAACAGTTAGCAGTGGGCAGTAGCTAGTTTACAAAGTTAAAAATGAGGCTGTGGTTTTGATAATTTTTATAGATTTTTTTTAGCTAAAGTCTTAAATCTAAGGGTTTAAGCTCTTATCAAGAACATTTGAGTTATTAATTATGCACTGTTCGCTGTTAACTGTTAAAACCGATAATTTTTTTCTTTCACCCACATGCTTACAGGTACTGATTTACCTCGCGAATCAACCTTGATTTCTACTACTATGGGCTGTTTGTCTCTTTGGGCTGCGCTTCGTCTTGCTTGAGATATATTACGATTAATTTGATTGCGCTGGTCTTCTGGCATATTATATTGTTCTAAACCATATTTAACTCGTCCATATTGATAATTACCTTTCAAAGCGACTTGATTATCTGGAAGAGAATCGGGAATTTCTTTAGTTAAACGTACTGGTTTCCATGCTTTGGGAATTTCTCTGTCAGTTGATTTAACTTCTTGAAGAATTACATAAAAACTTTTTCCATCTTTTAATATGTCTTTGCTACCAGGGAGTTGCTCTAAAGTACTTCGTGTAGAAATGTCGTAACTGAGAACTTGATAATAACCTGTTAATAAGCTATAAGGGTCTACAGGTACAGTTTGTAAAATAACAGTTCTACCTGTAATGTAGGTATAAGCTGATTGCGCTGGTATCGAGAAAAGTAAACCAGCTTGGATTAATAAAGGTATTACAAATCTAAGAATTGGAATTGGTTTATTATTTGGCAACGAATCTGCCTTAAAATCGGGAATAAGTTGTTTCTCTGAAGATTCATCTGGAAAAGGTTGAGATTTCATAATTAGTTATTAGTAGTTAGTAGTTAGTAATTCACTGATGACTGTTCACTGAATTTAGATGTCGTTCAAACCATAATCCTGCGCCAATCACAGCAACTCCGCATAAAACGAAAACTAAAGATTTGAGTAATAAAGCTGTATCGTATTCCAGCATTCGGGAAATAATTTGCAGCGTTAATAAAATCATTCCTCCCCAAAAAGCACGTCTTTGGTTGGATTCCAACCCTTCGCGAATCATGCCGCAAGCTAATATTGCTAAGAGTATATTGAAAATACAAATTGCTAAAAACCACATTTCACCAATGTTTTGTTTTAAAATTGGTGCAAAAGCAGCCATGATTACGAATATAGCAATTGTAATATTATTTATACCGATTATTTGCAGTTGACGGTTACGTTTGGGACGAAGTAAATTAAACCACTGATATAAGCTTAAAGCCGTAAGAATTAGCAAATCTATTAATAAAAATAAGTTTGATATTGAGTTGTATTCGTTAGAATAATCAGCAAATCGCCAATATAACCGGAAAGAAAGGATATAAAATAAAACACTGAAAAACAACAGCGCTACATTACGCGCAACCGATTGAAACCATCTTTGGTTAACTTTGGGAAAAAGTAAATCGTCATAGCTCCACAGTAAAGCTCCTGGTAGTGCAAAAGCAAAAGGAATTATCCAAGATGTTCCGTAATATCTACCTAGATTAAATTGCAGCGAAATAGCAAAAGCAATTGTAGATAATGCAAAAATCCATCGTGACTTACTCATATACGCTAAGGGAACAAATAGCCCCAACCAAAGAATTGGCATATGTTCCAACATTAGAGTTGATAAAGACAATTCATAAAAATCGCTCCATAATCTTCCTAACCCGATAAAATAACCGATATTAATCAAAACAAAAGCAAACACCCCTAAAGAAGCCAAGCGCAAACCATAAGCCATTACCAAAACGCCAATTCCCCAAAATAAATACAGTTCGTAATCGGCACCGCTTATATGGAATGTCTGCGCCATAAAAGCCATATTTGCGCCTAAAAGTAGAGCGCCTAAAAGTAATAAACCATGTCCAAATATTCGCTTGCGCTGTCGGCGTTTTTTACCAGCATTATCAAAAACAGGTTCTCTCCACAAGAAAAAACCAATAATATTTGTTGCGAAGAATAGACTTAATAGTAAAACTAACTTTACTTCACGAGACCATGCTTGCCAATTCGCAGCGACAAAAGTAATTGCTCCCAGACCAACAAGTATACAACCAACTCCAATCAAAATAAAAATAAATCGGTCTTGAGCAACATTATCTAAACTATCAAACTGATACCTTTGGGATAACTGTTCGTATTGCGAATCCTCTATTATTCCCTCATCTCGCCAAATTTGAGCTTCCTTGCGTAATTTAGCCCTGAAACTGTCTATTATCATAATAGTTAACAATTAGACCTATGATTGTTATAGTCGTAATTTAACAGTTCACTGTTCACTGTTCACTGTTCACTGATAACTGATTATGTCTCCTGAAGAAATAATGCAAATAGCGATCGCCGAAGCAGAGAAAAGCGAAACCCCTTTTGGTGCGGTGATTGTGAAGAATAACGAAATAGTTGAGAAAGCCGGTAATACTGTAGAATCAGATGCCGATCCAACCTGTCACGCGGAAGTTAATGTTCTACGTAAATTAACTAAACGCTTGAAAACTGCTGCTTTAGAATCGGGATATACACTATATTCAACCTGCGAACCCTGTGCAATGTGTGCTGCGACTATCTTTTGGGCTGGTATTTCCGAAATAGTTTATGGTGCAGGTGCTGGGGATTTTGAAGATGATTACAATCCCAATATGATTAATATGTCATGTGAAGAAGTAGTAACTAAATCCCCAGCTTCCATAAAAATCAAATCGGGAATATTAAAAGCAGAATGTAAACAACTTCATAGTAAATATCCGCTTTGAGCAGTGAGCAGTGAGCAGTGAGCAGTGAGCAGTGAGCAGTCAACAGTGAACAGTTAACACTAAGCAAGTAACTTATAAATCCTAACCTTTAACCTTTAACCTTAATTACTTATAATTCAACCACGGAATATTGAATCCCAGTTTCAAAAATTCTCACACCACCACCTTCGGCAACTGTTTCTCTTAAAGCTGGCAAATTGGTAACTTTAACTCCTGCTAAATAATCGATTCCTATTTGTTTTAAATCTGGCAGCCAAGGAAGAGTAGGTCCCATTAAAACTAATTTAGAATTTTTCGCTAATTGAACCAAGCGAGGAAAGGTTTTATTAGCAATAGAAGTAGCAGTTAAAAATACCCATTCGGCTTCTGGTAGCAAATATTCTGAAGCTGGTGCGGGAAAATCTTCTGGGCCTGGATTAAGTTCTATTACTTGCATTTGCATTTCTTCGGAATACTTATTTAATCCCGGATAGCGTCCAATTATACAAACATTTTTGTTGCGAATTTGTGGTAAAAAATGCTCAAATACAGCTAAATTTGCAGAACTATCGGGAGATAAAAGCGTACCAGTATCGGGTAAATTAGAATTAGAATTTATAACAGAATTAATCGCTGCCATTCCGATAGTTGCCTGAAAAGGATTCCACGAATGTAACCAAGGAGCTAATTCAGAAATTGATTTGTTTACTAAAGTTCCGGAGAAAGGTAATGTTCGAGTCAGCATCCCCGGACTCATGCATAAACCAGCACCTTCAGTTAAACATAAAGTCCAAGTTAAACCGATAATTATTTCTTTTATTTGAGTATTTTTATTGCCATAATCTAACATTAAATCGTAAATTTCACGGGGGTTAATCATAGTTATAAATCGGGAAGCAAATCATGATTTATATTAGATTTAACAATTTTAGTGAAAGATTAATGTAGTTATTGGTGCTGAATGCTATTTTAAAATAATTTAACGGTTTTCAATTTAGTTCTACACATGTGGAAACCTCACCCCCTTCCTCTCTCCTTATTAATGAGAGGGGTGAGGTTAATCTGTATTCTATGAAGCTTGAAAAGTGCTGTATGTTTGATATCAAATGAAAAATTTTACTACAGAAGATATTCTTAATTGTCTGGACAAAGCTGCGGCTAATCTTGATTTTCCAGGTTTTAATAATATGAATTATGATATGGTTACTGCTCGTCTTACCGGATTTAGGAATGATATCGATTGGGCTTTGACGATAGAAGAAATAGTTATTTGGTATGGTTTAAATGGTGTTGAACCAGTGCTGGTGGTTTCTGCATTTAGCAGCCGTGTTTTGATAAATGAACCGTTTGCAATTTATTATCCGGTTAAATATCTATTGAGTGAATTAGAAAGAAACAAACAAGATTATCAAGATATGTCTGTTGCAGGAATTATTTGTGGGGAAGGATTTGATGTATGGGAAGAAAATGAGCAAGAAATCCCGGAATATTTAGTAGTCGCGATTCGCGGTAAAAAAATTATAATTAACTCAAGTGAAATTCCCAGACATCCCAAGATAAAAGATAACTTTAATTTTGACTTGATAATTCATTTAGCAAATAAATATCGCACGCAAATTCTAGCAACCGAAACAGAATTTAGAGAAATAGTACCTTCAGAATTAACTCAAATTATTCAACTAGATAATTGGCATCATCCCGATGTATATAATCCTAGTTCTGAATTTTATGTGCCCAGTAAAACTAAATCGATGCAGATGATTGCTCAAGTGCTTGTATCTGGTAAGGCAGAATTATATCAACCGTGTGAGGAGAATAACGTTGATTGGCGAAAATGGATTATTAAATAAAAATATTCTTGAGATTTCTAATTTTCTTCTTAATTCAACACCTTTGCCAAAAGAAGAGCCTACACAAATTTTGGCAAAACGAGCAAAATAACTCGCGTATAAGCGTTTAGCTGACAAGAAAGTTTAGACTCCTAAACCGTTTATTGTACTTTAAATATGCTAAAAAAGTCTTGCGAGAAACCTGGAAAGAATTTTTAGGACTAATTATTTTGCCCAGCTTCATCTAAATGAGAGTTTGAGCATCAATTCACCCTCGTAAATTGGCAAAGGTATTGTTAATTATGAATTATTTAAAGGATGAGTCAAAAACTCTGCGCTCCGAGGCTGTACCTTTGCGCTCCTCTGCGTTCAAAAATACATAATTTCAATGCTAACAGATTTTTTTATCGTTCTTAGTCTCTGGTTAGAAATGCATATCATAAATCTCTGCCTTACAATCATAACGAAGGCAGAGGCTTCTAGGACTACATTCCCAGGCTGGAGCCTAGGAACGAGAGTAGAAAAAGAAGGTTTCATAAATCCTGGTTAATTAAATCCTACAATTAACAATGACTACCAGATTTCCGGTGTTCTACAGCAGTTAAACCTTCATCTTCCAAAACTTCACCGTTATCAACTACAGCATAAATTAACCATCTTTCACCGCACTTAGTTCGATTTTGTACGGTACATTCTAAGTAAGATAATGCTTCGTTAAGAATCAAACAACCATTGTCAGCAGTTTTTGTAGAAAGATTGACGAATGGATTATCTCCTAAAGTACTGTGACGAGCAAAATATCGGCGCACATTTCTACCTTCTTTAAGGATATTCAATACAAATTTATCGCCAATATTAGATATCAAATCTGCATTTTGTTCGTCAGCAATCGCAATCATTATTCCTGGTGGATTAAAGCTGGCTTGAGATACCCAAGAAGTCAAAACACCTTTGTGGGTGTCTCCGTCACGAGTTGTTACTACACACAAGGAACCAATAATCCGCCCTACCGCTTGTTCGGTACGATCTATATGGGTTTCGGTGACAATTTGACGAGAAGTACGTAGTTTCTTATCTTTTTTCAAGTTTTCAGCAAATAATGCCCCAGATTCTTGACACTGTTTGAGAATTTCAGCTGTAGGAGTGAAACGGACTCGAATTGATTCAAATCCTAAACGGTAATTGGCATCTTTAAACTTGTTTTCGATTAAATCAACTGCTTCTCCACTCCAACCGTAGGAACCAAACACTCCTGCTAATTTGGTTTTCGCTGCTGTTGAAAGAATAATCCCTAAAGCGGTTTGAATTTGAGTTGGTGCATGTCCACCCAATGTCGGTGAACCAATAATCAATCCATCGCAAGATTCTACAGTGCTGGTAATTTCCTCAGTATCTGCTAGTTCGCAGTTAATAGATTTTACATTGACTCCATTTTCAACTAAACCTTGAGCGATCGCCCCTGCCAAAATCGCTGTATTCCCATAAGCAGAAGCATAAAGCAAAGCAACGCTCAATTCCTGAGATTTTTGATTTTGGCACCATTGACTGTAATCATAAGTGAACCTACTGGTACTATAGTTAACGATTGGGCCATGACCGGGAGCATAAGTTTTTGCAGGAAAAACCGCAATCTTATCTAAAATAGCTTCGACTTGTTTGGCTTGGGGTGCGTGGAGACAGTCGAAATAGTAACGACGTTCTACATCTAAACTTTTCCAGTCTTTATCAAACAAGGTATCTTCGCAAATATGAGCGCCAAATAACTTATCTGTATAGAGAATATTTGTCGCAGCATCATAAGTACAAAGTCCATCAGCCCAACGGGGAGTTGGTATGGTAACAAATCTTAGCTGATGTCCCCCTCCTAAATCTAGAGTATCCTCCGAGCGTACAGTTTGAATACGCGATTCCCATTCGGGAAAAACAGCTTTAAGGGCTTTTGCAGCCGGACGAGAACAAATTATAGTAGCTTGAGGGGCAATTGGCAGTAATGCTTCTAAAGTAGCTCTGCGGTTAGGGTTGACGTGACCGAGAATAATGTAATCTAATGTAGTGAAATCAACATGCTGTCTTAATTGCTGGAGGTAAATTTCAGTAAAAGATTCGCCGGGAGGATCGATTAAAGCTTTTTTATCAGCTTGGATGAGATAAGAATTTGCAGTAGTTCCCTTTTGACGAGAATATTCAATCTCAAACTTTAATCGTTCCCAAGTTCGCGATCGCAAAACTATTGTATCTCGTCCAATTTCAGCAACTTGGACATCTCTTTTACGGTTTATGGTTGTGGTAGTAGTTGACATGATTAATTTTGGTAATTGGTAATTGGTAATTGGGCACTGGGGATTGGGCATAGGGCATAGGGCGTTGAGGATAGGGAGAGCAGGAAAAGAATTTTTCTAAGAAGCGAGACACTCCCACTACATTTTTTATACTCACTACTCCTAACTCCTAACTCCTAACTCTTAACTCTTCACTGTTCACTGCTCACTGCTGACTGTTAACGTCCATTGGTTTCTAGCAATTCTGATTTATGTTGTCGATTTCGATAGCGTTGAGATACAGCTTGTTCTGGATCGATACCATCAAAAGTAGGAGGTAGCCAAACTCGGAGAACTAATAGTACTCCTAGCACTAATAAAAAGGCACAAGTTGCTAAAACTTGAGTCCAACTAATTTCTAGAACACCTTTAACAATAATTTCTCGCAAAGCAGAAACTATAGAAACTTCAACGGCTACACCGATAGATACTCGATGTTCCTGCAAGTAAATAATCAGCAGTCGGAATAACTCAACTAAAATCAACAAAAACAGAATATCGGCAGTAACAGCTTGAAACTCTAGAGGTGGAAGCAAAGAGAGAAACATATCTCTCACCTCAAGCACCATAAAGCTAAATAAACCGATACACAAGCAAATTACGATTGCGTCTTGAATAAATTCTAAACTTTTGACTACACGCTCCCGATTGATGTAGTACATGGAATTCGGGGTATCTTCAGCAGGATTGTACATAGATAAGAAGGGATGATGAGTTTATAGGATGATGGGAAAAGGCGGAAGAGGTGGATACAAGGGAACAAAAAGATTGGGGGAGATTAAATTATTAACTTCTAACTCCTAACTCCTAACTCCTAACAGTTAACTGCTCACTGCCTAATAATGATTGCCAATTTTGCGGTGATGCACGGCAGTTAACGCATTTACCTGAGCAACTCTTCCAGTATGGACGGTACTGTAAATCACCCAATGATCTCCACAATCCATGCGGCTGGTGATTTCACATTCCATATAAGCCAGAGCTTCAGCTAAAATCGGAGATTCATTAGTTTGAGCGGGATATGTTTTTACTTCAGCAAACCTATCTGCACCAGGAGGAAAACGTTTAAGAAAATGTCTCATTAATCCTTGATATTTACCTTCTTCTAAAACATTTAAAACAAAGCTGTCTCCAACATGCAGTAAAGATTCAATTGCTCTATCTTTAGCAACTGCAATTGCAACTCCTAATGGATTAACGCTCGCTTGTGTCACCCAAGAAGCCAGCATTGCACTTTGAACTTCTCCTTTTTTAGCGGTGATGATATATAATCCCGTACTAATTCGTCCTAATGATTTTTCTAATTCGTTATCGATGGATTTGATTTTTTTAATGTTGCGATCGCGATTCAACCATTGCCCTAAATCGGTTCCGGCTTCATCGCAAAGCTGTTCTATGGCTTTGGTGGGAGTTTCTTTAATTAATATCGGAGGGAAAGCTTCGGTTAATCCCAATTCTTGAAACTTATTGCGTAAGGGATAAATAGGTTCGTCTTCTCCCCCTCCCGACTCTAATAAACCAATTGCTTGCTTGTTATGAGCAGTCGCGAGAATAGTGTTTAAAGCAACTTGAGCTACCTCTGAAGATTGGGCAGGCATTCCAATAACTAAACCAGCAGCTTGTGTAACTATTTCTCGGACTTCTTGAAGCTCAGTATTATTAATATCGACCAATTCTACGATTACATCTGTTTTATCAGTACCATGTGCAACGGCTCTGACTAATTCTTCGCTATAACCGTAATCTTCTGCGTAAAATAAAGCGACTAATGTTTCTTTTTTCGTTTTCTCCGAACTCCAATCTTGATAGCGTCCAGTCCATTCCGGAATATGGTGTTTTAATAAAGGGCCATGTCCCGTTGCCACTGTTCCTATTTCTAATTTTTGAATCCGCTTTAAAGCCGATAATACAGACCTTGCATTTGGTCCCATCAAACAATCATAATAATATTTGTAATCTTCTTCTATAATGCTGAAATTTTCATCGTAAGTACGGTCATCACAGTAATGCATTCCAAATACATCACAAGTATAAAGAATGTTGGTTTTATGGTCGAAAGTAAAGATTGTATCGGGCCAATGTAAATTAGGTGCAGAAACAAATTCTAATTCGTGTCCGTTGCCTAAATCTAACTTTTGTCCGCTTTTCACCACCATTGATTCAAAAGGTTGGTGAACCATATTTTCTAAAAATTGAATCGCTACCTTAGCACCAACAACGGTAATAGAAGGAGCTAATTTCAGAATATTTTTAACCAAGCCACTATGGTCTGGTTCTGTATGGCTAATAATCAAATAATCTATTTTATTTACATCAATTAATCCCGTAATTATTTCCATATATAACTCCTCAAACTTACGGTGAGAAGTATCAACTAAAGCAACTTTTTCACTCTCAATCAAGAAAGAATTATAGGTTGTTCCATTGCGTAAACCGAACTCGACATCAAAACGTTCTCTATCCCAATCTAAACAGCGAATAGCAGTAGTTTGAGGAGCAATTTCAACTGTTTCAATTGTTAAACGCCCTGGGTTGGTTGTAGCTTGAGTTGACTGTGTGAGTTGAACCATTGTTTTAATCCAATCAAGATTTCATTTACGGCGGTGTTATTACTTATTATCTTGACCTGAAATATTCAATTCGTAAAATGTCAATTTATAAAGCAACATATAAACTTAGCTTATATTTAGAGGTAATATTTATAAGCTTAGATTAATAAAAGTCCTTAGTTGTACAGCTTTCCGGCGATTCTTATACAAAGGGATTGAGAAGAATGTTATATCTATCATTTGATTCACTTACTAATACGATTCAATTTATTTAATATTGCTCGAAATACATATATAAAGGATGAGAATAATTTACTAAAAAAATCAAACTATTGGTCATAGAAATATAGACTCTAGTCAGAAGTACATATGATTAATTCGTGGTTCAAAACTTTTTACGGCTATGAGACAAAAATCATCAACAGAGCAAATTAATCTCAACACAGAAATCGCACGTAATGCAATTAAACAATATAATTTCAAAAGCTCTAAACTCCATTTAATCAAGCATTTAGAAAATACAACCTTTAGATTATCTACCGAACAGGGTGATTTTTTAATTCGAGTATACTGCGGATTACAGAATACCGTTCAAGATATAGAATCTGAAGCAAAAATTATCGAATATTTAGCTAGTTGCAATCATTACGAATATCAAAAGCCTATTTACAACAATTCAAATAGGTTTGTTACTATTGGTGAAGCTGAGGGAATATCTAAGCCTGTTTCAATACTTTCCTGGATTAATTCCTCAATTATCGGACATCAAATCAACGATATAAGCTTGTTTAATCAACTTGGTAAGTTACTTGCTCGCATTCATAATAAATTAGCAGAGTGGCAAAAGCCTATTGATTTTCAGCGTCCAATATTCGATGCCGAGAATTTAATTGGCAGAAATGGGGCTTTCAGATATGCAAATTCAGGTTACAAATATTTTGATAGGGAAACAGTAAGTTTATTTGAGTCAGTTTATCAACGTTTAATTGATTTTGAAGCTGTAGCTGGGAAGGAAACAAATATTTATGGCATTATTCACGGTGATTTGCATTTAAAAAACGTTATTTTGCATCAAAATGCTTTAATTCCCATTGACTTCGATGATTCCGGTTATGGGTATTATATTTACGATTTAGCGGTTATTTTAACAAACTATTCAGAAATGACAGAATATTCCGCAATTAAAGCAAATTTGCTGCAAGGATATAGAAGTATTAGAAAAATTTCAATTGAAATAGAAAATCAACTTTCATTATTTATGGCAGCAAGGTATATTTGTCTTGCGCTATTTCTTGCAGGTAAATTTCAGCAAGAATCTGGTTTTAAAGAAACTGCATTGAAATACATACCGTCTTATGTTGCAAAATTGAAAGATATAATCCCTTGTATATAAACGGTTTTCATCATTTAAATATGAAAGAATATTACAAGCAAGACTTAGCATATATTCATGATGTAGGTTTCAGCGATTATTGCCTTAAATCCGCACCAGGTATTTTAAAAATCTTACGAACAAACAATATTAATACAGGTTTAGTAGTCGATTTAGGTTGTGGAAGCGGATTATGGGCGCAAGAACTTGTAAAATCTGGTTATCAAGCGATTGGAATTGATATTTCTGAAGCATTTATTGATATTGCCAGAAAAAAAGTACCGCAAGCAGATTTTCGTGTAGCTTCGATATTCAATGTAGCAATCCCACAGTGCAATGCTGTTACATCTATCGGTGAATGCTTCAATTATCTGTTTGATTCAGAAAACAATAATCAAAAACTAGCTGAGTTATTCAGTCGTATATATAAAGCTTTGATTCCCGGAGGTGTTTTCATCTTCGATATTGCGACACAAACACAGGAAAATCTGGAAACTACAACCAAAGGATTTACCGAAGGAGAAGATTGGATAGTATTGGTTGAAAAAAAGGAAAATCAGCAAATATTAACTCGTAGAATAATAACTTTTCGTCAGATAGGAGAACATTACAAAAGAGACGAGGAAATACATTACCAGCAATTATACAAGGAGAAAGAGATTGCACAATTACTTCATAGAATCGGCTTTCAAGTTGAAATTGCAGACGGTTATGGTGAGTTTAATCTCCCGCCAAATCATGCAGCATTTATTACTTGTAAAACTTAATAATACGTAAGACAGTTAGTTGAAAAATTTCCCAACAATATAATTAACAATTTCTATAAAATATCCACTAGCCATTATTTGTAATTACGTTTATCTTTAAAACTGGCTGTTTTTTTAACTTATACATGAACGCAACAACATTTGCACCCCAAGAAGTTCTCAAGCAACTAGAATGGCGTTACGCTACCAAAGAATTTGATTCGAGCAAAAAGATTCCCGAAGATGTTTGGCAAGTATTAGAACAAAGTTTGGTACTTTCACCCTCATCCTTCGGATTGCAACCTTGGAAATTCTTCGTAATTCGCAATCCTGAAATTCGTCAGCAATTAGTAGAACATTCCTGGGGACAGAAACAGGTTGTAGATGCTTCACATTTAGTAGTGTTAGCTATAAAAGAAGATGTTGACAAAAAAGATGTTGATACTTATCTACAGCGAATGTCGGAAGTCCGAAATGTTTCTTTAGATAAGCTTGAAGGACTTGCTAATATGGTTAAAGGTTATCTCAATCAACCTTCTGAAGTTTTTGATAAAGATGCATGGTCTGCTAAACAAGTTTACATTGCTTTAGGGTTTTTTATGTTTACTGCGGCAATGTTAAAAGTTGATACCTGTGCAATGGAAGGTATCGAACCTGCTAAATATGATGAAGTTTTGGGATTGAAAGATAAAGGATATAGTACAGCAGTTGCTTGTACTGCTGGATATCGTTCTGCTAATGATAAATATGCGAATATGCCGAAAGTTCGCTTTAAGACGGAAGATGTGGTGGAGTATATAGATTAAGTTAGTAGTTGCGCTTTAGCGCCTCTTATAGAAATTGCTAAAGCGCAATTACAAACCCTATTTATTCAAGTATAATTTTATTTAAATAAATTGAAATTAATTATTTATGATATTGAATTTTGGTGTAAGTTAATCGAATAAAAGAATAAGATAAAATTTCATGCATGAATTATTTTATGGATTTATTCAGAAACTATCACCTGAATTCAAGATTGATATAAACCTTCTCGAATCTAGCTTAAAATTTAGAAAGGTAGGTAAAGGAGAATTCTTGTTTCATAAAGGTGATATTTGCGATTTTGTTGCTTTTACTTACAAAGGCTGTTTAAGAAGCTTTGTTTTAAAAGACGATAAAGAATACACTCTTTTCTTTCATACTGAAAATCAAACTTTTGGAGATTATGAAAGTTTCCAAAAGCGAAAACCTGCTTGTTTTTCTTGTCAAGCAATTGAAGATTCAGAAATTATGGTTTTTAATCATCAAACAATGCTCTTGTTTGAAAATGCACCGGGGGGACAAAAATTACTCAGACTTGTTGCTGAAGATTTAGCATTTCTATTGAGAGATAAACTACTTTCCCTTTTGATTGATACTCCGCAAGAACGCTATCTCAAGTTGATAGAAACTGAACCCCAACTTTTACAAAGGATTCCTCAATATTATCTCGCTTCATATCTTGCTATTGAACCGGAATCGCTAAGTAGATTAAAGCGAAGAGTGAATAAAAATAAAAAATCTTAACCAAAGTCAATGAAAGTCAAAAATCTGCAAATTATAGTGATTAAAAGTAGATTTTTGTAGAAATTTTTGTAGAAAATATGTTAATCGAACAAAACAAAGCAATCGTACTTCAAATGTATGAAGCTTTTGATAAACAAGATATTGAGCAGGGTAAAAAATTTATGTCTGCTGATATAGTTGGACATGGATTGGATACAACTCCCCGCAAAGGGATTGATGAGTTTATACAATATGCGATGTCTTTATTTAATGCATTTCCAGATGGTTATCATGTGTTTGAAGAAGTAATTGCTGAAAATAATAAAGTTGTGACTTGTGGATTTTTCAACGGTACTCATCAAGGGGAATTGATGGGAATTCCACCGACTGGTAAACAGGTAAAATTTTCGGTAGTACATATTGACACTATTGTAGATGGCAAAGTTACAGAACATTGGGGTCAAGCTGATATTTTTGGAATAATGCAGCAGTTAAGTGTTTGAAAAAGTCATTGCATAAAATAAAAAGTTGTTCGATATTAAATAAATAGGGAGCAAGATGCTCCCACTACACAAGATAATTCGTAAACAATTTAATTTTAATTCCTTGATATTAGGAGAATTTTTAAATGAATTCTATTCTTCCGGGTGCCCCTTGGTTAATTGCTCATCGTTCGATATTGGGTGTAAATAAGCCTTATAAAATTACGCTTAATAACTACGATTATGTACTTTGGCAAAATCAAACAGGTGAAATTTTTGCATTAGAAAATGTATGTCCACACATGCAAGCTCCTCTTACTAATGGTTGGATTTGTAAGGAAAGGAACTCTATTACCTGTCCGTTTCATGCTTTGGAATTTGATGGAAAAGGTAGACTTATTAAAGATGGAGAAGCTAAGGGAGAACCGATTGCAAAAAACTTGAATTTAATTATTCAAGATGACTTAATTTGGACTTATGGTAATCTTGAGCCTCGTTTACCTATTCCTACTTTGATTGCTGAGGAAACCAAGGGATTAAGTTTTATAGGCATTGCAGGTAATACAACTATTCAAGCTGAATTTTTACAGTGCATTAAGATTAACTATGATTTTAACCACCAGAATGGAGTTCATAGCGAGACTTTTAAAATTAAAGACAATCCAGTAGAAAGTTTTGAAAAGGATGGTTATTGCGCGAAAGTTGTGCAAACCTTTCTCCGGGAAGATAATACAATACAGGAACTTTTCCAGAATCCGTCATTAATAACTTTTCCGAAAAAGATTAAAAATCAGTTGGTGTACACTTTCCCATCAACTACTTTATTTAAAGCTGAAGTTCCCCTCGGAGAAATTCTACAATTTTTCATCCTTTACCCAGAAACAGAAAATATAACCCGGACATTTGTACTTTTGTATGCGAATTGGCGGAATCCTATAATGAATGTACCCGGATTAGCAGATTTGATTAAACGTTCACTTCTAGAATCAACAGCTAAAATAGTACAACAAGATAGTCAAGCTATAGAAAGCTTATATCCGCAGCAAAAGCCTAAGATTCGATTGCCGAAAGAAGAAATTATGTCCTATGTGGAGAGACTTTATCATGAATGGTGATGAAGGAAAGTCAAAAATTTAAATTAATAAACCCGGTTTTTTAAAAAACCGGGTTTATTGATTCTCATAGCATGGAATAAACAAATAGAAATTGATAATTAATAAAATGAAAATCAACGAAATCACCGCATCAAAATTAGTAAAATTAGTTTTAAACTGCGTCGAATGCGAATACCCTCACAGTAATATCTATTGGCTTAATAGTGATGAAGATGTCAAACCACCCCGAGAATTAACTCCCGCTTTTTATGGTTGCTTAGATTGGCATTCTTCAGTACACGGGCATTGGTTGCTTGCTCGTTTAGCTCGGTATTTTCCCGAAGCAGCTTTTAGTTTTTCAGCAAAGGAAGCTTTAAATAAAAGTTTAACT
The DNA here is from genome assembly GCA_019192545.1 of Rivularia sp. MS3. Classification (GTDB taxonomy): domain Bacteria; phylum Cyanobacteriota; class Cyanobacteriia; order Cyanobacteriales; family Nostocaceae; genus Rivularia. Next base: position 26,352 of record JAHCMI010000009.1, on the reverse strand, counting down.
CCCGAAAAAATCAAAGGAGAAGTGTCTTATTTAGAACATCATCCTCGATTTGAAATTCCTTACGGTGTGGCTTGGTTGTTACAGCTTGCTGCGGAACTATACGAATGGAATGATGATAAAGCCCAACAATGGCGAACAATATTACAACCTTTGGAAAGTCGAGTAGCTGAGAATTTGCGACTTTGGTTAGAAAAACTAACAGTTTGCGATCGCAGTGGGATGCACAAGCAAACTGCTTTTGGTTTATGTTTGATTTTAGACTGGGCTAAAACTGTAAAAAATACTGCTTTTATTCATTTAATTGAGGATAAAGCAAAACAGTTTTATTTAAACGATAAAAACTATTCTTTAAGATTTGAACCGTTGGGATACGATTTTCTTTCACCCTGTCTGGCTGAAGCTGACTTAATGCGAAGAATTTTAGCTCAAAATACTTTTGCTGACTGGTTAACTGAATTTCTTCCAGATATACCAATAGATGATTCTGAAAATTGGTTAAAACCCGTCGAAGTTAAAGATTCTGAAGATTATATGCAAGCTCATTTCTACGGGCTAAATTTAAGTAGAGCTTGGATGATTGAGGGAATAATTTCTGGTTTACCTGATGATGATAAGCGAATTAATACATTAAAAAAAGTAGCCGATATTCATCGTCAAATTGGCTTAGCAAATGCAGTATGCGAACATTATGCTGGTAGCCACTGGTTGGGGACTTTTGCTATTTACTTAACAACTTGTCGCGGTTTGAGTAATTAATGTTCTATTAACAGTAAAATCCATAAAGCAGCAAGAATTGAAACTATAAAATTAACAATTTTTTATGACAAGGTTCCCTTAGTCGTTATCCATCAACTACCACGCATTCTAGAAACCCTGTGGCTGCGATTATTAGGTAAAGGAAACGTACAAAAAAACTAACACCCCAAGAATTTACTCCTTTGTTACTACAGCTATCTCGCGAGGAACTATTAAATAGGTTTCTTCCAAAGTAAAACGAAAGCAAATAGCAAGGGTTCAAAGTCAAAGGTTTATGAATTATAGGTTTTAGTCTTTGCTAATATCTTAATCTAATTGCGTAGACCTATATTAGATAAATAAGAAACAAATCTAAGCCGTCAGTTTTAATGGGACAAAACACTAAGGATTTAAAATTTTTTATAACCCATTACCAATTACCAATTACCAATTACCAATTACCAATTACCTATACTCATAGAAAAACAGGACTTAACTAACCGTAAGTCCCGTTTCGGATAACAATTCGACTCAACATTATTGAGTGAAACTTAAATTTTTTACTGAGGATTAGCACCTTCGGGAGCAGCACCAGGAACAGTACCTTCAGCACCAGGAACAGCACCTTCAACATTTGCTTCTACATTTACCCCTTTGACACCCTTAACTCCTTTAGTCAAAGGTTCAACTTGTTGAAGTTCTTCTTGAGAAGAAACTGTACCGCCAACGGTAACAACTCCTTCTTGCTCTTTAACTTCTAAGTTGCTAGCTGGTAAATTCTCTTTGAGCTTCTTACTAACTTCTTTTGATAAATCGCTTGTTAACGCATCTGCTCCTTCACCTACAGCAGCAGTATCTCCAGGTACGGTTTCTGCTCCAGGAACAGAACCAGATTCACCTAAAGGCTGATTTAAACCTTCTGTTTCACTAGCTTCTCTTGCCGAAGGTTGTAAAGCCTCGTTAGTAGCACTAGGATTCTCCGAACCAGTGTTAGCGGCTTCTTCACCACAACCAACTGCACCTGTAACCAAAATACCGCTAATGAGAAGAGGAATAAATTTTTTCATTTGAATCTCCTAATAGGTCCTTCAAAGCAATTAAATTAATCGGTGTGTTGTGTGGAGGAGCGAATGTTAAAAAACAATCGAAGATGAGTTTGATTAAGCACCGCTTTAGGCACTAAATTTAACGAAAACCAAAGACAGTATTACCTTAGTTCGGAACTACTTGCCTTGAATTTCCACAACTAACCATTAGATATATACGACACAACAATAGATAACTGCATTTTCAAGTTTTGGCACGTCTGCCAATAACCTTAAATGCTTATATGTAATGTCGCCGGACAGCAGCTATTTGATGTTAGCAAATTTGTGAAAGTTAGCCACATTTTTTTCAAGGTTGCTGTTAGTTTGCTAAATCTAATTGAGAATCAAACTTTAAAACAGTTTGCACAACTTAAATACAGCAAATTCATCTATCTTTACACTGAAGTAGTTTTCTGCAACTTTTTTTGCCTGCAATTAAGTGTTAATGCTCAAGAAAAAGTAAAAAACAATACTCGTATATATAAAAGCTTAATAAATGATTGCACTAATCATTAATAATTAACAACTAATTGCTGCTTCAGTCTCAACAAAAAAATACTTTATTTTTGAAATTTAGTTATTTAGGATTATTCATGTGGTAAAAAACATTCCTAATTTCACCCTTTACACTCTTGACAGTTTCAATATATTTTGAGAAGCGAATAATTTTACTGTAAATCCTGAAATAGTGAAGGGAAACAATTACAAAAAAAATCATAGATACATTTATATAAGACATGCTTTTCATCAAAGCAGTTCCTATCGGAGAGTTCTATAAATTAAACCAAAATTATGTTAGACATTAAGCCAAGTAATATATGATGCGTATTACCTGTAAAAAAGAATTTTATAGAAGATAGAAGATAAAAAAATAATTAAAAATTGAGAGATAGGGTTTGGAGGCTCTGCCTAGGCTATGTACTTTGATAAAATTTAGACATTTTTCGTTCATGCAACTTTTATGTCGGTAAAAATCATAATCTTTCTCCCTCACCCCGCCCTTGCGGGCACCCCTCTCCCAAGTTTGGGGAGCCACTGCTTTGGGCGGGTTCCCCGACTTGTAGCAAGTGGCGTAGAGGGGAAGGGGGAGAGGGCAATATTTTGTGTTACAACAGATTTTTTGCATGGATTTTTATACTCAAAAAAGCACAAAGTCAACAGCCTAGGCTCTGCCTCCTGCTGAAAACGGTGTACGATGTCAGCGAACAAACTTGATTAGAAACCAGACTCGCGATGGTCGATAATTACAACTTTAGAATCCTTATCGGCGATTGGCTGCGGATTTTGTTCAATCTCATTAGCTGAAGAATTAGGAACGTTGTAAATTTCAAATTCTTCAATCCCGTGATTTTTTACAATCACCTCAGCACTACTAATCGAAGCTTCACTTCCATCTAAAATTAATAGATAATCACCGCGCTCAATCCGTTGATTGTATATTTTTGCTCGTTCTTCCGGAATTCCTAAACTCACCAGCGCGCCTAATAAACCGCCAGCAGCAGCGCCAATGCTAGCACCAGCGACGGTTGTAATCAAAGTCGTAGCAATTTCGCCAGCAAGCAATATCGGACCGACACCCGGAATAGCCAAACTACCCAAGCCCACAAGTAAACCTGTTATACCTCCAAAAACTCCACCTGTAACCGCTCCGGTAGTCGCAACTTCATCGGTTGTATTTCCTATCTGTTCGTTAGTTTCTATCCCGGCTACTTGATTATCGACATCAGCATCATTATTCCTAGCAATTACGGAAGCTTTATTCATATCGAAACCAGCATCCTTAAGTTCTCGGAGTGCATCTTCAATATTCTTGCGGCTCGAAAATGTTCCCACAGCGCGCTTATGTTCGCTCAAACTCATTTAAATTCTCCGTTTAGCAATGTCATAATTAAGTTCTTGCTTAAGAAACTCGAACTGTAATCAATCTCTGGTTTATATATGCATTTATCTTTAGGAGGAAATTTAGGAGTAGCGAGTAGTAAGTAGTAAGTAGTAAGTAGTAAGTAGTAAGTAGCGAGTAGTAAATAAAAGATAAATAATAAAGAAGCCGGGTTTGTTTTGGGCGTGGATTTTCGGCGTTGCCGATTAAGATTATGAATCAATATGGAGCAAAAGCCCTTCTTGTTTTAATAATCATTGACTAATAAATTACTACTCTTTCGCCTCTTCATTTCTACATAATTTCTTACTATGACTAAATTTATGAATGCTGAAGATATTCTTAGACACTATGAGAAGGGAGAAAGAGACTTTTCTGGAATTAAAGTCAAAGGCTATAATAAACGCCCTGCAAACCTTAGTGGCGCAAACCTCAGTGGCGCTAACTTTAGTTGTGTTAATCTTAGTGGCGTTAACTTCAGTAATGCTAACCTCAGTCATGCGAACTTTAATAGCGCAAACCTCAGTCATGCAAATTTCAGTGGTGCAAACCTCAGTGAAGCTAACTTAACCAAATGTAATTTAATTGCAGTCAAGATGAATGCAGCGAATCTTACTTGTGCCGATTTAACTGGTGCGAATATGGAACGTGCCTATTTAGTAAATGCCGATTTAGGTGGTTCCGTCTTAAGAAATGCCAATCTCAAATATGCAAATTTTACTGGTGCTAGCTTGATTTGGATTAAGTTAGATGGTACCGATTTAAGCTATGCCGATTTAGCCGATGTCACCCTATTTGATTCTTATATAAATAATGTTAAGCCAAGCGCTTTAAATCTGGGAAGCGCTATGCCTTTGGATACTATAAATAAAGAAGGCACCCATTTATGCAATACCACGATGCCAGACGGTGACACCATCGATGATAGTGTTTACTTGAAATAGCGGATTAAATAACCAAGTCAATACTACTCGGTTAAGAGGAGATCCTCCCTAACCCTCCTTAAAAAGGAGGGAATAAAAGCCCCCTTCAAACCCCCGCATCATATGTATGGGGAATGTCTCACTGCATAGCAATGCCAGATTATTTATGCATGAATGATAACTGAAAACGGAAATCGCCCCTATAGTTGTTCGGTTCTACTCCTTTCGTTAGAAGACATATTTTAGGTAAGCTCATAGGTAGTGAATCACCAGTTTCTGAAGCTGTTTGTCGCTTTGAAATAAAGGGGTGAAACCTTGTGTATGAGTATAAGTGGATTTTGCCGAGTTTAAAGGAAATTTTAGTTGCAAGTGGAGCATCACTGGCTGAATGTTCGTTGTATAAAGCACGACAACAATGGCGTACTGCTGCTTCTGCTGCTCAAGAATTGCTGTTAAAATCTTTATCTGTTGCACCTGTGACTAATCAAGGATTAGTTTTGGCTGCACCTGCACCTGTGTTGTGCGAGTCAACGCTCTTGGAGTGTTTGCGGACTGTAACTTTTACGGCAAAGCCATTTAACCCTTTGGCTTTGATGCCTTTTAGGATGTCTGAGAGTCGCGAAGCTACACAGAAAAATATTTCCGATGAATCAGTATTACCTTTGCTGAAGGTAGATCCATTGGCAAAAGAGCAGTTCTGTTTAATTTTTACAAAAAAGTTTTCATTAATATTAGTTTTAGCTGAAGAAAACAATGATAAAAGTAAGTTTTTATTTTCTTTCGATCCAGAAGTAATTAACCAGGCATGGCAGGCTCTTGCGGGCAGGGTAATGCTAACTAATCCCGATTTATTCGTGGAGTTGGATAATTTAGTACATGAATATTATCCGGTTGCACCTGATTATCGATTGGTTATGCAGTTCAGTCAATTGTTATTGGCGAAGTATCCGGAGTCTGAAGATAAAGGAACAAAGTTTCACGGTAAAGGTGTAGGAGATAAAAGCAAGGCTGAAGAATCAAATTGCTCTAGTTATTCTGGTGCTACCTCAACTAAATCCTCATCTCGTTCGGATGTTGAATTATTGCAGGCTTTTGCTCATGAAGTGCGTACTCCTTTAACAACAATTCGTACTACTACCCGTTTGTTGTTGAAGCAAAAAGATTTGCCCGCTAATGTTGTCAAAAGATTGCAATCTATAGATCGCGAATGTACCGAGCAAATCGATAGAATGGAGTTGCTATTTAGAGCAGCCGAATTAGAAACATCTTCTTCTCAGAACCCTTCTAGTTCTCAACTAACGTCGATGTGCTTGGAGCAAATGTTGCAGCAAAGCATTCCTCGCTGGCAGCAAGCCGCAAATCGCAGAAATTTAACGCTGGATGTACTTCTACCGCAGCAGTTACCCGCAGTAGTAACTAATCCGGGAATGCTTGATAGAGTACTTACGGGTTTGATGGAAAACTTTACTCGTAATTTACCCGCAGGTAGTAATATCCAAGTTCGAGTCATTCAAGCTGGCGATCGCCTAAAGCTGCAATTGCTGCCAAATTCTTCGCAAGGTATAAAACAAGCACAATGTTCTAATACGCCACCCATTCGCAAAGCAATTGGGCAACTTTTAATGTTCCAACCGGAAACCGGTACAATCAGCTTGAATTTAGCTGCTACTAAGCATTTGTTTCAAGCTATTGGCGGTAAGTTGATTGTACGCGAGCGTCCCCAGCATGGTGAAGTTTTGACGATTTATCTACCTTTAGAAGGAGTAAATAATACAAATTCTTGCTTCGATAAATATGGGCAATATGGATTGAAGAAACTTAAAGGGCAAAGGTTGAAGGTTAAAGGTTAAAGGTTAAAGGTAATGAGTAGAAAATTATGAATTACCTCATTAGTATGGTTCACCACATAAATTAGGGGTAAATGATTGTTCGTAGTTGCGCTTACAGCGCCAATATATGGCATCTGGAGACGAATCACCTTGCAATTAATAACCCCATCAAAATTAATGTGGTGGAGTACTAGTTACCAATTACCCACATTATTGCGAGACGCTAGGCAGAAGTACTTTAAAACTAGAACCTTCTCCAGGTATAGAAGAAACAGATATGCTTCCCCCGCAACGTTGGAGTAACTTTTCTACAATAGTTAAACCTAAACCAGCGCTTCCTGTTTCTTCGTTGACAATCGGACGCACTTTGTAAAAGCGATTAAATATTTTAGGAATCTCATTGTCTGGAATACCTATACCGGTATCGCGGAATTCTAACTGTACGTAATTTGATATAATACGGGTTCTTACCCAAACTTGACCGCCGTTTGGAGTAAATTTAATACAGTTAGATAAAAGATTAATCACTATTTGCCTTAATCCACCGCTAACACACCAAATATATGGTAGGTCGTTAGGTACGGTGTAAGCTAACATGATACCTCTTTCCTGTGCCAAAGGTTGGTAAGTGCTAACGACACCTGGAACTACCTCAGACAAACATACGGGTTCTAGAGAAGTGGATTCTAAATTACGTTCTAATTCTACTAAATCCATTACACCAGTCATCAAATAATTTTGGCGATCGCACTCTCGTTTAATCATATCCAGGTAACGTTGTCGCTGGGTATTTTTGATACTAGGAGAATTTAATAGAGAAAGTGCAGTTTTTATATGTGTGAGGGGTGAAAGTAATTCTTGACACACATTTCTGAGATATTCATCCTTTGCTTGTAACTTCGTCCGGAGTGTTCTATTTTGTTCTTTGAAACTACTGAAACGACTTTTATATTTGCGGGAATTTATTTCCTCTTGTCTTTTAATTTGTGCCAGAAACAGTTGGCTGGTTAAAGCCGGTTTTGGCTCTTGGGGATAAATAAATTCAGGTGTTACGAAAGCTTCTTCTGAACTACTTATATTTTTTATCGCATTTAAAACTTGTTGAATCACTTCACCGTCAAAAGTCTGGATGGTTAACAGCGACGGATTCTGATTATTACTTTTGCGTTCTAAAACTTGCTGTTTAACTTTTTTGAGGGGACGATGCACCAAAAGCAAGCTGCAAAATTGTTCGGATAAAACAATTAAAAAATATTCTCGTGCAATCTGGCGATTATCTGTGATTAATTGTATTACATTATGCTTTGTCTTTGACTCAGAAGCAGAATCATTGTTAGCGGATGACAAAATTTCTGAGTCAAGCTCTGTATTTATTTCTCCAACCTCAGCTAGTTGACAATTGTGAATAAGCGCATTGTCAAAATGCTGCCGATACCGCTTTAATTGCGAGTTAAAAATATTTAACGGAGGAAATTTAGCCACAACAGTAGCTGAAATTTTCTGTTCAATTAGTAAATCAATTTGTGACTTCACCATAGACAGCAAAGTTGCACAACTAAGATTTAAAGGTTTTGGAGGCAGTTGCACTTTCATTGCCAACTGATAAATAGATAAGTTCTGAGGTGGAGATAAATTCATAACAACTAGAGAAAACAAAAGAAGGAAAACCTAAGAAGTATCTAGCAATAAATAATACTTTCTTAGATTCTCCCCCCTAAGTGTGATTTTTTTACAAAAAGATAGAAAATTAAAAATAGGTAATTGGGTAATTGGTAATCGGGGATTGGGAATTGGGCATTGAGTTAGGAATAGCAACTTGGGTTAATATGTCCCTCATTACCTATTACCAATTCCCTATTACCTAAAACTACTTCATTCTTTGCTCTAAAGCTTCCCGAGCGTGTTCTCTGTCATCAAAATGTATTTTTTCGGTACCGAGTATTTGATAATCTTCGTGTCCTTTACCGGCTAATAGTATTCCGTCTCCGGATTTTGCTTCCATAATTGCAGTACGGATAGCGGTGGCTCTATCGCCAATCACCATTGGCTTTACTGTATCGGGAATTCCAGTTAAAACATCCTGTAAAATGGCTTCTGGATCTTCAGTGCGGGGATTATCGGAAGTGACTACGGCTAAATCGGCTTTCTCAGCGGCGATTTTACCCATTTTAGGACGCTTGGTTTTGTCTCTATCTCCACCGCAACCAAATACGCAAATCATTTTACCCGGAATAAATGGGCGCGATGCTTTTAATAAATTTTCCAAACTATCGGGAGTATGAGCATAATCTACGATGACGCTGACATCTTGGTTTGAGCTAATTTGTACTCTTTCCATACGTCCGGGAACTCCCTCAAATTCGGGTATAGCCGCAGCTATTAATTGTAAATCTACACCGAAGTGTAAAACGGCTCCTACAGCGGCAAGTAAATTTTCTAGATTAAACTGTCCTACAAGAGGCGAATTAAAAGCTACTTCACCTTCTGGAGTATGTAAAGTGCCGTTAACTCCATTAGGTTCGTAATTCAACCCGCTCATGTATAAGTCAGCAGTAGAATCATTAACGCTGTAACTCCATACCTTGCTATCACTTAAAGATTTTATTAATCGCTTACCATAAACGTCATCAGCGTTAATTATTGCTCTGCCGGTAAGATAATCGGAACCAAATAGTAGGCTCTTAGCGGCAAAATAATCTTCCATATCCTTGTGGTAATCAAGGTGATCTTGAGTCAAATTGGTAAATACAGCAACATCAAATTTGCAACCCAAAACTCTTCCTTGTGCCAAAGCATGGGAACTCACTTCCATAGTTCCATACTCATTACCAGCATCGAGAGCAGCTTTTAATTGTTTTTGTAACTCAACCGCAAACGGAGTAGTGTAAGCAGCAGTTTGAACAAAACCCTTCCAACGGGTATACAAAGTTCCCATCAAAGCAGCTGGTAGCTCAGCTTGCCCTAGAAAATATTCAATTAAATGGCTGGTAGTAGTTTTACCGTTAGTTCCAGTAACCCCAATTAACTGTAATTTATGTCCGGGATAATCGTAAAAAGCCGCAGCTAGCTGAGCGCAGGCTTTTGTCATATCAGCCGCCACAATAACCAAAGGAGCATTTCCGTCAACTCCTTCTTGATAAGGAGGAGCCAGGGGAGGATACTTTTCGGCAGCTTGGGGAGAAATTACAGCAGCGATCGCGCCAGCTTTAATCGCGCTTTCCCAAAAATCTCCGCCATCAACTCGCGTACCCGGCATTCCAATAAACACATCCCCGACATTAGTAGCATGGGAATTTGTTGTCAAACCCTTTACCTCGGCATCCATTGCGGGATGTTGTGGTAATTGGGACAAACTATCAATAGCACCTAGTAATTCACGCAGTTTCATTTCGTCATCCTCGTCACACGCATTGCTTGCGCTTATTCTGCAACATTTTTCACGATATACAAACACTTAAATATACTTCCGGAGAGTTTTTTCTAACTGACTAACCGAAGTACGGGGAGAAGGGCGGGGAATTGTTTGCAAACTATCATCTTTTGCTACACAAAGTACGGGTACTTCATACTGATAAGCAGCAAACCAATCTTCGCGAGTGGTAATATCTCGCACCTCTAAATCGAGAGCAGCAAAATCTTGAGTTTGCAGTATAGTTTCTAACTTTTCCTGCAAACCCTCGCATAAATGACATCCCGGCTTACTGTATAAGATTAGTTTCATAATTATTAGGGCATGGGGAATTGGGCATAGGGCATTGAAAACTGCTCGCTGTTCACTGTTAACTGCTCACTGTTAACTGAAAATTGGGAACTATAAATATTGAAGGCTATTTATTCTTTAAAATCCCATTTTTACAATGAATGAAAATTTTATCACTATTGATAAAAGTATTTATGAATCCCTTAAGCAAGAAAATCAGCAGCTAAAAGCAGAATTAAAATGGTCACAACAATTATTTCAACTTACGGTTGATAATATCCCCCATTCGGTATTCTGGAAAGATCGGAATTCGGTTTTTTTAGGCTGTAATCGCAATTTTGCTGAAGATGCTAGTGTTGATGAACCGGAAAATATAATAGGTAAAAACGATTACGATTTACCTTGGACTAAAGAGGAATCGGATTTTTTTAGGGAATGCGATAAGCGGGTTATGGATAATGGTGTACCCGAAATCAATATTATTGAAACTCAAGTTCAAGCAGATGGAAATCTTTTCTGGTTAGATACAAATAAAATTCCTCTGCGGGATGGTGAAGGTAATGTAGTAGGAATTTTTGGTACTTACGAAAACATTACCGAAAGAAAACAAGTAGAAGAAAACCTCAAAAAATTAAACGAGACATTAGAAGCGAGGGTTGAAAGACGTACAGCAAAGTTACGTGAAACAGAAAATCGCCTTTCTCGATTAGCAGATAACGTACCGGGGATGATTTATCAGTTTCAACTAAACCCCGATGGTAGGATGTCTTTTCCCTACGTTTCTTCTGGCTGTCGAGACATTTGGGAAATTGAACCGCAAAAAATATATGACGATGCCGAGTCAGTATTTACAATGGTTCATCCCGATGATTTACCAAAATTAAAACAGGCAATTGCAAATTCTGCTCAAACTTCGCAAAATTGGGAATATGAATGGCGGATAAAAACTCCGAGTGGTAAGCAAAAATGGTTAAAAGGTATTTCAAAGCCCCATTTACAAGCAGATAACTCTACTGTGTGGGATGGCTGCATAGTTGATATTACTCGGCGCAAACAAACTGAAGATGCACTTCATCAGCTTAATGAAGAATTAGAAGCAAGAGTTGAGCAACGTACCACCGCACTTTATCAAGCTGAAGCAAGATTAAAAAAACTGACAGATAACGTACCGGGAATGATTTACGAATTTTGTTTACATTCCGACGAGACAATGTCATTTCCTTATGTTTCTTCGGGGTGTGAAGACATTTTTGAAATTAAACCATCACAATTAACAATACCGCAAAATAGCTACCTATTATTTAATGGTGTCCATCCCGACGATCTTCCTAAAGTACAAGCAAGTATTACAGCTTCTGCTCAAACTTTAAGAAATTGGGAACATGAGTGGCGAATTATTACCGATAGCAATAAACATAAATGGTTAAAAGGTATTGCGAAGCCAGAATTACAAGCGGATAATTCTATACTATGGTTCGGTTGCGTAATTGATATTTCGGAACACAAAAAAACTGAAGCTAAATTACGAGAACAAGAGCAATTTTTACGCAGTATTTATGATGGATTGGAACATAATATATACGTTCTCGATCTTGAAGATGACAAATTACATTGTGTAGGCATCAATTCTTTCGGACTGCGAATCATGGGCTTACCTGCTGCTGAAGTTATTGGTAAAACAGTACAAGAAATATTTGGTGCCCAAGCAGCAGCAAATATATATCAAAGATGCAAAAAATGTATAGAAGCTGGTAAGGCTATTACTTATGAAGAAAATTTGATGTTGCAAGAACAAGAAATGTGTTTTTTGACGACTCTTAATCCAATCAAAGATAGTCAAGGAAAAGTTTATCGATTGATAGGAACTACTTTAAATATTACCGAACGCAAGCAAGCAGAAGAAGAACTTAGAGCAAGTCAGCACTTTATTCAAAGTATTACAGATTATTCTCCTAACTTTCTTTATATCTACGATTTTGAAAAACAAAAAACGATTTATATTAATAAAGAAGCTGTGAGTTTTTTAGGCTACTTGCAAAAAGATATTCTAGCTTCTATAGACGAACGAATGTTTGAAAGAACTCATCGAGAAGACTTAGATAAAATTGTTGCTCAACAGCAAAAAATGCTTGCTGCTGCTGATGGAGATATTTTAGAATTTGAATATCGTCTCAAAGATTCAAATGAAGAATGGCACTGGTTTTATAATCGACAAATGGTTTTTAATCGTAAAGAAGATGGTACGGTTAAACAATCACTAGGTGTCGCAACCGATATCACCAAACGCAAACAAGCAGAAATCAAGGCACAGCAAAAAGCTATTGAGTTAGAAAATACTCTCAAAAAATTGCAAGAAACTCAAGCTCAACTGATTCAAACTGAAAAAATGTCCGGTTTAGGACAAATGGTAGCAGGGGTTGCTCATGAAATTAATAACCCTGCAAATTTTATTCATGCAAATGTTTCTTTCATTAACGAATACAGCCAAGACTTAATTCGGCTTACAGAGCTTTACCAAAAGTATTACCCAAATCCAGAAGCAGAAATTCAAGAAGAAATTGACAATATAGAACTAGATTTTCTCAAAATTGATTTGCAAAATATTATTCGTTCAATGGAAGAAGGTACGAGACGTATCCGAGAAATCGTTTTATCATTACGCAATTTTTCACGCTTAGATGAAGCTGAATTTAAGCAAGTAAATATCCACGAAGGATTAGAATCTACATTAATGATTTTACAAAACCGTTTAAAGCCGAAAAATAATTTTTCTGGTATTGCGGTAATTAAAGAATACGGTAATCTTCCTTTAATTGAATGCTACCCTTCTCAGTTAAATCAAGTATTTATGAATATCTTAGTTAATGCAATTGATGCTTTAGAAGAACAAATATACGGAAATAACAGTTTTAAGGCCAAAATTACGATCTTAACCCAAAAAATTGCTAAAAATACTGCTCAAATTTGCATTTCCGATAACGGCTCCGGCATTCCTTCAAATATTATACCTAAACTGTTTAATCCTTTTTTCACTACTAAAGAAGTAGGCAAAGGTACGGGTTTAGGTTTATCAATAAGCTATCAAATTATTACAGAGAAACACGCTGGCAAGTTGTTTTGCGATTCTGTAGTTAAAAAAGGAACAAGTTTTATTATTGAGATTCCTATTGTTCATAAATAATCGGAAATTAGTAATTGTAAATAGGAATGTGCCGGTTGCGGTTATTCCTATAAACATCAAAACAAATTATCTTTTGCTAAAATCCACAATCCAAAATTTAAAACCCCTCTCAGTGATGAGCGGGGTAATATCAATTTATATTAAACGAAAATATTTTCTTTATCTTAAAACATGTTCATGATAGTGATTACACTCGCGCCAGTAATCATTACAAAAACACCCATAAGTAAGGATTCTTTGAGTGCATTAGGAGCTTTTGATTCCTTCATATTTCATAACCCTTTTACTTTAAACTTTTCCCACACTACCAATTTTCCGTATAATTATCTACAAAATCATATTAAATCTTAAAATTACGTAAACTTACTTAGCAATTATGATAGCGAGCAGTCAACAGTAATTAGTTAGCTATATAAAAATTTAACTTAGACATATGGGTTTAATACCCCACCGTCATACGGTGCAAGAATTAAGTTGGGGTCAAATCCCTATCTTAATTCCAACCTTCTTCCTTCGTTTTAATTTAAACACTTAGTCATAATTGATGTAGTGGAGTAATATTCACAGGACTTATGTAACTGTCACAAGACTCGGATGGTGCCGTACACTAATTGCCTGATTATTAATTGCCTGATTATTACGTTCAATTGGCAGTCAGTGTACAAGCACCCTACAACAAAATATACCGTTTGGTTAAGTCTCATCAATTAGTTAAAACGACTAAAAATTTTTGGTAACTGCTCACTGTTCACTGTTAACTGTTCGCTGTTAACTGCTAAATCCCGACCGGAATATGTGCCTTTGTGCGGTAAAATTACTTTATCCTTGGTATATAAGCATTTGAGCGATTAATTGTCATGACTACTTCTACCGCATCTACCAAATCTAGCGATTTCAATTTGGAAGAATTAAACCAAAAATATGAAACTGCCCATCCAAGAGAAATTTTGGCATGGTCTGCGGAGAATATTTCTACTGGATTAGTGCAAACTAGTGCTTTTAATGTAGATGATATTGTCATTACCGACATTCTCTATCGCGAACTTAAGCAGCAAACACCCGTTATTTTTCTCGATACGCTGTTTCACTTCCGCGAGACTTTAGAATTGGTGGAAAAAGTAAAACAGTTGTATAACGTTAATTTGAAAATTTATAAAAATGAGGAAGTAGATAGCCGCGAAGCTTTTACTGCTAAATACGGCGAAGAGCTTTGGGATAAAGATATTGCAAAATTCCACGACGTTACTAAAATAGAACCTTTGCAAAGAGGTTTAGACGAACTTGATACTGTTGCTTGGATTACCGGACGCAGAAGAGATCAAGCCCCAACTCGTGCAAGTATGCCAATTTTTGAATTAGATAAAAAAGGTCGTCTTAAAATTAATCCTTTGGCTACCTGGACTCGTAAAGAAACATGGGATTTTGTTGAAGAACACAAAGTTATTTACAATCCTTTACACGACCAAGGTTATCCCAGCATTGGTGATGAGCCTATCACTACTAAAGTTGCTGAAGGTGAAAGCGAACGCGATGGCAGATGGCGCGGTAGCGGTAAAACTGAATGTGGAATTCATATTTAGAAAGTTAAAGGTCAAAGGTTAGGAGTTAGAAATTATAATTTTGGATTTTGGATGAAAAATTGTACCGCTTTGTATGAATGAATGATGGTACATAAAAACAATTGTGTGGACGTTGCAGTGCAACGTCTTTTTAATTTCTATTTATTGATAATTTGGTGGAATGGTATGAAAATATAGTTATAAATTTAAAACTATAATTTATTGAGATTAATATTTTCTGATTCATTAAACAACTAACTCTTAACTTCTAACTCTTAACTCCTAACTACTAACCACTATCAACTAATAACTAATCATGATTAAAATCTTACATCTTTCCGATATTCATATGGGAAGCGGTTTCACTCACGGACGCATCAATCCGGAAACTGGATTAAATACGCGATTGGAAGATTTTGTCACGACTTTATCTGTATGCATCGATCGCGCTATCGAAGCAGAAGTAGATTTGGTGTTATTTGGTGGGGATGCTTTTCCCGATGCAACACCCCCGCCCTACGTACAGCAGGCTTTTGCTAGTCAATTTCGCCGCTTGGTGGATGCTCGGATACCTACTGTTTTACTTGTGGGCAATCACGATCAGCATTCTCAAGGGCAAGGGGGAGCAAGCTTATGTATTTACCGTACTTTAGGGGTTCCTGGAGTTATTGTCGGAGATACTTTAGATACGCATAATATTCAAACTCGTAGCGGTGAAGTACAGGTAATTACTTTACCTTGGTTAACTCGTTCTGCTTTAATGACTCGTCAAGAAACTCAAGGTTTATCCCTTGGGGAAATCAATCAGTTATTAACCGAACGTTTGCAAGTTGTGCTAGAAGCAGAAATCCGTCGTCTCGATCCGGATATACCCATTGTGCTTTTAGCCCATTTAATGGCTGATAAAGCAAATTTGGGAGCAGAGCGGTTTTTAGCTGTGGGCAAAGGTTTCACTCTTCCTTTATCTTTACTTACACGTCCTTGTTTTGATTATGTCGCTTTAGGACATGTCCATCGACACCAAAATTTGAATAAATCTAACAAACCGCCGGTTATATACCCCGGAAGCATCGAACGAGTTGATTTTAGCGAAGAAAAGGAAGATAAAGGTTATGTAATGGTAGAAGTCGAATCGGGCAGCGCTAAATGGGAATTTTGTCCTTTAGCAGTTCGCAGTTTTCGCACTATCGAAGTAGACGTGTCAAAAACTGAAGATCCACTCGCAGCGATCGCTAAATCTGTAGCCAAAAACAATATTGAAGATGCAGTTGTGAGGTTAGTTTACAAGCTGCGTTCGGAACAGTTAGATTTAATTGATAACTCTTCGTTGCAGGAAATATTGAGCTTAGCCCATACTTATACTATTCACCCAGAATTAGTAAGCCAGTTAGCTCGCCCCCGCGTTCCAGAATTGAGCGCTAGCAGTAGCATAGATCCAATGGAAGCATTAAAAACTTATCTAAATAATCGAGAAGACCTCCAGGATATAGCTGATTCTATGTTACAAGCAGCACATAATCTATTAGGAGAAGATGATGACGACCTACTTGATTCTATAGAGGAGAAAAGTAATTCACCAGCACAAAATACTGCAAATAACGAAAATAAACAGTTACGTTTATTATAAATAATTAATTACAAATTAATTCCGAAAAAATATGGTATTGCAACATAAATGTCATTAGTTGCTGTGACATGAAATATATAGCGAATTTCAGTTGAGTCCACTACATTTTTTACCTCACCCCCTTCCCCTCTCCTTAGTAAGAAGAGGGGAAGGGGGTGAGGTAAATCTGTATTTCATCCAACGGCCAAACCGCTATATTTTTTTTGTAATTTAGCAATTGGTATTTATTATCATTAACCTACTATCATTCAGCTATTTCATATAATTTATTAATATAAATATTAAAGATTATCTTTAAATCATTGCTCGCTATATAGCTGAAAACTAATTGTTATTAATTACAAGTTACCTGTTAATTTATAAAATTTACCTACATAAAGAGATAAAATTATCATTGACAGCGAGTACAAAATAAAATATTGTTATAAAAATATTAATCCCCAACCAAATATTTTTTATATAGCTTAGATAAATAAATCATGATGAAAGTATTAAATAGCCTAGTATAGACATTGATTCTGCTAAATTGAATATCGAAAATATCTAAAGATTTACCAAAAATTCGTAAAAATATATCTTTTGTAAATTTATATTTTTATTGCATGAACTCTTTATATGATATTAGTAATTTAGGAGTTGATTCTCCTTTCCTCCCTTCTGTTCCTAAATTCGGCTAGTTTTCAGTAATAATAAGTGTCTCAAGCTTTTAGGACGCTTTTTACAAAAATGATGCACCCAACTAATTATTAGTCGCGGTGCATTATTACTTCATTGTAAATGTAGAAGTAACATTAACAAAAATGAATAATATTCATAATAGTGTAAATTTTGATACTCCGTTTATCAAAAGCTATCTTGCCATTTTGAAAAATAGAAAGGTAGTAAATCATAGAGATAGAACAAGAAAAATAATTCAAGAAGCAACTGAAGAGTTGGCTTCTTCTTTCGAGGCTATTCCTTCAAATATTAATGATGTTTTTACATGTTTAAAAAATCATTTGCGAAAAAATCCCAAAATACTTGGCAGCGCATTCGCTTTTGCACCGGAAATTATGTGTTCTTGCCCTTTTGTATTGAGAGATGTCGATCGGTTTATTAGTAAAGATATTGCAGATACATTCATGTACTCTAATGCAGTTTGGTATGAAGCTCCAGTCAAGCAAAGAAAACCAGTGTGGAGCGTTCCTTATTTTGATATTGGCAAAAGCGGTGAAGATATTTTGCTAACAACTTATTCCGTACCGGTGTTTAGTAAAGATTCTAGCATGTTTGGTGTTGTCATCAGCGACCTTTTGCTAGCAAGGTTAGAAGATATCCAAAAAATAGAATAGCTAAGTAATTTTATATTAATGTGTAAGATATATATTCATGAATATCGAAATACAGAGTAAATTTAATCATTTAAGTATTATATATACTTTATTCTCGATATCTTTTTTAATTAACTGGATCAGATTTAAATATCGTCATCCCAGTTTATATCCAGAAGATAAATTTATATCTTTTATCATCATTTTGATGATTAGTGTATTTTGGTTATTTGCCGTACCTTTTTACTGGATAGAGCATTTCAGAAAAAATAAGATGTAAAAAGTACAAAAAAATGAATTCATGGGTTGATGTGTAGCCAAAAGCTGGGTGAATGATTGGTTCCCAGCTAGAAGCTAGGAACCAAATCGGTTTGGGTTAGCGGTGCGTTAAAACGTTTCGTTTATAACACACCCTACAAGGAAAACCGCTATATTTTCGATGGATAAATTAGAAGAATTTATTTCTTAAGACAATTTCCTCGTCTGAAGAATCTTGAGATTTTCTTGCTTTTTCTGAATCTTCTTGCCTGCGTTTATTGTAAGCTTTTACAGATTTATCATCGATTGTGGCATCTGACTTACCAAATTCAAAGCTTCCCATATCAACAGCTTTACCTATTTTGCGCTGCTTGCTATCTGCATCACCTTTTAGGTATTCAGGTATGCCATTTGTACCTGCATCAACTGCGGGAGAATCAGAAGTTAAGTGGTAGTCTTTAGCTTTTGCATCCGAGAAGCCAACTGATTTGACTTCTAAGTTATTTGTTTCTTCAATATTTTTTGTTCCATCACCTGTTTCAAATAATTTTTCAGCACCGTCTGTAAATAAGTTATTGTCCAATACTATGTCTTCTGCGTCTTCAATAAAACCGTTGCGGTAACCAGCATCTGCAAAGATATTGTTACGCAGTACAACATTAGAGACTTTATCTCCTTCAAAGAAGTCACTGCCATCAATCACAAATGATTGCACGTTTCCAGACAAAGTATTATTGGTAATTTCAACATCGCGGACATTACTACCTACCATAATTCCAGCGCCACTGTTAACCCCTTGAGTACCGTTGTCATAAACGACGTTATTAAAAACGCGGATATCTCTGACATCACCAGCACCAGGCTCTTCATCGTTAATTACGATTCCTTCCGAGGTATTGCCGTAGACTTTATTGCTGTAAACATCGATATTGAAAGTGTCAGCACGATTACCATCAACGTAGATAGCGGGGCCACCGTTATATCCTTTAGGAGTACCGCCTATTTTTGCAACCTCTGTCACGGTGTTATTGTGAATCGAACCATTTCGAGAGCCTGTTTTGACATCAATACCTTCGCGGGTTCCTTCTTTGACAATGTTGTTAGCAACCTCGAAACCGTCAACACCCCAAATACTTAATGCTTCCTGCGTACCTCTAGTATCACCGAGTCCAGTCCATCTCCAATTTGCTCGTTCAATCTTATTGTCTATAACTTTGATATCTTTACTGGTAACTTCAGCTTCTCCACCCTCGTAATAACTCTCAGGTAAGACAATAATACCTGAAGCACCAGTCTCGAATGTATGATTATTTTGAACAATCATATTGTTTGCATCTCTCAAGGAAATACCAGCCCAAGAGGTATTTTCAATTCGGAAACCATCGATAATCCAATGTCCTTGATTAGCCGATTGAATCACACCTTCTCTGAAATCTCCTACATTCGGATCTGGATCGCGTAAAGTTACATCACCATCAGCCTTTAAGGTAATATGACCTAGTTCTTCATTCCCAGATTTCTCCAGAGTAATCAACTCTGTATATGTACCGGGCTGCACTAAGATAGTATCTCCAGCTTTGACAGCCGAATCTTTTTGAACGGCGCGGTTAACAGTTTTCCAAGGCTCTGCTTTTGTGCCTGGATTCTCATCGCTACCATCCGGAGATACATAGTATGTTTGAGTATCCATAGGAGATTTTGTACCATCATCTTTGCCAGCATCCTTATCGACAGGAGATTCTATATTGCCAGCAGGTTCGATATTTTTTGGAGTAGAAGAATCTAGTGGAATAAATTCGACATAGTCTAATCGAGCGAATTCGCCTAAATTACTTTCCGCTTCAATCTTAAAATCATCACCTGGTTGCAGTTTAATTTCTGAATGGGTAATGCGGGATGTCAAAGCCTCTGCTGCCGCTTTATCCGCAGGCAAATCTTTATCGAATGAAAAGCTTTCTAGCTTACCAGCAACAGTTATATCTACAGAAGAGACTCCATCGTTTTCGTCATAAAAACCTACATTTACCTTGTAAGTTCCGGCTTCACCATCAAAAACCCCTGTTGCGGTGCCGCTATCACTATCGCTACCTAAAAGAGAAATATGTTTTCCCTCTGAAGAAGCATTATTCGACTCAATTTGATAGTTGCTTAAGGTTAATTCCTCCGCTTCGTAGCGCAAAATATCTTCTTCTAAGGTAGGCAACATCGAGGAATTAGCGGAATTCTGCGAATTATCCCCAACCATTCCTGCTGCTTCTAATCCTGAATTCGGAACTAATTCTTGAGGATTCGCAGACAAAGAGGATTCGTTATTAAGTGATATGTCGAAATCATTCATGAGTAACTTTCTCCTGTAAATGAATTCGGCAAACACACGCTGATATTTAACTGACACTTCCAGTTTTAACAAGAAAAATTAGCCTTTAAAGTGATATTAAATACCTCTAGATATAATAAATATAGATAAATACCTAAGAATAAATGCTTATATAAAATTCTTTAATTCATTACCGAAGTTTTATTATTATTTTTCAAAATAAAAAGCATAAATCTCTTTCAAAACAAGATTACGCAAAATAATTGTTTTAATATTTATATATATGTGCGTTGCAGCAAAACATGAGTATTTACTTAAGCAGACAGGACTTAGTTAAACAAGATTAGATATTGCCGATAATTTACATGAATTTATGATTTTATCAATCTGTGCCAATTCACAATCTAATTTTTTTACTATACATATTGTTGTGTCAGGGTTTTAGGCGGTTACAGCACATGAGAAAATTTCCGATTCCAAAAAGCGCGATCGCAAATTTTGAACGGAGAAATGTTTTAAATTATCGGGATTCATAAAACAACTTTGATAATCATATGAGTTTATCAAAACTTATCTAAAAGACTAAAATACGCTATTGAAGATTAAATAAAATAAAGTGTATTGATAAATTCAAGATTGATATAGCTGGCAAACTATTAATGTAAGGTTTGAGTAGAGAAAAAAATTAAAGCAGCAATCATGCCTGTAGCGTTACATACTAAGCAATATAGCAGTTTTTGGTTGAGTAGAATACACTCGAAACCTCACCCCTTCCCCTCGGTGCCCGTAGGGCGGGGTGAGGTTAAAAATGTATTAGACTTTTGGTGCTATAAGCGGAGCTTTCTCGCAGAGTAAGCACAACTACGAACCTATGATATTTTGATGCGGTAACACCCTTTATCTCTTAAGCGACATACTCATAAGCACCTACATCGGGAGCCTCATCTTGGTTTCGCTGTATCCCGTCTTTATCAATTGATGCATAATCGGGAATTAAATCCGAACCAATATCAATTGCAGCTGAATTAGAAGACAAACGGTAATTGTTAGCTGCAACATCGAAGAAACCAATTGTTTCTACCTGAGTATTATTGGTTTCGACAAAGTTAACTAATCCACTTCCACCTTGGTAAAGCTGGTTGAAATCGTTGGTAAATAAATTATTGTCTAGGATTACATTGTTCGCATCTTCGATTAAACCATTACGAAAGACAGCATCAGCAAAGATGTTATTGCGTACCAATACATCGTATGTATTGTAGCCGCCAGTATAATCCGTACCGTCAACCACAATCGACTGAATATTGTTAACAACCGTATTGTTAATGACTTCAACATTATTAACGTTACTAGTTACCGCAATACCCATACCGCTATTGATACCTAGTCTTCCATTTCCATAAACTACGTTGTTGAAAACCCGAATATCGCTAACATCACCCTTACCCGGTACTTCATCAGCCACTACGATACCTTCAGCAACGTTATCGTAAACAAGATTGTTGTAAACATCTATATTGAAAGTATCAGCCCGGTTTCCTTCTACATAGATTGCAGCACCTGCGTTGTAACCGGTAGGAGTACCAGAAACTTGTGCAACTCCAGTTACAGTATTGTTATGAATCGAACCATTACGAGAACCTGTTTTAGCATCGATTCCCTCGCGCTTTCCTTCTTTGACAAGATTGTTGGCAACCTCAAAACCATCTACACCCCAAATACTCAAAGCTTCTTGAGTACCTCTGCTGTCTCCTGAACCTGCCCATCTCCAATTTGCTCGTTCAACCGTATTGCCTAATACTTTTATATCTTTGCTGGTAACTTCATTTTCTCCTCCAAAGAAATAAGTATCGGGCATAACAATAATGCCTGAAGCTCCTGTCTCAAATGTATGATTATTTTGCACAATCATATTATTTGCATCTCTAAGGGAAATACCAGCCCAAGATGTATCTTCAATCCGGAAGCCATCGATAATCCAGAAACCCTCTGAGGCAGATTGAATTACACCCTCTCTAAAGTTACCATTAATAGGGTCTGGGTCTTTTAAAATCACCTCACCATCAGCTTTCAGAGTAATATGACCTAGTTCATCATCACCGGATTTATCTAAGTTAATTAGCTCAGTATATGTACCCGGTTTCACTAAAATTTTATCTCCTGCGATGACTGGAGAGCCTTGGCTAACTGCATAAT
The DNA here is from genome assembly GCA_019192545.1 of Rivularia sp. MS3. GTDB lineage: Bacteria > Cyanobacteriota > Cyanobacteriia > Cyanobacteriales > Nostocaceae > Rivularia. The sequence goes on along the minus strand of JAHCMI010000009.1, from coordinate 3,750 downwards.
TAATAGTCTTCCAAGGCAATTGTTCCGTGCCTGGATTATCATCGCTACCATTCGGTGAAACGTAGTATGTAGAGCCATCTGGCGGATTTACTGCAACAAATTCTATATAGTCAAGACGGGCGAACTCAGCAGCATTAGATATTGCGTCAATGACAAAATTCTCTCCCTTTTGCAATCTAATAGCTTCATGGGTTACACGTTGGGTTAAGGCTGCGGCAGTTGCTCCAGCAGAGCCTAAATCTTTATCAAACAATATTCTACGGCTTTGCCCTCCTACAGTCACCCATGCTGTAGACTCACCGTCATTTTCATCGTAGTAACCTACTTTTACCTGATAAAAACCTGTTTCTCCATCAAAAACATCGCTTATCGTTTGATAATTTGAGTTGTATACAGAAATATGCTTACTAGCAGAGGAATTACTATTGGAGTTAATTACATAATCGTCAAGCTGTTGGAAATCTTCTGCTTCATAGCGTATAGCTGTTGTGGTATCGACTGTAGTTTTTATCGGAACGAATTCTATATAATCAACGCGAGCAAATTCACCAAAATTAGATTGCCCTTCAATCTTAAAAGTATCACCGGGCTGCAACCCGATGACTGAATGAGTTACGCGAGATGTTAAAGTTTCGGGTACGGGAGCGCTAGAAGGAAAATCTTCATCGAATTTAAAGCTTCTAGTTTGCCCTGCAACTGTTACTGTTGCAGAAGAGACTCCATCACTTTCATCGTAATAACCTACCCTTACCCTATAAATTCCAGCTTCACCAGCAAAAACACCTCGTGCAACTCCAGATGTATTGTCTGTATTGTTTAAATTTATTTGCTGCCCACCGGAAGCTCCTGAAATCGGTGCTGTTTGATAGCCTGTAAGCTGTAACTTTTCAGCTTCGTAACGTAAACTTCCATCAGGCACAGATGCATTTTGTGTGGGAACAAATTCGATATAGTCAATACGAGCAAACTCACCTAAGTTATATTGTGCTTCAATCTCAAAAGCATCTCCCGACTGCAATTGCAATATCGGATGAGTCACATAAGACGTTAAAGTTTCCGGTGCAGCAGCATTTCCAGGTAAATTTTTATCAAAACGAAAACTCTCAATTTCTCCCGCGACGGTTACGGTAGCAGAAGAAATACCATCATTTTCATCGTAATAAGCTACATTTACGTAATAACTTCCTGCCAAACCGTTGAAAATTCCCGCAGCGGTTCCAGTGTTACTATTACTACCCAACATCGAAACATGTTTGCCGCCCGAAGAAACATTATTACTCTCAATCAAAAAATTATTCAGATTTAAGTCTTCTGCTTCATAACGGACAGGTAGCATTGAAAAACTAGATGAAGAACTAGACTGTGGTAGCGGACTTCCACTATTCAATCCTTTATCAGCAAGCAGTTGTAAAGAGTCTTCAGTTAAAAGCGAATCGTTGCTTGGTATTGTGTCGAAGCCATTCATAAATCTTTCTCCTAAAAATGAGTTCGGCAAATACACCCCTTGAACGAAAATAATTTCTGTTATTTTTACTTAGATATATATCTATGTCAAATTTTTTATACTTATTTTTCAGAGAAAATACTTAATTGTTAATTGTATCGGAGAATTCTATATTTTTAATTAAAATAAGTCCTGAATGTCGAAAAATACGCTATGGCAAAATAGCATTGTTCGTTGAAGCTAATATCTTGCGCTAAGCTCAACAACCGCCGTATTCATAAATTCTCCGGCTCAGATACAAAGTCTGATAAATCAGATTAGTAAGTCCAAATCATTAAAATTGACGGGTTAGGGTTAGGAGTGGGGGAGGGGGAGAGGGGGAGAGTGGGGGAGAATTATTTTAGTCTTTTTGTTTTACCTATCAAAACTAATACTCCTTTGCATTAGTTTTGTGATAGGTAAATTATTGTTCGTAGTTGCGCTTCAGCGCCAAATATTTGGCGCTGAAGCGCAACTACAAACCCGTCAATTTTAATGAAAACGAATACTAATGGTTAATTTCATTAAAAAATATTTCAGAAAACATTTAAGATCGACAGAAAATCTTTCCTCAGAGGCATAAATACTTCATAAAAATTGTATAAGTTGATTATTTACCTAATATCAGACTATAAAAATATTTAACTGCTCACTGCTCGTTGAAAATGTATTCCGAACAACAAAAATCTTTAATTCCCGATTCTGCTCTTTCTGTGACGGGTTTAACTGACTATATCCAATCGCTGTTAGAAGAAGATTCGGTTTTACGACAAGTTTGGGTAACTGGTGAAGTTTCTAGTGCAAATAATCATCGTGCGGGATTATTTTTTACTTTAAAAGATACCGATACTACTGCTTCGATTAAATGCGTTACTTGGAGAAGTGTAATACCGAAGTTGGCTCAAATGCCTGCTGTTGGCGAACAGTTAATTCTTTTGGGTAGCATTAGGCTTTATCCGGCGCGGGGAGAATATCAGCTTACCGTATGGCAAGCGATACCAGCTGGTGTGGGTTTGCAGGCTTTACGTTTTCAGCAGTTAAAAAACCGTTTGACGGCAGAAGGTTTATTTGATGAAGAAAGAAAACAACAGCTTCCAAGTCATCCTCAAACCATTGCGGTTGTCACTTCACCTACTGCTGCGGCTTGGGGTGATATCAGGAAAACACTTAAGTCCCGGTATCCTGGCTTACAAGTTTTATTTTCTCCGGCGACGGTGCAGGGAGAGCAAGCACCGGCTTCTATTGTCAAAGCAATTCAACGAGTTGACAATGATGGGCGTGCGGAAGTATTGATATTAGGGCGCGGAGGTGGTGCTGTAGAAGAATTAGCCTGCTTCAATGATGAAAGGGTAGTCAGAGCGATCGCCGATTGTTCAATTCCGATAATTACTGGTATCGGACATCAGCGGGATGAGTCTTTAGCGGATTTGGCAGCAGATGTAAGAGTTCATACTCCCACAGCAGCGGCAGAAATAGTTGTACCGTCTTTGGATGATTTGTATTATCAACATCAAGCTCGGATTGCGGCTTTATCTGAAGTCGTTAATTATTCCGTGGAAGCTGCTCAGAATAAATTGCAAACACTGAGGAATCGTTTGGGGCGATATCAATTAGATAAACAAGTACAAAGAGAAATACAGGATTTAGCTTGGAAGCGAGAAAAATTGGTGCAAGCAATGAGTTCAAAGTCGCAACGAGCAAAGCAGAAATTAGAATTATTAAGAGAAAAATTAATAACTTTAAATCCTAGAGCAGTTTTACAGCGCGGTTATGCAGTGGTAAGACAAGAAAATGGAAAAATTGCTCGCGATGCTGCGGATTTAGAAGTAGGAGAAGAGTTGTTAATACAGTTGAGTCAAGGTGCTGCGAAGGTGAAAGTTGTTGAAAAAAAGGAACAGTGAGCAGCGAGCAGTTAATCGCCAGGTACAATTATACGGACTAACAATAAAAAACAATTATGAAAAAAAACTGGAATTACGAAGCGAAAGTCGAAGAAATTGAAACTATAATATCTCGCATCGAAGCAGGAGAATTGCAGTTAGAAGAAGTTTTTGAACAATTTGGTGCTGCTGTAAAATCTTTGCGGGAATGCGAAAGTTTTTTACAGCAGCGACAGCAACAGGTAGATTTGATGATTGAAACGCTTCAAGACAGCGAGCAGTGAACAGCGAACAGTAAATAATTTTGTTCGCCTACTGGTCTGTCTGTCCCGTTAGTTTTGATGGGCATATCGTAAATATAAAAAATATTTTCTTCCCCCACTCCCC
>JAHCMI010000080.1 GCA_019192545.1 Rivularia sp. MS3 | reverse complement strand
GTTGAATTATCTATCGAATTAGAATCTTCTACAACCGGATTATCAGTTTCGGTTTCTTGTGTTGAATTATCTATCGAATTAGAATCTTCTACAACCGGATTATCAGTTTCGGTTTTTTGTGTTGAATTATCTATCGAATTAGAATCTTCTAAAACCGGATTTTCTTCTTTAACAGATTTAATATTGTCTACAATCTCTTGTGAAGGTAAAGAAGAATTTACATAACCTGGTGGTGGAGTAAATTCTTCTTCTCCAAAAGGGTTTTCACCTCCAGCAAAAGGATTTTCTTCTGTAAAGGGATTACCTGCTGATTTTTCTTCAGTTTCATTTAAAGGTAATCTATCGCGTAATTTATTAAAAAGAGAATCAATTCTTTCGTCAACATCAGTTCTTACTTCAGCAATTAATGATTCTTGTGTAGTTTCATCATCAATAATCCACTGTCCATTACCAATGACAACATTACCAATATCGAGAGCAGATTTTATTCCTCCATCAAATGTATTGCCGCTAGATGAAAAAGAAGCACTAATACTAATTGATGAATTAGTAAAGTCAATAGACTGCTTATTGATTTTTTGATTAGAATTATTTTCAGAAGATTTCATTTATGAATATGTTCCTTTAAGTATACAGATAATTTTGTTTCTATTAAATATAGTAATATGTTGTTAATTATAAGTATTTAAATTTTTCATATATTTAGTATATTTTTAGAATTAGTCTTAGGCTTTATATCTTTTATCAATAAATATTTTCAATCTATTTAACAATATTTCTTGTTTATCTATATAGATAGAAATGACAGTGAATTACATATTTTTAGGACTTACGCAACCGGCACATTTCCTCGTAGGGTGCTGTGACACTTTGATTAACTTTGAACGTAGTTTTCAGGTATTCAGTGTCACGCACCAACCAGATATTATGACAATTACGTAAGTCCTAATTTTATTATAGAGAATACAGTGTAGATTAACTTCGGGCATTATTAAGGCAAAAAGGGGTGTAAATTCTCTTCCCGCAAAACTGCCGTCTTCCCCCTTTATTGCCGTGCCGTTGCTGTAAAAATCTAACTAAATTTAAAGGCAGTCATTATTTTTTTATGTGTCACGTATCAACAAGACATTATGACAATTACCCAATTGCCGATAGCTAAAAATTAGAAAAGTAGAGACGTTTTAAGATTGCGTCTCTACAATACGGCTATGAACAAAAAATACGAAGAATTAATCTACTTTCAATTATGGTTTTTATATAGGTAATATGACGAATAAATTAAATTATTTTCAGTCAACACTATATAAGCGATTTTCAGTTGAATGCAATATAAATATTGTTATTTAAATTAGCATGGTCAGGGTTACCAGTACTAAAACAATTTATTTTACCCAAATGAAAAACGCTATACTTACCAAAATCTAAAGTACTTAATTCCAGACAAAGATCGGAAGTATGAATTAACCGCCGAAACCGCCGAAACCACCGCTACCGCCGCCGAAACCGCCACCACCAAATGATGGCATTCCGCCGCCAGCAAAGGGATTTCCGCCAGAATCGCCGCTACCACCGCCGAAACTACCACCACCGAATGATGGCATTCCGCCGCCAGCAAAGGGATTTCCGCCTTCAGTAACTTCGTCTCCACCGCCCATTGGTGAACCGCCACCGAAGCCGCCACCGGAAGCTTCAGCAGGATTTACGCCTCCATTGAAAATAGTCCAGAAATTGTTTCCAGCGAAAGGATTGCCACCGTATTCTAATTCACCCATATCCATATCGGCAGGAGGACCATCTTCACTGCCTTCACCGCTGCCACCAAAGGGATTTGAACCACCACTAAGATTTCCAAATATATCTTGTGGCCCTAAATTTTCTCCATCCGCACCCTGGATGTCGAGTAAACGACTAAATGGGCCTAAATTTACGTTTTCGCTACCTTGCATACTGTTTCCGTCCATTGATGAATCACCTTCGTTATTAGAGTTTCTAGTAGGAGCGCCAATATTGCCGAATATATCTTCGGGACTATCTATACCTGGTAAGTCAAATAAGGGACCGAAAACACTTTCACTTAAGTCTATGTTCCCACTACCAAATGAACCGTTGGTATTTGGATTGATATCTTCTGCCATTAAGAATAATTCTCCTATGTTAATTTTTAACTTAATTAGGAAATAAAATTTCCAGATTTCCTAATTTTTTTAACCACAATTTATTGACAACGTCCTAACAATAATGCTTGAATATCTTATAAATTGATAGATTGGAAAAAATCTCAAGCATTGTTATTGAATGAAGATGCCAAATGCGAAAAACAATAATAGAGATATTCCTTAATTGGCGCGTTAAAATCTATTTACCTAACGCCTATGTATTAGAGTAATTGATTTATATGTTAAATACTATGAAGGATATTTTGATGATTCTTTCGTTTCTTTAGATATTTTTTTTGATACAGAGTTATTAAATTATTGTAGTGTATATAACTTTCTCGCAACACTAGTAATGAAGCTAATAAGTGTTTAGAAAGTCGAATTCAATCCTTAACTAGTGGTTAAAACCATAGCTATATAAGCGAAACTTATCTGCACGAATTAAAAATATATATTCAATTAACGAAAAATAAATTATTTTCTTGAAAAGAATTAGGTTAAATATTGATTAAAAAAGGTACTTCAGTACGTACTATGCTAAAACTATGACTTATTTGTCTAAAATTATTATCATACAAAGGTTTGGGGGTTTTATTAGTCGATTTTATTCATAAATAATATTTTTTATTATCTGTTCCCTATTCCCTGTTTCCTGTTCCCTTTTTTTATAATTTTTTAGCATATTAACTCCTGATGAGCCTTAAAAAATAATAAAAATATAGTTAAAGGGCAAAGGTTAAAGATTAAAGGTCAAAATCTCTAACTTTTAGTTACCAATGCCCAATACCCATTCTCAATATTTATTTACTTCAAAAACTCAGCAAGCTGTTCTAACTTTTTCCAGGCTTCACCACTTTTGAGAACATCTTTGGCAGTAACTACACCTTTAGTACAGCGCTCTACAATATCTTCTCCATCAACCGCTTCACCCACTTCTAGGGCTAAAGCTGTATTTAAAGCAACTACATCTTGCTGTGCTTGAGTGCCTTTTCCTTGTAAAACAGCCTTTAAAATATCGGCATTTTCTTGAACTTCTCCACCTTTCAAATCTCCGATTGGTGCGGGATTTAAACCTAATTTTTCTGCGGTTAATTCTAATAAATTTACTTGCCCATCTTTTACCATTGCCACATCGTTAACATCACCCAAACCGCCTTCATCTAATCTTTCTCTTCCGTGAATTACTATTCCCCGACGAATTCCTAATTGCGATAAAGCTGGAGCAATTGTCTGTACTAAAAATGGATCTGATACACCAATAACCTGCCCTGTCGGACTCATAGGATTTACTAAAGGCCCAAGCAAGTTAAAAATAGTCCGGATTTTTAAAGTTTTGCGTAAAGGAGCGACGGGCTTCAAAGCCGGATGCCAACCTGGTGCAAACAAAAATGTCACGCCGATTTCATCAACCGCAGACCGTACTTTTTTGGGGTCAGCTTGAAGATTTATACCTAAAGCTTCCAGTACATCAGCAGAACCAGTTTTACTAGAAGCCGAACGATTGCCGTGTTTAGCAACTTTCACTCCAGCAGCAGCAGCGACAAAAGCAACGGCAGTGGAAATATTAAAAGTAGAAGCACCATCCCCACCCGTACCGCAAGTATCTATCAGTGGGTACTCAGATTGATGATTTTCGATTCCTCCTAAAGACTGAGATTGCAAAACTTGAGCCATACCCACCAATTCTTCCGGTGAGACTCCTTTAGCTTGAATTGCAGTCAAAATCCCACCGGAAAGTACCGGAGGAATTTCATCATTAAGCCATCCTTCAATTAATTCAGTTGCTTGATTAACGCTGAGAGATTCTTTGCTTAATAGCTGCTGGAGTAAAGTAGACCACCGAGCAGTATCAGGAGCTTGGGTTTTTACTGGGGTTTGAGTCATGGCATTTTGGATTTTAGATTAAGAATTATTTGTTGTTATTAAATTAGGTAGAAAATAAATGAAAAATATTAGATTATAGGCTCGTAGTTGCGCTTACAGCGCCAAAAATGTCGAACGAACTATTTTCACTTCCAGTCTCTGGCTGGGAACCCTTACCCGGAAGTCTCTGACATCAGATTATACAAGAGCCAGTGCCTCTGAAAATGCATTACCAGGTAGAACCTGGTAACGAGGGGTATAGGTTCGTAGTTGCGCTTTTGTGTTCAACATTTTTGGCGAAGACAGCGCAACTACGAACCTGGATTTACTAAAGATTGATTACTTTAGCTACGGTTTGTACGTCTTTGTCACCTCTACCGGAACAGTTGATAACTAATTTCGGACTTCCATCTAGTTCAGGACAGAGTTTTTCTAAATAAGCAAAAGCATGAGCGGTTTCTAGTGCGGGAATAATTCCTTCTAGTTCCGACACTTTTCTAAATGCTGCTAAAGCTTCTTTATCGGTAACGCTATAGTATTCAGCACGATTCATATCTTTGAGAAAACTGTGTTCTGGTCCAACTCCGGGATAGTCCAAACCGGCGCTGACTGAGTGCGCTTCGATGACTTGTCCGTCGTTATCTTGCAATAAGTAACTCATTGCACCATGCAATACTCCGACTCTTCCTTTAGTCAAAGTTGCGGCATGTTTTTCGGTAGCAACACCTTCACCGGCTGCTTCGACTCCAATTAAGCGCACGGATTCTTCTTCTACAAATTCGTGAAATAAACCCATTGCATTAGAACCACCACCAACACAAGCTAAAAGAATATCTGGCAATCCTCCCCATTTCTCTTCACATTGATTGCGAGTTTCCGCACCAATCATCGCATGATAATCGCGTACCAACATTGGGTAGGGATGAGGCCCAGCTACAGAACCTAAAATGTAGTGTGTAGTTTCTACATTCGTTACCCAGTCGCGAATTGCTTCAGAAGTTGCATCTTTTAAAGTTCCGGTTCCTGCTTCTACAGGGCTAACTTCCGCTCCCATCAACCGCATCCGAAATACGTTGAGCGCTTGTCTTTCCATGTCGTGGATACCCATGAAAATCACGCACTTCAAACCAAAGCGAGCGCAAGCAGTAGCAGTCGCAACACCGTGTTGTCCGGCTCCGGTTTCAGCGATAATTCTTTGCTTACCCATGCGTTTAGCCAACAAAACTTGAGCTAAAGCATTATTAATTTTATGAGCGCCGGTATGATTTAAATCCTCACGCTTTAAATAAATTTGCGCTCCAGAGCCATCTGGTTTTGCATAATGCTCGGTCAAGCGTTCCGCAAAATACAAAGGGCTAGGTCTTCCTACGTAATCCCGCAATAAACCAGCTAATTCAGACTTGAAATCGGGGTCATTACGATACTTCTGGTAAGCAGTTTCTAACTCACTTAATGCGGGCATTAAAGTTTCGGGAACGTACTTTCCACCAAACTTTCCGAATCTTCCTAAATTATCGGGACGAGCTACTGATGAGACTTTAGTATTGATATCTGGAGTACTGACCATTTTTTTTATCCTTTAATTAATTTGAAAAATGACAAATTGGGGATTGGGAGAAAGGAGAGAGGGGGAAGAGGGGGGAGACAAAAATAAATAATTTTAACCTTCAACCTTCAACCTTTGACCTTTAACCTTTAACCTTATTTCCCTGCAACTGTTAACTGTTCGCTAGAAATTGCAGATTTTAATTCTTTCATCAGTTCTTCGACTGCTTTTAATCCTTCTTCGGGAGTACCGTTTGCTAGTCGTTTTACTAAAGCGCTACCTACGATTACAGCGTCTGCACCCCATTGTTGGGCTTGAGCAGCATGTTCCCCATTGGAAATACCGAAACCGATACCGATTGCTTTGTCGGTAACTCCGCGTAATTCATCTAGAATATCCTTAACCCGATTTTGTAGACCAGAACGAACTCCGGTAACACCGGTTACACTCACTAAGTAGATAAAACCCTGAGAATATTTAGCGATCGCGCTGATTCTATCTTTTGAACTGGTAGGAGCTACAAGCAAAGTTAATTCAATACCAAATTCTTGGGCTGACTGTATCAAATTTTCAGCTTCTTCTAAAGGTAAATCGGGAACTACTAACCCTTTAACACCAACTTCAGCAACTTTTGCTAAAAATTCTTTAACCCCTAAATTCAAGATGGGATTGTAATAAGTAAATAGAATAATTGGTGCTTGTAACTCTGGAGTTAATGTTTTCAACATCTGTAAAACATTATCTAGCTTCGTACCCTTTGCCAAAGCACGAGTTGCAGCAGCTTGAATCACCGGACCATCAGCCAACGGGTCAGAATAAGGAACCCCTAATTCAATAAAGCTAGCACCATTTTTATCTAATATTTTCAGTGCTTTCGCAGTAGTTTCTAAATCTGGATCGCCCGCCGTAATAAACGGAATCAAAGCACAAGTATTAGATTTTCTTAACTCTTCAAAACGCTGAGAAATTATAGCCATGTTATTAGTTGATAGTTGATATTTGATATTTGATAGTGGATAGTTGTTAGCGGTTAGTTGTTAGTTATTGGTTGTTAATTAATAATTACTCTTAACAACTATTGCAATTTAATACCAGTAGGGAAAAAACTTCTTAACTTACTAACTCCTAACTGCTCGCTGCTCGCTGCTCGCTGCTCACTGATGACTGAGTAGCTTTCTTGCCGCATCTTCTACATCTGGCTGCCTAACTAAAGATTCTCCGACTAAAACGGCACGAGCGCCAGCTTTTTCCACGAAATCTAAATCGTCAGGGGTATATATACCAGATTCGCTGATAACGGTAATTCCAAAACTTTGCAATAGTGACTTTCTTTGAGCAATCAATTTTTCAGTATTAGCCAAATCTACGGTAAAATTCTTGAGATTGCGGTTGTTAATTCCGACTAATTTCACGTCAGGAAGTCTTAACACTCTATCTAGTTCTGAAGCAGTATGGACTTCTACTAAAGCTGTCATCTTCAAGCTGTGAATTACTCGTAAAAAGTCCTTCAACTGCACGTTAGATAAAATAGCTGCAATCAAAAGTACTGCATCAGCGCCCAAAGTTCTAGCTAAATATATTTGATATATATCAACAATAAATTCTTTGCATAATAGCGGTAATTCTACGCTTTTTCTGACGTTACGTAGGTTGTCAAAACTACCTTTAAAAAAATGACTATCTGTGAGAACTGAAAGACATGCTGCTCCCCCCCGTTCATATGATTGAGCTATATTGATTGGGTCAAAATCTTCCCGAATAATTCCTTTACTTGGGGATGCTTTTTTTACTTCTGCAATTAAACTAGGACGGTGAGAATTATCTTGCAAAGCCTTTAAAAAATCTCTTACCTTCGGCGCATCTTTAAGTTGTTCCTGTACCTTAGCTAAAGGAGATTCCAATCGCATTTGAGCAACTTCTTGCCTTTTATGCAAGACTATTTCCTCAAGTATGTGTCGGGGCCTAGTTAGCATATTAATTCTATTGGTAGTTGTCACATTATTCATAATATTACTTCCTTAGAACGAGTAAGGCGAACCTAATTATATTTATTGCGAATAGCTATAATTTACTTAGTAGCGGTTTCTGAAGTTTATGCAATAATAAGCCCGTACCAATAATTTCCATGCTAGACAAACTTAAATTATTGCCTGCTTCTAGAACTTTTTGAGGTACTGCAAAAGAATCAGTGAATACATCTGTACCTATAGTGTTAAGTTCTGCTGTTGCGTTTGGCTCAAAAATCTTATTTTCCGAAAGTTCTCAGCCCTCTTAGTAACTTCAAACTTGCTTTCTCCAGCCAGAATAAGTAAGTCGGCACGAATAAAGTATCGCTATGTAACATGCAGGTAAATTCTCCTTAAACCCCAATCGCTACTTGTGAAACAGTTAAGGTAAAAAGGTTTTCCGGCATCAGCCCGCCTGCTGTAAGCGTTCGCGCCCCGGCGTGCGGCTCAGGGCTACTTACTACTTGCTATTTATAGTTAACAGTTATCAGTAAATAATTGCCTATTACTCCCTGCCCGGCAGAAGATTACCGTTTGGGGTTGAGTGAGAGAGTGAGAGAGGGAGGGAGTGAGGGAGAAATTTTCATAGGAAATCTTAGAGCGGAATGGGAGTAGTTACTGATAACTGATAACTGTTAACTGTTAACTGACAGAAGCCACTTCGGAATCTTCTGACTTAGTGTATTTGTAAACGACGTTTTTAATCATCGCTAATCCAGCCTCTCCGGCTAAAGTCATGATTGATTCTGGGTGAAACTGTACTGCTGCGATGGGCAATGTTTTATGTTCAACTGCCATAATTACATCGTCTTCTGACATTGCCGTAACTTTCAATTCTTGAGGAAATTTATCTTTAAGCGCAAACAAAGAATGATATCTACCAACTGTAATAGCTGCGGGTAAATCTTTAAACATTACCGAATTTGAGTCGGTGATATTAATCTTTGAAGGTTTGCCATGTTGGGGATAATCTAAAACTCCTAATTCACCACCAAAGGCTTCAACAATGCCTTGCAATCCCAAACATACGCCGAAAACTGGGATATTACGATTCATACAAACTTTAACAGTTTGCGGAACTTTAAAATCACTTGGTTTTCCAGGCCCTGGAGATAATACAACTAAATCTGGTTTTTCGGTATCAAAAATTGATTCATCAAAACCATGACGCAGTGTTTTTACAGATGCTCCAGTTTGACGCATGTAGTTGGCTAAAGTGTGAACGAAAGAGTCCTCATGGTCGATTAATAAAATGCGTTTTCCAGCTTCTACATTGGGAATACTAGCACTTAAAGAATTTGCATCGCCTTCGGCAGCTTTGGCTTTTTCCCCGGCGCGGCGAATTGTTTCAAAAGCTGCGGCAGCTTTAGTTAAAGTTTCCTGTTCTTCGGCTGCGGGAATGGAATCGTACAGCACCGTTGCACCAACTCGGACTTCGGCAATTGAATCTTTGAGTCGAATTGTCCGCAAAATTAACCCGGTATTCAAATTACCGTTAAAGCATAAATAACCTACCGCTCCACCGTACCAGCGTCTGGCGCTGCGTTCGTGCTGTTCGAGATATTCAATTGCTGATTTTTTCGGTGCCCCCGTTACCGTCACTGCCCAGGTATGAGTTAAAAAGGCATCTAAAGCGTCAAATTCGCGTCTTAGCGTACCTTCTACATGGTCTACCGTATGGATTAAATGACTGTACATTTCGATTTGACGGCGGCCGATTACTCGTACAGAACCGGGTTCGCAAATTCGCGATTTATCATTGCGATCCACGTCAGTACACATAGTTAATTCAGATTCATCCTTGAATGAATTGAGTAGCTGACGAATCTGCTTTTCATCATCGAGGGCATCCCTTCCCCGCGCTATAGTACCGCTAATCGGACAAGTTTCTACCCTTCTACCATCAACTCGAACAAAGATTTCCGGAGAAGAACCAATAATGTATTCTCCACCTAAATTAAATATAAAACCGTAGGGACTGGGATTTATTTGTCCTAATGTGGTAAATAATTCTGAAGGTGCAGTTTTACTTTCTTTGAAAAAGTTTTGGGAAGGTACAACTTCAAATAAATCGCCACGGCGGAAGTAATCAAGAGCACCTTCTACCTGTTTGGCATATTCGCCGTTCTCATGATCTGAAGAACGCTCCGGAGTCAAGCGTTTACCTCTATAATCTATAGATTCGCCAGTGCGAGGAAGATTTTGCGTACTAGCTTCTCCTTTCTCAAACTCATAGCTAAGACGATAAGCACGTTGCAGATAATAGTCAACAACTACCAACTCATCGGGCAAATACAGCACCAAATCTCTTTGATCGTCCGCACGCTGCAAACGTTGAGAAATTGGTTCAAACTGAAATACCAAATCGTAACCAAACGCGCCATAAAGCCCTAAATGCTCGTCTTCATCGCTGTAAAAAGCTTGGAGAATATCGCGGATAACTGTAAAAGCTGAAGGTTGTTTACTGCGCTCTTCTTCTGCAAAAAACTGTTGCGATCGCTTGATGCTACCGGTAATAGTTTCTGTATTATTAATCTCGACTTGTGCAAGTTGCGAATGATTTGATAAACGCTGCAAAAGCATCGGTAAAATAACCTTACCGCGTTCGTTCAAAGCCTTAATAGTAAAACTTTTATCTCGGGTAGCCACTTCCAGAGGTGGATTTACAAATCCAATTGCCCATCTTTTGTATCTTCCGGGATATTCATAATTACTTTTGAGCAAACCCCCACGCTTAGAGTCAAGGTGAAACAATATATCTTGTAAGGCTGCATCAATCTCAACTTCCGTAACCGTGCGAGATACATTAATACCGCCACTAGTTGTGTAAGCTTGCTTTTCAATCATCGGCTATTCCTCTGGAAAAATTGCGGGGTATGCAGTCAAACGTTAAGTCAAAAATTAAAAATTAAAAAAATCAAAATTAGGTATAAGCTATAAATGCATTTACCTTTGCTATTTGTAGTTATACGAATGATTACTTTATTATCTTCACTACTGTGGATTTCTAATTGACGACTAATCTTAATTACAAATAAATTACAATAATTCAACCACAGTATAATTGCTAAAACGCAGTCAAGCTAATGAACCGCTCAATACTGCGTGAGATATTAATAAAAATTTGAAAAATATGCAGTTAAAGCTCAAGCAAGACATCCGATTAAATTGCTGTCTCACCTTGCCGCGAACAGATAATTTTTGTACACGTATGCGCTTTGACTAAAAGCATACAGTAAAACACAAATCTAATGCAAAAATTACAGGTATAAGCGCTACACGAAGGTTAGAGGTCAAAGGTATAAGAATCATAGGTTTTAGTGTTTGTTAATGTTCTAACCCTATTACGCAATACTATATAAGCAGAACAGCAATATCCTGAAAACCTGTCTCCGCAAACTTTTCAAATGTGTTTATAATTCAAGCCTACTAGATATCGCGCAAGCCATACATGAACTTTTTTTCGATAGGTGTGTCCGATTTTTAGCTGTTACATAAGTTTACTAAAAAAAAGAGAAGACCAAATGATCAGTATTATCGCTACCATCGGAAGTATGAAAAATGAATGTATTACTTTGGAAGGGGAAGAGGGGAACAAGGGGGAGAGGGAGGGAGAGAGGGAGAGAGTGAGGGAGGGAGGGAAGAGGAAATTATTTATTACTCACTACTCACTACTTGCTACTCCTAACTCCTTAACCTTTAACCTTTAACCTTCGATCCACCTTGCTTACCTGAAGATGTTGCAAAATCAATTCACATACATCGGTTGCTTCGATAGAGTCAGAATTAATTAAGTCAGTTTGTTTACTAATTAATAAAGGTCCCATTTCCGGGGTGGGAGGGATACAGCCATGAGAACCTTTTACTAAAGAAGCATCAAGTGGAATCACGTCCATTAAATAGCGGAAACCTAGCTTTTTCTTAAGTAATTTTGAGCCTACTTTGAGCTTGGGGAATTTGATTTTAGGGTCTACAAATAATTCTACTGGGTCATAGCCTGGTTTACGATGAATATCTACTGTTCTGGCAAAGTCTGGAGCGCGTTTATCATCAAGCCAGTAATAATAAGTAAACCATGCATTACTGTTTGCAACTGCGATTAATTCTCCACTTCGAGAATGATTTAGATGGTAGTCTGGTTTGCTCGTTTCGTCTAAAACAAAGTCTATTCCCTCGGTTTCTTTTAACAAGTTTCTAACTTGAGGAATACAATCTACATCGTTAATGTAAACGTGAGCAAGTTGATGATCTGCAACAGCAAAAGCTTTACTAGCACCGGCATCGAGGAGTTCTCTTCCTTCTTCTTCGCGAATAGCTAATAAACCCTTGGAACGCAATAATCTATTAATATGAATCGGCTGAGATACAGATGTAATTCCATATTCTGATAAAACAATAACAGAGGCTCCACGTTTTTCGTAAAAATTAATTAAATCGCCACAAACTGCATCGACTTCTCGCAATTCTTTAGATATTTTGTCTTGAATGGGACCAAACTTTTGCAAACAGTAATCTAGATGCGGTAGATAAATCAAAGTTAAATTAGGACTGCATTTTTCTTCTACCCATTTTGATGAATTAGCAATCCATTGTGTAGATGCAATCGATGCAGTTGGTCCCCAAAAGTTGAATAAAGGAAACTGTCCAAATTCTGCTTGTAATTGCTCGCGAAAATTACTTGGTTGAGTGTATATATCGGGTATTTTCCTACCATCAGCAGGATACATCGGTCGAGGAGTAACTGCATAATTTGCCGATGAGTACATGTTGTACCACCAAAACATATTAGCGCAGGTAAAATCAGAATCAAATTCCCTTGCCATCTCCCATATTTTAGGAGATTGAACTAACTTATTTGACTGTCGCCAAAACTTAGTTTCACAATCATCTCTAAAATACCAACCATTCCCGACAATGCCATGTTCTGATGGCATTTTACCCGTTAAATAAGTAGACTGTACCGAACAAGTAACCGCCGGTAAAACTGGTTCTACCGTAGCAGTTTTACCGCCCTCAGCCCATTGCGAAAGCATTGGCGTATGCTTTCCCAATAAATTTTGAGTTAATCCGACTACGTTAATTACTACTGTTTTATTCATAATATTAATTAAAAATTGGTAATTGGGAATTGGGCATAGGGGATTGGTAATTGGGGATTGGGGATTGGTAATTGGTAATTGGTGAGTTGTTAAAAAGTAAGGGAGCTTTTCGGCTCCCACTACAGATAGCTATAATTTTGGCTACTTTCTAACTCCTAACTCCTAACTCCTAACTGTCTATGCCCTAACTTCAGCTAATTCTTGATAGTTAATTGCTTGTAATTTCCATAAAACCCATTCATATTCGCGCTGAATGGATGCTGCAATATCTACTTTCATTTCGGGAGGTAAAACTTCCCATGTGTAGGTTTCGATTTCTAAGTGATTGCAAATGTCTTGGTTTTGCAATAGTTGAAAAACGGTGACTATATCGTCTTGAGTTGATTTCAATACCTGATAGTCATCGATAAATAATGGTACGTGAAAATGGGTTCTCCATTCACAAGCGTTACTGTCTTCGAGAAAAGACAAGGCTGTGCTTAAATCTCGATAATTTTGTAGACTTCCGTCAGCATTGCGAGCGATGACTTGATGTAAATATGTAGATTCGGCGAAAGGCTGCAATCTTTGTTTTAATAACTGCCTTTTGCTTTTCTCTTTGGATATTTCGGCTTTTAATGCGGCACTAATTTGAATTTTACCAATTTGGATGCCAGCAGCTCGAAATTTCTCAAATACAGAAACCGGATTTTCATACTCTACTGCAAAATGACAGGTGTCGTAACACACTCTTACATGTTCGAGTAACAGTACTTCGGCTGCGGCTTGGGGAATTGCTAAGTTTTTCGCTAAATAAGTTCCGCCGATAGGTAACAAATATTTCTCAAAGTATCTGATTACTTCTTCAGCATTTTCAATTAATCCATCCGGCTCGGGTTCTAAATTTAAATGTAGAACTTTATCGGTTGCAGCCCGGATTCTTACCATTTGCGCTACCACTTGCGCTATATGAATAGTAGCGCTGCTAATCAATTTTGCTTGAGAAAGCTGATTGCCATCGAACCAAGGTTTATAAGATAGCGGTACTGTAGAAATGCTACCTTCTATTTCTTCTGGCAATAATTCGGCAAGAATTTGAGTCAATCTTAATGTATAGTCCAAACGCTCTTGTTTTGACCAATCCGGTGCATATACTTTGTCTTTTACAACTTGTAAGTGAAATCCACCGTAGGGAAAACCATTTAGCGTGAAAACATATAAATCGTGTTCGTTTAACCACGATTTGAACTCTTGCAAGGTGTTTCCTTGTAAAAGTTCTCTTGATGCTGCATCTGCTAAACGCAATCCGATGCCGAAAGGCTGATGAGGCGATAGCTTTTTCTTCAGTGATGGAATATATTGCTGCAAATTCGCAAAAACCTGAGTCCAATCTTCACCGGGATGAATATTGGTGCAATAAGTTAGGTGAAAATTTTTGTTAGAAAAGACTTTCATATTTATAACTGTTTATCAAATGCTAAACGCAAATTGCCAATTGCAACATTGCGAATAATTACATTTTGGCATTAGATAATAGGGTAATTGCTTGTTGATATGAAGAATTTTTCACTGCATGAACCTCAATTTCTTCTCCAATTCTTTGCAAAAGCGTTAGGGTTAATTCTCCACCTAAATGTTCCCGGAATTCATTTAATCCTTGAAACAAACATCTAGGATTTTCTATATCAGATTCTTCAGTAAGTTCGCTGACATATAATTCAAATCCTAATGTCTTTAAAGTATGTAGTATATTTTGCCATTCGCAATGAGAAAGCATTCCTTCTAAATAAGAATAGGTACTGTCTAAAGCAATACCAATTGCCACCGCTTCCCCATGACGCAAACGATAATTAGTCAACTGTTCGAGTTTATGAGCAGCCCAATGTCCGAAATCTAAAGGGCGAGAAGAACCCATTTCAAAAGCATCGCCGCTAGTAGCAATATGTTTTAAATGTAGCTGGGCGCATCGATAAATCACCTGCTGCATTGCTTCTAGATTGCGACGAGCTAAAAGTGCTGCATTATCAGAAATAAATTCAAAAAATTCTGCATCTTTAATCAGCGCTACTTTTACCGCTTCAGCAATACCCGCTCGCCAATCTCTATCGTCTAAACTGCTGAGAAAATCGAAATCGTTAATAACGGCGTAAGGTGGTGCAAAACTGCCTAAAAAGTTCTTTTTACCGAAAGCATTGACACCATTTTTAACTCCGACAGCAGAATCATTTTGAGCCAACACAGTTGTAGGAATACGGATGAGACGAATTCCTCTGTGGGCTGTAGCTGCCGCATATCCTATTAAATCGAGAACCGCACCGCCGCCGATAGCAATGATATAAGAGTGACGACAGATACCCGCATTCTCAACTAACTGATGAATATCTTCGAGTAATTGAGGATTATTTTTTGCCGCTTCACCACCAGGAACTACCATTGGTTCGGCAGATAAAGTTAAGATATCAGAATTGCGATCGCAATATTGCCGCAACTCTACCAACAATTCGTGTCGATGTTCCAACAAACCACCATCGACAACAAATATCACCTTTTTAGGTTTTGCTTCCCCATCATTTTCAATAATCTCAGCTAAAAGCGGATTATCCAAATCAAAAATTCCGTTAGTGAAGTGAACCGGATAATTAAAAGTCACCTCAACCCGTTGCCGAATCGGTTGCAGATTATATTTAGGCTTACTTTTTACTTCTAATATCATGATTAATAATTAATAATTGAGGATTGGTAATTGGTAATTGGTAATTGATAAATTTCAACTGCTCACTGTTGATTGCTCACTGTTGACTGCTCACTGTTAACTGATTAACAAATGCTTCTTTTGACTGAGAGCCATTTAGCTTTATTTTGTTGTTAATAATAAAAAACGGTACGCTATTAATACCCAAACTACGGGCGTTGTCTGATTCGAGAACAATTGCATTGAGAGCATCTTTATCATTTAACTGTTGTGAAAGTTCAGGAAAATCTAGTCCGCAAGATTTAGCGATCGCTAATATTACCTGAATATCTCCTAGGTTTAAACCCTCTTCAAAATAAGCTTGATAAATTGCCTCAACAACTTTAGTTTTAGAATGTTCTGGAGCTAATTGAATTAATCTATGAGAAAGAGTAGTATTAACAGCTAATTGCACTTTTGTAAAATCCAAAATTACCCCAGCAGCTTCACCCATTCGTTTCGTATAATCAAACATTTGCTGTAACTGCGGCAGTGACATGCCTTTTCGCTGCTGCATAAAATCACGAAATTCATATCCTTCACTAGGAACAGAATTATCTAAAAGAAAAGGATGCCAGCGAATATCTATAGCTTCACCGTTGTATTCAGATAGCGCATCGAAAAGATGCTTTTTACCGATTCTGCACCAGGGACATACAGTATCATGAAATATATCTATTTGCATAGGGTATTAATCACAACCATTAAACAAAATTTCAAAAAATAGCCATTGCGTTGCCGAGGAACACGACGGTTTTAGCAAATGGCGTTGTGAGGATTTGACTGTATTCCACCTAAGTGAAAACCACTGTACTTAAATGCGTGAATTTCTATTATCAGCTACTGCTTGTTCCTATATTCTTTATCAAGTGGTAAGTAAAATACTTTCACTATCATCTTTTTTTACTTCCATTTGAGTTTCTTTGGAAGTAAAGCTATCACGAATCAAATAATCTTCTACTGTTTGTTCGAGTTTATTTTCAGAAGCTAAAGCCTTATCAAAAAAACCTTGAGTAGATTCAAACTCTTTGATTAATGCTTCTCTATCTTTGTTAGCGACAAGTTGAGCCAAACGGCTGTATGTTTCGGCGAGAGAAACTATCATTTCGCATCTTTCTTCAGTGGCTAACATAATATCCGCACATAAATGCGAACTTTGAGCAAATAAACGTTGTAGTATATCGATTTCTTGCCGATAAGTTGGACTAGCCATTAATAAACTACGCTGAATATCGATATTTTCTTCAGCTAAAAATACACCCAAGCTAAACCTAGCAAAATGACGTATTGCTTGAATAATCACCATCATTTTATCGTGTTCTTTGGCTGTAGATTCTACCAAGTTGCTGCCTTTAGCTGCGAAGAAATCCAACAACCATGTAAATTGAGCGTCATTGCGTCCCCGACATACCACTACAATCTGTTGTGCAAAGGATTCAACTTTTGGCCCAAACATTGGATGCAAACCCATTACAGCACCTTTGTGATGCTCTAACATTGCTTGTACGGGTTCAGCTTTGACGCTGGTAATATCGGCGATCGCTGTGGTAGGTTTCAGATATGGGGCAGCACGTTTAATTACTTCTACAGTTTTCTCAATGGGAACCGAAACTAAGACTAAGTCAGCATTACCAAGTAATTTATCCGCTAAGTGCCAATCTTGATTTCCAAAAGCATCTACTTGATGCCCGCTTGCTGACAGTTCCCTTGCAAAAAACTGTCCCATTTTGCCTTTGCCACCGATTATAGTAATTCGCCGAGTTTCGCCTTCATTTTCTTTTTTAGAAACCATAAACTTATGTCTTAACATTTCAAACAGTAACGCTGAAAATAGCGTAATTCTTACTTAATGTAGCGATATTATTTCAGTCATAAATGTCAAACTGCCTACAATCTTATTTTATTTCTTTTTTGTTCAACTTATGTTAAAAATATTTTCTCAAAATATAAATTTAATTTTAATAGTAAATATTTAAGACATTCAGTCTATTTTTTTATTGATAATTATGAATTTGTTTAAATAAATATAAAATATAGCATTACGCAATGCCGGTTAAGACATCGATGAAGACTAAAACCTATGATGATTAAACCTTTTACCTTTAAACTTTTACCTTTAATCTTCCCGTAGCGCTATACAGCCGATTTCATTTGAGTGAGGTACATCCTAAAAGTGGAATGTACCTCCTGAAACTTGCAAAGTGCTGTATATCCACAATATCTGAAATACCTTAAATATCCGATAAATGAATTAAGTACAAATAAAACTGATAACTCCTAACTTTCTACCCCCTAACAGTTCATTTCATTAGTTTTGACGGGTTTATAAAAGAGGGTTTTATTATTTTCTCCCCCTGCTCCTCCGCTCCCTCCGCTCCCCCTGCTTGCCTTCACCCGTCAATTTTAATGAAAACGAGTACTAACCCCTAACTTCTTTTGCATTGCGGGTAAGATGCCGGAAACTTTGCGGGAAATAGCTTGAGAAAAAACAGCTTCATAAGCCGTTAATGCTTGTTCAAAAGAATAGCGCTCGACAGCAAAATTTCTTGCCTTTGCACCCAATTGCGTTGTTAAAGCTGGATTGCTGTATAAACTCATAATTGCAGCAGCTAAATCTTGGGGTGATTCTGGTGCAACAACTACACCGCCGCCACTTTGCCTAACAGCACGTGCTGCCGTACCGCAAGCAGGAACAGAAGCAATAATTGGACTTCCCGAAGCCAACAATAATGGTATTTTGGAAGGCATATTAAAAGAAATCACGTTGCGTTTTTGCACAACCAAACCAACATCAGCCGCTGCTAACATCTGGGGTAATTTCTCTCGCGGTTGCAGCGGTAGCAATAAAACATTATCCGCACCACAAGCCAGACAATATTTTTGCAGCCTTTTCAAAGCCTTAGATTCTCCTGCAATTACAAAAGCAATCTCTGGAATATGTGTTAACGATGCTGCTGTTTCGATTACCGTTTCTAAACCTTGAGTTAAAGCAATATTGCCTGAATAAAGCACCACAAATTTATTATCTAATTTGTGAATAGCTTTCCAGTTTTTCGCTTTTTTTGGTAAAGGACGAACAAAATCTATATCTACCCAATTAGGAATACAGGCAATTTTATTGATTGGAACTTTCTTACTAACTAAATTTTTAACAAATCCGTCGGCAATCACGCTAATTGTATGAGCTTTTCTATAAGCAAACTTCTCTAAAGCCTCTAGGGCGCGAATCATGAATTTGTTCTTTAACAATCCAGTTTTGATTGCAGCTTCTGGTAGAATATCTTGAACATTCAACACCAACGGACAATTATAAAACCAACTTAATAAAGCTGCCGGTAATGAAACTAATAAAGGTGGAACAGTTAAAAGAATAATATCAGGTCGCCAACCATTTAAAGCTTGAGGCAAACTTGTAAATACGAAGCTTAATTCTAATAACAATCTATCAATTAAATTCGGCTTAGATTTAATTCTTAAATAACACCTTTGAATAGTGACACCGTTTTTCTCTTCTGTTGTGTACCATTTACCCCGATACTCCTCATAAATCTCGCGCTGTGGATAATTAGGCATACCCGTAATCACCCGCACTTGATGTCCCTTTTTCACTAACCCCTCAGCAAGCTCAGTCATTAAAGGCGCAATTCCGATGGGTTCGGGATGATAATTATAGGAATAAATTAGAATTTGCATTTACATCGATTTTTATAAGTTAATTAAGATAAATCAAAGGTCAAAGATATTAATTAATTTCTAACTCCTCACTCTTAACTCCTCACTCTTCTCTAATGTATTTTAAGTTACAGCAAATAGTTTAGCTAGCATCATAGAGATAGGTAACAAACTTAACAGTAACAAACCATAACCAAAACCTGCAAAACTACAGCTAAGAGTTGCATCTAACACTATAAGAGATAAAACTCCCGAACGCACTGCTGTACGTATATTTTCCGCACTTGGTTGACTCACGGCTTGCACGAAAGGTCGCACAACACGCCAACTCAGTAAAATCACGAAGGGTAATACCGCTAAGAAATAAGATTGATTTAGCCAGCCTAGCCCTAATAGTCCAGCAATAACCACACCCATTAATACTAAGGCTACAATACCAGTACTGCGTTTTCCACCATGTACTTCACCTTGGCTGATAGCAGTAATTGCAGCTATATAAGTAATGGGAATTAAAGCCAAATACCAGTTTTCCCTTAACATTGGCGACAATATACTGACACCGAGTAACAAATTACCACCGCGACAAATTCCCATGTTTAAAGGACCGAAAAACGTATGATGTTTTCCGTAAGCATCGTAAAGCAAAGCCGCAGCAGCCACACCGCAAGCGATACAAAAACTCAACCAAGAAACTTGAGCCGCAGCGAATACACCAATACTTAAAAGTAAGCTTCCTAAAACAATTGCTCCCCGTAACGAGCTTCTACCGCTGGGAATCGGTCTTTCCGGTCTTTCTTTAGCATCTAAATCGGCATCAAACACATCGTTAAATACGACACCACCACCATATAAACCAGTAGTAGCCAAAATTAACCATGCAATAGATAACGGATTATCCACTACAGAAAAACCCGAAGCCGCAATACCCGCAAGCACATCCGCCCAAGCAGTGATAATATTTGCAGGTCGCGTTAACTGTAGATACGCCCAAAGGCGATTGGTGTTTAAAGTTGCCGTGTTCATATTTTAGAAGGGGGAAGAAGGGGAAGAGGGGGAGAGTGGGAGAGAAGGGGAATTACTAACTCCTAACTCCTAACTCCTAACTCCTAACTGCTCACTGTTCACTGTTCACTGTTATTCAATCAATGCGTATTCAGATTCAGTTTCCACAACTGGCTTTTGTCCGCGCAGTACCGAGTTGCCACTGAATAATTCTCGCTGATCGATTGGTGATGGATTCAACCAGTCAGATTCGTTGATTTGTCCGCTTTGGCTATATGCTTCAAGAGCATTTTCGTAACAGGTGGCTCGCATATGCGCTTCTGGTATGCCTCTTTCAATCATTAATTGAGCAGTTTTCGGTACTGCTAAAGGATCGCTTACTCCCCAATCGGCGCTACTATCTACAATGATTCGTTCGCAACCGTATTGACGTACAACTTCCACCATGCGAGCATTGCCCATTTTGGTATTTGGGTAAATAGTAAATGCTGCCCAGAAACCTCTATCTAATACTTCTTTGACGGTTTCTTCATTGTTATGATCCATCACTACTTTAGATGGTTCCAAACCATGTTCGATACATACATCCATGCTGCGACTAGTACCGGCTTTTTTATCGCGGTGCGGTGTATGAATCATTACTAGCATATCTAACTCTTTCGCTAGTTCTAGCTGCAAGCGAAAGTATTTATCCTCCGCCGGTGTCATGTCGTCGTAACCGATTTCGCCGATGGCAACAACACCTTCCTTACAAGCGTACAAAGGCAACAATTCCATTACCTGTTCCGCCAAAGGCTCGTTATTTGCTTCTTTTGAATTCAAGCCGATGGTACAGTAATGCTTGATGCCAAACTGCGAAGCCCGAAATCTTTCCCAGCCCACCAAACTGCTGAAATAATCTTGAAAAGAACCAATATTAGTTCTTGGCTGTCCCATCCAGAAGGAAGGTTCAATCACCGCAACAATACCCGCATCACGCATTTTTTCGTAATCGTCGGTAGTGCGGGAACTCATATGAATATGTGGATCGATGTACATAATAAGGTTAAAGGTTAAAGGTTAAAGGTTAGAGGTTAGAGGTTAGAGGTTAGAGGTTAAAGGTTAAAGGTTAATAATTTAGGAGTTAGGAGTAGCGAGTAATAAGTTAGTTATTCTTCTCTCCCTCTTCCCATCCCCCATGCCCTATGCCCTATATCCCATTTCATTTAACGTTGTTCCAAGTCAGTCTTCCTGCTTGAATATCGTTTTGCAATTCTGGATATCGAGCTAAAATATTTTGGGCTTGAGGTAGGGTACAATCGGCACAAGCTAAAGCTGCTGCGGTTCTTTCGAGTAACTTTTGCTGTCCTTTACCGTTTGAATAGGTTTTAGCTTGAGACTCTGTAAGAACGCGCTCTAAATCTGCTAATATCTCATCGTTGGCGAATTTTCCTACGCATCGCCATAATTCGGGTGATACGTCGCGCCCAGCAGCCCATCGTTCGTGAGCGTAATCTACCAGCATCCTCGCTAGCTCGGGGTTTGCTCTTTCGTCAATTCCTTGAATTAAATGCAACGGACTACCGACAAACAAAGCTTTTAGAACCATTTGATTCCAAGCTAGTTTATCTAAATATTTAGCCGGATAGGGATTATTTAAAGCAACTGCATTGAAAACCGCTGTCATATTACTGCGGATACCTTCAGCAGCACGATTGCGAAATTTTTCGGCATTGGGAAGCAGTGGCAATGCTTGATATAGCGCTACTAATTCCCTAACATCGGCGGCGGCAAATACTCGATCTAATGTCTGTAAATATTTATCCGCGTCATCAGAAGGTAAACTTAATACCAGTAATGTCCGAGCTGCTTGGTCTATAGTCCATTCAACTGGATACCAGTTATTGCAGACATTAGAGGCTGATTCTAATTCTTTCAGAGTCGGCTGAATATCTTGTTTACCTGTATAACGAGGTACAGCGCTAAAAGCTGTAAAAAATATAAAAGGTGCCGCACCCTCACTTATCTGCTGTCGCTTTTGATTTAACCAGTTGAGAGCTTGAGTATTGATTTGTCGGGATACCCACTGGTAAAGTAAATCTTGGGCATTGATATTTTGCGTTTCTATATAACTTGTAGCAACAGACATTATTAATAAAGTAGTTAAATTATTTTAGTTATTTCCTTGCTCCTTACAGAGACAAAGAATGCATAGTTTAATTAAGGCTGAACCTGCTAATGACGTTCCCAGCCAGAGACTGGGAACAAGAATTAAACGAAAATTAATAACGTAAAATCCTAAATTAAGCAGATTGCTTGTTCTTCTTCAACTTAGTCGCAGCAGCACCAAGGGCAAATACTCCTAAACCTAATAAAGTTGTAGGTTCAGGTACTTTTTTGGCACCGCCATCACGGTTAACGTTCAACACCTGTACGCGGCCGGTAAAGAAATCACCTACCAAGAGTTGATCTTTCTCTTTGTCGTAGCTCAAGCCACCACTCCAGTTAAACTTACCTGGTTCTAAATCGGCAGGGTTAGTAGAAAAAGGTAGTTGTCCGGGTGCGGGAGGTCCGGCATTTTCTACAGCTTCACCGAATACAGTTAAGAAATTACCGTCTTTGTCAAATACCTGAAGGCGGTTGTTCTGCGAGTCAGCTACGTAGATATTATCTTCTGCGTCTACATCGATACCGATTGGCTCGTTAAATTGTCCGAGTTCGACTCCTTCAGTACCAAATGCATAAAGGAAGTTTTCTTCGGAATCAAGTACCTGAATCCGGTTGTTAAACTGGTCGTTGATGTAAATATTGCCAGTTGTTTCGGATATAGCTAAACCAGCAGGCCCATCAAATTGACCTCCTTCGGTACCTAAACCACCGTAGGTTTTAACTAATTCGCCGTCTCTTCCGTAAACTTTGACCGTGTCGGCACTAAAATCGGTTACGTGTAAATTGCCTTGAGCGTCAAAATCCATACCGCCAGGACCGAAGAAAATATCTCCAGGACCTTGACCGCTAAATTCAGCAAAGGAGGTAACGAATTCTCCAGTATCGGGATTATATACGTCGATTTCGCTGTTAAAAACGTCACCTACGTATAAATTGCCGCTGATAGGATCGAATTTTAAATCCGCTGGTTCGTCTAAACCGGCTCCTTTTCCTTGAGCACCACTACCAACTGAGCGTAGATAGGTACCGTCAGGGCTAAATACACTTACGCTGTTGCCAACATTAGGTAAAAAAGTATCGGTTGTAGGGTCGTAACCGCGACCGTTACTTACATAAATATTGCCATCTGCATCGCGCTTTGCCACACCTTGAGGAACGAAAAGCTGTCCCGGACCAAATCCTGGCTCGCCAATTGACTTATCGTATGTGAGATTTATTGCTTTAGCTTCGGCAGTTGCTGCCAAAAGCATGAATCCCGTACTTGCAAGAGCAAGCGATAAATTTGCTACAAACTTCATCCTTGAAACTCCCGAGAGTGCTAGTTATACTTTCTATTAGGTAATGTCTCCAGGTCTTGACCTGGAACTTATACAGCGAGTTGCGATTGATTAAATTTAGGTTAAATTTATCAAACAGCAACTTGCTGTTTTTTTTACTTAGAAATATCTAAGTATTATTGACTGTTAACTGTTAAAGAGTTTCAACCTTGTCTAAAATTTCTTCTAGCTTTTCTTCCTGACGCTTGCGCTTTTTATATTGAGAAGTTGCTCCTGCTGCTGCAACTCCTAATAAGCCAAGTATGGAAGCGGGTTCGGGAACTTTTGTAGATTTTTCACCGCTCTTGTTTAAACTAATCTTGACTAGCTGCCCTTGGTCTGCTAATCGAGCGCGGTTTGCAGTGTATAAAGCACCATCACGATAAGTTAAACCGG
The DNA here is from genome assembly GCA_019192545.1 of Rivularia sp. MS3. Lineage (GTDB taxonomy): Bacteria > Cyanobacteriota > Cyanobacteriia > Cyanobacteriales > Nostocaceae > Rivularia. The sequence continues at coordinate 17,947 of JAHCMI010000080.1, read as the reverse complement.
AAGCTGCTTCTAAACCGTTACCGTTCCAAATGGTTTCGCGAGTACCATCGGCAGCTACTTTAATAATTGAACTGCTGATATCGCCGATTACTTCACCACCTTGCAGAATATTCTTCCACTCGGAAGTATTCATGTGCTGCAATACGTACAGGTTGCCTTGTTCGTCGTATGCTGTACCTGTCAACTGAGTAAAGCCATCACCATCATTGGTAATTGTCTCGTTAATATTTAAATTTTCATCAACTGAATATAGACGCGCTCTACCTTCTGGATAGGGGAAGTAAGAATATTCCGCTACGGTGAAATCACCATCGGGAGATTCGGTAATTCCTGTAGGTACTGATTGGAAGGTAATCGGAAAATCTTGACTTGCTTCTTCTCCTTCTAATCCTGGAGGTGGTCCGGGAGGTCCGCTTGGTGCATCTTCGCTACTTTGACCACCTGGTGCTGCGGGTAGTCCGGGTGAATCTGGGATTTCACCGGGAGGTTCAAAGCTAGGAAATTCTAGCTCGCTCTGGTCAACTGGTAGTATGGGGAACGCCGCTACATCTTGAATACCACCTTGGTCAAGTGGAGTTTTCCAAATTACGTTGGCACCACCATCAACCACAAATGCTGTATTGTCCTTAATTGTCATTGCATAAGGATTGGTGATGATATCGGTACCATCGGGATTGTTATCTACTTCATACTGAGCAAAGTCAGCAACTTCTCTTCCTAATGCACCGTTTTGCAAGTCTACTTCGTATAGTTTTCCGAGTGTAGGAGTCTGTAGAATCGGTCCGCTAGTGGAAGGATCTCCTGCATAACCCATTAATAAATAAGCTTTGCCGTTATCATCAAATTTTAAATCCGCAGGACCAGCAGCTTGCTCTCCGAAGGGAGTCAAAGCTAAAGAAGCTAAATCCGGAATTACTGTTTGAGTGCTACCGTCGGTACCAATTTTAAGTAAGGAACCTGTATTACCAGCACACAAAGGAATAAATTGCGAACTCGGAGAGGGAACGCATCTTCCATCTTCTCCATCTCCACCTCTACCACTGGTTGTGAGATAAATATTTCCCTCAGAGTCAAAGTCAAAGTTACGAGGGTTATCTAATCCATCAGCAAGTACAGATAGTGAAGCTGCTTGGGCTGTAGTTGTACCAAATATCGAGGCAACGCTTACCGTAAAAAGCGTTAAAGCAATTGACTTAAACTTCATAGTTTTTGAAATCGATTGATAGTTTATGGAATAAATGCGGTTCTTTGAAGAACAGCCCCAATTGTTGGGATATGAATATCAAGCAATTTATGAGCTTGAAATTTGTTTCCGTTTAAATATCCTGCGTTTTGATAATCTCTAACGCTAAATCTAGATATGAGAACGGGGAATATTTTTAGTCGGATTTTCAACTTTAATAATCTGTCCAATTCCCGGACGACCGCCTCTATTGATGATATAAAAATCACCATCCGGACCTATTGTCAAGGCTGAAGGCATCTCCAATCCATCACCCTCGATAAGCGTTGTCCGCTCGCCATTTTGGGCAATTTTAATCAATGCTCCATCTGCTTTTCCTTTCCAGCCAGACTGATTCATATGTTGCAAAACATACAAATTACCCTCGGCATCGAAAGCCATATCTATTAACTGAGTAAATCCTTGTGCGAAAATTTCAATCTCGCCATCGGCAGTAATTCGATAAATATTTGCCCCACCTTCAGGGAAAGGAAAACCGCTAAATTCGCAAACGTAATAAGCTCCATCGGCACCTTTGACTACATCTGTAGGTACCGATTGAATAGACACTTCAGATGGTGGAGCTTGTGGATAAGCGCCAGGGGGTGGAACATGTCCCCGGTCAAAGTTCTGCGATTTAGCACCGGGAAATATTGGATTAATTAATGTCCTTTCGGGAATCGCAGCGATTAACTTCAAATCGCCACCATCAGTATTTATGCTGAAGAGACTGTTCGCGCCCGCATCAACTACTACCAATTTATTGCCATCTACGTATAAAGACAAGGGATTGCTCGCAACTTCATTATCCCTTGATGCAATCTTGTTTAAAGCTTCACAATTAGTGATATCTGCTATACTTGACCAAGTATTATTACCTTGTCTATATGTAATAATTTTACCTAAATCTGTATTGCCGAGAGATTTACGAAAAACTGGATTTGCCGCATATCCCAACAAAATATAAGCTTTACCCGTGCTATCAAACTTGATGTCATGGGGACCTGCCGCACCCGAACCATCGGTAAATGCCACAGAGGGTAAATTTGTTAAAACACGTTTAATGGTGCCATTTTCAATTTTGCAAATGGCACCACTCAAGCCGTAACTTAAATTACCTTGACCGCTAGGAGAAGGAATTGATGGTCCGTCTCCACCAGTTCCAGCTTCTGCGACATACAAATTACCCTCGGGATCGAACGTTAATCCTTTTGGATTATCAAAACCTTCGGCAATTACTGTAAAAGATTTATTTGTAAGTTGCTGTACGCTCATTTATCAAACATAAATTACTTAAGATTACTTATAGAAGTTGTAAGAAAGCACCCTGATGATAAATATATTTCTGAAGTCATGAGAACGAACTCAAAATATTATTGCGGAATATAGCTCATGCCTCGATTAAAGCTTTCCATGTTGCCAGCTTTGCTTTCGAGCATCCGTTTAATATTCATACTTTCTGCGCCCAAATCTTCAATTTGCAGCTTGCCATGAATTTCGGATTTATCAGCTTTCCAGAAACTGATGCGATGCATAATAAAACCACTTGCTTGTGGATCTGCAAATGCATAAGAAGTAGGTATTAACAGCATGGGAGTCCGCTGATAATATTCAAATTCTGGATAGTAGAATTCTTGTTCGAGCAAGTAGTATTTACTCAAACGATGTAGCTGCACGCTGGCTTTTACTTTGCGATCGTACTCATCTAAGAATTCTCCCTCTGACTGAGAAATTTCTCCATTAGGCCTGAGTAAATGCGCCCAATCGTCCATATTCCGCAAGTCTTGCAGGAATTCGATGCCCATTTCAATTGGAGCATCAACATAGATAGTGTCGGTATCTATAAAGTGTTTTCCATTTGCGGCTGAAGTCAAACCTTCTTTACGTTCTAAGTTTGCCTTCAAGGAACGACATTCGGAAGTATGGACTGTATGAATTCCTTGCATAATCATGCCGGTTTGTCGCTTGGGATCGACAAAACTCAACCAGTGAAAATACACGCCTTGTTCGCTGGTACCGGGTTCAATGTAATCGGTAGGGAAAAGCAGCACGGGGTAAACTTGAAAATATTTTTCGTATTCCAATCCGCAGTGCCATTCAATGCCGTAAAACTTAGGATTTTCCAGCTTTTTTACATGATAGTAAAGGTCTTGATGATACCCGGATGCCGTTCCCCTGTAGGTATTCTCATCAATTTTTTCTTTCATTCGACTAAACAGCGTCCATTCATCCAGATTCTGAAGACTACAAAGATAGTCAAAAGCTGTTTTAGGCGAAGTTGCAATATAAGCCGATGTCGCAAATGTATTTTTTTCCATTACCACCCCTCTACAATTACCAATTACCAATTACCAATTACTAATTACCAGCAAATTAGCTTTTACCGTTTTTACCGTTTGTAGATCCAGAAGTTGCTAAAACTTTTTTAATATTTTTAGCGTTAGCAATTCTTTCTTCTGCTAACTGTTTAGAAGCATCATCTGTAGTAATTTGCTGGTTTGCGGCTCGGTCGAATATATCAAGTAAAGTACTATAAATATTCCTTACTTGCCTAAAGGCTTTTTCTTCGTTATAACCAATCATTTCGTTATAAACGTTGATTAATCCCCCTGCATTAATGACATAATCAGGAGCGTACAAAATACCTTTTTCAACAAGCATCATTCCATCTTGTTTTTCTTCACCAAGCTGATTGTTGGCTGCACCAGCGATTACTTTTGCTTTAATTTGAGGGATTGTCTGAGCATTAAGAGTCCCACCTAAAGCACAGGGAGAAAATACATCAACATCTTGCTGATAAATTTCTGAAGGTTCTACTACCGTAGCACCGTATAAATCTTTAATTTCTGCCGTTCTTTCCGGATTAATATCAGTTACAAACAGTTCTGCACCATTTTCATGTAAATGGCGGCAAAGATTTGTACCGACATTTCCTAATCCCTGAACCGCTACTTTTAATCCTTTTAAATCGGAGGTTTTTAAGCGAAACTCTACAGCTGCTTTCAAACCTAAAAATACTCCCCATCCAGTTACGGGTGCAGGACCACCAGATTTTTCTTCCACACCTACAACATAATTAGTTTCTTGACTAATTTTGCGGACATCTTCCGGAGTCATATTAACATCTTGACCGGTAATAAAACGTCCGTTTAAGCTATTAACAAAACGCCCATAAGCATATAAAAGTTCGTCAGTTTTGTGGGCGGGATTTCCTATAATTACCGCTTTACCTCCACCAACTGGAATGTTGGCACAAGCAGCCTTATAAGTCATACCCCGACTCAACCGTAAAGCATCTTTTAATGCCGCTTCTTCCGATGCATAAGGCAACATTCTTGTTGCTCCCATTGCCGGACCTAAACTTGTATCGTGAATCGCAATTATTGCTTTTATATCTGGGTCTTTGCCATTGCAGAACAATACTTGTTCGTGACCCATTTGTGTTACATTCTCAAAAAGATTCAATCTAGCTGCTCCTCGTCGAAATTATATTTATGCAATAAAAGTCTTTATTGTAGAGACGGGACGCACTATGCCTCGTCTCTACAATTTTTAATTTCCGCAAATTAGATATTGGGAAATGATGCTTGTACTTTTGGCTTTTGTTCGGAAGTGGATTTCACTCCTTGGGAAGCCAGACCTTTATTGCGCCCTTTGGAGGGAGCAGGTCTATCTGGATCGATGAGAACATCAATTATCATTGGGCCATTTGCAGCGATCGCCGTTTCTAAAGCTGCTGTGATTTCAGACTCTTTGGTAACGCGAATTCCTTTGGCTCCCATTCCCCGAGCAATCATTTCAAAATCAGTCTCGGGAATAATTGCATCCGCACCCGTCATTCCCAACATTTTCATACCTTGATGGCACATGTTGTAACGAGCATCGTTAAGGACAATCCAAATAGCCGGAATCTGATATTTAACCGCCGTGCTGATTTCGTTGTTCATCAGCATAGCTCCATCTCCAACAATAGCTACGGCTATGCCATTGCGAGCTTGAGCCGCACCAACAACACCAGTTACAGCATGTCCCATCGCGCCGACTCCAGTGCTGACTCGGTAACGATTCGCTTGAGCAAATCGCAATAGATTTGTTGACCAAGTGAACGAGTTGCCGCATTCAGCCATGACAACCGCATCGGTACCGTCAACAATCACCTTCTGAATTGCTTCCATCAAGATTTCTGGTCTAATTAGCGATTCAGAAGCACCTTCAACACAAGAGCGTTCCGGCTTTGGTAAAGACGAAGGTTGAGATGCTTTTAATTGAGACTCTGATGTTTCTTGGGCTTCTAATGTCTGTAGCAACTGCAAAACAAAGCCTTTAACATCAGAGACAATTCCTATAGTTTCTGCATGAGGATAAGCAACTCCCGGTACATTGGGATCTATATCAACATGAATAAAACCTTTGGATGGAACCATTTGCTGATTCCAAAAAGATGTCGGCTCGCTCAAACGACTTCCTAATACTAAAGTCCGCACGGGAGACTGTTCTTGCATGTAAGTCATTACCGAACCGTGACCCCCCAAACCAGTTACCCCAATAAACTGAGGATGGTTTTCTGGGAAAATTCCCTTACCCCGAGGGGAACACATTACTGCCGCTCCAGTTTTCTCTGCTAGCTGACGGATTTCTGAAGCTGCACCACGGGCACCAAACCCTAACCAAATTGCAAAGGTTCCGCTTCTAAGTAGCTTCGCTGCATTCGCTACTACTTCTGCATCGGCAGTGACCAGAGAACAGCTAACACCTTGTTCGGGTAGCTGAGTCTCATCCATCGTTAGGTTTTGTACCGCCGTAGGGATGGTCAAATGAGCTACATATCCACCTGGCTGAGAAAGACCTAGAGCAAGTTTACGAAATATTTGCGGTAATTGAGCCGCAGATTCCACTGTGCTAGCATAATTGAACACCGTTCCCGTAGTAAAAATACCACTACTAGGTAAGGTGTCGGTACTGGTTTCCTGAATTGCCCACCGTCCTCGCTGCGGTGCGGAGGTGCAAGCTGACAGCAAAATCACTTTCGCTCCTTCACCACGCGCAGCAAATAATCCGGTTAAAGCATTTGTTATACCAGGTCCTGCTGTGGTAAATACCACAGTAGGATTACCGCTAGCGAAATAACCTTCCGTAGCAGCAAACGCCGCACCGGCTTCATGACGAAAATTTAGTACATCAATATCGCTATTAGATAAAGCGCCCCAGAGTGATGCCATAGCACCTCCGGAAACTCCGTAGGCTGACTTTATTCCCAAATTTTCAAACATTTGGGCGACTGCATCGGCAACAGTCATATTTTCGTTATTCTTTTGAATAGCTTCGTTTGCAGTCGCTTCTTTGCAACTACCATTAAGAACTTCCTTACGATCGTTTACATTGCGAGGAGAAGCTCTTTTAGTAAAATTTTGAACCATTATTTAATATAAGCTCCCTGAACGAGGGTTGGGTGTACCTGACTATTTACGACTTCCTGGATGCGCTTCTAAATTGCAACCGAAATCTTTGGCTATGCTTCTTTACTATTTCCTTATAACTTCACACCCAGCCTTACAAACACCGGGAATGGCTAATTACCACTTTTGCCGTCAGTAGAAAAATTATTAACTGGAGAAGCAAAACAACCAAGACTCTGTGTTTATAGAAACAAGCCTACATTTTTCTTGTATGTTGCTGCAATGAAAAATCTTTTGATTACATTGCCTATTCTTTTGCTTTTCTTCACATTTAAAATTAACTATATAGCTAAACAAGTAATAAAATAATTATCTTAACTAAGCATAGTTACCTGCTAATACATGACACAGAAGTACTTTTTATACTTAAATTTGGATTGATTACCGTCGATAGTAAATATCGGTCAAAATTAAATCTACGGTAGCCTAAGTGAATATGCTTATAGAGCAAACCACCTTTGAGTTGAAAATACTTTAAATCACTTTGACAATACTCAATAGCGAACATAAAATTTAATCTATGCCTATAGATAGATGCAGGGCTGTGTATAGGTTTTATTGCCGTTTGCAAGTATCTCTCGTGACAGATGCTTTGTAAGTAGATTTTATAGTTAAATTTTCAAAGAAATAATGAGAAAATAAATTAAGTTAAATTACATCAGTTGGTTAATATTTTCTCTTATAAGTCGTAACTATCTGTAAATGTTCTATCATGCATTTTCAGTTTTTTGAGTGTAATTACAAAAGATTTTCAAACATGAAGTTTCAAATGATACTAAATATTATTTTGAAAGCTATTAACGAAACTAGATATGAATTGGCTTTAACAGCACTTATGTTAATAGAGCAGATATCTAGCTTTGATGAAAATCTATTTACATATATATAAGGTAACTTACAAATAACTTTTCTAATCCTCAATTAATTTATGCAGCAATTTTCTCATAATGCTGATTCAATTTTTATCTAATTAGAACCGAGCTTGAAAGCATTATTTTAAGTATAAAGCTGATTTACTAATCAATTACAAGTAATAAATGTTACACGGATAATGATTTTTAGGCTTTTTTAGAAATAAACATAAATTTTTCTGTAAAGTTATATTAATTTTTTAAATTTTTTGATAATTTAAATTGGGTGGAGGTAATTGCGAGTTAGTTTGCAAAAAACATGTTTTATTGAGAACTATAAGCAAAAATGCTTACCGAAACTGCTTTGATGATGATTTGTTGTTAATGATGTTGCAACTGAGCGTCAAATCTTTGAATTCTCAAGCCAATTCAAGTAGCAAGTAGATTTAAATGACATTATGATTATTGAACCCAACTCTAAAATCGGGTTAGAACTCCAAGAAGAGTTAAAAGTAGCTCAGATACTTGTTAATCACTGTAGAGATGCTGTTTTCTGCGTAGGAGAAGATGGTAGGTTACTTTATGTGAATGATGCCACTTGTTCGCTTGTTGGATATTCGCGAGAAGAGATTCGTTCGTTGGCATTAAAAGATATAGATGCTAACTGGCTGGAAGAGAAATGGCTGCAACAATGGCAGCTACTCAAGCAGCAAGGTTCGGTAAGCTTTGAAACTTGCTATCGAGACAAGGCAGGTGAGATTTTCACCGTTGATTTGACTTTGATTCTAGAGCAATTAGACAGTAAGCAAATATGTTGTGTATATGCTTGCAAACAAAATCAACAGCAGCAAAATTCCCAATTGCAGCAGCAGAAATTAACTTCTCCAAATATTAGAAATGGTTTAGAGCAAGAAATTGTTGAGTATCAGAAAACAGACGATGACTTGAAAAGTTCTCTTTCTTTATTAAGTTCAACTTTAGAATCTACTGCAAATGGCATACTTGCGATAAACTTTGATGGAGAAATACTTTATTACAACCAAAAATTTATGGATCTATGGCATTTGCCACCAGAAATTAGGTTATCGAGAAACTGTAGTAAGGCGAAAGCTTTTTTTGAGAGTCAGATTCAAGACGTAGAAGTATTTCGTTCGCATATTTGGGAATTACCTACAAAATCAGATTCTGAAACATATAATCTGTTAAAATTGAAGGATGGTAGGATATTTGCACACTACTCAGAGCCTTATATACTCAAGGGCGATATTATTGGTAGAGTGTGGAGCATCTGGGATATTACAGAATCAAGGCGAACGGAGGAAGCATTAAAGCGAAATGAAGCAAGATTCCGTACTTTAGCTCAAAATACGGAAGCAGGTATTATTTTAATTCACGATGACTATGTTTGTTACGCCAATCGAGCAGCAGAAATGCTAACTGGCTACTCAGTAAAGGAATTAACTCACAACAAGTTTAAATTTGAACAACTAATTCAAACCAGACAACACAGACAGGTACGCAAGCAAGATGGAGCTACAACTTGCCAATATCAAGAAATGCAGATTAGCACAAAGCAAGGTTTTTCTCGCTGGTTAGCCTGTACCTTGGAACGACTCAGTGGTGTGCTTGATTTTGCAGGTAAAGAAGTAGAAATGATTACGGCGATTGATATTACCGATTATAAGCAAGCCGAATCGGAGTTACGACAAGCCTTAGAGCAAGCCAGGAGATTGAGCGAACTCAGACAGCGATTTGTTTCCATGCTTTGTCATCAATTTCGCACTCCACTCAACGTAGTTTCTTTCTCTTCTGACTTACTCAGACGCAATATTCATCAGTGGAGTGAAGAAAAAAATCATTCTTATCTCGACTTGATTCAAGACGCTGTGGAGCAAATAAGCGAATTACTTGATGAAATTTTGTTGTTTGGTAAAGCTGAAGCTGATACATTGAAATGCGAACCAAGGCAACTGGATATGAAGCAATATTGTCGTGACATCATAGCACAGATTTACTTAGCTGGGGGAAAGCAGAAAGCAATCAATTTTCAAAGTCAGGGTGAATGTTCGACTCGGAGCGTAGACCCTAAATTATTACATCATATTTTAACTAACTTACTTTCTAATGCCATTAAATATTCCGTAGGTTCCAATGCAGTCAACTTAGAACTTATATGCGAAGAGGAGGATGTTGTTTTTAAGATCGTTGATGGAGGAATAGGCATTCCAGCAGTAGATCAACAGCAAATATTTGAGCCATTTTATCGAGGTAGCAATATTGATAATATACCGGGTACGGGACTAGGCTTATCGATTGTGAAAACTCTTGCAGATATACATGGATGTGAAATCTCGCTGTCAAGTGAAGTTGGTGTCGGAACTACTTTTACTTTGAAAGTACCATCACCTAAAAATTGATTTTTTGGCAGTTAGTGTTTCAAGAGAATTTCAAAAGAAATGTTTTATTAATCAATAATAATTTCTGCATAGCTAACAAACTATATAACTAAGTTTTTTATATCCTTATTAACTCAGTGTAAAATTCCAAAACTTAACCTTTACGGTAATTATGATGAACGCAGTTTCAAAGAAAATCCTGGTAATTGAAGATGATGCTCGTACCCGAAATATGTATTTAGATGGGCTTGAGAATGAAGGGTTTGAGATGATAAGTGCGTCGAATGGTAGTACGGGAATCCAGCAAGCTGTTTCTAATTTACCAGATTTAGTAATTTGTGATATCTTGATGCCTGATATTGATGGTTTCACCGTTTTAAGGAAATTGCGTCAAAATCCCCTGACAGCGATTATTCCATTTATTTTTTTGACGGGTAGAGGTAGCCAAGACGATTTTCGCAAAGGTATGGATTCTGGCGCTGATGACTATATAGCCAAACCCGCAACAGTTGAGCAGTTATTAAAAGCGATCGCTGCAAGATTGGAGAAAAAGCAGGCTTTCTTGAGTCACTGTCGTGCAAATTATGGCATGTCCCTATCGGGATTTAGAGATACTGGCTCATCAACGGAAGAAAAGTCTATTTTTCCTATTGTTCCTCAGTTAAAAGAAGTTTTTGATTTTATCGAAGCTAATTATCAAAAGGGGATTACATTAAGCGATGTAGCTGAAGCTGTTGGTTATTCTGCTGCTTACTTAACCAATAGAGTTGCTAAAATAACGGGAGAAACGGTAAATAGCTGGATTGTCAAGCGTCGTATGTCAGCCGCACGCTCTTTACTTAAGAATACCAGTCAGAATATAGAAGAAATAGCAACCAACGTCGGCTATCAAAATGCCTGTCATTTTTCTCGACAATTTCGCCAACATCATGATATTCCTCCCCAAGCCTGGAGAAAAAAGCATCAATTAATAGAGCGTTATCCAGTAGAAGTATAAGTTAAGTTAGTTGATTAGATATTGATGCGTTTTAAGCTAAAAGCGTACAAATTTTTGATGGTAGGCTACTTGCCTTTCATCAAAGCGGTTTGTGCATAAATATAGCTTTGTGTTTTTTCTTGTATCGTTTCCGTTTGTATCAAAATAATTAGAGATTCCTCTTCTTCCACCACAGTTGCTAGGAAAGCAAGGAAAGCTCCGCAATGCACTGTCTCTTCTTGCTTTACGCTCTTTGTGTTCTCTACAGTTTTTTATAATTTCCGTGCAATCGGAATTGATATTATAACAAGTTCGTTTAATTACTATATAACCTAGTAGTAGTCTTTTTCATGAAGATTGAACCTCACCCCGTACCTTATTAAGGAGAGGAGAAGGGATGAGGTTAAGCCTGTATTGCACCCAACTGAAAACCAGTTGTAGTAAGAATTATTATCGCTTTCAAACAAAGGTATTATTCGTCTTGGAATAATATTTTGTCATGCCAATAAAGTGGACTACTAGTTAATCTTTTTACACGCTTTGTATAGTATTTCCTTGGTAATTAGTATTATTTGATATAAGTACGGTGCAATTACGTACTTAATCATAACTTTATAAATAAGCCATTAAATTAAAGTATATTTGATTATTTTGTGGCGAGAAAAGATATATGTTATACGTAAATATAGCAAATATTGATAAAAACTTAGACAATGACAAAAATTAAGTTTTTTGTATAAGGGAACAAATATTTCATAATTAATTTATTTTAATTGTGAATAATTTTAGCAAAATAAATATATTGATAATCAAATATTAATTATTAATTCTCTATTCTCCGTAGAGTCAATTAAAAATTAAATATTTATATGATTTAATTTAATCAAATTCTGTTGAGCCAAACTATTTATTTATACTATTATTGCTTAAAATTAATTTTCAACTGTTATTGTGCAACAGTTTATTAAATATATATAATGCTGATTCATAGTAGAGATTTTTATAGTTTATCCTAAGTATATTTATTTTCATCATAATTTTATATATAAAAAACCATTAAGAGTATCAAAAGTATCAATTTAATTGATAACAAAATGAAAAAAATGAATTAAGATATATGAAATTATTTAACAGGCTAGCAAATTTATAAAAATTAGCTGATTTTCTGAGTAAGTATAAACGCAAATAGTTGAGGTTGAAATGAAAAAAAATAATTCAAAAATTAAACGCTTGCAAGAAGTTATCATCACTGATTTATTAGGGAACTTGCCTGCCACAGCTTTAGGACCAAAACTCAGAAAGCTCGTATATAAAAGTATATTTAAGTATATGGGTAAATCAGTTTATATACAAAATGGTGTTGAGTTACTTGGTGCATATAATATCGAAATTGGCGATGGAGTGCATCTTTTCAAAGGAGTACGTGTAGATGCTCTAGGGAATGAAAATAATAAAATTACCTTAAAAGAAGGAGTTGCTGTTGAGCGCAACGTAGATATTGGAGCTTTAGATAATACTCATATATATATTGATAAAGGTACATTTATTGGCGTTGGAGCTTCAATTGCGGGACCCGGAAATGTCAAAATCGGTAAACGCTGTTTAATTGCGGCTCGTTGTGGCATCTTTGCAAACAATCATAAATATGCAGATCCATTCCAGTATATTGCCGACCAAGGAGTTACTTGTCAAGGAATTACTATCGAAGATGATTGTTGGCTGGGACATGCCGTCACGGTAATAGATGGAGTAACTATTGGCAAAGGTAGCGTAATTGGTGCCGGTGCGGTTGTGACAAAAGATATTCCTCCTTATTCAATAGCTGTTGGTACCCCAGCAAAAGTTATCAAAAGTCGTCTTCCTGAAGATGCGATAAATCCTAAAGATTTAGAAATCATTTCTGCTAATTCCGTATAAAAATATTTTTTTATGTCCAATACTGGGCAAAAATTCGGTTTATCCAAGTCCAAGTATGGTCATGAATTATCGTGTTTGTAAATAACTTGGCTGGAAATTAATATACCTGTCTGTTCCATATTTTGGAATTGCAGGTATTTGTGCAATCAAATTATCGATACCTAAAAACTTTCATCGAGTATATATAATTATGAATAGTAAAAAAGCTGCATCAAAGTTGAAACGTTTACAAGAAACTGTTTTAACTGTTTTATTGGGTAATATTCCCACCAAAGTTATAGGTTCTAACTTACGAACTTTTTTTTACCGAGGTATATTTGCAGGTTTAGGTAAACAAGTTTACCTACAGGATAATGTTGAATTTATTAATACTCCCTGTATAGAAATTGGCGATAGAGCGCAAATTTTACGAGGAGCAAATATAAATGCCATTGGAAACCCCAAAAACAAGATTTCCATTGGTGATGGAGTTCAAATTCAGCAAGGCGTTGATATTAGAGCTTTGAACGATACTCACTTAAAAATAGAAGAAGACACATTTATTGGCCCATATGTATGTATTGCAGGCCCTGGAAATATTAGAATAGGTAAAGGTTGTTTAATAGCAGCGCACAGCGGATTATTTGCTAACAACCATAATTTTGTAGATCCAGTTCAATACATCGCCAGACAAGGCATTACTCGTAAAGGAATTGTCATTGAGGATGACTGTTGGCTCGGACATAATGTAACGGTAACAGATGGAGTCACCATTGGTAGAGGTAGCGTAATTGGTGCTGGATCTGTAGTTACCAAAGATATTCCTCCTTACTCTATAGCTGTAGGAGTTCCGGCAAAAGTCGTTAAAAGTCGTATTGGTGAAAAAGTTAGGAGTGAAGAGTTAGGAGTTAGAAGTTAAAAGTTAAGAGTTAAAAGAATAATCTTGTGGTGATGGGAGAATTATTGATTTATCCCATCTGCCATCTTCTTTGCACCCGAAACATAAGCACGGCGATCGCCGTCGAAAAAACAACCTGTCTACCTTAGCTGATAAATATCGAGTTGAAAAAATCCACCCTGGGCAAAATGAAATTTATATTCTCCAAAAATGTAGCTATTTTGGGTAATATAAAAGAGTTAACTTTTCTGCAAAAGCAGATACTAAAAATAACTTTTTCATTTAACCCTGCGGAGAAATTGCTATGTTGACTTTAAAAATCGCTGTTTATATTGTTGTTGGGCTATTTTTAGCGACATTTATTTTTGGATTCTTGTCAAATGACCCAGCTCGTAATCCCGGACGTAGTGATTTTGAGTAATTCATAGTCGATTAACGTCCACAGTCACTGCATTTGCAGAGAGTAATTTTAACCTCAAGGACACGTAGAAAGAATTATAAGCAATTATTTCTTTACTAATTTCTTTCGCAAACGTGTCCTTTTTTGGGCGGAATTTGCTCGCAGGCTAAGTAGAAGGCTAAAGTTAGGAGTTTACCATTACTCAATGTAGTATGCTCACGACTTGTTTATTAACTGTTCTTTAGCTTGCTTTAAAGACTGTTTGTTGGCTTATATAATGCATAAGTATGCTTCATCCAGTTCTCCCCCCCCCGCCTGAATTCACGAATGTTGTTGATTCGCTTGCCGTAGCAGATGCCTCATCGGGTAATACGAGTACGTCAAGTACCGTTATCCAAACATCTCCTACACCCGAAACGAGTCTTGAGCAGGGAGAAAAATTTTCCCCGCCAAAATCCTTTTTGAGTCAAAATCAAAAACTATCGGAAACTAGCGAACCGGAAACTATTCTTCCACCAGAATTTTCATCTGCTACAGTCGTTAAAGATGCTACGCCTTCGACGAAAAAATTTCGCATTGGTTATCCGTTAAAGAACGAACAAGCATCATCTGAAAATTTTAAACATTTTGAAGCCGTCAGCTTTCCTAATCAAAAAAAGCAATCTGCGGCAAAATCAGCTAAGTCAGCAAAGAAGTCTCAAAAACTAGCTGGCAAAAAAACTGCTCCTCAAGCAAGCCCAAAACCGACAAAAATAGAATTTTATTCTCAAAATACAAATTCTAAAAAAGCTCCTGCCACCATAGAATTTAAATCTCGTTCTCAGATACAGGCTCAACAACAAACTCCAGAGCAAATTCGACGACAAACTATACCCGTACCTTCCCCACAGCCCGGAAGCAGAGAAACTCAACCAGCCCAACAGCGACAACCTTCACAAACTCCACCCGAGACAAGAAGAGTTATCGAAATTGTTGCAGACAAACAAATTTACGACGAACAACGTCGAGTTGTGACAGCAGAAGGTAACGTAGTAGTTAGATTTGACGGTTCTGTAGTAGATGCAGATACTTTACAGGTAAATATAGACAATTTAATTGCCGTTGGTGAAGGAAATGTTGCAGTCACCCGAGGCGAACAGGTTTTAAGAGGACAGCGATTTACATATAATTTTATTCAAGATACTGGTGATTTAGAAGGTGGAAGCGGCGAAGTTAATGTCGCTCAAGCACAAGAGGATTTATCTTTCGACTCTCCCTCTGTCGCGGCAGGTGGCGTTCCCCGTCGTCCTCCTAGCGATAGAATTACAAGAAATCAACCTTTAACTGGTGTTGGTAGCCCTGGGGGAATCGGCGTGCGTTTGGGTGGTAGAGCGGCTCGTAACTTACCATCGGGACAAAGAGGCGGTGAAGTTAGACGCTTGCGTTTTGAAGCTGCAAAAGTAGACTTTTATCCTAGAGGATGGGAAGCCAAAGATGTCCGCATTACCAACGATCCATTTTCTCCTCCAGAATTAGAACTACGTGCTGATTCGGTTACTTTAAATCAAATTTCTCCCCGACGCGATAAACTCCGATTAAGAAAACCCCGTTTAGTGTTCGATCGGGGTTTAACTTTAGGCATACCGGGCTATACAAGAACTATCGATCGCACCCAACAAGAAGCAACACCCGCACCAGTTTCCGTTGGTTTCGATGGTGATGAACGGGGTGGTTTATATTTAGAACGCTCTTTTAGGGTTTTAAATACACCGCAGTTAAACTGGAAAGTTACACCACAATTTTTTGCTCAACAAGCCGTACAAAATAATAACGACGGCTTCCCGGCTTTATTTGGTTTAAGATCGACTTTGAATGCAACCCTTAATCCGCGATCGCAAGTTAAAGCATCTACAACTTTAACAAGTTTGAATTTAAACGATTTAGAAGATAATTTGCGTGCCAGCGTGCGATACAACTATTTATTAGGCGATGCTACAAACCCGCACCAAGCCACATTAGAATACAGCTATCGCGACCGTCTCTACAACGGTAGTCTGGGTTTCCAAACCGTACAAAGCAGTTTTGGCGGAGTTATAACTTCTCCTAGTATCCCTTTAGGTAAATCTGGTTTAAGCCTTAGATATCAAGCAGGTGCCCAGCAAATCAGCGCCAATACTGATAGAGCAGATTTGCTAGATATAAATCGCAGTAACAACCGTGTTTCTTTAGGTCGCTTTCAAGCCAGCGCCAGCATTGGTGGTGGTATCAATCTTTGGCAGGGTAAACCCTTACCAGCGACTAGAACAGAAGGTTTAAAATATACATCGAATCCCGTTGTCCCCTACGTTCAATTTTTCGGTAATGTAACTGGAACCGGTAGCTTTTACAGCAACGGCGATAGTCAAAATACCTTAATCGGCACAGTCGGATTGCAGGGGCAATTTGGTAATTTCTCCAAAAAGTTTTTAGATTACACCGGCTTTAATATCAGTTATTCTCAAGGTACAAATGACGGGCTATCACCCTTTCTATTTGACCGCTACGCCGATAGAGAAGTATTAAGCGCCGGTATCACTCAGCAACTCTACGGGCCATTTCGTCTCGGATTCCAAACAACCATTAACTTGGATACCAGCGAACGTACTAGTACTGACTATATATTAGAATACAGCCGTCGTACTTACGGTATTAGCCTGCGTTACAACCCCGTATTAGAACTAGGTGGTATTAGCTTCCGCATCAACGACTTTAACTGGAGTGGTGGCACCGATCCATTTTCTGGCGACGATGCTGGAGGAGTCAAGCCGGTAGTTGGAGGAGTCGAGCAGCGGTAAGTCAGTAAGTAGCGAGCAGTTAGTAGTAAGTAAAAACACGAGCATAAATAGTAGTTCTATACTTTCTCAATTTGGAGAAACCGAAATGGGAGCAGTTTTCTTAGCGATAAAAAATAAACATCCCTCTCCTTGACAAGGAGAGGGAACGAGGGTGAGGTTGGCGGCATGTATTCTACTAAAATAAAACCCACTGTAGTAATGAGTTAAGAATTATCTTTTTTAAATTCAGTAACTCTGTGGAAGGATTGCAAATTGTCATCGTAACATTTCAGCTTACTTAGTACTTGATATATGAGTACTAAAAAGCGTGATACGTAAAGAACTTAATCCCTAGACATGATGTATTTTTAAATACAATATAGGCTTGACTCAATATTGTTCTTATTGTATTGTCTGTCTAAATTTATTGTCGTGTTAGAAAGCATAAAGAATAAATGGATAAAATAGCCGAAGGTATTCAGAAACTGTCTGATAATTCTTTATTTAATGGAGCTTTAGCTCTTATTGGCATTATTCTTGCTTTAATAGGCATATACTTAACAATTCGTAGCATAAAAAAGAAAATACCTGCATATTATTTTGAAAGCAGAAGCTTAAATTTTTCGGGAGAATATTCTCGTGTAAAAGATTTAGAATTTATTTTCAAATATAAAAATGAGCCTGTAGATAAACTTACGTTTACAAGAATTTTATTTATTAACAAAGGTCGTGACATAATAGATAATTCAGATATTATCCCAGATAGACCTTTCAGAATCTCTTTGAAATCTAACTTCAAAGTTTTAGATGCACAAATTTTATATTCAAGAAATCAAAGCATGAATAACTTGAAGATAGAATGGAGTGATAATGATATATTTATTTTGTTTGATTATTTAGCGCAACTAGAAGGGCTAGTTATTCAGATTGTTCATACAGGTACGGAAAAAGATATCTGTTTAAAAGGTTTTTTAAAAGGTAGCATAATACCTATTAGATATAAAGATATGGCTCTTCAGTACTTAGTATGCTAAAAATACAATTAGATAAGTGAATTGAA
>JAHCMI010000079.1 GCA_019192545.1 Rivularia sp. MS3 | reverse complement strand
TCCCCATCTCCCCATCTCCCCATCTCCCCATCTCCCCCTCTCTCCCCTCTCTCCCATGCCCAATCCCCCATGCCCAATTACCAATTATCAAAAATGCTTAAAAATTTTAGATTATTGTTTCTTCTGTCTTCGAGCTTCTATTTTGTTTTAACAATATCTCCGGCTAAGGCAGAGGTAGAAGATTTTGGGATGAGTCAGGTTACGAATGTCAATCAATTAAGCGATGTTCAACCTACTGATTGGGCTTTTCAAGCTTTGCAGTCTTTGGTTGAAAGATATGGTTGTATTGCTGGATATCCCAACGGTACTTTTCGCGGCAATCGGGCATTGACTCGTTATGAATTTGCTGCTGGGCTAAATGCTTGTTTAGATAGAGTTAACGAGTTGATTGCTACTGCTACAGAAAATACAGTTAGTAGGGAAGATTTAGCGACTTTGCAGAGGTTACAGGAAGGTTTTGCTGCTGAATTAGCGACTTTACGCGGTAGGGTAGATAGTTTAGAAGCACGCAGCGCAGAATTAGAAGCTAATCAGTTTTCTACAACTACTAAGTTGAGGGGACAAGCAATTTTTGCTGTTAACGGTGGTGGTTTTGATGGAGACAGTATTATTGATGCTACTGGTAGAACAGTTGCTAACGATGACCCCAATGCTACGATGATATTTAGGGCTGGCATCGATTTAGACACCAGCTTTAATAAAACTGACTTGTTAAAACTGCGTTTGGAAACTGGAAGCGGTATATTAGGGCCAAACGGGCAACCCGACGGTGGTAGAGATAATGCCGCAGGTTTCTTAGAACCTTCTTTCGGAAGTGCTTTGGACTATTCTATCAATCCCCCTACAGATAGAGATATTGAATTATCCAGACTTTATTACACTTTTAAGCCCAGTCAAAATTTAGCAGTTACTATTGGGCCAAATATGCGTGCTGCCGATTTTGTAGACTTTAACAGTTACGCCAAACTCAGCTTCCGCGACTTTAGTACTCAAGCCTTTGTTAATAACTATATTCTCTTTCCCATTGAATTTCCCAGCGCTGGTGCAGTAATTGATTGGAAACCCTCGAAGCGGGGACCTTTTGCCATCCGAGCAGCCTATAGCGCAACAGATGCAGCAAATCCTGGCGACGATGGAATAATTATTGGTAATGCGCCTTTCATCAATGTATTGTATGACGCTCCCAATCCTAACATTCCCAATGCTCCCAGTGGAGGAGGACGCGGTTTATTCGGGGATAATTATCAAGGTATAGTGGAAGTAGAATTTTCTCCTTCGAGGGATTTAGCTTTACGTTTGCAGTATAGCGGCGGAGAAATATTTGATAACCGTTTTGACGCAGTTGGAGCTAATTTAGAATTTACCCTTGCCAAAAAAGTTGGTATATTCGGACGCTACGGCTACAGTAGTTACAATAATACAAACTTTGGCGATATTAATCCTAATTATTGGATGGCTGGAGTTGCATTTAGAGACTTATTTACTAGAGGAGCTTTAGCTGGTGTTGCAGTAGGACAGCCTTTTATCGCAACAGAAGTCGGCAATTCAACCCAAACGAATTACGAAGCATTTTACAACTATCCAATTAGCAGAAATGTACAAATTACTCCTACACTGCAAATAATTGATAACGCCGCCAATCAAAATGAAAACGGAACAATTTATACCGGCACGCTGCGAACTACTTTTTCGTTTTAACAGTAAACAGTAAACAGTGAACAGTTACCAGTTAAACATTAATCAAACCTCCGATTTCCAACCTTTGACCTTTAACCTTTGACTTAAACAATTACCAGTTACCAGTTAAACATTAATCAAACCTCCGATTTCCAACCTTTGACCTTTGACCTTTAACCTTTGACCTAAACAGATGACTCAAACCAAATCACAACAAATTTTACCTAAAAACTGGTCTGCAATCTTGCAACAATTACTTTCTGGTGAATCTTTGGAAGTTTCTCAAGCATCGGATTTAATGCAAGGTTGGCTGACGGAAAGTATTCCCGATGTGTTGTCTGGTGCTATTATCACGGCTATTCAAGCCAAGGGAGTATCGGCTGAGGAATTGTTGGGAATGGTGGAGGTTTTACATTCTCAGTCTGTTAAACCGAATCGCGAAAACATTGTCGGAAATTTACCTTTTATTGATACCTGCGGCACTGGTGGAGATGGTGCTTCTACTTTTAATATTTCTACAGCAGTCGCTTTTGTCACGGCTGCTTGTGGCGTAAAAGTAGCAAAACACGGTAATCGTTCTTCTTCTGGTAAAACTGGTTCTGCCGACGTGTTAGAAGCTTTAGGTGTTAATCTCAAAGCCGATACTCACAAAACCCAAGCTGCTTTAGAATCGGTAGGAATCACCTTTTTGTTTGCACCAGATTGGCATCCTGCATTAAAGGCGATCGCACCTTTACGAAAAACACTTAAAGTCCGTACTGTATTTAATTTACTTGGTCCCTTACTCAATCCTCTCAAACCGACAGGGCAAGTTATCGGAGTTAATAGTCCGGTTTTAATAGAAACTTTTGCTAAAGTTCTCAATCAACTCGGAACTCGTCGGGCTATTACTCTTCACGGCAGGGAAAAATTAGACGAAGCTGGCTTAGGAGACAAAACCGATTTAGCAGTATTATCAAACGGGAAAATACAAATATTAGAATTAAATCCCGAACAATTGGGTATTACTCCAGCACCGATTACCAGCATAAAAGGTGGAGAAGTTCAAGAAAATGCAACCATACTTAAAGCTGTTTTGCAAGGTAAAGGTACACAGCAGCAGCAAGATGTTGTGGCTTTGAATGCTGCTTTAGCTCTTTATGTGGGTGAGACACTTGCGGTGGAAGGGTTCCCAAGGCAGCGCGTTGCGGAGGTTCCCTCCGTTGTAGCGACTGCCGCCGGCATAAGCAAAGTGTCGAATCCGAAGGATGAAGCTGTTGCGGATAGTGGTGATTATTCCCAGGCTTTTGCTGATGCTGTAGTCATGGCTAAAGATGCTTTGAATAGTGGAGAACCTTGGCGGAAATTGGAAGAATTGGCGGGGTTTTTGAGGTAAAATTTGTATTCTACTTAAATGAAATTCGCTATAGCTTCCTCCCGCGTTTTCTACAGCTAACGTAACCGTGTAAGTCCCATTTTGCTTATAAGTATGAGATTGCTGGAGTAAATTG
This sequence comes from Rivularia sp. MS3, assembly GCA_019192545.1. Classification (GTDB taxonomy): domain Bacteria; phylum Cyanobacteriota; class Cyanobacteriia; order Cyanobacteriales; family Nostocaceae; genus Rivularia. Next base: position 39,075 of record JAHCMI010000079.1, on the reverse strand, counting down.
CTTCCCTCACCCTTCGGGTTCGCCACTTCGCTCAACGGAGGGAGACGACCCACGCGAGTGGTCTCACTCTCTCCCTCTCTCACTCCCTCACTCCTTAAAACAGGGGAGGTCGGTTATTTCTAGGGTTATGTTAAAGGGGTTATCTTTTAATGTATTGGTTAATGTGGGAGGTGTGGTATGAGAGAGATGATTTTCGATGATTTGTTGCGATTGTACGCTGCTGGGGAAAGAAAATTTTCTGGAATCACTTTGGTTTTGGATACTCCCTTCAGGGAACTTGATGAGTGGGAACTTCAAGGAGTTAATCTCAGCGGAGCGATTTTTAAGGGTGCTGATTTGCAAAAAATTACTCTTTGGATGCATGGAATCAACTACCTTGACTAAAACTACTTACAAACAAATTGACTTCTTCTACATCTTCGTAACCGGGGTCGAATTTCCATTCAAAGGTAGGAGTATTATCTTCAGTTACATCACCAGGAGATACCAAATCCAACCAATCTTTCTTAGAAACCGATTCAAAACTGGTGGGGTCATCCGACGTAATAGTTAATAAACCAAAACCTTTATAATTGTTAGCTGCATTTGTAAACACCATCTTATCCGTTTCCGTTTGTATCGGAATTGTTTAAATTTTCTCTCTTTTCTTCTTCCTCTGTGCCCTCTGCGCTCTAGAAGGGTTTTTTTATAATTCCGGTGTAACCGGAGGTGAAAATCGTAATTAATGACATAGTTATTTGTAGCGATCGCCCTATTAACAAGTTCGCTATCAACTTTATAATTGTCCAGCAGACCGACAAAATGTAAAGCTGAAAATCCAAAATTTCGGAGCGGAGTGGATGCACTCACCACGTTCGCCGTTAGGCACGGCTTAAAAACTAGCTTTTAACGATAATTAAAGCGCACTGACACTGCATAGGTCAGCAGGAATTGTCTATAGTTACGCGAACCCATCTTCAAATTCAACGGGATATTTTAAATTAGATAACATCTGCTTCATCTGCTCGTTTCCAGATGCAAAAACTTTTCTCACAGAAGGTTTTTCTGACAACCTTTGAAAATAAGCTGTCAAATTCTGTAAATGCTGGTAATCGTAAACAATCCTTAGATAAGAAAGAGTCGGAGCCGCACTACAGTCAGCCAATGTAAACGCATCCCCTATCAACCAGGTACGATTTGCTAATTTCTCATCAAGTAAATTACAAGCTGATTCTAACAATCGCTTTGCTTTGACAACTTCTTTATCACCTCTTAGAGAAGGCGATCGCTGACTATCCTTAAATAATGCTTCCCTGCCCCCGTTAACGTAAACGTCAATAATCCGTTCGAGCATTCGCATTTCTAAATTGGCTTTACTATCTTGAGGAATTAACAGAATTTTCTTGTTATAGCTATCCAAATATTCAATCTGGATACTTGCCTCTAAAAGAACTTCCCCATCATCGGTTATTAAAGTCGGAATTTTACCAAAACGATTTATCTGTAAATATTGATTCCTCGATTCTGCATCAAATAAGTTTACTTCAATAGGCGTGAAATCCAACTCTTTTTCATAAAGAGCTATTAATACACGTTGGGAATAAGACGAAGCTGGTGCGTGGTAGAGTTTCATTTTTGATTGTTTCCTAGATTAAATAAGACAATAAGCAATTTAAGTCAAGTAATTTCTACATTAAAGTATATTTTTAGACTATAAAAGCCAAATATACCTTTTTAAGGCAAAATATAATTTTATTTGTGTAAATAAAAATTAACGAGGTTGATATATTCCATCATCGGAATAGTAGTATGTACTTATAGAGTGAGTTGGTCATAAAGATGATAGGAACTACAAAAGCAGCAGAATTACTAGATGTTTCTGCTCGTCGGATTAGAAAATTAATTGCCCAAGGCAGAGTCCACGGAGCCTATAAAATTGGAGGGGTTTGGGCAATACCAACAGTAAATGGTTATCCCCAGATATCAACAGCCTCTCGCGGTCCTAAACCTACTTGGAAAAGAGTAAAAGCTCCCGCTGAAAATATTATTCACATCAATCGTCAATTGATAGGGAAAAAGATGGATGATGGGACTTATGCTCCACCGATTGCCGTCAAGTGTCGGAACAAAAATACCTATTCGAGTAGAGTTGTAATTCCCGGTCCTTGCGTATTAATCTACGATTTTGAAAATCCTCAAAAGAATTGCGGTGCAACCGTATGTCTCAAGACTTTTTCTGAACCCGAAATCCAAGATGGTTGCACTTTTAGAGAAATTATGGATAAAAATCCACGGTTAGTTAAACCAAAAACTAAACCCAAAAAAGCTTCAGGAAAAGGTTTTGGAAAGAAAGTCAATACTCCAGTTGCTGCTTAATTAAAAATTATTGAATTAAATTAAGCAGCATTTTCAACAGCCTAGTCTAAAGCTCCTCTAACTTTATCAATCATAATTTCCACATCTTGAGGAATTTCATTACCTCTCCAAGCGACGTGTCCATCCGGTCTTACTAAGACGAAAGTGCGTTCGTAAAGTTTGGCGATCGCCTGGTTATCAATATGATGGATTGTCAAAGGAATTTGCTTTTGGTGACAGATTTTCGTTAATTCTTCAATTCTAGAATTTGAATTTGAGTTAAAACACATCAACGTAAATCCATGACCGAATAAATCCAAAGTTGATAATCCTTCGTTTAGCCAAGCGTGAGGTGCGCGGCAACCGGGATAGCTACTTTGCGTCCATTGTTGGGAATTATTTGATGGTATTCCGTCGGGAATGACAATTGGTGAAGAGTAACGTAAACCGAGGTGAACGCCGGGAGCATCAAATTCTTTTTTAACTCCACTTTTTTCCATACCTTCAGCCATTTGTTTGCGAATCGCTTCACCCTTGGGAGAATTACTAGCAATTTCGGGAGGAATGGAGCGTTTTTGAGTACGTTGTAAATTAGCGTTTGCTGCTTCGAGATTCTGTACCGCAATCGGACGACGTTCAATTTCGTAGGTATCAAGTAAATTTTCTCCTCCCCAACCTTTAATAGTAGCGGCGAGTTTCCAACCTAAATCAACAGCATCACCGATGCCGGTATTCATACCAAAGCCGCCGGAAGGGGAAAGAGTATGAGCGCAATCGCCAATAAAGAAAATGTTTCCTTTACGAAAATGTTTGGCAACTCGGTGAGTTAAACGCCAAGGTAAATTAGAAATTATTTCTACGGGGGTATCTATAGAGATAGCTGCTTTGATTGCATCATAAGCGTCGTGAATTTCGCCATTTTCTTTAGGTTTGAGAATTAAACGATATTGTCCTTTGCCATCAACCGCTCGTAATGGTTCTTGGATTGTAGGATTTACTAAAAAGAAAACCATAGCATTCTTGTCACCCAATTGTGATGCTAATTCGGGAGCTTGGAAAACAACGCTTTGAAAAGTTTGTGTATCGTGATATTGAATTGCGTCGATACCGCATTGTTTGCGAATTTGAGCGCGAGCGCCATCGGCTGCCACCATATATTTAGCTTCAATAGTTTCAGTTTCTCCAGTTTCTAGATTTTTAATGCTCGCAACTATTCCGCTATCGGATTGGTAAAATTCTTGTAATTCAGAATTAAGTTTTACAATTCCTTGGGGATATATTCCGATATATTTGAGAAATTCCGGAGCAAACCAATGTTGGGGACATACCTGTTCGGTTTCCGGAGCATAATTAGGTTGAGGACGTTCGGCGTAGGAAGGTAAATTAACCCGGAAGATTTCATGTTCTCCGACAGAAGTTACCCAAGCCACATCTAAAGTATGGTTTTTATTCCAGCCAGCATTTCTAATCGAATCGGAAATACCCCAACGACGGCAGAATTCCATCGAACGATATCCAACTGTACTTACTTTCGGGTCGCGAACAACTCCATCGGTTTTTTCGATAAGAATACAATCAATGCCTTGGTAGCGTAGTTCGGCTGCCATTGACATTCCGACGGGACCGCCACCGATTATTAAGACTTGTGTGTTTGTTTTCATGATTTTTGTTTGGAGGGAGTGAGGGAGTGAGAGAGTGAGAGAGTGAGGGAAAATTAAATTATTAATCCTCGACTCAACCTTATATTTATAAAAAAACTCTGCGTACCTTTGCGCTTTCCTTAGCGTTCCTTAGCGTTTAAAAAATATCATTCCTTAATTCCTCGAAGAAATTACAATAAAAATCAAACATTTCACAAACAGCTTCGGGAATCACTTTGCATTCATAAGAGCGTTTGGCTAAATCCTTAAAATGATTTGAAATTGTTGAAGCTGCAATTTCGGGGTCAGGAATATATTCCGGTGTTGGTATTTCAAAGGATGGCCCTGCTGTTTTACCGCGTTTCCCGGATGGTAAAGTCATTAATAGTTCTCCCAAAGGTCGCATCATTCCTGTCATAATGTCGATGCTAGCGTTCATTAATTTGGAGCGTCTTAAACTTCCTTGGGGATTTGAATTAAAATGTTGAACCATCAACTGCATCATTAAGAAATAGCTTTGATTAAATATTTCCATCACCGTTCTAGTTTGAGGAATGGTGACAACGTTGGAATTACAATCTTGATAAGAAACGCTGGGATTTCTTAATGATGGGTAGGAAGGATTCCAGGTTTTAACTATTCCGTTGCGGGATTGATTTTTATTATTATTGTTAACGTAAATTTGTTCTTGGGAAAGAGCGTCTGCTAGCTGACGAAATTTTTGGTAATGGGATTTAGCAAATGTTTCGCTGCTTTGTTGGCTGCCTTCTCCATGCTCTACAATTACGTCAACTGCAAATAATGCGCTTTTGAGGTCATAAACCTGCATTTGATAATCTGGGTGTTTTTGATTGAGATTATCCCGCATAAATAAGCGGTGTTCTCCACCAACTTTGTTTTTATCAACTTTGAATAAATCGGGAATGTTTTGTAATCCGTCGCGGATTTGACCGTATAATTCACTCAACGAACCATATGTATGTAACTGTTCCGCTGTCGGAATATTTTCGTCAACAAGGTCTTCATTAAGAAAATCTGGCATTTCCAAACGCATAAAATACTGTAGGGATAAAGCATTTAAAGGTTCTAAAGCAAAATCGACATCTATGGGGAAAAGGGCGTTAAGTTGTTTAAAATCGGGAACTGCTGCGTAAAATGGTTCGCCAATTGCCATCAATATATTGTTAACCAAAAGAAAATGAATCATTTCCTCGCGGGCAATTTCTATTAATACCCCCCGCATTCCATAATTATCAACTTCTTTATTGTCACCACAAGCTAAATGTAATTGTTCTTCTGTCCACAATCCCCGACGCACGTATTCTTCTCCGGTAACGTAATTGGGAACCGAATATCCGGCATAAATATATTGCAGCATTACGGCAACTTCTAATTCTGCTGCTTGTTTTAATGCTTTAATTAATTCTTCTTTGGTTTTAATTTTATATTTATCTTTATTTTGAGATTGAATTTCGGGCTTCGGTAACTGTTCCGATTGTGGAATATAGCCAATTTGCTGTTGATTTTGCAGGAATTTGAGTAAAAGCTTTGATTGTGATTCGGACATATCTCTTGTGGGGGGCATATAGTAAGTTTTATTTTTATTTTTGGGGTCTGACATCTGCCACATTAAACGAGCGTAGGTAGCAACTTTACATTTATCTGCCAAGCTAAAAACTTCGGCTTTCATAAACGAAAAACTGGCTTCGTAGAAAGCTAAAACTTTTTCGTAAATTAAGTTGAAATCTACATCTTGTTGCGGAATATCATCTAAGTGCCAATCATTACCCATGACTCTAACAGCGCAGAAGCCGGAAGTATTCCAAAATCCGAGTTTATTGTCGTTGTCGTAAGCAATTTCCGCTTCGTCTGCATGATGGCGATCGCTCACAAATGATGGTAAATTGTGAGACATTAAAATTTTCGCAGTACCAGGTTTAGCACCTCTTAAAGTAAACCAACCTCTTCCTTGATTATTAGTAGATATTTCACAGCTTGATAAAAATTCTCCTTTCTCATCTTGTAATCCAGGTTTTAATTCAACAATCTGTAATTCTGAATTTTGGGGATAATGAAAAATTTCATCTTTATTATTACTATCCCTTTCAAATTGGTAGCGTAATTGAGGAAAAGCTCTAGGATTATAAAATTGATTTACGTAAATTGACTGTACCGATGTCGGAACACCTCTAACAAAAGAGCGCACTTCAACTTCGTAAGCATTATCTTCCCCTTTCTGATAGTTAGGGAATTCAAGAAATAAACAAGCATCGTCAACTTGAAGATTAATTTCCTTCTCCTTAACTAAAACTTTTCGTATCCCCTCAACCGTTCCGATAATGCACAAACCTTGATTTTCAACATCTTCTCGTAAATCTTGCCAACTTTCATTTTCAAGGTAGGGAATATCAACCAAACCACTGGTTAAATCATGAGCTTCCTTCTTGTACAACTTCTGAGGAATTACTCCAACCAAACGATTGCTATCAACAGTACGAATTTCTAAATCACCCAAATCCAACTTTGAAAAAATGTGGTGAATTCCGTTTTCTGCTTTGTTTGACCTTCCAACACAAGGAACAGCTGTAATCATATTTAAACTTATCCCCTGGGAATTTAACTTCAACGTCAAATTACCCATTTCTTTCAATTCTGGTTGAGGAGTTAACAACCTTCCACCCGGATAAGTTTTTAATTCATCCTTACACCATAAACCGATAGTTCCATGTAATTCCCAAAAACTAGGAGAATCTGGTTGCTGTGGAGAAGACATATTGCTGATGCTAAACTGCACCACCAAACCCAAAACATCTTCTCGCTGCATCGCTTCCTTTAACAAAGAAACCGTCGGCGAAATATTTACCTCATCACTCCATAAAAAATCTTCCTCACCCTTGGAAACAACAAACTGGTAAACAGCAGCTTTACCAAATTCATGATTTAAAATATGGTCTGGTAAATCGCGAATATAATCAAAATCTTGCCAGCGAGCTAACTGATAACCTTCAATAGGAGCAGTTACCATATAAGGCACTTGATTACTTTCACCCAACCTACCAAAAGCTAACTGTCCCAACATAATCGTATTAGTCCAATTAGAAGCCGGGTCATTTTCAAATATCCTGGCTCTATTAAAACTTGTTTTGACGTACTCGTTATAGTGTCCCCAAAAATCTACACTTCTACCAATAACCGGGTCACTTTCATCAACTTTCCCAAACTCTGTTTGAGTACTAATAATTTTCGCATCAATTGAAAAATGACCGTTGCCGCCAAAATTCCATCCTTGAGCCATACTAAAAGGGCCGTTTTCATCTAACTTCCCTTCCGCATTAAATTTTTGACCTTTATTATAAAGATATTCGTGATATTCAGAAGCCGAATGATTTTCCTTGTACGGGACACCATTCATATAACAGGTATTGTCGCTAAGGTCGATTAAACCATTTTTATATCCCGTAGGAGCGTGAACTCTGGCAAAACCTTGGAAATGTAATCGAGGAAAATCTAAAACGCTCATGTGGAAAGTTCTATATAGTAATTCATCTTCTGTTTCTATATAGAGGTCAGCAGCAGATAATTATGCAGTTGAAAGGAAAATGTTTATTTTTTCAGTTTTGGGGTGCGGAGGTTTACCCATAGGGGCGCGAAGAAGAAAAGTAAATAAACTTCTCATTTCTATTCTCCTTTGCCTTTGCGCTCTGTGTGTTCTAAAAGAGTTACATTAAATAAAGCTTGTAGAAACTCTTGTTGACACTCTCAGGGTTCCGCTTTAAAACCCGCTCGATTCTTTTTCGCTTACAGAGAAGTCCTTTAATTACGATTGACAGCAACAGATATTAGCGGACGTACTTCCACTACAACTTACCTCACTCTAATAACCGGAAATCCGGGGAGTGGTGGTAAGGCGATCGCTTACAATGAAGTTCCTCGAATTACTGATATACAAGGGAATTTGGGTGTTGTACAGTGGAAGGAATGCACAATGAGTAACGAAAAATACCAGCCAACAAAAGAAGATTTAGAAAGATGGGAAAGATTAGATGAATTAGGTATGACTGCAATGTTTGGTACACCTATGTCTCAGGAAGAAAAAGACAGAAGAATTCAATCGGTAATCGATGGAAGTTGTTTTAACAAGTATCTCGAAGGGATATTGCAGAGAAAACAAAGACTTTTAGATAAGTTAGCAGCCACCGAAAAAACCGAGAAGTTATTAAGGGATAAAATAGCACAAATGGAAGCTAGAAAGAAGCAGAAATAATTTGACAATAATTATTTATTTGCTGACGGCACAGCAACACTAAATATCTCCCCCACAGATAAAGATATTAGCGGCAGCTACACATTTACGTTGATAGCAGAAGAAATTAATCGTATAGATAATGAAACTCCGCTTTATACGGAAAAAAATTTTAATATCAATGTTTTAGGGAATAACGATGCACCTCAAATTGAATATATCGGTGACAAGGTAGCAGTTGTTGGAGAAACTCTCAAATTTGATGTTTTAGTTGAAGATAACAATCAAGATAATTTAACCTTTGAAATCCTTAATAAACAAGATTTACCAGCGGGTATTACGCTTACTCAAAAAGGTGGGTATGGTAAAGCTTCGTTTGAGTGGGCAGTGGCAGCGGATGAAAGTATTTTAGATAAAACCTATCCTGTTACGATTAAGGTAACGGATAGTGGTAATGGTAATAATGATGAAATCTTCAGCCACGAGCAAACTTTTAATATAGTTGTACGTAATTACAATAATGCTCCTCAACTAAACCCAATCACCAACTTATCCCCGCAAGGGATTCTCACAATCAAAGAAGCAGAAACTTTCTCGTTACAACTACAAGCAGAAGATTCCGACAACGACACAATCACCTATTTAGCGAAGAATCTTCCTCAAAACGCTTCTCTCGACGCAAAAACCGGTTTACTTACATGGAAACCAGATTATTCTCAAGCAGGATTGTACGAAAATATCACCATCATCGCCACCGATGGCAATAAACAATCCGAAAAAACTTTTTCCATAGAAGTAGAAAATACTAACCGCGCACCAGTAATTATTCCCCTTCCAACTCAAATAGCGTCAGAAAACGAATTTTTACGATTTAATTTAAATGCCGTTGATTACGATATTGAAGGAGTTGTCTTTTCCCCAATTACCAATCTCCCCCAAGGTGCGACATTCGACACCCGCACAGGAGAATTTGTTTGGAAACCCGATTACAACCAAAGCGGGCAATATAAACTAACCTTTGAAGTCAAAGATGCCGCTGGAGAAGTTGGAAGAAGAGATGTTGATATCTTAATTACCGATAGCAACCGCAATCCCGAATTAAAAGTATCTAACCGTGGTGTTGCTCTTGGTGAAACTCTCAACTTTACGTTAAATGCTTCCGACAAAGATGAAAATTCACAGTTAACATACTCTGCCGATATCTTGCCAGAAGGTGCGACTTTAAATAAAGAAACTGGTGAATTCAAATGGATACCAAATCCAGGGCAAGTTGGTGATTACAGCATTAACTTCTCCGTTAGCGATGGAATTTCCACAGTTACAGAAAACGCTTTAATTAAAGTTGCTCTGACAACAGAAAATCCAACTGTAAATCTTGATTTAACTCCCGGATTCCCCGTAACGCCAAATCAAAGCGTTATTGTCACCGCTTTTGCTGATAGTTTTGCAGAAATTACCAATATCGATGCTTTTGTTAATGGTGAAAAAGTAGAGATTGATGAGTTTGGTAGATTTCATATTAACCCTACCACTCCCGGAAAAGTTTTTGTTGAAGCATTTGCTACCGACGCTGACGGTAGGGTTGGTGAAACTTCTACGGTAATTAAGGTACGCAATTCCTTTGATAGCAAGGCTCCGGTTGTTGGGTTAGATTCTGCGATTAATGCCGATAGGATAAGTTAAATTACTGATATCGTTGGTGAGGTATCTGACGTTAATTTAGATAGTTGGAAGTTGGAAATAGCAAGCTTTGGGGAAGATGATTATAGGGCGATCGCCAATGGTGAGAATACAGCTAACGATGAAATTCTCGCACAAATTGACCCCAATAAGCTAAATAACGGATTCTACCAATTACGATTGACAGCAACAGATATCAGCGGACGTACATCAACTACAAATACCGTTGTCGAAATTAATAGTACCGCAAAAACATCACTTTCCCGCACCGAAACCGATTTAAAATATATCTTTGAAGGAAGAAGGAAGGAGGAAGAAGGAAGAGGTGATGATTCTACATCTCCCCTCCCTCCCTCACTCTCTCCCTCCCTCCCTCTCTCCCTCTTCCTCACTCGTACCTACAATTCCTTAGACAACACCTGGAGATTTAGTACAGATACCGATATCCAAACGAATGTTGCGCTTACTGGTAGGGAAGAATTAGGAGTTTATGAACCCTACCGTGTGGGAAGGAGACTTTATCTAAATACTCCAACTGGGGAGCGTGTCGGATTTACTTTTGCTCCTCAAAGAAAGGAAATCTCCGGTTTAACTTATTATTCCCCCGAATGGGTTGCTGATGAAGGGGTTGAGTATAAATTGAATTCGGCGATCGCGAACTTAACTTTAGCCGGAAATCGCTTCTACGAACTAAATACTGGTTACGCTTACAACCCGGCGAGTGGGGATTTTGACGGTGCCGAATTTACGTTAACTGACGCAGAAGGAACGCAATATTTAATTGATAGTAAGAAGGGGATTACGGAGCAAATTGCAGCGAATGGAATAAGTTTGATTTATAGCGATAGCGGAATTACATCTTCCACTGGGGAAACGGTGCAATTTGTCAATGACGAGCAAGGATTCTTAAAGGAAATAATTGCTCCCGACGGAACAAAGGTTGTTTACGATTATCAAGATGGAAACTTAGTTTCTGTAAGAAACCTTTCCACAGGAAAAGCACAACGTTACGGATACTCTCCCTCCCTCACTCCCTCCCTCCCTCCCTCCTCTTCCCCCTCCCTCACTCCCTCCCTCTCTCCCTCCCTCACTCTAATAACCGGAAATCCGGGGAGTGGTGGGAAAGCGATTACCTTCGGTAGAGCTTCGCTTAACGCCTATAATGAAACCTCTCAAATTACCGATATACAAGGGGATTTGGGCGGTGTTGTTCAATGGAATGGTTCTACGGTAAATGGTAGTTTAACGCAGGGAATTGAACAATATACCTTTGGTTTACGAGAAGGTGAAATTGAATCTACTGCCACGGGGATTGTACTTGTAAGTGCGGAAGTTACTGGTGGTGGTTTGCCAAGTATCGCCGGATTAACCCCTGTTGTAAGTAATGAAAATTATGCACTATTCGCAATAGATAATCCTGGGTTGAATTTAATCTCCTCATCCCCTCATCTCCTCATCTCCTCACTCCCTCACTCTCCGAATCGCTGGTGATGTTAACTTTGACGACAAGGTTGACGGTGCTGATAGTAATGAGTTAGCAACAGCGATCGCGAAGGGAAATTACGATGTTCGCTACGATTTCAACCGCGATGGTGTGGTAAATGCTGCCGACATGCAAATATTAGGTAGTAATTATGACTTTGCGGCGAATGTTGCACCGATAGTTACTCCGACTACTGTGCTTACTCACAATGATTTAGAGACGTTTATTGAGTTAGATACAATTGCTACTGACCCGGAAGGCGACCCGATTTATTTCCGTCTTGCTGATTCTTCTAACGGAAATGTTAGTTTTACGCCGGATGGTAAGTTTGTAAGGTTTACTCCGGAGGATGGTTATTTTGGTGATGCTAGTTTTAATTTGATTGCGGATGATGGTTACAGTACTGCTGCTCCTGTTGAAATCAAGGTTGATGTCAGTAATGCTCCTTTGATTAATTTGGATATTGTTAACAGGAGTCCACGGTTGGATGCTGGGGAGAGTACGGAATTGGTGGTGGTTGGTGATTTTTCTGACCAGGAGGATGTGATTTTACCAGCTTCTTATGTAAGGTTTGGTTCTGAAAGTGGGTTGGTTGCGGATGTTAATGAGTATGGGGTGCTGAGTGGGTTAAGTGATAGGGTGGAGATTGTTACTGTACGGAAGAATGGGATATCCGCTGTTACTGCTGTTAGGATGGGGGATATTCCGGCTCCTAGCAATGATTCGGAGTTTTATGTAGCATTAGCCGAACAAGATGGTTTGCAGCTATACCCAGAAGCCGTAACTTTAACAACAAATATGACGCGGCAATTACTGGTAGGGCTTGATGAAAGTTTCTCGCCGGAGTTATCAACAGCAGAAGCTACTGATACATTTACCTATACCGTCAAAGACAACGACAACAACACATCCAACACCGCAACAGTAAATATTACGATTAAGAACAGCGCTCCCAGTATCGATAAAATTGATATAGAACCCAACCTAGCAGAAGGAATAGCAGCCACATTTAGCGCAGATGCAACCGATGAAGGAGAAATTATCTATACCTGGAATTTCGGAGACAACACTCCTGAGTTAAACGGACAAAGCGTTACCCACACCTTCGCCGATAACGGCACCTACACCGCAACCCTTACCGTCACCGATTCTCAAGGAGCATCAACAGTAGAAACAATTACCTTGAATGTCAACAATATTGCTCCCACCGTGACAGCAGGAGAAAACCAAACAACAATAGAAAATCAGGGAGTTCAATTCAACGGAAACTATTCCGACCCATAACGACTAAAACCGGAAACTGCAATATTCTCAATATCAATATCGTTTACAAAATACGAGTTTTTATTCCCAGGTAGAATCTTTGTCGTCTGCTTCGTTACGTTGGGTATAGGGATTAAATTATCGTCGATATGAACTCCATCAATATCGTAGCGATTTACTACATCTAAAATTACTTTCAAAGAATAATCTTGAACTTGTTTTTCACCGGGATCTAACCACATATATTTACCGTATTTTTTGACTAATTCCGGTTTTGTTTTGCTGAGATGATTTTCCGATATAGGTGATATAGTTTCTGGATGATGGGCGCGATAGGGATTAAACCAAGCATGTAATTCCAAGCCTCGTTTATGCGCTTCTTTAACTGCAAATTCTAGAGGGTCGTAAAATGGTTGTGGCGATCGCCCCATTTCTCTAGTAAGGAATTCCGACCAAGGTTAGTAGGGAGATGCGTATAGAGCGTCACTTATAGGACGAATTTGGAAAAATACAGCATTTAAGTTAATTTCAGCAGCTTTATCAAGAATAGCGATTAATTCAGCCCTTTGTTCTTCAGTTGTTAAACCGGGTTTTGACGGAAAATCTATATTTGCGACGGTAGCAATCCATGCAGCGCAAAATTCTCTGGTAACAGTTGGTGGTTTAATTTCTTGTCGTGGCGTTGCCCCTGGATTGTACGGGGGAAGCAATTCCAATTAATACTAGACTAATTAGAATTGCTTTTTTGTTAAAAATAGATGTCATCTTGAGTCACAGGAAACACCACCTAGTTAAGATTTACGTTTAATATTAAAAGTTCCACATTAAAATTCCGGCAGATTATCTAATATTTTTTCTATGCCGGTAAAGGTAGCAAGGATGCCGAAAGAGATTGATAATAATAAGCTGCCAATAATTCCTTGAATTAAGGGAATATTAACGTGAAAATAAACTGAACATAGCCATGATAATCCACTAATCATAAGTCCAATTAATAAACCTACGGAAAATCTTTTGATTGATGGTTGAGAATTCATTTTCTAGATATGGATTGATTACACAATTATTTTAACGATTTGAATAGGTGTGTAGTAATGACTTTAGTCATCTATCATAACCGAATCAGCCAAACCGCTTCTTTATTGATTGGCGAGGAGTGAGTATCAAATAAGTTTTTATTAATCTAAAATCTATTCATTATTCTATTTTAACTAATTATTCATGTTGATGTTCTATTTTTTACAAAAGTCTTTTGTATTATCTCGCTTATAATCATAAAATTACTTAACTTTTGCTTTTGAATATGGATACTGCAAAATTTTTCGTTAGCAGTAATTTTATGATATTATTAATAATGGGGAGGCTTGGCTTACATAAAAATTTTGCTTATATTTCCATTATTAAATACTTCTTATATACTACCTATATCATCTCACATTTTCGCTATCCTAAAAATTTTTTTCATCTAAATAAAATTGAAAATCAAAACAACTTTTTGCTTTACATTAAAATAAGTAGCGTAATCTTTTGTGTTCAAAATCGACCTCTACCTACTCAAAGCGAAATGACGTAAATCTGCTTGCTGTTTTCAGAATTGAGCGAAGCAGATTGAGAAATTTAGCTGTAGAGAAAATTAAATCGTATTCAAAGCAGCAACCTCATTATTCGTCAATTGAATTTCCCCAGCTTTAATATTCTCTTCCAGATGAGCAATAGTGGTTGTACCGGGAATCAAGATTACGTTAGGGTAGCGATGTAATAACCAAGATAAAGCAATTTGATTGGGTTTAACTTTATATTTTGCTGCAATATCTCCAATAGTACCTTCTGCATTCGCTAAAGGTGCCCCCTGTTTTAAAGGATGAGCGTCTAATGAGCCGTAGGGAAGAAAAGCTATTCCGTTATTGGAACAGTAATTTAATGTGTTTTCCTTTTCCCGATTGGTAATGCTAAACCGATTTTGTACAGAAGCAATTTCAACAATATCTCTGGCTTCTTTGATTTGCTCTAAATTAACGTTAGATATGCCGATATGACGGATTTTTCCTTGTTTCTTCAATTCTGCTAAGGCACCAATTGATTCTGCAAACGGTACTTTAGAATCTGGACGATGCAGTTGATATAAATGGATTTGTTCTAATTTCAATCTTTTCAAACTTCCTTCCACACCACTGCGGAGAAATTCGGGACTTCCATCGGCTTTAATGTTATCGGGAGCGGGTTTATTTATCCCTCCCTTAGTTGCGATCGCGATTCCTTCTTTGTAAGGATATAAAGCTGAAGCAATGATTTCTTCGTTGTAACCGGGACCGTAAGCTTCGGCGGTATCGATAAAGTTGACACCTAATTCAACTGCACGTTGTAAAAGTTTTTCTCCGGCTTGCCAATCTGGATAACGGCCGAAATTACCGGGTTTTCCGGTAAGTCGCATTGCTCCGTAACCGATACGGTTTACTGTTAAGTCGTTGGCTATGGTGAATGTTTGAGAGATTGATTTTGTTGGCATGGTTTTGTAAGTGAAAGGAAAATTATTCGTTTGACAGAAGATTATTGATTTTAAAAAAACCGCAGAGGCGCAAAGAGCGCAGAGGGAAGAGGTAGGGAGAGATATTGGTGATTTGGTGAAGGGAAGGAAGTAATTAAGAAATTTCTACAATTGCTTTACCAATCATCTTGCCGCTATCTTGAGCTTCGTGAGCGGATGCTAATTCGTTTAAGGGAAATATTTGAGCAATATTATGATGTAATTTACCAAGGGACAATGCAGTTGTAATATCTTTTATTGCTGCTGCTTTGGCATATTGCGGCATGGTATATACCAATATTGTACGAATAACAATATTTCTCAGCATCAACGAAAGAATTGGTAAAGCGGGAGCATCGTCTGGGTTGGCAGAATACATAGCTATTCCGCCGTTGGTACGTAAAACTGCATCAGCTACATTTAAATTATGACTAAAATCAACGTCAACAATACGATTAATTCCTCGATTTCTACCTGTAATTTCTTGAATGCGTTTAACTACATCTTCGGTTTTATAGTTAATAATGTAATCGGCACCGGCAGCTTCGGCAATTTTGGCTTTTTCGGGAGTGCTGACGGTGGTAATTACAGTAGCACCACCATATTTCCCCCACTGTACCGCGTAATTACCAACTGCTCCGGCTCCCCCAGTTACTAAAATTGTTTGTCCTTTGACATCACCATCGGCAAAAACAGCACGATGAGCAGTCATTGCGGGAACTCCCAAACAAGCACCTTCAGCAAAACTGGTATTATCTGGTAATTTAATCGCCTTTTCACTTTCAATAACAATATATTCCGCACCAGTACCGAAAGCTCTGCCTAATTGCCCTTCATAAATCCAAACTCTTTCACCGACACGAGAATTATCAACTCCTTCACCGACACTTTCAATTACACCCGCACCATCTTGATGGGGAATAACTCTTTCAAATTTCTTTTCAATACCACCCCAACCAGCACGGGATTTTGTATCCGATGGATTGACACCGGAAGCATGGATTTTGACTTGTACTTCACCAGCACCCGGTTGCGGTATTGGCATCTGTTGATATTCAATTACCTCTTTAGCTGCACCTTGTTTTTCGTAATAAGCAGCCTGCATTAATTCTTGGCTCATGGTTAGTACCTTATAATTTATTTTTTTGACGCAGCGTTAGCGTTCACGAAGTGAGTCGTTAGACTAAGCGTGTCCGAAGGACATAAAGTGTGGTCTTGGGGGTTTCCACGTCACTTCCTACAACGGAGGGAACCTCCGCAACGGAGTGACTCCCCATGTAAGCGGAGCTTTCTCGCAGAGTACAACTTTTCAAGACAGAGGGGCGCAAAGGCAAACGCAAAGTAACGCAGAGTTTTTTTTGAAATGCCTTCTTAGTAAGATATTACTTTGCGATCGCGCCAATATTTCCCTGTCTCATTGCGAGATGCTTCAGTAGCTAACCAAATCGCTGTATCTGCTCCCTGAAGAGGTGTACGAGGTGCGCTATCTCCACCCATATCTGTTTTTACCCAACCGGGGCACATGGCATTAACTGCTATATTTTCAGAGCGTAATGCTTGGGATAACATGATTGTTGCACCATTCAACGCTAATTTTGATAAACAGTAGCTGGGATAATCGGCAGACAATCCATTGATTTCCCCAAATCCGCTAGAAACGTTATACCAATTAAGAGTTTCTTCAAAATTTGCAACCCTTAATGCTACGTGGTCTGCTTTTATATTTTTCAGGTTATTGCTTGTATTCATTGCTTTATTTTTCAATTTCTCAATTTATAAGGTTCTTTAGCACTTGGTATGCTAATTAAATAGTCGTAAAAAGGCAGAGGGCAGAGGGCAGAGGGCAGAGGGCAGAAGGGAAAAATAACTGTAGAACGTTTTTTATGCGAATTAATACTCCAAACCCCTTACATAACAAGTTTTTTATAATTTTCAACTAAAGATTTAGCATACTATCTAATGAAGAGCCATTTATAACTAATACTGCAATTCTTCCCGATGCTTTTCTACAAATTCTCTCCAGCTAGTAGGTTTGCGTCCCGTAATCGCTTCAAAATTATCAAAAGTAGCGTCAGCATCGGGAATCTTATCGGCAATATTTAATTTAAATTGAGTGTAGACGCAGTGAATATAAGCTGGCTCTGCACCAAATTCAAGCATATTTTGCAAAAATTCATCCGGAGAATGATTTTTGACTCGATAGGGCTTACCAATTACCTCTGACATTATCTGTGCCACTTCCGGAATAGTAGCGGTATCGTAACCCAAAGGATAAATTTTACTAGCGTGTTTCTCTGGTTTTCGTAAACTTTCCGCCGCCACCAAAGCCAAATCATCCTTATCAACCCAACTCCAACGACAATCACCGATATAGTTGGTGACGACATCTTTATTCAACCAGCCGAAATCAGTTATATTCTTCATGAAAGCTTCGGGACGTAGATGAGTAAAATTAAATCCTAATGACTCAATATACTTTTCTATATATTGATGCCATCCCCAATGAGCTACTTCGTTTGTAGGTGCCCCCGATGCTCCAATATGAACTATATGTTTGACTTCCGTTTGTTTTGCTGTGTCAAGGAAGGCTTTACTTTGTTTGAGCATATCAACGGTGTAACCAGTCATAAGTAACGCTCTGTCTATTCCTTGTAAAGCTGGTTGCAAGGTTTCGTGTTTATCTAAATCGAGATGACGAATTTCTATTCCTCGCTCTTTTAACTTAATTGCTTTTTCGGGGGAGCGTACTCCAGCTATAACTTTAATTCCCAATTCTGCTAATAATTGAGCTACTTTCCCACCGACTTTACCAGTTGCTCCAAGAACTAAAATTTTGGATTGGTTTTTCATTGTTTATATTCATATTTTTTAACTAATCGCAAATAAAAAAATATTACTAACTTTTATCTGATAAATCTTGTCAATTTTTGCTAAAAATAACAAAATCTTGTTTTTTCGACTAGCTTATATAACTTTTCCTGTGACGTTTTTTATAATTATGATGTAACCGGAATTGATATAACGGTAAAGCTTCCGGCGTTGTGTTTGTATTGAAGATGTATTGTTACCGTCACGAATTATATTCACCGCAACGTAGTGGCTTCCTAAGCTTGAGAAAGTGAGGTGATGATTATCTCAACAGGTAAAACTCCTATTAAATAAGAAGCCCTCGATGCGAAGAAGTTAATAAAAAAATAAAAAATGAATTTGATACCCTCTAATACCACCAACATCTAACTAATGCAGACATTGTAGCCCTTCTAACTATTCCATCAGCAGTCATAGCATTATTTTTCTGAAATTTAATCACGGCAGCTTTAGTTCTTTCGTCAAAAACACCATTGCTTCTGCAAGAGTAAACACCAACTATCTTTAAACAATCTTGTAAATTAACTACAGCATCTCCGGTTGAACCTTCTTGCAACGTGATAAAAGAATTGTTAGCCATGATTGATATTTACCTCGAACACAATTACTTAATTTAAATTCTGCTAGCGCATTAATCAAAACAAAACGTATATAAATCAACTAATCTTCATCTGTTGAAACATTTGTTAATAATTTGCATATACATTGAAGAAGTTGAAAAACAGCTATAATGACGAGTATTAGCGAGAAAGAAGTAAGTAAGACAATCTAAGGGTTATATTATTGAGACTAAATAGCTATAAATGTATTTGTCGTCTACCCTGGTTTACCTAGTATAAATATTTTTTGTACTTACTTTCCTTGAATGAGAATATGAATAATCAATTTCTGCAATAAGGAATACCGCGATACATTAGAATTCTGCTGCATTGACTATTTTTGCGAACAATGGAACTATGAATGGAATAAGCAATGCCGCGATAGATGCCAATTCTATTAGTTTCTACAGTTTTTGATGCAGAAGAATGATTTTCGTAAGATAAACCGCGATAAGTAAGAAACATTTTTCAATCTTTAATAACTGTATTTGGACTTGATGCTAAATCAAAGCAAAATTTTCAATATAGGATTTAGGATTCTAAAGCACTACAAAGAAATTTCATCTATTTTGCCAAAGTTATAGAAACTGCTATGAAAATTGTGCAGTTATTGTTTTCTATATTTCTATATAGGGTTTGTTTATCTTGACTTATGCAGTTTGCCGAAAAATTTCTTATATTTACTTGTATCTCAATTAATTTTTATTTAAACTGCTGCCTAGTACTCGATTTCATTAAAATTGACGGGTAAGGGCAGGGAGGGGGAGAGGGGGAGAGTGGGGGAATGGGGAAAGAAAATAATAAAACCCTTTTTCATAAACTCGTTAAAATTAATGAAATGGACTAATAGTAGTCTAATAGTCAATGAAGGCTTGCTGTATCGTAAAAAACAGAAAATTTGAGTAGCGCTTACAGCAATAATTTTTAAGTTACCAAATGGCGATCGCTGCATCATAACATTCTACTTAAGTTGCTGTTATTCATTTACGAATGTATTTGACACAAATAAAATCCACAGTTTTGAGGCTGTGGACTTAATCTGTCTATTGAGAGGAGCTTCTCAAACCGTATGCTCCCGATGATTATTTGTTGTGATTTTATCTTGCTTAGACAAAGTGGATATCGCTATAGCTATAGCTATCGGCGACAACTGCAACGATATCGAAACTGGGGAAAGGAATAAACAAAGATGATTCAAGGCTGGTTTTTGCAACTGTTGTTGAGGCATCAAAACTTGATATACTCGAAATACCATTGTTTTGAATGATGTCATCAACAGCGCTGTCTACTTCAGAATAACCGAAGTCATTATTAACCAATGTCTTCCCACCAACTAACAATTCATCGCTCGCTGCCTCGTATGGGAGAGGTAATGGTTTGAAGTAGTTGCTCACAGCAATGAAGTTTCTTCCAAAGATATAGCTCTGGGATTTGTTCAGTTGAAGTTTATCTTCACCTCTTTCAAAATCACTAATGAAGGCAAAGTCATTCAAGCCGAAAAATCCACCGCCTCCGGTATAGTAAGCATTTTTCTCATCTCCTAGGACAAACTTATCTGCATCAGCCCCTCCGGTAAGAATATCTACCTCATATCTACCTGGCTTAAAACTCTTGGAATCAACACCGATTAAAGTATCTTTACCAGCTAAACCGAAAATATTATCGTTGCCCGTACCACCTTCAAGGATATTATTTTTGCTATTACCAATAATGCTGTCAGCCTGTGAGGTACCGGTAACATCGACAAAATTTTGAACTTGAAATTTTGCAGCACCAATGCCTGGAATACCGTTAACAACTAAACTTTCCTTGGCAAGATTAATATTAAATGAGGTTGTCGTACTCTGCCCAGTAGAGCCATCAATGGCGTTAGCTCTACCTTTAGCTCCAATAATCTTTTCTATGTTGAGAATTTGGTCTGTACCGGCAAAGCCTTTATTAACAACACCGGCAGCCTCTAGAGTGATTGCTCTACCTAGATGACTATAGTCAGCAGTATCAAATCCACTACCACCATCTAAAACATCCTTACCAGTGCCGCCAATCAACGAGTCGTTGCCACTACCTCCTTCAACAATGTCGTTACCGTCGCTAAATAAAGAAATAAAGATATTGCCTTTATTTCCTCCACCAATTACATCATTACCAGCACCACCGCGCACGGTATCGTTGCCACCAAGTCCAAAAACTCTATCGTTGCCTCCTCTACCATCAAGAAGATTATTGTTGTTATCGCCAATAATGCTGTCAGATTGTGAGGTACCAATGACATTGACAAAATTCTGAACTTGAAATTTTAATGTACCCAGCCCTGGAACACCATTAACAATCAGACTTTGCTTTGCAAGATTAATATCAAATGATGTTGTTGTACTCTTCCCGGTAGAGCCATCAATAGCGTTAGCTTGTCCTTTTGCGCCAATAATAGTTTCGATTTCGTAGAGTCGATCTCTGCCAAAAAATCCTTTATTTACTACACCTGCGGCTTCTAAGGTAACAGCTTGACCTAAATTACTATAGTCAGCAGTATCTTTACCGGTACCTCCGACAATAATGTCGTTACCGAAACTCCCGAGGATTCTATCGTCTCCCCCTAAAGCAACAACAAAATCGTTTAAGAATGTGGTAGGGATATAGTCATTGAAGGGAGTGCCAATAATTATGTTATAGAAAAGCGATAAATTTTGTGTATATAAACTTGAAGGAACATAGGATTTTAATTGAGATTCATCAATGATTGTTTTCATGCTTTTCTGATTTTAAATTTGTTAAATTGGTTGTCTTATTAAGATAAAAAGAGATTTAAATTTGCATCAATTATCATATTGATGGGAGCAAACAATATTTTATGCATCACTGCAATATGAAAACGGAAGCTTTGAGATTATGGCTAAATTTTCCAAATGCTATCCTTTCGATTGCAAATACGAGAAAATTCTGATGTCTATACACAATATAAGCGGGCATCGGGGAATTCAACTAGATTGATATGTGTCATTCTTATTTTTATTTAGTGAAGAAATAATAAAGAATATCGAATCTAGTACTTCACCACATTAATGAAAGCGGGGCGTGTATCTAATCCGTCAGGGGTTGAAAACCCCTGTCTTATAGCAAAAGTCCTCTTAAGAGGACTAAGTTAGGTGTAAGAGAAGAATAAATTAAATCATTTTTTTAGAGAATAATATCAAAGCAACGAGAATAATGTTACGATTCGATGTCGTAATCGCTTGCGTCAAAGATTTATAATCGCTTGATAACTAAATAATTAATAACTAATATTACAAGAGTATTTACGGTTATTTGTAATTTTATTTGTAGTTTTATTTGTGTTAGCAAACCTTTTGTAAACTTGGAGAGCGATGAAAAGACCGGTTTTTTCGATATTAGAGCAAAAATATCGTCGCATCCAAAAAGAATTAATGATTGGAACCCTATCACTTTGTGGGGTATTGCTGACAGGAACTTTATGGTACAGATTTATAGAAGGTTGGTCGTGGGAAGACGCAACATATATGACGTTTGTGACCTTGTCAACCGTTGGTTATGGAGAAACTCGACCTTTAGGAAGCCGAGGCAGATTATTTACTATCGCCTTAATTTTAATGGGGATAGTTACCATTGGTTATATTGTGAATCGATTTACAGAAGCTGTAATTCAAGGATATTTTCAAGAAGGAATTCGACTTAGGCAGCAGCGGCGAACAATGGAATCATTATCTAGACATTATATTATTTGTGGATTTAGTCGTACAGGTCGTCAAATTGCCCAAGAATTTGAAGCGGAAGGGGTAAGTTTTGTAATTGTTGATTCGGAAGTGGAAACTGTAAGAGCAGCCCAAGAGGAAGGTTATACCATATATCAAGGCGATGCAACTTTGGATGAAACACTGATGCGTGTCGGAATAGATAGAGCTACTTGTATTGTTGCTGCCCTCCCATCAGATGCTGAAAATTTATATATCGTTTTATCTGCTAAAACACTCAATCCCCGAATTCGAGCGATCGCCCGCGCAAGTACGGAAGAAGCATTACAAAAACTTCAGCGGGGTGGTGCTGACGCTGTAATTTCTCCTTATATCACCGGCGGCAGAAGAATGGCGGCTGCGGCTTTGAGACCCCAAGTAATGGATTTTGTAGACGGAATAATTTCGGGAACAGACCGCGAATTATACATGGAAGAAGTTTTAATTGACTACAAATCCTGTCCCTTCGTCGGTCAAACTTTAGGGGAAGCTAGATTAAGAGCAAAAACTGGAGCTTTAATACTTGCCATCCGTCGCGCTAGTGGAGAACTAATTGGTGGCCCCACAGCAGACACTATTTTAATGACAGGAGACGTAATGATAAGCATGGGAACAGCAGATCAATTACGCGATCTCAATAGAATACTCGGACCTATTGATTCTAAATCTTTGCGAAAGCCGAAGAAGAGTTAGGAGGAGAGGGGGAGAGGGGGAGTGAGGGAGTGAGGGGGAAGAAAAAATTTTATTAATTAATCTTGGTAATTGGTAGTTGGTAGTTGGTAATTGCTCACTGTTAACTGATTTCTTCCCAACCGTGTAAAATAGCGTTGGTTTTGATTGTGCGAGCGATAATGATTTTTGGTGCTGCTGATAATAGAATACTCGGATAAACTGCCGTTCCCCATTTTGGATGAATCAATACGCGACATTTGTTGCAAATTATGGGGTATTTGAGTAGTTTTTTGACAACTGCGGTATCGTCGTGAGGAGTTTGTCCGGGACGAGATAAAAGTGGGTATCCGGTGCGGGGATCTATTAAGTCACTGAAAAAATTTTTATCTTTTAAATCGAAGGCAACTTCACTTGCAAATCTCATAAATTTTGCTCGCAAGCGTTGTTTTTCTGTTTCTATTCTAGGTGTACTTTCTGTAAGGGCAAATTGAGATTGTTGTAAGACAACTGCTACCGACATTTCTAAGTTGTTGCTCCAATCTGGTAATATCCGCTGAGTGTTTTTACGAACATACCGAGTAGGAGCATGAATGGAAATTTGGATTTCTTCTTTCCTTTCACTGACTAAGTTGATTTTATAATCTTTTTTGAAAGGGTAGATTTGTGGATAGCTCACTAATTGAATAGGGTTTGTCCAAATTTTGATTCTTTGTATCGATTATAACTATTATTTAAAATAATTATCATCAATTATTAATTATCAGTTATTAACGAACAATTATCAATAAAAAATTGTGACTTAGTTTTGATATCAAATCCGTTTGTATCGGCTTGGGGTTAGAGATTGCTTTTTTTTCTCCTTCCTTTGCGCTCTTTGCGTTCTAGAAGGGTTTTTATATCATTCCGGTATCTACGGATTTGATATTAGTTATTAATTGAGTTTGAGTGAGTTCACTGGAACATCATCCCATGATTCTACGGTTCTTATTCGTGCTGTCCAACCGGCTGCTAGCTGTACATCACTTAAGTTATTTTTGAAAGATTCGTGGCAATGTTGGGCTTGAGACTCGTTGCAGCAAGCGATACAAGCGTAAATTAATCCCGAGGGGTCAATTTGTTCGTTTACCCAAATAGTTTTTTTCATGTGTTTAGTTTTTAGTTTTTAGTTATTAGTTTTGAATTCAAAAGGTAGCTGATGGGTTATAAGCTCGGGAAGAGATAAAACCCTTCTAAGGCGCTGAGTAAGAGAGTTTAAGGGATTAATCTTGTTTTAATTAAAATTGGTATTATCCCTCATAATTTATGTGGTCTAATACTTAGTAATTATAATCGAAAATTGTCTATGGTTTTTCAGTAGCGATCGCCAATCGAACGCCGGGTATTTGCCGTAATCTATCCATGACGGCTACTACTTGTCCGTGACCAACTTTTTCATCTGCATTAACTATCACTAATCGTTGTTGATTTGCGCTAGCTAATTTTTTGATTTGTGTTTCTAAATTATCCAGGGTAGTTGGTGTACGATTCAAGCTAATTGTACCGAGAGCGTCAATTGTAACGGCTATTGGTTCGGTAGCTTGTTGCTGTTGTGCCGATGAGGCTGATGGTAAATTTACTGGCAATCCTTCCAACTTTGTTAAAAACAACGATGACATAATGAAAAAAGCCAAAATAGCGAATATGACATCAATCATCGGCACAATATTAATCTGTGCTGGAATATCAGGTTCTTCTGGTAGTTTCATAATTTAATTTGATAATTGGGAATTGAGAGTAGGGCATTGGGCATTGGTCATTTTTTACTCATTACTCATTACTCATTACTCACTACTCATTACTTACTACTTACTACTTACTCCTAACTTCTTATCCCGTTCATAATGACGACGATAAAGAAGTTCTAATTGTCCGCCATATTCTTGAATTAATGCAATTTGTCGCTGATAAAGTCCGCGAAATGTGTTGGCGAATAATAATGTAAAGATAGCAACTATTAATCCAGCGGCTGTGGAAACTAATGCTTCGCTGATTCCGCCGGTAACGTTGGTTGTTTGGGTACCGCCAACGTTACCGAGATTGAGTGAAGCAAAAGAAGCAATTAATCCTAAAACGGTTCCTAAAAGTCCTAAGAGTGGTGAAAGAGAAATCACCGTATCGAAGATGTTTTGGAAGCGTTTTAGTAAAGGTATTTCGGCTTGTGCTTCACTTTCTAATGCAAGACGAAATTCTTCTGGGTTTGCTTCTTCTAACTCTAAAGCTGCTAAAAATATTCGAGCTATGGGTAAATCGGTATTTTGCTTGAGTTTTTCCAAGGCACTAACAACATTATCTCGACGATAAAGTTTGAGTACTTCTTCTACTATGCGGTTTTGACGATTACTTATTTTGACCCAAAACCGGATGCGTTCGATAATTAAAGCCCCTACTAATATCGAGAAAAATAGCAGGGGTATCATTACTATTCCACCTGCACTCAGCAAATTGGTAATTCCCATAAGCTTATCCACTCCTCAACAAAGCAAACTTAAACTAACAGAGTGCTTTTTACAATACCTTGTAAGATACAAGATTCAAAACATACCTAAAATACATCGGCTGGATCGGCAGACTGTAACTTTTTAATCGCCGTTAACCCGGAAATTAAGCACATAGTTACTGTTAGTAGAAATACTATAATACTTCTTTGAACGGTCATATAAATTGGTAGCAGTGTGGCGTAAGCTGCAAGCTTATAGATTCCCCAAGATACTGCAAATGCTGGGATGTAGCCGAATACTGCTAAGACTAATGACTCTTGTACTAACACCCCAATCAAATAGCGATCGCGATAACCCATTGCTTTAAGGGTGGCGTATTGCGGTAAGTGTGTGGCAACATCGGAATACATAATTTGATACACGACCATAGTACCGACAATAAAAGCAATAATTACACCAAAACCAAATACAAAACCGATGGGTGTAGTTTTTGCCCAATAAGCTTTTTCTGCGTCTTCAAAACCTGGCACCGTGTAAATTCTTACGTCGTCGGGTAAACCAGCTTCTAAGTTATGTCTAACCTGCTTGAGGTTGGCATTATTTTTCAGCTTAACCAAACCAAGTTTAACTTTAGTAACAGAAGAGTTAGGGAATAAATGTAAATATGTGGTATCGCTAGTAATTACGTTGCCATAGGCGGCAAAGGAAGCACCCAAGCTAAATAAACCACCAACGCGAATCTTTAAGCCATTAAGCTCGGTTTCAACGGTTGACTTTTGTTGAAATAAGGAGCCGATAGGGCCAAAAATAGGTAAGGATATGCGGTCAAATAGTATAGTGTTTGGTTTCTGTAATTCGGAAATATTTCGGTTGATTTGGGGAGATTTAAATGCGGTGGTGCGGGGATCGGTACCAAAAACCAAAATAGTCTGGGAGTGAAGGTTTTGCGGATTTTTCCACTTTCCGGGACTGATGTATAAGGGGCTGACGGATTCTACTCCTTCAAATCCTAAAGCTTGATATAACCGTCGTCGAGGAAAGTTTTTGACTGAATATATTGACTCAAAATAACGATTAACGATGACCAAATCGGCATTTAGGCTTTTGTGTGGTGCGGTTGAACTATCGAATAAGGAGGCTTCAAAGCCCATTTGCGAAAAAATTAAAATATTTGCGAAAGCAATACCAGCCACAGCAATTACAAAACAGTTCTTATCTTTCATCAACTGTCGCCAAGCTATGGGGGTTTTAGTAAAAATATGGCGAAGCATTGGCTGCTGTCTCCTGAAGGCGCTCAGTTTTGCGAATAGAACTTGATTAAAGTTTCACAAAACTGCATTTCAACCACATAATATTTCGTTTAATCTTTAAAAACAGTTACCAGAAAGATTTTTTTGATATTTCTATTTCACTCATTTTGATTAAAAGGAAGGAAGAAGGATGGCATTGGTATAGGAATTTAAACTCATATTTTTAGTTCAACTTAAACCCAGTTTTTGACGAAATTCTAAGTCATAGTAGGCTCTATCCCAGTTATTTGCAGCTTGAACTTGTTCTACAGTCAAATTTTTGGCGTTTTTGAGATTAGAATGATACAGGTCTGCGTTATTGAGATTGGCATTTTTGAAATCGGCACCTTGAAGGTTAGCAAGGCTAAGATTAGCACGCTTGAGGTTAGCATTATGAAGATTGGCATTACTCAAGTTGCTCCTCCAGAGATTGGCATCTTTAAGATTGCTGTCTATAAGTTTTGATGCTCTTAAATCAGTACGGCAGAGGTTAGCGCTTGTTAGTTGAGTCCGATTAAGATTTACACAACAAAGGTTAGCATTTCGCAAGTCTGTATTTTGCAGATTGGCATTAGTTAAATTAGCATCTTCGAGATTCGCATCAATTAAGTCGGCATCGTTAAAATTGACGGCACTCAAGTTAGCTTTTCTCAAATCGGCATTTTCTAATTTAGCATTTTCGATGTCGGCACGGCTGAGGTCTGCTTTTTGAAGATTGGTGTTTCTCAATTTAGCACCATTTAGTTTAGCTTCTCTAAGCATGGCACCTTTAAAATTGGAATTATTCAGACAAGTATCTCTAAAGTTGGCTCTGAATAAATCTGCTTTTTGTAGTTTAATACCTGTAAGGTCGGTACGATAAGCAGTTAACCCTGCTATACTTTCGCGTTCTTTATTCAAATATTCTAATGCTTTGATACGTCCGCCGCTTCCTCCCTGACCTTGGGCTGAGTTGACTACCTGCCATGCTTCGTAATGAGTGCGCTTGCGTTGGCTGGGGGCATCCCAACTTAAAACAACTACAGTAATAATGGCAACTAAATGTTCTACGTTATCTACGTCTTCAAAAATAACTCGAAGAAATTGTTGCAACCACTCGTGATTATTATTTGGATTCGCTTGATTGTCTTTATTATCAGTTTGATTTTCCTGATTATTAATTTGCTCTCCCTTAGAGTTTTCCGACTGTGAATTTTCTTCTATATTAGAATATTTTTTGATAAATTTAATAGAGCCAATAATTAAAATAAAAACAATTACAGCCATGAAAGTTCTCGCAGCAATTTTTTTAATCCAATTAAAAATAAAATATGGCTCAAAACCGATTCTGCTTTTCATATTATGCCTGCAAGAATAAATACTATGCTCTGATAAATTTTGAATTAACTAAAATCTATAATCAAGTATATTAATAAAAAATATATAGGAATCCTAATTGATTTTTGAACAATACGTAGGGTGTGTTGTCGCGGAGCGCAACGCACCATTACATAAAGCTTTCGGTGCGTTAGACTAGAGTCATAACGCACCCTACAAATACTTAATTTTTTCAATATTCAAACCAGATTCCTATATATATTAATAATTCAAAAAAAATATAATATGTATAAAGCTAACCTTAACAACATATCAAGTTTGTGCATTAATAATATCGATACATGAAATTCATGGTTATATTATGCCGAGAAAAATAACCACCGAACCAATAAAACGTTTAACAATTGAATTACCGGAAAGTGAATACAGATTGCTAGAAGAATATTGCATAAAAAAGCAGCATACAAAAAGACAAGTAATACGTTATCTCATTCAACAATTAAAAGGTTTATAAAAATATTTTTTTTAGCTAAGTAACGATACAAATAAATGGGTGCTATGTTACAGAATATAAATTTACTTCAATACCTTATTCTTATGGCTCATCAGTTATTAGTATGCTAAATCGTTTACCAAAATTACCGAAATACTTGCTGTATAAAGAGTTTATATTTTAGATGGTTAAATTTTGATAATTTTACTCTGCTTTTACCTACTGCCTAACAACGACTATTTAAATAGCACCCCCTTGTGCTGAAGAACCATTCTTATTCCCTATTCCCTTGTCCTAATTACTATTTTCAACGCCTACCTACTAATTATTATTGTGTATCTATGAAAAAACTAGCTTTGCTAATTGGCATCAGTGAATATAAACAGTACTTTTCACCTCTATCAAAAGCTGAAAAAGATGTTGATAAGGTACAAACAATATTACAAGACTCTGAAGTAGGTAGATTTTATGAAAGAGATATCACAGTTTCAATTAACGATTCCGAACAAAAAATACAAGCGTATATATATGAATTGTTTGCAAATAAAAATGCAGATGATTTATTGCTGATGTATTTCTCAGGACACGCTTTAATAAACAATAAAGGTAATCTTTTTTTTGCGGCAACGGATACTAAAAAATATGATTATGGTGGTGAATTGATTGAAAGTACGGCAATACCGGCTAGCTTTATTAAAGAAAGAATGGATGCTAGTAAATCTCGGAATAAAGTAATCATAATTGACTGTTGCTATAGCGAAACTTTCAGAAGCGATAGTTATACCAAAAATAAAGTAGACATCGAAGCTGAATTAGGTGATGAAGGACGAGCTATACTCATATCATCTGATTCTATCGATTACCATTTCAAGGAAGATAAAGAACTTTCAACCTATACTAACTTTTTAGTTAAAGGGATAAAAGAAGGTGTAGCAGCATCTGACAATGATGGTTGGATAACTTTGGCAGAAATACATCAGTATATTACTTCTAATATTGATAATGTTCCGAATATGGCACCTCAACTTTATTCATCTCCAGAAACGAAGAAAATTAATTTAGCAAAAGTCGATATCAAATCAGTTGAGCAAAAAACAGTTGTGCAAACTATCCATTTAGATGGAATAGAATTAAAAAGCCAGCGGCAAGTTGACTACAGCAGGTTGAGGGATTATTTAATTGCCCAAAATTGGCAGCAAGCCGATATCGAAACTCGCCGAGTACTGCGTTATGCAGCGGGAAAACAAGAAAGCGAATTTTTAGTTAAAGAAGATATTCGTCATATTTCTTGTTTGGATTTATCTACGATAGATAATTTATGGGTTGAAGCTAGCAAGGGACGTTTTGGATTTAGCGCTCAGAAAGATGTCTGGAAGCAAATCGTTACAAATATAGACTACGAGACTGATTGCGAAGTAGGTTATCGTCTCGGGTGGAGAATTAACAACAGTTGGTTAATACATTCTCAGTTAACTTTTAGTCTTAAAGCACCTATAGGACATTTTCCTTGTTTGGGAGTATCTTTAGTTCGTCTTCCGGGAAGCTTCGGAGGACTTTTTCGAGATCCAATTTTCTCATACATATTGCAGAGATTTACGCAGTGTGAAGTATAACTCTATTTTTTGATTCAAATTAACTAACTATGTGCTGGAAAAATCTGTTGCATCGTCTTAATACTACCTATAAGAATATTACCAAAACTAGTGAAAATGAAAATAATATTCATTACGAATACATTCAAGAGTTAAGCACTCATTTAGAAGATAGCTTTCAAATGCTCAAACAAACTAATGATGAGCGAGATAAATTAAGCGATAAAAGAACGGCAAAATTACAAATACTAGACGACAAGCTATTTTTAAATATTCATTCTTCCGGAAGTATTTTAATGGTTGTTAGCGAAAATACAAAAGAAATCATTAATGTAAATGATTCATTTTGTCGTATTTTAGAGTATGCTTCTAAAGATTTAATCGGTAAACTTTATACTAATGTTAACATTTGGGTTAATAATCAAGACCCTATTACAATCAAAAATTTATTACAAGAATCTAAAATAATTAAACAACAGATATTTCAATTACGTACAAAATCTGGGGACATAAAAGATTTTCTCCTGTCAGCAGAAGTCATAGCTATAAACGAACAGAATTTAGTATTTTACATGGCTAGCGATATTACTAATATTACCCATAACCCTTGTATGTCTTATCGCTGCCTTAATGACCCCGATTATACAATGAAATATGTAAGTTACGGATGTGAAAGGATTACTGGCTATACAATTAATGATTTTATTAGTAATAAAATATCTTATGCATCTATTGTTTATAAAGATGACGAACAGTATGTATGGGAGAGTATCCAAAAAGCTTTAGAACAAAAGAGAGCTTATGAAATTTTATATAGAATTCAAACACAAAGTGGAGAAATAAAGTGGCTATGGGAAAAAGGTCAGGGAATATTTTATAATAATCTAGCTAATAATGATGAATCATTGGCTCTTGAAGGACTAATTGAAGATGTCAGCGAACTAAAAAAGGCAGAAGATAAACTTTTTCAAATACGTAATGATTTAAGAAAACAGATTCAAAAAATCGTCGAAGAACTGCAAGAAACTAATTCTATACTAAAATCAGCACGGGAAATACCAGCATTATTCGAGGCATTAAATGTAGCAAATATCGAAGATATCGCAAAATTAACTAAATTTACAAAACCCGAAAAAATCGCCGCTAATATTCAACCGGAATTACAATTAGCGATTATCAATCTAGGTAAAGTTGCTTTGACTGTTAATTTACATCAAACGATGGCAGAATCTCGCGTACAAGAAAAAATATTTATGAGTGCAAAGCAAGAATTACAAACCGTTAAGCAACAGCTTGATAGTTTACCTACATCTTTACAACTGTTAATTGCTCAAATTATCAAAAGATGGGAATTACTTCTCAGCATTCAAGAAAATCCGTCAGAAGATGTTTAAAAATAATCTCAATACTGTAATATACCATTTCTAAATCTCAAAGTAATAATCAATAAACCCGATTTTGTCAAAAAACCGGGTTACAGGCATTTCAAATTCTTGTAAATCAGATAAGATTACTATAGACTCTTTTTTGCTATTCTCTCATCATATAGGTAGTTACTACGAATTAAATATAATTCCTATAGTTATGACTCATACCTTAAAACTTCCCAACCACAAAACTCCAGTAACAATTATTACGGGATTCCTCGGAAGTGGTAAAACTACTTTGTTAAATCATATTTTAAATAATCGTCAAAATTTAAAGGTAGCTGTCTTAGTCAATGAATTTGGAGAAATTAATATTGACTCTCAGCTTTTAGTATCTATCGATGAGGATATGATGCTTTTGAGTAATGGCTGTATATGTTGCACTATTAACGCTAGTTTAATCGATGCTGTCAATGCTGTTTTAAAGCGCGATCGCGTTGATTATATAGTGATTGAAACTACTGGTTTAGCGGAGCCAGTACCTTTAATGATGACTTTTTCTGGCAGCGATTTAAGAGATGTCACTCGTTTAGATTCGATTTTAACTGTTGTAGATGCAGAAAATTTCAATCCCAACCATTTTGAAAACAAAATCGCTTTAGAACAACTTATTTACGGCGATATAGTTATTTTAAATAAAATAGATTTAGTCTCAGAATCGCAGTTACGTAAAATTGAAGAATCGATTAATTTAATAAAAGTCGGAGCAAAAATTATTCGTTCGGAACAGGGAAAAGTTTCATTACCTTTAATATTAGATGTCGGCGAATTTAACTATAAAGCACTTTCACCTTCTTCTTTACAATATGATGTTAAATCATCTTCTAAAACTCAATTAGCAGCAGAAAATTTTATGTCAATTTCCTTCCAAAGCGATAAACCCTTGAGTGTCGAGAAATTCAACAAATTTTTAGACGAGCAGTTGCCAAAAACAGTTTTTAGAGCAAAAGGAATTATCTGGTACAAAGGAAGCAAACTAAGACATATTTTACAGCTTTGCGGTAAGCGCTGTAATTTTCAACGAGATGAATGGACTTCTCCCCCTCGCAATCAACTGGTATTTATCGGGCATAATTTGGACGCACAAACAATTACAAGTCAATTAGAAGAATGTCTTGCTTAACTACTCCCTTCCCGGCTTTATAATTACCTATTGAATAAGAAGGGGGAGGAGGGGGAGAGGGGCCATTTTTCTACTTGTAAATTTTGATTTCCTAGCTTCGTAGGTTGGGTGAAGCGTTAGCGCAACCCAATACGGGTGTTGAGTTACACTACGTTTCACCCAACCTACAATTACAGCTTTAACCAAGACGGCGTAATTACGAACTAATTCTAAATTAGAAAGTAAAGGTAGTTCTAAGAGTACCAATTACCGCTTCATCATTATTACTGTTGTTACCAGGTGCTGTTACCCAAATAACTCCTGGAGTAATGCTGATATTATCATTAACTTTATGCTGATAAAATCCTTCGATATGATAAGAAGTATCGTCATCTTCATTTAAACCAGCAATACTCGAATCTGTAACTTTGGGATTCATACCGAAAATTACTCCAGCCAAATTACCTTTTTTACCAAAGTCAGGTAATCCTAATGTTACAGCCCAATTCCAGATATCTGCATCACCGCTTGCATTTAAGCTACGAGTGTTTGTATAACCTCCCCAGCCTCCTAACACCAATTTATCGCCTAAACCTAATGTTGCTTGTACGCCATAAGAATCGCTTTCATATGGTGTTGCTATATTCACACCTTGAGCGTCTAAACCTTGGTTGTAAGCATTGATATAAGTTAAACCGACTTTAAAACGCTTGCTTGGTTCAAAAGTCAACTGAGCTACAGCACCGTAAGGGCCATTAAATATACCGCTGCCTTGACTGGGGTCATTATTTTCACTTGCTAAATAACCCACACTAAATGATAAACTGTCCCCTAACTCTTGCGTAATCCCCAACCCGGAACCATCCATTTGATAATAAATAGGGTTACGAGTACCAAACTTTGATAAAGCTCCCTCTGCACCATCTCCATCAAATTGGTTCACGGTATCAACTATATCATCCGCCGCCCCTGCATTCGCGATCGCAATCACGTTAGTTGATTTAGTTAAAGGGAAACTATACCATAATCCATCTAAGTAAGCATTAGTATCGGCATCACCAGCAAAAGCTAAAGGAGCTTCATCCACATCGGGAATATTATTAGCTTGGATACGAGCATATAAAGTATCCTTACCAGTAAAACTGCTAACGAAATTAATCCGCGCTCTAGTACCTAAAGTAGTATTCTTATCTGATGTATTACCCTCAAAAACATCGGTTGCAGCAATAACAACCTCTCCCTCTAATTTAGAAGTAGTAGAAAATTGATTTGCCTCAAGTTGAGCAGTTTTTGCTTCTATTGCATCTACCCTACCGCGCAATGTTGCCAACTCAGAAGAAAATTCTGACTGCAATCTTTTGATAGTAGTTGTATCTCCACTATCTACATTACTTGTGGCAACAGCAATTAATTCGTTAATCCTATTCAAACAAGCATTCAAACCCGCAGCAAATTCATATCTTGTTAAAGCTCGATTACCCCGAAAAGTATTGTTAGGATATCCAGCAATACATCCGTAACGCTCTACCAAAGATTGCAGGGCTTGAAATGCCCAATCTGTAGGCTGTACATCTGAAAATTGAGAAACAGAAGTTACCTGTGCTAAAGCCTCTCCTGGGATATTTTCCGATGTCGCTGCTGTTTGCGCTGCAACTGATGTAGCGTTCAAAATCAATGTTGCAACTAAAACAGATGGACTTGCTAATAAAGTTTTCCAAATTTTTCTCACTTCTTCACTCACACAATTAAATAAACGTCGAAATATAAGAAACAGCCAATGCAATAACTGCATGATGGCTGTAAGGGATTCAATACAAATTCAAACCAGATTAGAAAACGGTGGTTTTATCCTTCTCCGCCTTCTCCACCTTCTCCACCTTCGCCGCCTTCATAGGTTTCTGAAGATTCTCCACCTTCTCCACCTTCGCCGCCTTCAAAACCTTCTTCTAAAGTGGTTGGTGCAACTTCAGCTTCACCACCTTCACCACCGACATCAGCACCACCACAAGCAGTAATACTTGCAGCTAAACCTAAAGCTAGAAACAAAGCAACTGATTTAGAATTCATTTCCAGACTCCTCACAAATTTAATTAACAGTTTTCGGCTTTATCGTCGCTGGTTAGCTATCGCTATAATGCTACGTATTTGATAAAAGTAAGGATTACTAATATCAGGTATCAAAGCTGATAGTAAGTTGCATTAAGCTCAATAAGCAAGAAAGATAGGCTACAAATTGATAATCGTTTTTTTTATTATTCTTAATTAAATATTAAAGATGCTAAAAACACATGGCTACATTACGCCATTTGAATTCATTAAATATTAATAGAAATAGCGAATAAAGGAATATTCATTATTATCGCCAACTTTATACACAAAGCAAGCTATAAATTAAGTTCTACAGAAGTTAAAATACTCATAAACTAATAATCAAAATGTATTGCTTAGACATTACATGCTTATTGATAAATGTTATTGTTAAGCTTGTGTTGATTAAAAGTAAGTTCAAACTTTAATGATTCTTGCTGGCGAATATTGGTAAGAACATCTGCTATGAACTACTGCTGACACGGTGCATTCCGATTAGTTCGCACTGCAATCAAAAAGTAGAGAAATAATTAGTTGTTATCTCTACTATCAATTCATCGATGCTAGCGTTAAATTTTTCTCAAAGCAATTAAACCATGATGCATAGAAAGTCTTTATTAGCTGGGTTAGCAGCTTTCGCTACAACATTAGCTAGTTTCGCTTGGTTTGGAGACGTAGCAGATGCACGTCAAAAAAGGACTCTGATTATCTACTCTGGTAGAAGCGAAAAGTTGATAGGGCCATTGATTAAACAGGCTCGAAGAGATTTGAACTTAGACATTAAAGTGCGTTACGGTAAAACCTCGCAATTAGCAATAGCACTACTTGAAGAAGGCAAGAATAGCCGTGCAGATTTATTCTTTGCTCAAGATGCTGGGGCTTTAGGTGCTTTGGAAAGAAGAAGACGCACTTTACCAATCCGCATTCAAACACTTCGGAAAGTACCTTCTCGTTATCGTTCCCCTTGGGGTCATTGGATGGGAATTTCCGGGCGCGCTCGGGTAATTGACTACAACACTAAGTTAGTTAAAAGAAGTCAGTTACCAAAAAATATTTGGGAATTAACTAAGCCCAAATGGCGTGGAAAAGTTGCTTGGGCACCTACTAATGGCTCTTTTCAGTCTTTTGTAACTGGAATGCGAGTTATGTACGGTGACAAAAAGACTTTGCAATGGCTCAAAGCTATGAAAGCTAACCGTGCGAGAAAATACCCGAAAAATTCTGCAATTGTCAAAGCTTTGGGACGCGGTGAAGTTCATTTAGGCTTAGTAAACCATTACTACTTAGCTAGATTCAAAAAGACCAATCCTAGATTCCCTGTTGCACATCACTCTACCCGTGGAGATGCAGGTGCAATGATTAATGTCGCCGGGGTAGCCGTATTAAAAACTACCGACCAAAGAAAAGATGTAGAAACCTTAATTAACTACTTACTCAGCCGTAAATCACAAAGCTACTTCTCTCAAAAAACCAAAGAGTATCCTTTACGTAAAGGAATGAGGTCTCCCAAGGGGCAGATTCCTCTTTATAGACTCAATTCTCCCCGAATCGACTTGACTAAATTGCATAGTCTAGAACAAACTCTAAAGCTGCTGCAACAAGCTGGAGTTATTTAACTATTAAGAGCTATTCTCTTTTCTAATTAGGAATGACCGCAACCGGCACATTTTTTCGCAGGGTGCTTGTACACTGACTAATTTTTAAGGGAAGGAATAAGGCAATCAGTGTACGGCACCAGCCAGTCATTATGACAATTGCGGTCATTCCTGCTAATTTCTGACAATAGGCCCGAAACTGTTTATCACTTCCGGCCTATTTCAGCTTATTGCAAATAATTATTGTTTGTGTATAATATATACAGAATCTAGAAGATAGTTATAATTACTTTTAAAACATGTATAATTACTTAAGTTATAAGAGTTTTGGCTTAGCTTATCTAGCCGAACAAAAGCATTAAATATTTAGTCATACATGGCTGAGCAAATATATGAACTTTATTCCAACAAATAGTAAATAGTGAAGATAAAAATAATTTATAAATACAAATAATATTTTTGATGAAAAAGTTTTGAAACTATAAAAATTTTGTTGAATACTTTGCCACCGATTCTTTATAATATATTTAAAATTTGATTTATTATCCTAGAAAAACCAATACTCAAAACAAAATCATTAAGTAAAAAGAAACCAAATACAGAATGGACGAAGATAAAATAGTAGTGGTTGGTGGCTATATAGGTTGCGGTAAAACTGCTTGGATTTATCAGCAGATAGCTTTGAAGCAAAAAGCTTTTCCTAAATCTTGTCAAAAAATTATATATTTAAAAGCTGGAAGCGAGCAAGTTAATATAGACCAAAAAAGAATTAGTATAGATTTTCCTAAAGTTAAAGTTTTCTGCGATGTTCAAAAAGCTAATTTTATTAAAGAACTAGAGTCAGCAGATATAGCATATATAGAATTAGATAATAACTCCGGATTAGGTTATATCGACCAGCTTTTAAACGATTTACCTTACTATCCGGTGGCTATTTTACCTCCAGGATGTAAGCGTTGTAAGTGGCATTCTTGGGCAAAAGAAGTTTTAACGGGCGCAGCAATGAAAACTTCTATTGAGCCAGTAGAAATTTTACGTGTACCAACTATCGGACAAGTTATTCCGGGAGATAAATTTAATAATTTTTGGAATGAATTAATAAATGGTGCTTACGGAAAAGTTATGCGCGTGAAAGGAATTTTTCATTTAGAAGATGGCAATATAATTTATGCCGATTTTGTTTATGGTGTAGAATGCATCGATTTTTTAAATTTAAATCTATCGGGTTATTTGCACGGCGAACCAAAATGTTTCAGCGCTATAGAAATTGTAGGTTGTTCTTTGAATAAAATAGCTTTACATAAAATTATAGAAAAGATATATGTAACTACATACAAAGTTGTATGACATTTTACTAAAGAAGAGGGTTAACAATAAGAAAAAATTTCTTTCCCCCCTGCTTTCTCTACCTCCATCCGGCAATTTTAGCTTGTTCGAGTACTAGGCTTAAAGCTACTAAATCTAATGCCAACAAACGTCAGATAGTTTTCATTTCTGGTGATATTTGCTTCTCACAATATTTTTGGCATAATACAGTTATTGATAATAATTATTAAGTATATTAATAATTATTTTTAACTATTTTTCAAATGTTATATACACAGCAGATTTTATATAAATCAGGTACACATATATTCTCCATCAGGGGCAGGGAAAATAAATCTTACAAAGATTAAATATGCCGTACTTACTATATCTGCATTTACAAACTCGCTTTTTTACTTTGCTTTCAGAGGTTAAATATCACGTTTTAAAACGTGAATTATTCTTCCCTCTTGCTTAGTAAATAATATAGTTATAAAAAAATATATAATTAACTTGCCGAATCATTAATTACATCTTCAATATAAATGAGACGCTCTAAATCATCAGATCTAATTTTATAAGTTGAGCCAAAATCCATGATAAAAAGACCTTCATAAGGAGTAAATTTAATAATCTTAATATCTGGTAAGTTGCGGAATATATAAACAATATTTCCGAATCTTTTCTCAAAATTATTAGCGATATAATCCCATTCCGTACTATTTCTCTCTACCGTAGTCGCTTTACAAGAATAGGTTAAACGACGACGGGCAAAAATCTGCTTGCTTTTATTTTCATCTTCAATTAGCATTAAGCTAGCTTTCGGATTTGCTTGAAGATTATCAGCGTGGATAGAAATCTTACTGATAAAAATATAAATATTTTTGGCTTTATCTATAATAAACGGCGCGTAACTAACATTAGGCGTATTCTCTGCACTAACTGTCCCTAAAACTACCGTTCTAACAGTATTAATCAATAAAGCATATGCTGCTTTCGCTCTTGCTGTATTCATTCCTAATATATATCTTTACCTATAAAAAT
The DNA here is from genome assembly GCA_019192545.1 of Rivularia sp. MS3. GTDB lineage: Bacteria > Cyanobacteriota > Cyanobacteriia > Cyanobacteriales > Nostocaceae > Rivularia. The sequence continues at coordinate 294 of JAHCMI010000079.1, read as the reverse complement.
AAGAATTTAGTTTACCCCCATCTATTACTAAAACCTCGGCTATCCCCCAATATTTACAATCTGCGAGTAATTACAACTTTCTGTGAAATCTTTATATACTAACTTGCGACTTATTGCAAATTATTATAAATAGTTTTATGCAAGTTAGATGTATTACAGCACACAAAATATCTCAAAACTATCAAAAATAAATGGCATTAAGATAAGCGTTGCTAGTTGTCTGTCCCATGAAAATTGACGGGTGAAGGGAGTGGGAGAGGGGCAGAGTGGGGGAGTGGGGAGTGGGGGAGTGGG
>JAHCMI010000078.1 GCA_019192545.1 Rivularia sp. MS3 | reverse complement strand
AGGGAGAGAGGGAGAGAGGGAGAGAGGGAGAGAGGGAGAGAGGGAGAGAGGGAGTGAGGGAGAGAGGGAGTGAGGGAGTGAGGGAGAGAATAAATAATTATTATCAATTATCAGTTACTAATGCCCAATGCCCAATGCCCAATGCCCAATTACCAATTACCAATTCCCCATGCCCTATTCCCTTTTCCTAGCAAGTGTCAAACCATCTCCAATCGGTACCATGCTGATGGTAACTCTATCGTCTTGATGAATTTTTTTGTTTAAAGCGCGGATTTTTTTGGTTCTGTTATCGTCAATTTGGGAATCTGCGACTCTTCCGGACCATAATACGTTATCAATGGCGATTAATCCACCGGGACGAATTAATTTTAAAGCTCGTTCGTAATAATCATCGTAGCTGCTTTTATCTGCGTCTATAAAAGCAAAGTCGAAGCTATCCGTTTCACCTTCTGTAATTAATTTATCGAGAGTAGCGATCGCCGGTGCTATGTGTAAATCGATTTTATCGGCGATTCCTGCTTGTTCCCAGTAACGACGGGCTATAGATGTATACTCTTCGCTAACATCGCAGGCAACCATTTTACCTGCTGGTGGTAATGCTAGGGCAACTACCAAAGAACTATAACCTGTAAAAACACCGATATCTAAAGCTTTCTTCGCTCCCATTAGTTGCACTAGCAAAGCCATAAATTGTCCTTGCTCTGGTGAAATTTGCATGATATTTCTGGGATGATTTGCGGTTTCTTCACGTAATTTTTTTAAAATGTCCGGTTCCCGTATAGATACTGATAGTAAATATTGATATATGTGATTTTCTAATCCCAGTGTTTGCTTGGTCATGTGGCTTTTGATGGTAGGAACGCAAGTTTCTTTATCAAGAAAACATTTTAAGTTAGTTATGTCTTTTTGTTTGATTCCTGTGGAGATAGAAGGATTTAGGTAAAACAAACTATCTAAGCAAAATGATAATCGGAGTTCGATATTGGGAATGATAAGCATGGTTGTATTTGTTACATAGTATGCAGTATTTGCTTTACCCTGTTGTAATTTATGCGCTGTTGGTGGGTGTTTCTTATGTTGTTACCTTTTTACAGCTTTGTAAGGTGACGATGCAATACCCCAGCTATCAAGTGCGGGCAGTTGAAAATATTCCCTCTTATCTACAGAAGTTGTTTTTAGTTCCCATTCAGGAGCTTCAAGAGTTTGGTTTTGAGCCGTGCTGTTTTTTGCAAGTTAAACCGATGCTCAAGGTTTATCCGAATACTGCTTGGGAAATGTTACTTTATAACGAACCTTTTAACTGCTATGCCAAAGTTGGCATACGTCACCCTATTGAACCTGTAAATTTATTTGACATTGAATTTTATACTTTTTTTAAGGATAAAACTTGTTTGGTGACAACAAATGGTAAGGGAAATACGGTAATCGGTAAAATTCCGTTTTTTATCATGCAAGATTTTTATACTGCCCAAACATCCTTACAATGGCAGTATCACCAAGGTAGATTAAGGCAGTTAAAAACACATAAAATTCCGAAACTTTTATCACCGGAAGCTTTTACACAAGCACTCGGCGTGTATCTTCAAAATTATCTGAATTCGTTAATTAAATTAAGATATATATCCCCAGGGACAAATCAAAAAATATTTCGCTTAAATGGTAATTTAGCTTTGAAACTAACTCATAAAATCATTCAAGGAAATCATCAAAGCGCAAATATTATCAAACAACGTCGAGAACAAGCTAAAAATGAAACTAAACTAGCTGTAGAAATTCCAATCGAATTAGAAGTCGAAGGATTCCGGCGAATGGAAAAATTACAGCGAGGGCTTATTGATAAAAAAATGCGTCCTTGGATGATATTAGGTAGTTTTATTTTATTCGTAGTTACTTCCACAAAGTATTTTGGTACTCAAACTTTAATTATCTTCGTTGCAGCATTAATCATTCATGAAGGCGGACATTTATTAGCAATGAAACTTTGCGGCTATCGAGATGGTTCTTTGCTCTTTCTACCTTTTCTCGGTGCTGTGGCTACTGCTCGTAAAGATGATGCTACAATTACTCAAAAGTTTTGTGTATCTTTGGCTGGACCTTTACCGGGATTAATATTAGGTATCTTGTTAGCGATTTTCTTTAAAGATGTCAGCTATTCAAGTTGGATAAAACAAGCAAGCTGGATATTAATTTGCTTGAATCTATTTAATTTACTACCGATTTACCCTCTCGATGGCGGACAAATAGTAGATATTTTACTCTTTTCTCGTTTTCCCTATAGTGATGTATTTTTTAAAGCATTTGGAGCAATTATCATTAGTTTGTTAGGAATTGCTCATCCGGCATTATATTTACTCACAATTCCCTTAGCTGTGAATATTATATATAGTTATCGTGCTGCTAAAATAAACTCCAAATTGCACAAATCCTTCCGAGCTAATCCACCATCAAATCAAGAAAATATTTTATACTGCCTGTTTAAAAATTTGCAGCAGTTTGATTATCATCATTTACCCTTCAACAGCAGATATTTACTAGTAAAAAATTTAATTGAACGATATCACTGTTTTTATAGCAAGCGGATAACTAAAGTAATTTTAGCAAGCGTTTATTGTGTAAGTTTGTTAGTCGGAATTTTAGGTAGTTGGCAAGCGATTGTGCCTAATTCGGTTAATTTTATTCCTAAGTTTGCTCAGACATCACCGGATTATGTTCGTATTCATCGAGAAATGCCAGGGGAATAAATACAATTTTGTAGAGACGTAGCGATGCTACGTCTAGCGAAAATGAAAAAACCGCAGAGAGCGCACAGAGCGCACAGAAAGAGGAAGAGAGAAGAAGTTTTTGGCTCATCAGTTGTTAGTATGCTAAATTATGAATAAAAATTACCGAAATATTTACTGCGTAGGGATTTGACATTTTATATGCTTAATTTTTGATAACTTTACTCTTTTTCCCCTACTGCCGACTGCCGACTGCCGACTGCCTAAAAACGACTACTTAAATAGCATACCAAGTGCTGAAGAACCAAGTTTTTCTTATCTTTCCGGTTATGTAAAAGATTACAAACGATGAATGGGCAAGTGATTAAGATTGGTAGCGTTTGTAATGATTTTTCATCGATTTACTAATTTTTTTCCATCGCTTTTTAGTATCCAGATAAACTTTTTGGTCTTGTTTTTGACTGAGATAATCAAGCTCTTTCTGTAATTTCTGATAGCTGAAAAATCTCGAACTACTCAGCTTTCCTTCTTGTAATGCTTGCTGTACAGCGCAACCCGGCTCTTTGCTATGTTGACAATTACGAAAACGACATTCTTGAGCTAAATTTTCAATGTCTTCAAAAGTTGAACTCAAACTATCTTCGCTTGCCCAAATTTGAAGTTCTCGCATTCCTGGAGTATCTATAATTAAGCTACCGTTTGGAAGTAAAATCAATTCGCGATGGGTTGTAGTATGTCTGCCTCTATCATCACCTTGACGTACTGTTTTTACTTTTTGTATTGCTTCACCTTTAAGTTGATTGGTAATTGTTGATTTTCCTACACCCGATGAACCCAACAAAGCAACTGTTTTCCCCGGTTGTAAAAAGGGTTGCAGTGCTGATAATCCCTGAAAATTGGCTGCACTAATTGTTATTATCGATACACCCAAAGCAATATTTTCAACTTGATTTAAGCAGTCTTCTATGTTTTGACACAAGTCTGCTTTATTCAACAAAATAACTGGATTTGCACCGCTTTCCCAAGCCAATATTAAATAGCGTTCGATTCTTCTAGGATTAAAATCGCCATCTAAACCGGAAACTAGAAATACCGTATCAACATTGGCTGCCACTATTTGTTCTGTTGTTATACCACCTACAGTTTGACGAGAAAACTTACTTTTTCTTGGTAAAACACTGTGGATTACGGCGCTTTTCTCTGATTGTCTGAGACTAATAACAACCCAATCCCCTACTGCTGGAAAATCTTGCGCTTGCATTGCATTGTGGCGAAATCTTCCGCTTACTTCCCCAGGCACTTCCCCAATATCGCTATGCAGAATATAAGTATTGCGATGTTCTATTGCAACTCTAGCTACAGTCAATTCTTGCTGACGTAACGATTCAAAGCTGGAAGCAAAAAAGTCGTTCCAACCTAAATATTCTAAATTCATTGTTTTCCTTAATTGGTGCTTTTTGTTTTTTTACAAAGCGCAGCAACGCCGGAATTCGGTTTTATTTTAGAAGATTTTGAAACCAGAAAACCGAATACAGGAAAATTTGCGCTTTGCGTCGGTTGTATTGCGTAACAATCTCTCTAAATACAAATTCACCCATATTCGACCTCCCGATCTTTCAAACAGTATTACAATTGTAGTCTATATGATTTCAAACTGTAATTATTTTTTGTGGATGGTTCTATAAATGTAAGTTTTAGATACTAATATAATGATTTGTGCGTTGCGCTATGACTAACGTCACGCTCCGCTAACGCGACAACACACCCTACTTTTAATCTTTCTTTAGCATTCCTCTATAACTCTTTTCTTTGTTTCCTCCGTGCCTCTGCGGTTTTTTCTCTTAAATAACTTATATCAATTCAGAAACCAGGTTTCTAATGCTTTTGGAATTCAAACTGTTAATACTTCCTATTCCCTGTTCCCTTTTTAAACTTTAGAAACCGCTACAGCATTAACGTCAATTTTTCTATCAAACAATATTCTTGGTTTGAGCAAGATTTTAAACAGTAGTATAAATGATTGCAATTCGCCAGGAGTACATCTACGCTTCCATTGTCCGGGACGACAGAATAACATTTTTACTAAGCTACGATGTTGAGGTAAAGTTACCAAAGGAAACTTAACTCTAGTTGTAAAAAATTCGTCTTTGATGCCGGTACGTATAATCTCTGCATTTAACTGTAAATTTTCTTCGGCTATTTGCAATTTTACCAGTTGACCGGGAATTAATTCCATCGATACTTGTTGGGTAAGAGAAATTTCTGCACCAACTTCGGAAATCATTGTAGTGACTCCCCAAACTGTCTCTTCGCCAATATTTAAACGTACTACTCGTCTCAAGTCGAACCATTCGTAAGCGTCGGCTTTGGGTGCATCAACTAATATTAATAAAGCTATACCAATTAATACTAAATTATAAATACTCCATATCCAGCCTAAATCCAAACCTTGGAAATGTTCTACTATTTGAGGAGTAGTTGCCTGCTGCCAAAGTAGTGCCAAACACATTCCTAAATTGCGCCACAAACTCACAGCATTACCAATGAATAAGATAATTAAAGGTAAAGCTAAATTCCAATTAAAATTAAACTTGTTGCTAGCGTTCCCTTTCGGGGTAACCTTAAACCCTTTGGAAAATGGATTTAACATTACCTGAACTACCGTTAATGCCAGAGGAAAAGCTAAAGCTATACTGTATATTTCTGAAAGTATCGCAGAACGAGAATGAGAATTTAACCAGGAAAACACAATTAGCTGAGTCAGGTAGAAAGGTAGAAGGAAATAAAGTGCTTCTTCTACAGTTGCCTGTACGGGAATGATGCCTAAAAAAGAATACGCTAAAGGCATTAATAAAAATCCAACGCGGGAAATACTAGCAAACCAGTTGAGCAATCCTTCTAAATGAGCTAGTCTTTGTAATGGTTTTAATCCGCGAATTGTTAGAGGATTTGATTTAATAAAAAACGCTTGTAAAGTGCCTTGCGCCCATCTAATGCGTTGGGTTGCATGTGCGCCAATATTTTCAGCCGCTAAACCAGCACTCAGCTTTTCATCTAAATATATAAGTTTGTAACCTTTAGCTGATAAATTAATTCCTGTAAAATAATCTTCGCTAAGGGATTCGGTGATAAAACCGCCGGTTTTTTCCAAAGCACTGCGTCTGACTACAAAAGAAGTCCCCGCACAAACTACACTTCCGGCGCTATCTTTTATCGGCTGGATTTGTCTGTAAAAAACTTCTTCTTCTGGAGTTACTACATTTTCTAAACCTAAATTATAGGCTATAGGGTCTGCATTATAAAAGCTTTGCGGTGTTTGCACTAAGGCTAATTGTTCATCCTGAAAAAAACCCACTGTACGAGTTAAAAAGTTTGATGTCGGAATAAAATCCGCATCGAATACTACAATTAATTCTCCATTTATTTTAGTTAATGCATGATTTAAATTACCGGCTTTTGCATGACGATTATCCGGTCTGGTAATATACTCGCATCCTAATTCTTTCGCTAAAGCTTTCATTTCCGGACGACGAGTATCGTCTAATAGATAAATAGTCTTATTTCTATATTCTAAAGCCTGACAGCCGATAATTGTTCTTCGTAAAATAAAAGTCGGTTCGTTATAAGTAGGAATTAAAACATCGACGCTGGGATTAAATTCACCTTCAATTACGGCGATTGATTTTTGATTTGCTTCATTGCGGCGTTCTTTAACATTCAGCATCAAAAATAACTGAATTGTAGCGCTGAATAATACCAAGATTTCTAAACCAAATAAACCTAAACTAAATGCTCCATTCAAAGGAGTATTTAAATTTAGCGTTGATAAAGAGCGCCATAACACATATCTAACGGTTAATAATAATAATATTCCCACAACCAGTCTTCGCGACCAAACACGAGGTTGAGGAGAAGCTTTAATTACACCCCAAACTGTTAATAATAAAGCTACAGTAGGGGCTAATAAATATTTACCCGTTACCATTGGTGCTTCCAACCACATCGGTGGGTTACGCTGTAAATAATCAACCTCGGCAAAAATAGCATTTATCTGATTTTCTCCAGCAAACCAAGCTGCAACAATAATTGCCGATATAACAACAATACTTGATAAAAATACAGTTGCAGTCCTAATTTTTAATCTACTTTTACGAGGGTTGCGCTGATATTTACTTCTATTAGACTGTGTAATAGTCATTGTTATATTCCGATAATTGGTAGATGAATCAATCTTGAATTTTGCTTTTTAGACAAATTAGTCTAAAATCAAAATTCTCCTCGTTACATTACTTAATATAATTTTAAAAAAACAATATGTGCTTGCGTGAGTAATATCACCTAACTTAAGATTGTTTTCAGTTAAGGTTTAATATAGGTTTATTTGCATAAGTTTGGATTAAAACAAGATTAGAAATAAAGTTGTAAATTTAGTCTAATTTTCAACAACTTCTCAGCTTCTATTAATTTATCTATGAGAACTAAGCCCTAAAGTGTACTCATAGACGAATTAGAGGACACCGCAATGAAATTTAAATATGCAGCCGTTCTAAGTATTGTTGCTCTAATAAGTGTAGGTTGTGGAAATGTAGAATCTCAATCGCAACAGTCAGAAACTCAACCCCAAGCAGAGACGGTTGCAGAAACTCCTGCTGCTGGTGACGTACAGTCTTCAGGTGCTTTCATCGACGCAGAGCATCCAACCAAAGGAACAGCCAGTATTATTACTGAAAACGGTAAGAAATATATTCAATTCGATCAAAAATTCAAATCCGATAACGGGCCAGATTTATTTGTAATTTTGCACAAAGATGACAAATTACCAATCACCGGAATTAAAGAAGCTGATTATACAGCTATTGCTCCTTTGAAAAGTACAAGCGGCGCTCAAAAATACGAAATTCCGGAAAATGTGGACGTGTCAAACTTCAAATCTGTAGCAATTTGGTGTCGTAAGTTTAACGCTACATTCGGTTATGCAGTTTTAAAAGCATAAAAGTACAGACACTGTTGTAATCGCTCCTCCTCAATCATTAACTACAAGGCTTAGACAAGAAGATGAACTTATTAAACGCATCAGATTTTGTTACGCTCATACATCCAGCGATCGCAGTTATTTTTGTATTTCCTCTCATCGGTAATGTAGTAAACTTCGCATGGGCTGCTCGTCAGCGTCGTTTGCAAACCAAAGCTAAAGTTAAAAGCAAAATCCCCGCAGTTTCTGGAGCAGAGCATAAACGTTTAGGAGATTGGTTAACGGGTTCGGTTGTCGGATTAACTTTACTAGGTGTAGGACACCCAATTGTAGAAAATATTATCAAACAAGAATTGTTGAGTAAATCACCTTTTCAAGTGATTTTTATTTTTTTATTATTCGCTGCCACCATCGCTTCTTTAGTGTTTCTCTACAAAGCTAAAGAGAAAAAGTGGAGAGCGATTTTTGCAACCTTAACAGGAATGGGTATAGTTATATTAGGTTGCCAGGATGGAGTTTTTCGACGTACAAATGAATGGTATTGGTCGCATTATTATTACGGAATAGCTGCATCTTTACTGATGGTTTTCTCCCTCGCAATCGTACCAGAAATTTATCGCGATAAGTCCAACAAATGGCGCATTATCCACACGGTTGTTAATACTTTTGCTTTATTATTATTTATCGGACAAGGTATGACAGGAGTAAGAGATTTATTAGAAATTCCTTTAAGTTGGCAGAAACCTTTTGTCTTTCAATGCGACTTTGTAAATAAAACCTGCTCTGGACAGTGAACAGCGAGCAGTGTTAGCGTTTACGCGGAGCGTGTGGCTCAGCTTGTCCCGGAGGGACATACAGTTATCAGTTATCAACTATTAGTGAATAATTACCAATGACTATTGATAGCTGATAATTAACTATTTATTATATAATTTTTTAATTTCTATAAAAACTAATAACTAAACACTAACTACTAACTACTAACTACTAAATTTTATATGAAATTCGACTTTAATTCATTAAGATTACGTTTAACGGCTGGTGTCGCAGCCTTTTCAATTCTAGGTTTGGGAAGTCTTGCTTCTTGGACTGGTTGGAGAATGCAGCGAATACTGATTGAAAATCATAAAAAAAATATTGAAGAAATCGCTACAACAATTCCTCGCGATGTTGAAATGTTAAGTAAAATGGGTTCGGAAGAAAAAGCAATTTCTGAAGCAATTAATAATTTCAAGATTAATAATGCATTGTTATGGGTCGAAGGTTTAGATAATCAAGTATTAGCTAAATCTAATACATTGATGACCTCATCTAACTCGGACAAAAATCGATTAATTGCTTTTACAAAAGTACGAATCAAACCAAAAGTTATCCAAATTGATAATCGTTATTATGTATTATGTAGCGATGATTTGAGCATCCAGGGAAAAGTAATCGGTAAGATTTTAGTAGCCCAAGATATCACCCGCGACCAAACAATGTTTGTCGCAATGATGCAAGGTGTAGGTGTTACCAGCGTTTTAGTAATTGTCATCATGGCGGGCGCAATTGCTGTTTATATCCAGCGCTCTTTAAAACCTTTACGTCAACTAAGTCAAATGACAGAAGTCATTTCTGCTGACGATTTAGGAAAAGCACAACTGTATTTAGACAAAGCACCAAGTGAAGTTAAACAGTTAGCCCAAACCTGTAATATGATGCTGGCTCGTCTTTCCGATTCCTGGGAAAAAGAACGTCAATTTGTCAGTAACGTATCCCACGAATTACGCACTCCTTTAACAATAGTCCACGGTTACTTACAAAGTATATTAAGAAGACAGCAGAACTTAACAGAAATCCAAAAAGAAGCTTTAGAAACTGCCGCATCGGAAGCAGATAATACCATCAGTTTATTACAAGATTTGTTGGAGTTAGCCAGAGCAGACCACGGTAATTTACATTTAAATATAGAAAACTGTGTTTTAAATGATGTAGTTATCGAAGCTGTAGACATGGCTGATAAATGCAGCGAAAGAGATATTCAAATTGAAGCTTCAACAGAAATAATTGAAGTCAAAGCAGACTATGCTCGTCTCAAACAAATATTGCTTAACTTAATAGACAATGCTGTTAAATATTCCGAACCAGGAACACCAATTACCTTAAAATTAACTCGTAAAGAAGACGAGGGATGCGTTCAAGTTTGCGACGTAGGTTATGGCATACCCTTACAACATCAATCGCGGATATTTGAGCGCTTTTACCGAATAGATGAAGCCCGCAATCGTGCTGGTGGAACTGGTTTAGGATTATCGATAGTTAAGACATTAGTTGAAGGAATGGGTGGTAAAGTTTCCGTGCGTTCTAAATTGAGTGAAGGTAGTATTTTTACAGTTTGTTTGCCGGTTTAGGGAATTGGGCATAGGGCATTGGGCATTGGTTTTTTGTAGGGTGCTGTGACGGTGACGATAATTTATCAACTTTAACGAAATCATTTGAAAATACCGTCACGCACCATCTGTTAATTTTTAAACTAATGAATAATAAACCGCAGAGACGCAGAGAGCGCAGAGGAAGAGAAGAAGAGAGAGCTCTTATTAACCAAAAAGTCGCTTCCACTAAGGTTTTTTCTTGTTTCTTTCTCGCTGCATGATTTCTATATTTTTACAAACTATTTTAGTTGTAGTGTGATTTTCACCTAATATTTTTTCGCATATTTCTAAAGCTTGGATATATAGGCGTTCGGCTTCATCGTAACGTCCTTGGGAATCGTAAATTCCTGCCAAGTTGTTCAAGCTCGTAGCGGTGGAGGGATGATTTTCTGCTACTTCTGCTAAATGAGGTATTGCGAGTTGCACTGAATCAATATCTTCAAGAGTAAGAGATTGTGGTATTTGCTGGGCAATTTCTAGAAATATTGCTGCAAAGGCTTGTTTAAAATCGTTTTTATTGGAGTTATTCCCTAACTTCGATTGCAAAAACTCCCGAATTAAAGGATGAATTTTGTAGCAAGCTTCTCCCTGTTCCAGCCTTTGAATTAAGTTCCGTTTATAAAGTTGTTTTTTGGCTTGATTTACTTCCTTGTCCAGAACATCTAAAGAGAAAATTCCCCTTTCTACAAATTCCCAAGGAATAACATCAAGTGCAAACAAACTTAAAAACTGCGCGATAGTTTGAGTATTTGCATCTAATTTTTGCCAGGTTAATTCAAATGCTGCTTGTACCCCTAGCTGTGCGGTACTCAAAGATTTTGCTGAATGTTGCAACGCTTCGTCTTCGAGTCGCTTATCTTTTAGTCTTTGCAACATTTGCGCTACCGATAAATCGGGATCTTCTCGTAAATAGCGTCCAACTAATTCCAAACCTAAAGGAAGATAACCCAGCCATTCACATAATTCTGATGCACAATTAGCTCTTTCACCTACCAAAGCTTTCAAAAGTAGCAAAGCGTCATTTGGTGATAAGGCATCCAGGGATATTTCCTGAATGTTAGCGTCAAGATTTCGCAATCGGGTTGTTAGCAATATCCGGAAGCGGTTAGCGGTTGATAATACCTGGCGAAAATTATCTAAATCGGTAACATCATCAAATACCAACAACACCAAACCTTCTGCTGGTTGCCAATTCTGCCAACACCACTCTACTTGTTTTTGTAAAGTTAGGGGTTTTCCCGCTACCTTTTGCGGTACTTGAAGATTTGTATGTAGCTGAAAAATTTGAATAATTTCTGCTGCTAAATTGGTTTCCCTAGCATTTAACCAGCAAATACCCCCCGGATAATCTGCTTCATGTTGGTTTGTGTATTGCGTCGCTAACTCAGTTTTACCTACACCGCCCATTCCAGCTACAGCCGAAATCGCCACTGTAGCGGTGTTTTGCAAGTGTTTGTGCAGCATGATGAGTTCCTGCTGTCGTCCCACAAAACGAGCGACACCACGCACAGGAATAGATTTGATGGGATTAAACTTTGTCGGTTCCCGTACCGACGGCTGTAGTCAATTGAACGTAATATTGTGTCCGCTACCACCTTGAATTACTGGAGCGTTGGTATTGTTAGCATTATTTTGTTCGGCTTCTCCACCGTAGACATTCTGCACGTTCTGCCCTTGAATTGTATTAATATCAATATCTTGCTGAATCTCACGCGCTAGAGTTTGCACTTCTTGAGTAAAATTATCATCCCATTCCATTTCTTGCTTTAAATACCCAGCAACCAAATCTAAATCTGGTTTAGAAGCTTTTTCAGCAGCAGCTAAAGCTTTTTCAGCTTCCAAATTACCCCGTAACTTCTGCCAAATCTTCTCACGCAAATTGTTAATCTTATTCCAAGTAGCTTCTGTAATCTTATCAATACTCTTTTCAAAGGCTTTTCTAAAAGCGAGAGTCGCGATAGTAGCAGCGGTTAAATGTTCCATAAATCACTTAGTCAACAGTAATAATACTGTTAGATTCTAGCTCGACAACAGCTATTCCGGAGAAAGACGTACTAAATTGCTGATATTCTCCAACAAATAATTACCATAACTTCCATAAATCAATCTTTATCAAATAGAGCAATCCGATAACCCAAAGCATCTAAAAATTCAATCAACTTCAGAATTTCCGCACCACCAGTTTCAGCCAGTATTTTATCGAGTTGTTCGTAATTTTGTTGCGCTGTTTGAGAAAAATCATCGCTGCGTTTTCTTGCTTCGACAACTTCTTCTAAAGCGGAACGAAAAATTTTAGCGTCGTAACCATCTTCATCTAATTCCAACATTACTGCGATGTACGCCGCAGCGTGTTCGGAATCTTTGAGAGAATTGATGAGAGATTCTCTATAACTATTACTTGTCGCTGCTTTCACGTCTTTCATAATCTTCCCAGTATTCCTTTGCTTTTTGAATATCTTGTTGTTGAGTGCTTTTATCTCCACCACACAGAAGGAGTATAATTTCCGAGCCTATTTGTCCAAAATACACTCGATATCCTGCACCATAATTAATTTTTAGTTCGCAAACACCATTTCCTACTGAACGATCATTTCCTAAATTACCCTCTGCAACACGGCTAAGTCTTTTCTCTATTTTGACTCGTACTTGAATATCTCGCAGTGAATTAAGCCATTCATCAAAAGGTTCTTTTCCATTAACGGTTTGATAATTCCTAATTTCTCGTGGCTGTGCTTCCATTAAAGTAATTTTTCATTCGTCATAGATTAATTCTGTGCTTATAGTAAGGTGTTAATGACATTTATTTAAGGTGATTTGTAAGATTTAATACTCTCAAATAATTAAACAAAATCAATCTTTACCAACCAAACTAATTCGATAACCCAAAGCATCTAAAAATTCAATTAACTTCAGAATTTCCGCACCACCGGTTTCAGCCAGTATTTTATCAGCTTGTTCGTAATTTTGTTGTGCTGTTTGAGAAAAATCATCGCTGCGTTTTCTTGCTTCGACAACTTCTTCTAAAGCGGAACGAAAAATTTTAGCGTCGTAACCATCTTCATCTAATTCCAACATTACCGAAATGTAACCAGCAGCACGTAGCCGATTTTGCAACGAATCAATTAGATATTTTCTGTAACTTCTACTTGCGGGCGCTTTCATTTAATTTTCTCTGCTCTAATATATTTATCAGCTTGCGGTCTTAAACTCATGACACCTGCTTGGTTTAAAATCATTACAGTAATATTCCCCGTATTATCTTTTTCAAAAGAAATATTTGCATTTACGGCTTTAGCAAAAAATTCTAACTCTGATGTTGGAAATAATTGTAAAAGTGGTTGCTGCTGACATTCTAAGAACAAATTATCATCCCGATTGATTACTTTAAATTGCAATCCAGATTTAGTTAAATAGACTCCCGAATAGCTATCAAGCTGCGACAAAGTGACGGTTTTTCTTTCTTGGGGAAATGCATCGGGATAATCGTATTCAAGTGCGATCGCCTTCATAATTTCCTCGCGCAAAGGTTCGCCTTCATTGGAGTTGAGCATAATAACAATCCCTTTTCCAATGCGCGAATAAAAGCGCGTTGATGCTATAAATCCGATGTTAGTACCGTCATGAAAGAAGTAAGAACCATCACCAGTTCCATTTCCTGCAAAGCCTAATGCAAAAAATAATCCATTTGCTCCTTGTGATTGTTCTGTCTGAGGATGCAACATTTCTTCAATCGTTTCTTTACTCAATAAACCAGTAGATTTACCATGCAACACTTGCATTATTTCGATTCCGAGCTTGGCTAAATCTGTTGGTGTACTCCATAAACCTGCTGCTGCCATTTCGGGATAGATAAAATACTTTCCTCCTAGAGGAGTGCCGTTTATTGGATGAGCGGTTGCTGCTTTTATTGCCCAATCAGTTGAAAGCGGCTGTTGATAAGTGCTATTGCTCATGCCGAGCGGTTGTAAAACCAATTCGTGCATAATTTCTGGAAAAGGTTTCTTCAGCACATCTACTAATACCTGCTGTGCAACAACCATGCCACCACCTGAATAGCGGTAATTCAACCCAGGTATCACATTAACTTCTACTTTCTCGCTATTTGCAGGTAATTCACCATTAAGCACTTGAATTGTTGTAGGTAAGGGAGCCGAGACGTGATAGCCGTAAAAGCCTTGTGCAGTCATTCCTGCTGTATGACTTAGTAGCTGTCGCAAAGTAACACATGGTTGCCACTCACCATTTGCAGGTACTCGCCATGAGGTGAGATAAGAATTAACATCTTCATCAAGATTAAGAATGCCTTCTTGTACGAGACGCATTAGTGCTAAAGCAAAAACGGGTTTACTAATTGAGCCAGCTTGAAACAAGGTATCTGTAGTAACTTCGCGGCTTGTTCCTGCTTCGCATAACCCGAATCCCCGCGCCCATTCAATTTCAAAATTATTTATAACTGCAATACTAATTCCTGGAGTATGGTAACGCTCTAATTGTTCGTGGAGAGTTTTTGGCGTACCGAATTTTCCTTCGATGGCTGTCTTTGGTAAGAGATTATTAATGATACTTTGAATGCGTTGTTCGATAGATTGCAGCATTTGCGTACCTTTCCCATCGCGTTTTTTTGGCGCTATTAAATTTTACTTCTGAAATATTTATGAGATGGCTACGTAATACAAATTAATCTTTATCAACCAAAATAAAAATTATGGAGGCATGTATGCCCCCATAAACAATCTTCGATGTTCTTTTCAACGATTATTTTATAAGTAGGTATATCTGAAGATTGCGTCACCTAAAGCTTTCCAAGTTTGCTCCCCAACTTCTCCATCTACAGCTATATTTGGTGCTGGCGCGGGAAAGGTAGAGTTATAGTTTACTTGGAATTCTTTTACTATTTGTTGGCATTGCTCGTCATATACGCCGTCAAATTTGACATTTTCAGTAATAAGAATGGGCGCATTTGGTTTTTGACTGAACCAATAAATTGAAGACAGCAACTGTTCTAGAAATCGCACGGAATCTCCACTATCTCCCTTTTTTAGAAGAGGTAAGTTAGCTGTTGCAGTTGCTGTAGCTGTTGTCATAGTCATAATGAAATCCTCTAGTTTTATAATTAATGGTCTATATTACTTCTGTGATATACATAGGAGGTTGTTATTCCTGTTCCATATGTTGTTTATCGAAGCTGATTCAATTATGAAATTTTGGATGTGCATCCGACAGTACCCAAGCGGGGTATATTTTGATATTCTTCACTTGAGATGTTGATTAACGATTATTGAAGCGAGGATGCAGTAATGCAATAGTAGATGGTAATGTCCTAATAACTAAGAATTAATCATCTCACCGCTGGTGATAGTAAAGAATCATTGCCAAAAAATTTTACGGACTATACTTACAGGCTTACTAAAATATCAAACTTTAATTTTTCCTTAATTTTTATATTATTTTCCCTTGAAAAGTCAAATACAACTCGCGATAACCTCGCAATCGAGATTTAAGCATGTATTCCAAAATTACTTGTTTGGGGATAGTATCAATTGCAGTGATTAAGTTACGAGCAAATTATTACGAAGGGTGAATGTTTCATTAATGTTCTTCCATTGTCGAGCTAGTAACATATCTCTAAAATTCTAATTAATCCAAAATCGCAATAAGGGGAAAAAATGAACTTTCGTAATCTTGCTAAAGTTGCAGCTGGTGTAGCTGGTGTAGCTGCTACAGGCTATGGTGTAAAAAAAGCCGTTGATTATTTTCAAAATCGCGATAAAGAAGAGCCAGATCCAGAAAAAGCTGAAGATACAGAAGTTGAGGTATCACCAGAAGAAGTTGCTTATGTCAGTGTAGAAGCTGAATCAGTACAGCCTTTCCTTGATGCTAGCTTTGGCTCTCCTGGGCGTTATGTTCCCACTCGCCCACCCAAAATCTTTGAATATCAAGGTCAACAGTATATGGTAATTTGGGCTTACGATAACGAAAAAGAAAAAAATCAGTTATTGGGCTTTAAATATACTGATGAAGGTCGGAAAATGGTAGCTAGTGTAGGATATACTGCCGATGCTACCGACTACAACGTTAATTTAGGTGGCACAAATTTAGCTGTTGAACTTGAGGGTAATAAAGAACAAATAACATCGGGACAAGGTGAAACTGACGGAACAGAAGAAGTTGATTTAGTTCCCGTTGGTTAAGTTTATTTAAAAATAAGCTGTGGTGGTGCATTATTGGTAATGATTATGGTTAGAATTTCTAGCTGAACTTCGATCAACTGAGTTTGGCATTATCTTAATAATGCACCACTATTTATATATTGGCAGTTGACAATAATTATTCCCTATAAACTAAAACTTGGTAATTGACAAACAGCTTTCATTACCTGCAACAATAAAATCGAACTTTGTATTTTATTTAAATTTAGTGATGGCATTAATTGATAAATTGGCGGATTGGATTAACTTAAATATACAAATTGATAGCGAAGTCCGTTAGTAACTAAACCCCAAACAGATAGCAGTTGTTCTAAACTTTTAAAAGCGTAAGTTAACAATTACGGTAAACCTTTAAATACATCGATCGCGCTATTTTTTGTTTTAATTCACAAAACCCCAACAGGCGATGCAGTAGTAGCTTCAGCTTGATTAACTGCTAAAATATTCATCCGTCCTTTGATAACTTTATCTTCGTTTTCGATGGCTATTCCCACTACATCTTCTATCGTTAAACGAATTGGTACGTTATAAAAACTCGCCAACCGCATCAAAGAAGCAATCGTAAAATATTTTACCTGCTGCAAGATAACGCTCAAAATCATTACGAATACAAGATAAATCTTCTTGTTCAAATTCTGTTAATGGCTTCCAAGTCAAAGAATCGCTAAATAAACCATTTGACTGTGTTGGCAATCTTAACAGACGATAAACATCATTCAAAATAAAGCATTGGGTTCTACTGTTAGTGTCACAGCTAATATCCGATGTTTCTAAAGCTTTATTAAAATTATCTCTAACTTATGCTTGGTGCATGAGGCTGGATTAACTTATAACTACATAAAAAAATATTGCAGCGTCACACACCCGAAATTATTGATGTCATAGCTGAGAAATTTAAAGCCTGATTACAACTATCCTCAATACAAACAAAAAGCCCCCCTTTCAGAAGTTGGGGGGATCTAAATGTATCAATGTGTATCAGTTAACTTTGTCTTTTCGTAACTCCTTGCTATCATGCGCCTCAGATGTATAGTTCATAACTTTTATGCTTAAGGAAAATCTAAAGATTCTCTGACAAATATTAGTTAACAATAGATTGTAACTATAACGAACTTGATTACAAATTATGAGTACAGCAAATATAGAATCAATTCTCCAAGAGAAGCGTTTATTTCCACCTGCTGCGGAATTTTCGCAAAATGCCCATATCAAAAGCGCGGAAGACTATCAGCGTCTTTACGATAAAGCCAAAGCTAATCCCGAGGCTTTCTGGGCTGAACTTGCCGAACAAGAGTTAGACTGGTTTCAAAAGTGGGATACTGTATTAGATTGGCAGCCACCTTTTGCCAAGTGGTTTGTTAACGGTAAAATTAACATTTCTCACAACTGTCTTGATAGACATCTTACTACTGCTAACAAAAACAAAGCCGCGATTATCTGGGAAGGTGAGCCAGGAGACTCGCGCACCATCACTTACGCACAGTTACACCGCGAAGTTAGTCAATTCGCTAACGCCCTGAAACAATTAGGGGTAAAAAAAGGCGATACTGTAGGCATCTATATGCCGATGATTCCCGAGGCTGCTGTGGCAATGTTAGCTTGTGCCAGAATCGGCGCACCTCACAGTGTTGTATTCGGTGGTTTCAGTGCGGAAGCTTTACGGGATAGACTCAACGACGCAAAAGCCAAGGTGGTAATTACTGCTGATGGTGGTTTTCGTAAGGATTCGATAGTTGCTCTTAAACCACAAGTTGACAAAGCCTTAGAAAATAACGCTGCTCCTTCTGTAGAAAATGTCTTGGTGGTGCAGCGCACTAAACAAGATATTGAAATGCAGTCAGGAAGGGATTATTGGTGGCACGATTTGCAAAAGGATGTTTCCGCAGATTGTCCCGCAGAGCCGATGGATGCTGAAGATGTATTGTTTGTTTTATACACTTCTGGCAGCACCGGCAAACCCAAAGGTGTGGTTCATACCACAGGTGGCTACAACCTTTACAGCCACATGACCACCAAATGGATATTCGATCTACAAGATACAGATGTATATTGGTGTACTGCTGACGTAGGTTGGATTACCGGACATAGCTACATTGTTTACGGGCCGCTTTCTAATGGCGCAACGACGGTAATGTATGAAGGTGCGCCGCGTAAATCAAATCCCGGCTGTTTCTGGGATGTTGTAGAAAAGTACGGCGTGACAGTTTTCTATACTGCACCTACAGCAATTCGAGCTTTTATCAAAATGGGCGACGAACATCCGAAAGCGCGGGATTTATCATCTTTGCGGTTATTGGGGACTGTAGGCGAACCAATTAACCCGGAAGCTTGGATGTGGTATCACCAAGTAATTGGTGGAGAAAAATGTCCCATTGTCGATACATGGTGGCAAACTGAAACCGGCGGCGTGATGATTACACCTTTACCAGGTGCTATTCCTACTAAACCCGGTTCGGCAACTCGTCCTTTTCCCGGCATTCTTGCAGATATCGTAGACTTAGACGGCAATCCTGTTAAAGATAACGAAGGTGGATATCTCGTAGTTCGTCATCCCTGGCCAGGCATGATGAGAACAGTATACGGCGATCCAGACCGTTTCCGACGCACCTATTGGGAGCATATTGCTCCTAAAGACGGTAAATATCTTTACTTCGCTGGCGATGGCGCAAGAAAAGATGAAGACGGTTACTTCTGGGTAATGGGACGGGTAGACGACGTATTGAATATATCCGGTCATCGCCTTGGTACGATGGAAGTTGAATCTGCCCTTGTTTCCCATCCTGCTGTAGCTGAAGCCGCTGTAGTCGGAAAACCCGATGAAGTTAAAGGTGAAGAAATTGTTGCATTTGTCACCTTGGAAGGCGGCAATCAAGGCAGCGAAGAATTAAATAAAGAACTGAAAAAGCACGTAGTCAGCGAAATCGGCGCGATCGCCCGCCCTGGTGAAATTCGTTTTACCGACGCTTTACCAAAAACCCGTTCCGGTAAGATTATGCGGCGCTTGTTAAGAAATCTTGCGGCAGGGCAAGAGGTATCTGGTGACACTTCGACTTTAGAAGATATCAGCGTATTAGATAAATTACGCACAGAAGCGTAGCAATTTTAGATTTTGAATTTTGGATTTTGGATTAATTGATTGTGGGGTGGGTATGCTTGCCTGCCTTTATTCTCCAAAATTTTGGATTAATTGATTGTGGGGTAGGCATCCTTGCCTGCCCTTATTTAATAGCAAAACAGTTCAATGAAAGAGGAATTTATTCTTGAAAAGGAAATAGTAAGAGTAATTTTTCATTTAAATAATGGATATACACAAGTAATTTGGCAACGCTCAGAAAATACAGCATGGGCAGGCAGGGGATGGATATTTGATATTCCTACTGATGTGATACCATTTGATCTACGTATAATCGGCTCTTATTTTGTTTTGTCCATTAAAAAGCTTGATGTTGATAGTTTGGAAGATATTAAATATATCCGAAGTGCTTGTGTTGACATTTTTGACATAGAAAGATTTAAATAGTTCTTTAACGTAGAGTCGCGCAAGCGGAAAGTTTGGGGTGTAGATTCTCTTCCCCTAAAACTAAGCATCGACGAATCTTTTAATTTTGTACAGATTATTTGTGGAATTAAAAGCGATATTACTTGTTGTACCGGGAGATTTGGTTAGATGGCGAATGAATTAGAACAATCAGTAAAAGATATTTTTGTGACTTTAATGACAGAAGCTCATTCTGATGATGGAGCTATTTTTAACGTCCGATTTTTAGATGATGATATATTACCTCACGTTGACTGCATAATAGAATTAATCGGACAAAAAGATTTTCTTCCTTTTTGCTACGTACAGTTAAAAAGTACAAAAACTGGATATACAAAAAAAGATAAACGTTTAAAAGTTAAATTTTCTCAAGAATCCGTAACTGGTTTGTCATCATATCCCGCACCCACTTACATTGTCGGAATTGATGAGAAAGAGGAAACCGGCTACATTGTTTCTGCAAATGGTAATGATTTGAGTTCTTTTGCCAGCATTCCTACAGATTTTCCTATCAATAAACCGAATCGCGGAACTCTTTGGAATGAAGTAAATGATTTTTGGTATAGAGCGAGAAAAATTAAATTCAATTCAACCTTTGTTGAAAGCGAGGATGAGTAAGAGAAAATTCTTCACGAGACGTTAAATTGATTGCTAACTGGAGTTAACTTATAGCAGATTTGACACTTAGTAGAATACAAAACTAAAAATTTTAGTTATCGTAAAAATCTCTCCTTTGTTGAGGAGAGAATGCTTAAAGAAGGGTTTAGTTGGAAATTACAATTAGCCGAAAACCGCTATATGTTTGATAACTTAATTCAGCAATATCAAGATTAATCTGGCAGAGTATTACATCAAATCTATTAACACCGGTTTGGGATGAAAATAACCGCAAAGAAGGCAAAAGGTACAGAATTTGAAGTTGAGAAAGAAATTTACATCATTCCCATACCTCCCAAAAAAAGATATTATTCTATTTGTTTCAATAGTTTTGGTAGAACTTGATAATTACTGGCGAATAAAATTCCGACTCCCAATTCTAGATATTTAATTGTAGTTAAATTATTCAAAATAATTGGAATTATAAGAATAACAGCTAACATTAAAATCCATACATAAATATTTGTAAAATAATTAGCAATAAATTTATTTAGGTATTTTACTGCTTGCATGATTAAAATAGAAATCAAACAGCGACTTAACCAAACCAAATAAGCATTATCAATTTTCATGCTTGGAAACAAAAACATTACAGGAATAAAATGTATATACAAGAATAAAAGTGAATTTTTGCCTAACCAAACAAGTATATTATTATCAGAAAAATACCGAATATATTTTCTTGCAATATAAAAAGATAAAAATAGTAGGCTAGAAGAACGTAAAAAATAAACCAAAGACATATCCCACTTTTTATCTACCAAACTAATATATTGAGGATGAAAAAATAATAATATTAGTGAATAAAATATGATAGATAAACTTATGAATAAATTTCCATAATTCTTAATATAATAAGCAAATATACCCATGAAAAATATGGAAACCCAAGGAAATATAGGAAATGTTTTTCCAGCAGCATCTCCAACAAATAGAAAATGGGTAAAAATAAGATTCGGTGTCTGTAGAATTTGTGTAAATAGATAATGAATTCCAAAAGTTACTGCTGTAAACAAAAGATAATATACTTTTGGAGGCTTAAAATAATATTCAATCAAACTAACTATAATTACACCGATGGCAATAATTTGTAAAATATTACATTCTATTCCTCGATCAAAAATATTTTGAGGTCGCCAAATAGCATTATAAGATATTCCTAGAAGCGCTAACAAAAAATAGAAAACGAAAATGTTACTAATTTTATTTTTAGCAATTTGAAAAGTTGTAGTTACACCAGACACTGCGAAAAACAAAATGGGGGCAAACCCACTCATTTGTGTGACAAAAAAAATCAGTTTGTTGGAAATATTAATTTGAGAATGGGCAATTAACATTAAAATACAGGCAATTCCTTTGATAACATCTAAGGAATAATCTCTTTTTTTCATAAAAATATTATTTATGTAGCTAAATTTGATTGCTATCAATTTAATAAAGCAATATGAATTTTCGAGCTTTAAAAATAAAACTACGCAAACTTTAGATGCAATAACATAGTTAATAACTATATTTATTTTTTATAAATTATTAGATGTTACGTTTAAAGCGTAAATTCACGTAAACATCCTGACTTTCTTTCGACTATTTAAATGTATGCAGTTTTTCCAGAATCTGCGGCAGAGTTTGATATCAAGAAAAGTATGCATTTAATGATTAAAAGTATCCTATGGGATAATGCCGATACAACTCTTGCTCGACAAGCAATTAACTTAGATACTAGATATACTCAAATTGCTTTTCTAAATTACTTGATAAAAGCGGCTTTTACCCAGCGGGAAATTTATAAAACTCGAAAAATATTGTTTAATTTAAAATATTGAAAAGTAAATAGAATTTAATTCGATTAAACTAAGATAAATTCGCAACTGCCCTATTTAACAACTGCGAAAAAAGTTGGCGATCGCTATCGGAGAAACCCTGCATTGCTTCTTGTCGAATCTCTTCAACAATCGGCGGCAAAACCTTTTCAAGCTCTTTACCATCATCCGTCAACCATATCCGCCAAACTCGTCTATCCTGTAAATTTCGCTCCCGACGTACCAAACCTCTTTCTTCCATCCTATCAATAACACCAGTCAAAGTACCGCCAACTTGTTTAAGCTTTTCTCCGATACTAGAAGTAGGTAAACCATCCTCTTCCCACAAACAGCACAATACAATCCAATGAAAAGGAGTTAACTTTAAATGTTCGAGATGTTCGTTAAACCTGCGCGATAACAATTGTGCTAGTAGCTTAATTTTATAGTCAATACTGTAAGGTGCCCGCTGTTGTTTCGCAGAATCTGATATAGGGGAACTATCTGATGTTTGAACCATTGATGTAAATTACTTAGCGTTCGTAAGATTAGATTAGCATCATATGTAGTTCATGATTAATTGAATTTTAGGTAATTATTAAAATTCTTGTGTCCAAACACCAGCCCAATCTCCCCAATGTGTTTGTCCAATAAAATAAGCATAATAGTTACATACCTTGTATTCTCTAACTTGAATTAAATTGTTGTGTAACACTTCAGAAAGATTTTGAGTAGGTTCTTTGTTAAATTCAATTTCATGTTTTAACCGTTGTTCAAAAGCATCGAATCCTTGAGAACAAACAATTTGTGTCTTATCAAATATTATTTCTAAAACACCCTCACTAGAAGCACTAATTTCAAACAAATAATTACTATATCTTACTGAAAAAATATTTTCTAATTCAGTTAATAATTCTATTTTATCTTCTTGAAGCAAAGAACCTCTGACATTATAAAACGGCTGTTTTTTTGATACATATACAATTGGAATGTTAGGAGTTTTTATAATCCCTATCCAGCAATTATCTTGTATTTTACCAATAATTAAATCCTCAAAATCAATTGTAAAAATTGGTGGATGGTTAGTTTCAGTAATCAAAGACTCTTGGAAGCCTACTTTAGATGCATCTGGAGTGCTAAAGCTGAAATTATATATAGTAAATTCGATTAAATTTCTATGTAGTAGATTTAATAATGGCTCAAGGTATTGTTGATGCCCAAACCCTATTTTATTTTCTGGAATAACTTCAAAATCAAATAATTTTTCAATACTAAACTCTCCTTGCTTATCTATTTCCCACAGTAATGTTCCAAAAGGAAAATCCCATCCATGTTTATTTAAACCAGTTATAGCTTCTTCTAACTGAGTAACTAATTCTATATTTTCTGGTTTTATCATAAATTTGTTCTTATTTCATACCATTTTTTATCCAAAGATGCATATGATTAGCCCACGCAGGTGGGCTTTGTTTATCTAGCCCCAGACTTATAGTCTGAGGGAATTCTCAACCATTACTAACTCCAACCCGTTTCAAAACCTCCATCGGATTACAATCCTTCAACATTTGCATTTGCTCTTGATTTCTCACTAATAAACCACCAGCAAACCCCAAAGAGTTAACAGAAATTGACTCAAAATGTTCTTGCGATCGCGGTACAATAAACATCCATTCTCTAGTAGCTAATAAGTTGTAAGCGATAGAATCATTATTCTCTGTATTTTGATTCAATAAACCAACAGCTTGAAGTGTTTTATAGTAAAGTTCTAAAGTCGTTTGAGCAGCATCATTAATTGAATCAATTAAATTAGCATCAAACCGACAAAAACCGTGAACAAAAGGTAAATCTGGAATTATTCCTATATCACCCTCAAATACAGCAGATGCAAACAAAGGTGCAATGGGAATGGATTCTGTTTGATTCGGTGCAAGCGGAGTCGGAACAAGCTGTAAATGCTTGTGTCGTTGAGAAGCACCAGCAATTTTTCCACCGTTATAAAATGCTAAACCGTCAATTTCAGCCATACAAGCCCACATTGCTTGAAAATCTTGATAGTTGAGCAAATTTTCTTGTGCTTCAAATTCGCGAGTTACAATTAACAGATGATTATCGACAACATTAAATTTATTCAACAAACATAAATGCGTTGGAGAAATATTGCTGACAAATAAATCTTCTTCATAAGGTAAAAAAGGATTGAAATCTTTACCTTTTTTAGCAGCTTTATCCTGCTTCTTTTTTGCTTCGTCTTTGCGAGTAAGATTAGATAAAATTCTAACTAAAAAATTCACTCCATTCTGTTCTACAAATTCATAATCGGTAGCTATCGACTGTAAAGCACCACATTCAAGTCCGTGTTGAGTTTGTTCTTGAATTCTCGTCCATAGCGTACCGGGTTTAAATAATATTTCTTGGTTCGCTGATTGAGTGTTTGACATATTTTTATTAATCTAATCAAATGAATATATAGGAATCCGGTTTGAATATTGAAATAATTCGTTGAGCAAGGGAATAGGGAATAGGGAATAGGGTACATAAAATAAACTGAGACTTTTATGTCCTCCGGACACGCTTCGCTAACAGAAATCTGCGGAGGAGTCCTATATTCAATATATAATCCTACATTAAATTTAATTAAATTCAGCTACATTAAATTATTAGTATGCTTGTAATTTTTAATAAAATGTATTTTCCCGATTATCTTGAATATTGTACGGAATATCTAAATTCAGCTTGTTTTATTATTTATTAATTAATTCAAGTTAAACTATCAAAAATGAAAAATCAACTATTATTTTCTGGAGCAATAATAATTGCATTATTTAACTTAACAGGTTGCGGACAAGATAATGCTAATACCGAAACGCTAGCCCCAGTAGAAACTACAAGCCAGAAAACCCCGGAAACTCAAGTTGCTCAACCACCTTCCACAACTGCGGAAACTCCGGAAGTTCCTGTATCTACACCAGAAACAGCAAAAGCAGGTTTAGATCGAGCAAATGATTCTGCTACCTACGAAGATAATCCTGGTAACAGAACAATAAGAATAAACTTTGATACAGGTACTAGTTCTAAAACTGTTAAAGATTCCGTTGTTAGAGGAACTCGGGATATTTATCTACTGAATGCAAACAAAGGGCAGCAAATGAATGTGAATATAACATCTTTAGAAGATAACGCTGTATTCGACGTGATTTCTCCCAACGGTAAAATATTGCAACAAGAAGCAAAAAGTTGGAGCGGAAAACTTCCTCAAAAAGGAGATTATAAAATTGTAGTCGGCGGAACTCGCGGTAATGCTTCATACGAATTAACCACCGAAATTAATTAATATAGCGAATTGAATTTTAATTAAACTGACATCTTGCACCATTCTTATTAAGCCAAAAGAAACCCGGTTTCTTGTCGTGACATTCCGTATGTGGTTGTGAAATCAGAAAGAAACCGGGAATAGAGCCACTGTTGCAAGATTTGAGATTAAATACACCTTTAACCTTTAACCTTCACATAGCGTCATATCCATTAAAAAACCCGGTTTGTTCAAAAAACCGGGTTTCTAAAAGCAGCAATTTAGAATTCATATTCTTGATTACAATTGCTTTCTTAAAGATTGTAAAGAAGCCCAACGGCTATCAATTGGCTTATCTTCTGCTTTAGCATCTCGATTCTGCTCAATTCCCGGACAATCTTTGTCGCATAACTGACGTTGGGGAATTTCCAAACACATTTGTTCGTATAACCAAGTGCTGGGATGAAAGTATCCATATGGGGATAAAGTTTCTACCAAATCTTCTATTGCTACTTCTCTTTCAGCAAGAAATTCTTCTTCTTCCTGAGCATTTTCTTCCAACCAAATGATTTCTGAAGTATCAAGCAGAACCCGATGATTGTACTGCTGCAAGCAACGGTTGCAGGTTAAAGTCATGATTGCTTCAGCTTGTGCGGCTACTTCTAAGAAATTACCGCGATGTTCCACGCGAAGATTGCCGCGAACTGGTGTTAAAGTTTCTAATCCGGGTAAGAATTCTTTTACTGCTATTTCTTCTATCGGTTTTGACGCTTGAGCAAGTTGGGGAATATAAATTGCGTCCATACTATTCACCGTTGATTTAAAATAATGCTTTTGGAAAGAAGGCTTGGGAATATATATCCCAAACCTCAAACCTTACTTACCATGAGAAAGGACGTACAACCAGATGGCGATGTGGTTCTTTTCCTTGGCTGAAGCTTTCTAAATCTTCAAAGCCCTTTAATAAAGTGTGGACTTGACGACGTTCGGCGGAACTAAGGGATTTTACCTCTACTTGTTGTCCGGTATTGCGGACTCTATCAACTACTTCTTCTATCATGTTGCGAATTTCGGCTAACCTGCGAACGCGATAGCCGTTTAATTCTACTGTATAGGAGGCTTGCTCGTTTGATTCTTGATTTAAATTAAGAATCGAATTTGCTAGATACTGCATTGCATCTAGCGCTTTACCATCGCGTCCAATCAAAACTTGGATTTGATTTTCGGTTAAATTGGATTCCTCAATTGTCAACCAATAGCTGTTAAGAGAAAGTGGATCTCTCTCTCCCAAGGTACTTTCCTCTTTATCGCCTTTAATCTCCACAGAGAACCCAGATAATTGCAGCAGTTCTTTTAACCACTGCTCGCCACGTTGCATCCGAGTATCGCTCATCATCAGCTTGTTGCTTTCTTTTTAGTACTTTTTGGTTCAAACGGTAGCGCTTTTGCATCTGCGCTCAAAGCTTCTTTTTCCTGTGCATCCACAATCTTTTGCACTTCTTCGGGTAAAGGTTCCTTGGAAAGGATGTAGGTTTGCAGAGTTTGGAAAATGTTACCAATTACCATATACATCAATACCCCAGCAGGTAAGGGGAAGAATAAAAACATCCCGGAAAATAGAATAGGAGTAATTTTATTTACTGTATCCTGCTGTGAATTGCCTCCACCTGCATTGCCCTGCGTGTTAAGTAATTGGCTTACATAAAGCGAAACGCCGAATAATCCAATCATTGAGACAATATCCCAATGGATTGTACCATCGTCATCAAATGCGCCTACTCTACCCAAAGCGTCAATAAACAAAAATCCGGTGTCTGCTGCCAATCCGGGAATATTCCCCTGGATAGTAACATCTCCCGGCTGTAGCGCTTCTATATTTCCTTCGGAATCAATACTGACTCTTTCGGCTCCTTTAGTTACCTTCCACTGCGGAAGTAACTTGTCTTTATTATCTGGATGCTGCTGCAATATTTCTTCAAACGGCTTACCATCAACCGTTTGATATTGCAGCTTGGTGTGTTCTCCTACAGCTAACTTGTTTCCTCCGGGAAGAATCGCAGCGACTTTAATGCGTTCGCCTTCATCAACATAAATGCTTGAAGGTTTTGTCGCAAACGCAGCCGGTTGAATTCGTTCGATTTGTTCGCTAGGTAAAATTTGTAGGTTAACGTTGTAGTTCGCAGTTGCAAAAGGCGAACCCCGTAATGTCGCAAAAAGTGCCAGCAACACCGGCATTTGCAAAATTAAAGGAGCGCAACCAGCAAGCGGATTGCCGAATTCCTTTTGCACGTTCATCATTTCTTCTTGCTGCTTCTGCGGATCGTCTTTATATTTTTCTTTGACTTCCGCCATCCGCTTCTGCATCACCGGCTGGACAATCTTCATCTTCCGCATATTGCGTATTGAGCCAGCACTCAGAGGATAAAGTGAGAAGCGGATGATCAATGTTAGAGCAATTATCGCCAATCCATAGCTCGGTACAATGCTATAGAACAAGTCTATGATTGGCAGCATTACATTGTTCGAGAGGAACCCAATACCAAAGTCCATTATTTTGAATTCAACCCTATAGACACTAAATTGACTGAATCTAATTTATCGAAATCCCCATTAAAAATGCGACTAGCTATCCTACGGATAGCCGCACATTTTTCAAATACCGATAGTGGAATCGGTGAAATAGATGGAGATAGCACCAATTCAAAACTAAAAATTAAAAATTATTTTGAAATTTGCATTTTGTATTTTGAATTGATTCATTTTGATAAAAAATCTGCTATTAAAGCAAGTACCATGCGATAACTTACTGTTTCGCAGCATCCGCAAATTTGGGATTTCTTGCAGCTACCTGCTCAGAAATATAGTTGTAAGTTTCCCGGAACTTAGGAACCGCTCTTAATTCTAAACGACTACCATCTCTAAGGGTTAATACCATATCACCCCATAAGCCAATACCACGGGGAACCTTAGCTATCTTTACTATCTCCGAGTAAATTATGTCCGAACGATCGCGTCCCATCCAACCACCAGTTACAGATATACGTCTATCGGTGATACGGTAACGCAGCCACAGCGCCCTTACAAAAGCACCAACGGCTAAAGGTAAACCAACAATAGTAAGACCAATCAGTATACCGATAATCAAATCCCCAATATGAGGACCACCTTCATAGTAAACTTCTTCACGAATGCCCATTAATGACCTCGGCTTTTACCAACAACTGCTTTAATTCTTGCAGAAATTGCTTGCTTCCGCACTCTTGTTGTGCGGCTGTTGGTTTTACAACTACCACTAATCGCCATTCTGGGGCTATTTTAGGTAATAATTCATATAAAGCAGCTGCAATTTGCCGTTTCAATCGATTGCGAACTACAGCTTTTTTGCTAACTTTGGTGCTAATAGATATACCAATTCGCGGCGGAGTAACACTTGTTGGCTTTTGTTCTCGATCGCCTTCACCGGCATTATCCGAAGAAGGTTGCTTACTATCACGCGGTTTTAATGCTCTAAGAGTCATGTACGAACCGTGACAGCGAAATCCTTCTCGGAAAACTGCCCTAAAATCGTGTCGGGACTTCAGTCGATTTGCAGACGGCAAGGCCAATGTCAAATACTCGCTACACGCTACGCATATGCCTCTTAAACACTTAAACGATGACGACCTTTCTTTCTTCTAGCTCGAATCACGTTTCTACCATCCGGAGTCCGCATTCTCGCACGAAACCCAGATGTTCTTTTTCTCTTACGGCAAGTGCCGCCTAACGTCCTTTTCATAAATTTTCCTTCCTGGCGACTTAATAAAAAATTACAATCCGTTATTATACCATTGAATTTATTAAAGGTAAATATTTTTTGGTCATCGGAGGGGGAAGAGTAGGGAGAGTGGGTAGAAAAATTAACTTTTGACTACTCCATACTTGCTACTCCCTACTTGCTAACTACACCTTACTCTCCCAAATTTTAATTAATACCGATAATCCAAGTCCCGACATAGCGGGTTAGCGCTGTTTTATCGCCAGGGGATTGAATTAAACAATTAAAGTAGAAGGTTCCCGGAAAATCTGGGTTTTCTACATTTGATAAAATTAATTCGACGCTCTTTCCTGCGGGAACGGGTTCTTTGGGAATAATTTCAATTACTTTCCCTTCCTTATCCCATTTAACTTCCGATACGGCTACTTTTTTACCTTTACCACGTCCTACTTTGATTTCAACTTCGTCTGTATCGAATTCTCCGTCGTAGTAATCTGGGTAAGCGATAACAAACTTTTCAACCGCCATCTTTAATTTTTTACCAGAAATTCTCAAGCGGTATCTATCCCAGTCGCGGGTTTGTCCGCCAAAGTCTAATCGGTATGATAGCTGATTTTCGCTTTTCACGCCGCTAAACAAAGTTAATCCCGGCAAACCTTGTGCGGTGGTAATAGCTGGCATTCCTGCCAGCAAAAAGCCACTTACGGCTACAGCAGAAAGTAAACGTCGCATAGTAATCACTCCTCTGGCAAAATTAATGTATGAAGGCAGTACGAAGTTAACGCTCGTAACTAAACTTTACTACTGAATCCTAAATACTGGACGTAACTCGCTTACAAAAAGTGTCTTATAAGTGGTTGTACCCATTTTCGGCAAAACCATGTAATCGTAGTCTTCAGTTTGTCCGCGATGACACCAGCTTTCCTGTGACGTTAAAATCTTTACAAGTGTCAGATTGTAGGGCGCTGTAACACTTAAACGAATTTTAAATTTGATAATAAGACTTGTGGTGTGACGCACCAACCAAGTCCCATTTCATATGAAGGCATGAATACCTACAGTACATTTTGCATATTAACTGTGCAAATCATCTTAAACGCAAACAAACTTTTACTAATTAGTTAAAAATAAAAACAATTTTCTTTTATACGGAGTTAACTAAAGTTTAAGAATAATCAATATGTGATGAAAATTTAATAGTGTTTCTAAATATGTATAACTGTTTCGATAATGAAGTATTTCGTAAAAAAAATTGAAATATTAAACTTCGCAATTATCAACAAAATTACGCTATCTTCAGAAAGACAAGTTTTGTGAGACGGGACTAATTTAACAACATGATTGCTACTTATTTGCTTGTTTTTGCGATGAAAATTGAAAGCGTGCCAGAATATATTTAAATTATTATTAAAATATTATTAAGTAATCGAAGTTTTTAGCAATCATAGACGTTAGTGCAGGAAACTAAAAATTTTCATCGGCAAACAAGTAAAATTGTTATTGTTCAATCCCGAAAAAAAGTTAAAGATAGGACTGCAAAATTTGGGAATCGACTTAGGATGAACAATAATTAGGTCTGATTATCAGCCTTCTAAGGTCAAAACAGAAAGGCTTTATCGGTTTTCGTCGCTAAATGTAATCCTACTTGTTCTAACTGCCAAGACTCTTAGTTGCCAACAATAAGCAATCGCAGTGGATAAGCTACTATTGGGTTTATCGCTCTACTTAAAGATATTTACACTGTTTCTACAACAAACTAACGATTAGGAGAATTCATGAGAATCGCAGTTGCGAAAGAAATAGAAGCTAGCGAGCGTCGTGTAGCATTAATTCCAGATGTTGTTTCAAAGTTGGTAAAACAAGGCTTTGAAGTATGGATAGAATCGGGTGCTGGAGAAAAAGCATTATTTAATGATTCTGATTATGAAACGGCAGGAGCAACAGTTATTTCTGATACTGCAAAATTATGGGGTGAAGCAGATATTCTGCTCAAAGTCAGTCCCCCAAAACAACGAGAAGATGGCGGCACGGAAGTTGATTTATTAAAAGAAGGAAGCGTATTCATCGGATTTCTAAATCCTTTAGGAAATCCATCGGTTGCCGAGCAGCTAGCGCAACGCAAAGTAACTGCTTTCAGTATGGAAATGATTCCTCGCAGCACCAGGGCGCAAAGTATGGATGCTTTATCTTCTCAAGCTTCCATTGCCGGTTATAAATCGGTTTTAATCGCCGCCGAGGCACTACCAAAATATTTCCCCATGCTGACAACAGCAGCCGGTACAATTGCTCCTGCAAAAGTATTTGTTATGGGTGCGGGGGTAGCTGGTTTGCAGGCGATCGCTACTGCAAGACGTTTGGGAGCAATGGTAGAAGCTTTTGATATTCGCCCTGCCGTGAAAGAAGAAGTACAAAGTTTAGGGGCGAAATTCGTTGAAGTTAAATTAGAGGAAGAAACAGCTACAGCCGGAGGTTACGCTAAAGAGATTTCTGAAGAAAGCAAAAGGAAAACTCAAGAAGCCGTTAACGACAGGGTAAAAAATGCTGATGTAGTAATTACAACCGCTCAAGTTCCGGGTAGAAAAGCGCCTCGATTGGTTACAGAAGAAATGATTGCCGAAATGAAGCCCGGTGCGGTAATCGTCGATTTAGCGGCAGATCAAGGCGGTAATGCCGCTTATACAGAGCCTGGTGGCAACGTAGTTAAAAACGGCGTAACAATTATTGGCCCAGTTAACTTACCATCTTCAGTGCCAGTTCACGCCAGTCAACTGTATTCTAAAAATCTTGTTTCCTTGATGAAATTATTGACAAAAGACAACGCTTTGAATTTAGATTTTGAAGACGATATTGTCAATGCTGCTTGCATCACCCATAGCGGCGAAATTCGCAATCAACGAGTCAAAGA
The DNA here is from genome assembly GCA_019192545.1 of Rivularia sp. MS3. Taxonomy (GTDB): domain Bacteria; phylum Cyanobacteriota; class Cyanobacteriia; order Cyanobacteriales; family Nostocaceae; genus Rivularia. Next base: position 10,081 of record JAHCMI010000078.1, on the reverse strand, counting down.
TGCTTTACAAGCTTTGACAGTTAACAGTTAACAGTGAGCAGTGAGCAGTGAGCAGTGAGCAGTTAACAGTTAAGAATATTAGTTTTGATTTAGAAATACGTATTTATGTTTTAAGTTCCGTTGGAATTATCTAATTCATGTCTTGTTTGTTTACTTAAATCATCTGATATCGTAATTGACTAATAATTCTTAACTGATAAAAAGTAACTTAACTACTAATAACTGATAACTGTTCGCTGATAACTGTTCGCTGATAACTGTTCGCTGATAACTGTTCACTGATTATATGGAGTTTTTTTTGAGATGACAGAAGCATTAATTGCTGCTTTGTTTGTGTTTGTGTTGGCTTCTTTTACTGGTTTTGAAGTTATTAATAAAGTACCGCCAACTTTGCATACGCCTTTGATGTCTGGTTCTAATGCAATTTCTGGAATTGCGGTGCTTGGTGCAATTGTTGCTGCTGGTGCGAAGGAATCAAGTTTATCGGTAACTCTTGGTTTGATTGCCGTGATTTTAGCAACTGTTAATGTTGTCGGTGGTTTTCTAGTTACTGATAGAATGCTGCAAATGTTTAAAAAGAAAGCAAGTTAGAAGTTGCTTGTTAGTAGCTAGTGGTTAGTAGAATAACTAACTACTATCAACTAATAACTAACAACTAATAACTAACAACTAACAACTATCAACTAACAAATTTTATGAGCGATTTTCTCCCAACTGGAATTCAGATAGCGTATTTAGTTGCCGCGTCTTTATTCATTTTAGGTTTAAAAAAGTTAGGTTCTCCTGCTACGGCGCGAAACGGTAATGTCATGGCTGCCGTGGGAATGTTATTAGCAATTGTCGCAACTCTGTTGAATCAGCAGGTGTTGAACTATCAAATGATTTTGATCGGTTTGGCAATTGGCTCCGCTGTTGGCGCGATCGCTGCTTATACGGTGCAGATGACGCAAATGCCCCAAATGGTAGGTTTACTCAACGGTTTGGGAGGTTCAGCTTCAGCTTTAGTGGCAGTTGCGGAATTTTGGCGATTGCTAGAATCGAATCAGCCTATTGGTTTAGATGTAAATATTTCGATGCTGCTAGACGTATTTATTGGCGGTATCACTTTTACTGGCAGTACAATCGCTTTTGCCAAGCTACAAGGAATTCTCAAAGGTTCGCCGATTACTTATCCTTTGCAGCAGCCTTTTAATATTTTGCTGCTGATTGCTTATATTGTCGGTAGTGGCTTTTTAATTGTAAATCCTTACAACTTACCGGTATTTTTAGGGGTAGTAGGCGTTTCACTACTATTAGGTGTATTGTTCGTTATCCCTATCGGTGGTGGCGATATGCCGGTAGTAATTTCTTTGCTGAACTCGCTTTCTGGTTTAGCTGCTGCCGCCGCCGGTTTTGTGGTGATGAACAATATGTTAATTATTGCCGGTGCTTTGGTGGGAGCAAGTGGTTTAATCCTGACGCAAATTATGTGTAAGGCTATGAACCGTTCTTTGTTCAGCGTTTTATTCGGTGCTTTTGGTGGAGAAGTTGCTGGTGGTGCTGGTGGTGGCAGCGATACAGGAGGAACTGTTCGCAGCGTCGATCCAGAAGAATGCGCGATGATGCTCGGTTATGCTCGCTCTGTGGTAATTGTTCCCGGTTACGGTATGGCAGTTGCTCAAGCACAGCACGGAGTTCGCGAATTAGCAGATCAATTAGAGCGTATGGGTGTAGACGTTAAGTATGCAATTCACCCAGTAGCTGGAAGAATGCCGGGGCATATGAATGTATTGTTAGCTGAAGCCAATGTACCTTACGAACAGCTTCACGATATGGAAGATGTCAATCCTCAATTCGAGCAAACTGATGTTGCTTTAATTATTGGGGCTAATGATGTGGTTAATCCCGCAGCAAGAAGCGATAAAAACAGTCCGATTTATGGAATGCCCATTTTGGAAGTAGATAGAGCAAAGCAAGCGATTGTAATCAAGCGCGGAATGAGCAAAGGTTTTGCTGGCGTTGATAATGGCTTGTTCTATAAAGACAAAACTTCCATGCTTTTTGGTAGTGCTAAAGACATGGTAGGTAAGTTAGTCGCTGAAGTGAAGCAATTGTAAAATATAAAGTTAATTATCTGGTTCACAGCGCTGTTAATTATTTGATAACCCGGTTGACAAAGCCGGGTTTCTTTGTATGTAACTCACCTGATTTATTTCCCGCAGATGTCTAATGCACATTTAGTTATATAGTCAATACCTAAAATTAATGAAATTTCTATTTATATTACATAAAGTTTATAGGGATATACAAGTAAAACCATTGAGATAATTTATACTACTGTATATAAGGACTGCAATAGCTGTAAATCAACTTCTGTATGTAGGAAAGATAACTTATACCGATTCTGTATGAGGCTGCTCTGAATTGCCCTAACTCGCTTATGAGTGAAACTACCCAAACAATGCCTGTAGTCAAGTGGGCTAAAGAGGGGCGCATCTTTATAAAGAAATGGTATGAGATTATGTTCAACTTATCTTTTTTAGTATGCGAATGCATCATAAAGATTGAATTACTTAAGTAGTTTGTAAGTCAAAATTGTTTTCTTGAACGAGCTAATGGCTAGTTTATTTTTCAGCAGCAATGTCTGATAAAAACTTAGACTCGGCATTTAGCTTTTATCCTCGAAAAATTGTATCCAAAAGAAACTTGTTGCTAAAACGTTCTTTTTATGAAAAACGAAGAACGTAGTTTTCGCGTCTCAAATTTTCGGAGTTTAGTTTGTTGGAGTTTTACGAGTAATTATTGCTTTTCAAAGTAAATCAAAATCATGTTGCAGAGGAAGTACGAAGAAATAACTGATAGAGAAAAGTACGTAGAAGAGTTACTATTTAGCATTATAAATAATGAAGGTAATTCTAATAATGCAGTGGTTTTCTACGGACAATCAGGAATCGGAAAATCAAGCATTTCTAAGTCTTTATGCACAAAGATAACACAGCACTACTCTAATCGCACAATTGTTATTCTTAAAGAGAAAAAACTTAACAATTGTGTAACATCGAATCCAATAAATGCAATTTTACTTCAGTTGCGAAATGATTTGCTCAAAGACAATTCTGATTTGAGTTGCTTTGATATTGCTTACTTGCTATATGATGCTTTAACGAATAATTCGGCAGATATGGATTTATCTACGAAAGTTATTCGCAAAAGCCAGATTTTGCAAATGATTGAAATAGTTAAGAAGGGATTATACCAATTTCCTTTATTATTGGAAGCTACCAAGTGTTTGGGTAATTATCAAAGTCAACAGAAATTGGAAGCAGAATTTGATGGTAGCAAAATATATGCTAGCTTAAACTGGTTTTTTATTCAGCAAACAGAAGAAATATGTCAGTGGTGGCAGCTTAAAGGTAGGCACAATTTGCGAGAGTTGAAAGATTGTGCAAACTTAAAAGATATTCTTGAATTACTACCTTTATTTTTAGCCCGAGATTTACAGCTACACTTTCGCAAAACTCGGCAAAAAGCAGTAGTAGTCATCGAAGACTATGAATATTTAAATGGTTGCCAAGAAAACTACAGCTGGTTGCAGAACATAATTCAACTTTATCCTTCTATATTGTGGGTAATTTTTGCAGAAAAAATGGTTGAAGCAACAAGTAATATCTTAAATATTGCCATACCAAATTTGACTAATGCCGAATCACAACTAATCGTACAAAAATTCGGCGTTAAGAATGAGGAAATTGCACAACAAATTATTCAAGCATCTCAAGGTATTCCTTTGTATTTGCACTTAGGAGTAGAAACTTACGAAAATCTAACAAAGCAAAAAGCCGCACAAATTGAAAATTTTGCTAGCGATACTCCAGAAATTTTACCTAAACTCTATGCAGCTTGGGATTGGTATGAGCGAAGAATTTGGCAAATTTTGTCTAATTGTCGTAGTTGGGATGAAGTGCTATTTGCAAAATTGATGAGTCAATTTGATATTGCTAGCTGTGATTGGATATGTGATTGTTGGCGCAAACTGTTTCATAAAGTTGTTAAATCTCCTTTCGTAGAATCCAATCCAGAAGGATGGAGCCTACATCCAATTGTGGGAGAATATTTACACAGAAATCAGCCAGATAATTTACAGCAATCTGTTAATAATTGGTTGTTTGAATATTATCAAGCAGAATATCAAAAATCTGAATTACAGCTTGGTGCCTTAATCAAGTTGCTTGAATACGGTTTAAAAAGTAGACAGCAGCAGCAAATTGTTAACTGGTTTTTGGCAAAAGTGAAATTACAACAGAAAGCAGGTAAACATGATTTTACTGTTTTTGCACTGAAAATTTTACTTAGGTATCAAAACAATGCTTCGGCTTTTAGTCTGCTGGGTAAATCTCTTTATGCTTTGGGAGATTATCAACAAGCTGTCACTGCGTTACAAACAGCACAAAAATTGTGGGAAGCCCAAAATCTTCAAAATAGTCTCTTATTTTCTAAAGTACAATTACAGCTTGCAGCTTGCTATGTAAAACTTCAACGCATTAATGATGCTAGCAATGCTGCGAAAAAGGCTTTAACTATCCGCACTAATCAACTAAATCAGAATTCGGTGGAAATTGCAGAAGTTTTAAATCTTCAGGCTCTGATTGCCGTGATAGAGGGATGTTACACCGAAGCATTAGAGCTAACTCAACAAGCTTTACAAATATTTGAATCCCACCAAAATGCTCAAATTCAACTTGCTCAAACAAAGTTTACACTTGGTTGGTTGTACGCGATCGCTCAAAAATATGATGTAGCGCAAAAGCTTTTTAAACAGACTTTAGAGGATATAGCTTGTGAAAACCATCCATTAGCCATTTATTGTCACGGAATGTTAGGCAATATTTACCAAAATATCGGTTATTTCAAATATCAACAAGCTTATGAAGAGTACAGCAAAAGCTTAGAAATCGCAGAAATTAACTTCGGATTAACACATCCTCGAACTCTACAGCTAATTGCTGCTATAATTAATTTCTCACGCATTCGTGGCGAATACGATACAGTAGACATTCTTATACAGCGCCGCCATGCCAACATGGAAATTATTAATTTTGAAGAAAACCCTGCTGTTGCTGATAGGCTGAATAAAATAGGATGCTTGCTTCTTCAACAAGGTAAGTATGCTTTTTCAGAACACTTATTGCAACAAGCCCTACAAATTAATTGTAAGTATCTAAGCGAACAGCATCCTCAAACCGCTGAAACTTTCCACAACTTAGGACTAATTTACAAAAATCAAAAGCGATACTACACCGCAGAAGTTTATTTTAAGCAAGCCCTGCAAATCCGCTCAGAAACTTTTGGAGAAAAACATCCCATCACCGCCAATAGTATTAATAGCTTGGCTGCCTTATACTGCTGTATGGAAAAATATCAGCAGGCAGAGCCTCTTCTAAAACAAGCATTAGAAATCTGCCGTAAAAACTTTGGAGAAATGCATCCCCACACTGCTACTACTCTTAATAATTTAGCGCAAATGTATCAATGTCTGGGATTTAGCAAAAAAGCCGAGCCTATTTTTCACCAAGCTTTGGATATTTGTCAACAAGTCTTAGGAGAAAATCATCCCTATACGAAGATAGTAGAAAGTAATTTAGGTAGACTACAAGAAAAAAATTAAAGACAGAAAGATAAAATTCGGGTGGATGTCACCTGCCATGCTTCGCTACGTAATTGATTTCCCACAAATATAATTTAGGGTTTGCTGAATAACTTTAAAAGTCTTATATTGTAATCTTTTGAGATTATTTTGGCTTAAAAAATTGCAAGATAATAGCGATATAAGACTTTAAAATCTTTATATAAATAATTTTTTTGACTTCAAAAACTTGGAAACAGTTGGGTTAAAACTGTTCCCTATTCCCTATTACCTGTTCCCTATCCTCACGCTTAGAACTCTTTGAGCAAACCTTAATTTAGGGACTTTAATAAAGCTAATCCACGAATAAATGGGGGGTTTTCAAACTAAAAAAACGACTGGGTAATCGCAGCCCCTACCATCGGCATTTCTCTAAGTCGCATCTCCAGTGAAGGCTGAACGCTTCGGATGTTTAATACTTACAAACAAAAAACCCTCTCAAAAGAGGGTCTTACTTATAATTTGAATAAAACGTATTTTACAACAACTATTTTTACCTAGTAACCGGTAACTGATAACTGATAACTAACTACAAAGTATTACCGGTTAGGGGTTCGGATTGGGGTTGAGGTTCGGGAGCCGATGGTTGAATAACCTCGGGTTCTGGTTCCGGTGCGGGAGGATTGAGAAAATCTTGCCATGCACTGATTTGCTCTCTTGCTTGTCCGTAAGCTTGAGTACCTCTAGGAACCAACTTGGCAGTTTCAATAGCACGTACAATATCGGATTGACTTTGAGTGCGGGCAATATCAAATAATTGCTGACTCCATTGATCCATTGCAATCCTAGCGTCGGAACGTAATGCCGTACCTCTGGGTACGCGGCGCGCTAAATTAATAGCCTGTGATAAAGCTTTGGGAGTTCCACCTAATGCAACTTCTCGCGCTCTCCTCCAATTAGTTCTAGCAGAGACTTCAGATTGCCATTCGTTTATGTCTCTTTGCGCTTGTCGTGATAGTACTCTTCCCGATCTAATTTGTTTTGCGGTTTGAATTGCTGCACCCAAATCACCGCTATTAGCAAGCGAGCGTGCTTGGTCTAAGTAAGGCTGGTCTTCTATTCGCTGAACCCTACGGCTCCAACTGGCTATCTTTTTACGTGCTTCGCGATACAAAGAACGTCCGCGACGAATTCTACTTGCTTCGGCGATCGCTGCTTTCAAAGAGGAAGCATCTCCAAATAGTGCTAGTTCTTCAGCACGTTCTAAATATGGTCTGTCTTCAATTGTCTGTACTTGAGAAGCCCAGTTATTAATTTCTTTTCTAGCTTCTTTAGCGCGGGGATTGTTCCGTGGAATCATTTTTGCTTCGGCAATTGCGGCGGATAAGTCGCCGATTGAACCTTGAGAAGCAAGAGTTCGCGCTCTTTCCAAACGAGAAACGTCCTCTATTTCTAATTGCCAAGTCGCAATCAGTTTCTGCGCTTTTCGATAAATTGGTCTATTGGAATCAATTTCCTGTGCGGAAGCAATTGCAGCTTCTAAACCAGAAATTGTTCCCGTCCAAGCATTTCTCTGGGCTTCAGCTAAAGCAATAAAATCTGTAGTTTCTGGCTCTATTTCCGAAATTGGCGGAATTCTTTGGGCTATGTAAATAGCTTCATCTGCATCTCTTTGTTCTAATTTATTCTCTGCTAATTCCAGCATTCTCATGCCAAAATCTGGAATTGCTTCTTGAGCTTTTTGATAAACGTAGCTGTTTTTGCCTATCGATTGCGCTAGTTTAATTGCTCTAAGTATTTGATCTACATTCTTAGACTTTGATAAGCTTTCGGCTTTTGCCAACTTTTGACCATCTTCTTTAGCACCAAGAATTAATTTATTCAACTCTTCGTACTTGGTACTAGCCCAAAATCTATTATTCAAACGTAGCAATTTCGCCGACTGCATGAAAGCAGATTGCCAACGCTGCTCGCGCATTTCACCTTCTGCTTTTTCGTAAATATCATTAGCTTTTGACCAAGTTAATTTCCAACTGTCAATTTGGTCTTCTACTAATTTAGAAGCAGAAACATCTGATGGTATTTTACGAGCAATTTCAATCGCTTCCTCTAATCTACCAGCCTGAAAACTCTGGTCGGCTAACTGCAATATATCACGAGACCAATCTTCCACATTGCGGTCAATTTCAGAACGCAATGGATGATTTTGTGGCAAATTCTTCACCAAATCAATCGCTTGCAGTAAATCTTTTACCGTTTCCTTAGAAGCCGCAACCTGAGCGCAGTGCATCCTTACTGAAGCACTAGCCAAAGGCCAAAAAATTGAAGGACAGTTAGGAGCCGAAGGCAATTTTAAAAGAATCGCCATTGCCATAAATCCTATCGTACCGGGTACGAAAGCGAGCAAAAATGCCCATAGAACCCAACTTGTTAGCCAGCGCGGTAATTTACCGGAACTACTATGCGCCGGAAGGTTTTCTTTTGAATGACCTTTTAAAGTCGATTTTTTGGAATTGCTTTTATTTTTGCTTGACACCGATTTAGAGTTAGAACCAGTAGCCGGGAAACCATATTTACGATCGGCGGATTGTTCCGTGTTGAATAATCGAGTCATATCATCTGACTGCGTTCTTCTAGCTGATGACCAGCCATCTGGAATATCCCGTTCTGCCATCTCTCACACCAAATTATGTTAACAGGGGTTTGTTGACTTGAGGAAGCGGTAAGCTGTTACTATAGCAAGTTTCTGTATTATTGGAAAAGCTATTTTTTACAGCATTATTATATCTCCATAGATACCATTACTTCCTAGTATTTATCGGTATTTTTTTATACTACTATTCTAAACAGAAGACTCTGCCTGTATATCGGCGATTAGCTGAGCTAATTGTTGACTGTTGGCTTGGTATACCTCGCCACAAAAATCACAAGTTGCTTCTGCCCCATCATCCTTAGAAATCATATCTTGCAGTTCAGCTTCTCCTAAAATTTTTAAAGCTCCTAGCATTCTGTCAAAAGAACATCCACAATGAAACCGTAACATTTGGGATTCTGGGAATATATTAAGCCCCATATCTCCCAATATATCTTGGAAAATTTCTGTGAGGTTTTTTCCCGCCTGTAAAAGAGGTGTAAATCCTTGAAGAGCTGCGACGCGAGATTCTAAGGTTTCGACTAAAGCATCATCTCTTGCAGCTTTGGGTAAAATTTGAACTAACAATCCTCCTGATGCGGTAACTCCTTGCGCTCCAACAAATACACCCAAAACAATAGCCGAAGGTGTTTGCTCCGAACTTAGTAAATAATGAGCTATGTCTTCTCCAATTTCTCCAGAAACTAGTTCTACTGTACTGGAATATGGATAGCCGAAACCGACATCGCGAACTACATATAGAAAACCCTTGCCGACAGCACCACCAACATCTAATTTGCCTCTATCGTTAGGAGGTAATTCTACTGAGGGGTTTCCGACGTAGCCGCGTACAGTGCCATCTAAACCCGCATCAACCAAAATTCCCCCTAAAGGACCATCACCTTTAATTCGGACGTTGACTCTTGAGCCTACACGCTTCATACCCGAAGCCATTAATAAACCCGCAGTCATTGTCCTACCTAATGCCGCAGTTGCCACATAGGAAAGATTGTGACGTTCTCTTGCAACAGAGGTCAACTTTGTAGTAATAGCACCTACAGCACGAATTCCACCGTCGGCTGCCGTAGCGCGAATTAACTGATCCGCCATGCGTTAACCTTACATTTCTTAATATACAAACTTTCTATATTGTATGATGTTTATTTTCAGAGGATAGAATATAACCATTAGCCTCATAAAACACAAAACAAAATTCTATTTGGTAGATGGAACGGCATATAGATATATTTGCCATACTATATTAGTAGATTAAATGACTTTGTAAACCACTAGCTGCCCGAAGGTGTGCCGCAATTAAGTTTCGTGGGTTAGTCAAGTTTTAGTAATAAGTAATAAGTTCTTTTCGTATAATATCTGGAGGGTAAAATGCTCGGTAGTTTTCAAACAAGTCAACTGCGGATAGAAGTAGATGCATCGCAACAGGCAATTACTGAAAGTTTATTACATCCAATGCAATTAGGAAAATGGTTGCCTAGTGGTAAATTCCCTTCTGGATCTATGCCAGAACAACTGCACTCTGGTTTTGAGTTTACCACTCATATCGGACCTTTATCAATTCATCATCAAGTAGACGTAGCTTCTTCAAATAGCTTGCGTCTACTGCTAAGTCAGGGAATTGACGGATTTCACGAGTGGTATTGGGGAGAAGGTTGGGTACAGTCTCGTTTAGAAGGAATATCTCTTTTACCTTTATCTTTGGGGCAAACAGCAAGTTTATTTAGTTTGCGTCAGCATTTGAAATCAAAGCAAAATTAATCGTTAGTAGTTAGTAGTTAGTGGTTAGTGGTTAGTGGTTAGTGGTTAGTGGTTAGTGGTTAGTGGTTAGT
>JAHCMI010000077.1 GCA_019192545.1 Rivularia sp. MS3 | reverse complement strand
GTTAGTGGTTAGTGGTTAGTGGTTAGTGGTTAGTGGTTAGTGGTTAGTGGTTAGTAGTTAGTGGTTAGTGGTTAGTGGTTAGTGGTTAGTAGTTAGTGGTTAGTGGTTAATTGTTAAATTTGACTATCAACTATTAAACATCAACTAACTAATATTTTTTTTTGCTTCTTCTGCAACCGCTTCTACTTGATCATTTGCCAAATTATCCAAAATAGGTTTTGCTTGCTCTGTGCCCAATCGGTTTAAAGCTTGAGCAACCCTATAGCGGATTTGCCAATCTGAATTGGAAGCATAAGACTCTAAAATTGATACTGCTTCAGTATTTCCTAATTCACCCATAGAGCTAATTGCAGCCGTTTTAACCAAGTCGTTATCTTCAGAAAGTGCCTGTTTGAGCATATCAAAACCTCGTGGTTCCCCTAGCTCACCTAAAGCTGCAATCACGCTTAATTTGACAATCCATTCCTCGGTAGATTGGTAAAGTTGTTGCAAATCATCAAAAGCGGCGATTAATTTCAAACCTCCCAAACAGTCTGCTGCTGCTGCTTGTACGTCAGCTTCGGGATCTTGAAGTAATCCGCGTAATAAATTCAACGATTTATCTAAATCTTGCGTGCCCAGAGTATCGAACTGACTTACAGCAGAATATCGCACCCGAGCGTTTTTATCTGTAATTGCGCTTTGAACTAATTCAAAACCCACACCAGGTTCTAATTGCCGAATTTCATTCACTCCCCGCAAGCGATCGCCTAAATCTTCACTTTCGAGCTTTTTTTTAACTGTATCGGGGGTAATGCTCATTTTTATTATTCTCTCTTCTTAAATTATTAGTATTAGTTGTTAGTTGTTAGTTGTTAGTTGTTAGTTGTTAGTTGTTAGTTGTTAGTTGTTAGTCGCAAACTGTAAATTTTTTAACTAACTCTGAACTTGTGCCATATCGCGAATAATGTCGCCCAAGGACAGGATACCAACTATTTGCTCGGAATCGTCTACAACTGGAAGACGATGAATTTTACGATCGCGCATGATTTTGGCAGCTTCTCTTAAAGGTTTGTCAGGTGAAATAGTAATAGGTTTTTCACTCATTACTTCTCCGACAGTTTGCCCTAAAGCTTTATGTAGCTCGCGTTCGTATTCAATAGGATTTTTTAAATAAATAACGCTATCAAAAATCATAAAATATGCTGGTGGGGTAACACCAGCTTGCTGCCACATTAAATCAGTTTCCGAGATAATACCTATTAAATGACCTGCATCATCTACAACAGGTAAACCGCTAATACGTTTTTCTGCCAAAATTTTAATAGCTTCTCGTAAAGAGGTGTCAGCCTTTACCGTTATTGGGTTGCGACTCATCACTTCGGAAACGTTTTTTAACATATAGGTAACTTTATTTTTTTACTCTGAACTCATTGTAGAAAATTGCGGCTCTAAAGCTCAAAGGGTTAATAGAATGTTACTTTATCAGATTAAAGCTTAAAGGTGTTAAGCTGATGTGCAATGCAAATTGTATAAATAATAATCAAGGCAAGTTATTGTAGTACGTTAGCGCAGCGTGTGCGTGAGGACATGCATCTTGCCCGCTTCTTATATACAAATTAAATACGCAACAGCTTAGCAAATTTGTATAAACTTTGTTTTCTTGCTAATTTCACAACGAGATAATATTGAATCCTTAGTGGTTAATATTTCATAATGCCATTAACCTTTAACCTCTAAGCTTTAAACTCATCCTCTTGGATTACTGTTCAAAATCTGTTTCGCAAAATTCTTTCAATAAATCGATACAGTTGGCGATCGCGCCTAAATGGGCAATTTCATATCCATGAGTGTTTTCGGTAGGAAAGCTCAAACAAGCACCACGGGCAACGTGTCCGAATTTCATGGCAATAGAAGCGTCGCTACCAAATTGACTCAAGGTTGCTAATTGTAGGGGCATATCTAATTGTTTGGCGCAGTTGCGAAGCTGCATGTTAAGATTTTCGTCGTAAATACCGTAGCTATCTTGAGAAAGTATTACCGGACTTTCACCATCTTCTATGGGATACTCGGAAGAAAGCGGACAAATTTCTAAAGCAATCATTGCATCCAATCGTTGGTTTTGAGAAAAATACAGCGCTCCGATTGCTCCCACTTCTTCTTTTGCAGAAGCTACTAAATACACATCTACTGCTGGTTTTGTTATTTTTTCTGCTAAAGCTAATAATATAGCTACTGAAGCTTTATTATCTAAAGTGTAGCTGGCAATATGGTCTTTTAAACGAATCGGATGCTTGCGGTGCTTGCTTATCACCATTCTGCTTCCGGGGCGAATACCGGCATTTTCTAATTCTAAAGCGCTGCATTTAGTTTCAATCCAAGCATCTTCCCATTTGAGTGCTACATCTTGTTGAAACATTTTTTGTGGTGATTCATGAGATACGTGGCGAGAACCAAAACACAGAACACCGCTAATAGTTTCTTTATCACCTAACAAATCGATTACTCCTTCACCGTAAACCCAGGGAAAAGCACCCCCTAATTTACGAACTTCAACGATACCTGCTTCGCCAACGGTTTTAACAATCGCGCCAATTTCATCTTTATGAGCGGTAATTGCAATTGGATATGCAGAAGTTTTTCCAGGAATTTTAGCAATAATATTATCGGCTCTGTCTTGCCATACCTCTACACCTAAAGTTTGAAATCGCTGCATTAAGTATTGGTTAATTTCAGTTTCTGCACCACTAGGGGAATGATGCATAACTAATTCTTCAATTGTTTGGAATAATTGCTCGTAATCGGGCATTATTAATTTATATTTTTTAATTCTTTATTAATTAAATTTAGCGGTGCGTTGTGCTCTGCGACAACACACCCTACATTTTTTATCAAGATGTTAACTTCTTAGTTTAATTTATCGCGATATTTTCTTGCGCTTACGCTTTAACACTCCTATCGTACCTACTGTACCAATTGCTAATATGCTAAAAACTGAAGAAGGTTCGGGTACAGTTTCATGCTTAATTGCGTTCAAGGTTGCATCTGCTACTAAACGGTGACTTTTTGAACTTGGATGTACTGCATCGAAGAAGATAAATTCATCGGGGTTATTGCATACGCTACTAATGTTACTAAAGTTTCCTACTACACAAGGGATAGCTGGATTTTGCGTAAAACCGAATTCTTTTGGATTCGCTACTACACGATTAAATAAAGAATTGATATCAACTGGAATAATATTTACATTTGAATTTGCTCCAAAATCATTTAAAGTTTGCTCTAATGCTGCATTATGAGCAAGGCTTAGTTGAGTCAGTGGAGCAGAATTGTTGGTTGCCAACGCAAGTGGGGTTTTTCCTAAATCAGGTAAGTTGAATACTGCAATGTTTTTAGCACCTATTTGAGCTAATGAACTAATTGCATTTGATAAATTGCTTACTGTTTGATTGGGGTTTGTTACTCCTGCAAATAAGTAGTCATTAGCACCTCCCCAGATGGTATAAAGTGCATTTTGGTCTGCTTTTTGATTATTTGCTTGTAAGGTTTGGGTAAATAAGTTGACTTGCCCTAAAACTCCCGGTAAAGATAAATCTGGTAAAAAAGCATTATTTAAACCAGAGGCAGAACCACCAGTCGCGAAGTTAACTCCATCGGCAGGAATATTTACTGATGTTGGCAAGAATGTAGTTGGAGTTAATCCTATTTCATTTCCCACAAAATCTACCCAGATATCTCCATTAGCAAAACGTCCGGGAGAATAAGGCGGGCTGGGAGGAAATGCTGTTTCAGGATTTTCAAAACCTTCTGTAGCAGTAAAAATATTACCAGTATCTGAGAGACTATCACCAAATACGTAGAACTGACTGAAATTGCTAGCCAGTGCTTTACAAGGCAGCATGAATGAGAAGAGAACAAATCCTGCCGTTGTTAATGCTTTTTTCATATTAATTTATTCCTTTAGATATTACGCAAATTCCCTTAGTTAATAGTTCGTAAAGGATTTGTGGAGTGTTTTCAATTCTAGTTTCAGAGACTTACAGCTTTTTGTTATTGATAACATATACACCACAGTAAAATTACTAGCTAATAAGATTATTGATAAAATATTTATGAAGATATGGTTAATTATTCATGCATCTTAGATAAAACTTTTCTAACAATAAATATTCTGTTGTTGCATATAAAACTTACGCAACTGGCACATTTATGCTGTAGGGTGCTTGTACGCTGACTAATTGTTAAGGGACAGAATAAGGCAATCAGTGTACGGCACCACCCGAGTGTTGTGACAATTGCGGTCATTCCTGCTTCAATTATTTGCTACTGCTTTAATTTCAAAGCTTCCTTTGCCGATATTCCTTCACCTTCAGTACCGAAATACCACAAAGCAGCAGCAGCTTCGGCGCGAGTTACAGGTTTTTTTGGTTGAAATAATGTTGTATAACCAAATACACGCCTGATATTAGATTGTTCGCCATTTTGATGATCTGCTAGTAATGCTCTTAAAGCTTTGGGATCAATTTTTGCTGCATCTTGAAAACCCCAGGTTTGTTTGACTGCATCTAAAGAAGCAGTAGGTAAACCTTGACGAGTATCCAGAGGTATTTTCCACAGCAACATTTGCTCTCTAGTTAATGGTGCATCTGGGCGAAATAAAACTTGTGTCGAATCTCCAGATAAAGCACTGGGAATTAATCCAGCTTCAGCTAATCCTTGGATTGCGGCAAAATCGGCATCTGTTTTTTTGACATCGCTAAAAGCACTTTTGTTTGCTTCCCCTGCTAAACGAATTTGCTTAGAAGGTGAGTTTGCATACATTGCGTTATTTGCAGCAACTAACCAGCGAGCATATTCGCGACGGGTAATATTTGTGTTGGGTTGAAATTGATTTGCAGGATTATTAGTTTTAGCTGTATTGGTTGGAGTAGATAAAACACCTAAAGCTGCTAAATCCTGGATTTTTGGCTGTAAGTCTTGAGGTGCTTTGTTCAAATCGGCGAATTCCTGCGATTCAAAATTAGTTTGAGGAGTATTTTCGGGTTGAGCGGCTGTATTCGCAGGTTGTACGGGACCGATAAAATCAGGATTTTCTGTATTTGCAGGGGTTGGAGTAACGTTAGCTTGGGAAACGTTAGTGTTTGATGAATATTCGATTACGATTTCAGTAGAAGTTAGCGGTTGATTTGGTTGGGGGTTGGTAACGGTTTTTGGTTCAATGCTGACTTTAACTTCTGAATTATTTCGCCGTGCTTGAAATTCCCCTTGCCCATCGGATGGTTGCTTAAGGATTTCCCAATTATTCGATTTCAACTGATTGCGATAAAAGCTGACTATGGAATTGCTAGGAACGGAACTATTCCACCGAGCTATTTTACCTTTATTATCGTCAGTCGCAGTAACTGACTGTAGTTGAGCGTTACTGTATACAGGAATTTCTTTAGGAAAATCAGCAGGTAAGTTTTTCGCGGTTGATGAGGTATTATCATTTACCTGCTTCGCACCAAAAACCACCGGATTATCTTCGAGTCTAGAATCAGCTTGCAAGGATTTTTCAAGATTTTTCGCAAACGGAGTGTTAGCACAGCCAGTAATGGTTGATAATAAGACAGCCAAACTAAAAAATAAACCTGAATATTTGCGGTGCAGCACGGTAAATTACCAATAAATCTACTTTATCTATTACACTAGCGCAGAATAAAGGTAAGGTTTGAGGTTAAAGGTTAAAGGTTTGTAGAAAGGTGCGTGACTATGATGTTGGGTTACGACACGATTAATATAAATTATCTTTGCAAATAAAAATGGTTTTTGTGTCTAACCCAACCTACGAATATTACAATTACCCATTAACTATTACCAATTACCTATTCATTTCCCAATACAAAATTTACTAAAAATCCTATCTAAAACAGATTCGGTTACTTCCTCTCCGGTAATTTCTCCTAAAGCGTTAATTGCTCCTCGTAAATCTATAGTCCAAAAATCAAATGGTAGTTCTTGTTCAATTGTAATTTGCACTTGTTCTAAAGATGTTTTTGCTTTGATTAATGCTGCGGCTTGACGTTGATTAACTGCTAAATCCATATCAGAAGCTGCTATATTTCCCATTTGCACCTGTTCTAAAATTGCTGCTTCTAATTCTGCAATTCCTTGATTTTTTGCTGCTGCTGTGAATATTTGAGACTTAATATGTTCTATTTGATATTGAGATGATTTATTTTGACTATTTTCTAATAAATCAATTTTATTAATCGCTAAAATTAAAGGACGATGCTTTACTTGTTCGTAAATTAATTCATCTTCCTTTGTCCATCCCGTTGTTGCATCGATGGTAAATAATACTAAATCGGCTGCTTGTGCGGCACTGCGGGAACGTTCAACACCGATTTTTTCGACTGTATCTTCTGTATCGCGAATGCCTGCGGTATCTAGCACTTGTACGGGTATACCGCCAACAACTAACTGCGATTCCACAACATCGCGAGTGGTTCCCGGTAAATCGGTGACAATCGCTCTATCGCTACGACTCCAGGCATTTAATAAACTTGATTTTCCCACATTTGGACGACCTACAATAGCAACTTTCAAACCCGTGCGTAATAATTCGCCTTTGTCGGCAGTTGCTATTAAATCAGTAATTTGTGCGGTTATCTTATTCAATTCGGATACTATTGCTTTATCATCTAAAGGTGGTAAATCTTCTTCAAAATCTATCCTCGCTTCAATTTCTGCGACGATATCTAAACATTTAGCCCGTAAATGACGAATAGAATCAGCTAACTTTCCTTGTAAACCAGCTAGTGCAGCTTGAGCAGCTTGAGGAGATTTTGCTCCAACTAAATCGGAAATACTTTCTGCTTGAGATAAATCAATTCTTCCGTTTAAAAAGGCTCTTAAGGTAAATTCCCCCGGTTGAGCCAATCTGGCACCTTGTTCCAAGCACAATTTTAATACCTGCTGTACCGCCATAATTCCGCCGTGACAGTGGAATTCTACAACATCTTCGCGGGTATACGAACGAGGTGCTTTCATAACTAATAACAGCGCTTCATCCACTAATTTTTGCGTTTGGGGATGACGAATATAGCCGTAGAGAATCCGGTGGGATTCTATAACTTGTTTTCCTGGCGCGTGGAAAATATATTCTGCAATTTCTACGGCTTCCTCTCCAGAAACCCGCACAATCCCCACACTTCCCTGTTGGGGGACAACAGCAGTGGCGATTGCCGCTATAGTTCCGGTTGTAGCAAAGGTTTCAGCCATTTCTTAATTTGGGCATTGGGTGTTTCTTTTGGGATGAGAGAAAGAGACATTTGTAATTATTAACTCTCAACTCCTAACTCTCAACTCGCTACTAGCTATTCGCTACTCCTTAATGCAAAATTGGAATGCGCGTTAATATTTATCCAGAAGCTAATATCTGTTTGAAAAAGTATTAGTTAAGAGGGGAGTTCAATATGGAAGAACAAAAAATTAATTGCGCCGAAGCCTGTGTCAATGGTTGTGTTTTAGGAGACAAATGTCCAAATAAAGAGTATAGCGAAGAAGCATCAAAGTTTATTGAAGATACTTCATTAGATAAAATGCTCGAAATTGCCGAAATCGCCAGAATCAAAAAACTATCGGAACCGCCAAAATGGGTAATTCCCGATGAAATTTGATTCAAATTAAATTTTGCATTAGTTTCAGAAACCGGGTTTTTTGTCGTCAAAACATTACTATGTTTTGACGAAGCTAGAAAGAAACCCGGTTTCTTTGGGCTTTCAAACGAATGGTGCAGCATATTAAATTAAACCAAGTTTAATCATAAGATAGGCATTTTGCCTGTCACATTGATAAAATTTTATTTTATGATTTGATTTTATAAATCATCTAAATCTATATTCAATTCTCTCAACTTTGCCGCTAAACGTTCGGCACGTTGGGCTTCTTGCTCGGCTCTTTGAGCTTCTTGCTCGGCGCGTTGAGCTTCTTGCTCGGCGCGTTGGGCTTCTTGCTCGGCTCTTTGGGCTTCTTGCTCGGCGCGTTGGGCTTCTTGCTCGGCTCTTTGAGCTTCTTGCTCGGCTCTTTGAGATTCTTGTTGCGCTAACTCTTCAGGGCTAAAAATTAATTCTCCTTCGGGAGTAAAATAACGTAATTTTTCTTCATGTATTCCTAGGAATAAACCTAACTGTTGACTCCACAGCCAACCTTGTGGATTTGGCTCTAATGCTTGATATTCACCATCAACTAAATGATATCCATTGAATTCTAAGCTTACGGGATCGAACCAGAAATAATCAGGAGTGCGAAAAGTATCTTGATAAATTTTCTTTTTTAAATCTCTATCTGTAGCTGCCGTAGAATCCGAAAGTATTTCTACAATCAAATTTGGATACTTGCCATCTTCTTCCCAAACTACCCAGCTTTTACGTGGTTTGCGTTCGGTAGCTAACACAGCGAAAAAATCTGGCCCGCGAAACTTTTCTGATTTTAGCTGACGCTCGCTATAATATATTGTCAAATTACCGGCAACATAAAAATCATTGCGGTTTTGCCAAAATAACTCCAGACACTGTATCAGCAGAATCATCTGCCGTAAATGTAAATCGCTTTCCAAAGGTGGCTCGTCACTGTATAAATCCCCTGGAGGAAATATAACATTAACTGGAGTCTCTAATTCTTGAGTTTCTAATTCTTGATTAGCTGAATCTGGAGTTTCAACATCTGGGCTTTTTAATTCTTTGGCGACAGACATGGTAGCAAGTATTAAAGTGCTATAAGTCTAGCGTAGCGTGAGTAATAGTAATTTAATTACAGTCATGGCAACATTAAATTTTATTTTTCCACCAATCGCGCAAATGAGCGATCGCCTCTTCCTTACTTTTAGCTTCGACTTCAATCCAAGGTGCTTCGCGGTAACAAGAAGGCATATCAGTAATTAAGTCACTGTGTTTTCTATCGTTAAAAGCATCTTTTCCGTTAGAGATATGAACTAATTGCCAATCTGGATTTTTCCAAGTTTCCCTAGCAGCATAAAACATTTTTACAACGCTTTCATCATCATAACTACTAAGGTTTTCGTGACATATATGATGATGAGCATCAAATACCAACGGAATGCCAGCATTTTGACAAACTTCTAATATTTCAAGAGTACTATAAGCATTTTCGTCATTCTCCAAAGTCAACCGGCTTCTAATATTTTCTGGTAGCTGCGAAATTACCTCAACCAATTCTTTGCTACGTCCAGATTTTCCACCGTGAATATTCATTAAAGCCCAAGCTGAACGAGGCAAACCCAACAAATCCAAAATATGGGCATGAGTTTTTAAAATTTGGATGCTGTTTTCTACAACTTGCCGCTTTTCGGAACTTAATACTACAAATTGGTCTGGATGCAGTACGATTCTAATACCTAATTTCGCCGCCCTTGAACCAATTTTAGCTAAATTTGTACTCATCTCTTCTAATAAATTCTTGCCAATCTCGTCTTCCATATCACATAAAGGGAAGAGGTTAGAAGTCATTCGATAAAGCTTAATTGAATGCTTTTGACAAAAAGTTAATGCAGAATTCAGCTTTTCTAAATTGTCAGTATAAATAGACTTAAGAGCCGTTTTACGTTCGTTTTCGCTTAATTGTAAGTAGCGAGTGCGCGTCATCGTCCGAAAACGTACTTCTTTAGAAACAGTAATACAAACCAGCCCTAGCTCTGGCAAAGTCGCTTTATGGTTCGATTGCACTGATGCTGATTCTAGCTGGATTGCAGTCATTTTTAATTAATAAATTTATACATATTGTAACTGGTTCTATTGAACTACTTTTAATATGCAATCAGAAGTATCGTAAGACATAAACGTCTTAAGTCTAGAGACAGTTATCAGTTATTCACCCGCAGGGTGTTCTTCGGTGATTGGCGTTCATAGTTCCTAACTCTTAACTTCTATTTAATGGAATTTCTTGAAGAAAAATAAATATTTGTAAATCATTTGGTTATTAATGGCACAAAAACATTTGAATGACTCGCCTAAAATTAATCAACTACATTTCTAAAAATGTATCAAGTGCCATCTGTCAAGTTGAGATAATATTTATTAACATATAGTCACAAAGTTAAGAACCATTAAGAGGTATGGGGGCATTCATACTTACTGCTTGCTATTTTTCTTGAACTAAATAGGACATTATGAATAAGCAAAAATCGCCCGAAGCGAAAGCATTTATAGGCAATCTCAAAAATGGAATTTGGTTGTTTGGCGTATCATCTTGGCTATTCGGTATTACCGACAGAAGTATTGCATCGCTATCAGATGGTTATCTTTCGGCATTGGATTTAACTCAATTATTTACAGCAGCGACATTTTTTGTTGCATGGCTATTTCTGAAGCCATCATCTACAAAAGCTTAAAGTCAAAATTCAGGGTTGCGAGTGTATTGATGATTGATGAGATTAAAACGCAGAAATTTGGGAACGCATTCAAATCAAAATCAAAATACTAAAAAATCGAGGTAATTCTCTGGAAGTCGCAGAATTACCTCGATTTTGTTTCCGGTGTGTTATGGCACTAATAGTCTGTCCCATTAAAAATGACGGGTGGGGCAGGCAAGGGGAGCAAGGGAAGCAGGGGAGGCAGGGGGAGAAAATAATTTTGAGAAAAATAAACACATCAAAACTTATGAAAACGAGTAGTAGTGCCGCGTCTTCTGCAAGTGGCGTGGTGAGGTTGATAAAAATGTATTACACTCAACCGTAACGCACCATTATCCAAATAAAGTGCTTTAAAGTTAATCAATTAGGTATTCGTGTAGTGCATTAGCGGCAAGCGTTAAGTAACGTAGGTATTGCGTATCCGTTAGAACATGTATCTTGCTTGCTATTTATTTCTCACTCAATTTCTTACTTACAATCATGACTTCAGGTATTGCAGAAGATTTAGTATTAGTTGCCGGTGCTACTGGTGGAGTTGGACAATTGACGGTAGCAAAGTTGCTCGATAAAAATGTGAAGGTTCGGGCTTTGACGCGCAATGCATCCAAAGCCGAAAATATGTTTGATAGTAAAGTAGAAGTTGCTGTTGGAGATATCCGCGATATTGAAACATTAAGAGCAGCAGTAAACAATGTAACTCATATTATTTGCTGTAGCGGTACTACTGCTTTTCCTTCCGAAAGATGGCAATTTGAAAATAATCCTAATTTTTTCGATTATTTTGGCTTATTCTTTAACCCTGAAGAAGCCAAAGCTAAAGCTAAAAATAGTCCGATGAAAGTTGATGCTCAAGGTGTAAGTAATTTGGTGGAGGTGGCACCAACAAATTTAAAGCAATTCGTTTTTGTATCTTCCTGTGGAGTGGAACGTAAAACAGAATTTCCTTACAGCATTTTAAATAGTTTTGGTATACTCGACGCAAAACAACAGGCTGAAAATACAATTAAAAATTCTAATTTAACTTATACAATAATTCGTCCCGGACGTTTAATAGATGGGCCATATACTTCCTATGATTTAAATACTTTGTTAAGAGCAAAAACTGACGGAAAACTAGATGTAGTAATAGGAACTGGCGATAAACTCACGGGAGACACTAGTAGAATAGACGTTGCAAATGCTTGTGTCGAATGTTTAAATAACTCAAATTGTTATAACAAAGCTTTTGAAATTGTGAATAAGGGAAAAAGACCATCTATTGTTGATTGGAATGCTTTGTTCGAGCAGGTTTGAAAATTAACGATGGGCTGTTGTTGGCAATAGTGATGTTGGGTTACGACAAGATTCAAAGATTTTTGTTTCAAAGCAAATTTGTTTTTTATGTCTAACCCAACCTACCATCTTTAGAAAAATGGCATGAGTGTACAACAGCAATGGTTAATTTCTGGATAATACTGATACTGATTTAATAGCAGTATCCTGTTTAAATTTATCGGTTTCGTTATACTCTTGTAGTGGTGATTTGTAAATACCTGCAAACCTTCCAGGTGGTGTTAAAGGACGAAAACTAATATCAGATGGCTGGTTTGCAAATGTCACATACTCCCGAGACTCATTTTGCGTATGGTAGCCAAGAGTAGCTTTACCGTAGGCAGCTTGAGCATCTTTTATTTTTGTTCCTGCTCCTACTCCTTTATCAGTGACAAAATCTGGGTTTTCGGTGGTTATAGTTTCGATTTTACTTGAATTCGAGAAAGTCTCTACTGCTGGGTATATGATGTAGTATAAAGTTTTGCCATCCTGATTCACGGCGATCGCATCAAAATCGACCATGAAGGGTGATTTTACCTCATAGGTAGTTTTGGAATCCAAAGTTTTTTTCAGTTCTGCGTAAGTCATTCCCAAACGCGCATCACCAATGCCTTGGGTAGATATAAGTCGAGAAGCATCAACATTAGTATTGTTATCTGTTGGGCTTGGTGAATTTTCAGAACTATTAATCGTATTATTGGAAGATGATGTATCGGTATTACTGTTTGTAGCGGTAGGAGAATTACAAGCTGTAAGAGTTACTAACATCGCCGCAAAAAACAATTGATATTTGCGATTGAAATAATTTTTATGCATTTTAATTTTGTATGCTTGTCTATTATTTAACTGTCATCTAATAGACATCACAACTAAAGTTTTGATTCCAGAATTTTAAAAAACTTATCGAAAATTAGGCTTTATATTATAAATATTTGTAACTATTTTCTGTTAACGCGCAAGAGTTTACTTCGCAAATTGTCCTAATTTTTTAGTGTAATTATATCAAAATCATAAGTTAGCAACCCGATTTTCTAACAAACCGGGTTTTAAGAGATACTTAAATTCTATAATATTGTATTTTTGCAAAACCGGGATGCTCCCCTATAATTGACATTGAGGTGTTAATAAAATTCCACAAAGTCAAAATTATAGTAATTAACATCCACGATAATAACCACAATAGCAAGCATCGATGTGAGTATTTAAATGGATTAATGTAGCCCAACTATTCTGACCAATGATACCGTCAGCAACTAAAGAATAATCCGCTTGAAAAGCTTTGACGGCTATTTCCGTACTAGCATCAAAATGTCCATTTATTTCACCATGATAAAAGTCGTAATCCTTCAAAGTTTGCTGTAACAACTTAACCGTATTTCCCTTGCTATTTTCTTGCAAAATCGGTAGGCTTTTCACTCCATCACAGATAAAATTCCAAGTAGCTGCATCTGTAATTCCTGTTGTCTCTAGAAAAGCTAGACATTGAAGATATTTGACTGCACTTTCAGTTTGCGAGCCAAAGACACCATCAACATCTATTTGAAAATTAGAGGGATATATAGATGCAAATCTTTTTTCCAAACGCTTTTGCATCTCTTTCACATCTTGACCGCTATTGCCAATTCTTAGAGTCGGTTTAAAGGTAGGACAATCAATTGCATTAGTCATTAGTTAATTCAACCTATCAATAAGTAGTTTACTGCATGACTTAACTTCCATCACTGCAATTAGAATTCCCGATTAAATAAAGTACCCTTGGGGGTGATATTTTAATTATTCAATTGTTAATACGCTTGAATACATAAAAAACAATGGTGCGTTACGCTCCGCGATAACACACCCTACAAACTTGTATCATAAAAAAAAACGAGGCAATTCTAAAACACACTAGAACTACCCCGTTTTATCTTAGTTAGAAGCTATGAATTAACTCATAACTCTTAACTCCTAACTGACTTAAGCAAAAGCTGCTGTTTTTACATCATTGCTTGCTAACAAACTTTGCAATTCTTCAGCATCTACAGTTTCTTTATCAATTAACATTTCTGCTAATTTATCAAGAATTTGACGGTTGTCTTGCAATACTTGCTTGGCACGGTTGTAAGCAACATCAACTAAGTCGCGAACTTCCATATCAATGGTTGCTGCGGTTTCTTCGGAGAAGTCGCGTTCTGACATGATATCGCGACCGAGGAACATGTTACCTTGCTGACGACCAAGGGCAACTGGGCCAAGGTTATCGCTCATACCAAAGCGAGTTACCATTTGACGAGCTACGTTGGCAACCTGCTGCAAATCATTAGAAGCACCTGTGGTAACTTCTTCCTCACCGTAAATCAATTCTTCTGCAATACGTCCACCCAAAGCAACAGCCATCTGATTTTCCAGATAAGCACGGCTGTATAAACCGCTGTCCATACGGTCTTCGCTAGGAGTAAACCAGGTCAAACCACCCGCACGTCCGCGAGGAATAATGCTGATTTTTTGTACTGGATCGTAGTCAGGCATTAAAGCACCAACCAAAGCGTGACCGGCTTCGTGGTATGCTACTAATTCTTTGCGTTTTTCGCTCATTACCCGGTCTTTCTTTTCCGGACCAGCTAATACGCGGTCGATGGCATCGTTGATTTCGTCCATCGAAATTTCTGTTAAGTTACGACGTGCTGCTAGAATTGCCGCTTCGTTGAGCAAGTTGGATAAATCCGCACCGGTGAAACCAGGAGTACGACGAGCAATTCTATCTAAATCTACGTCTTTTCCTAAAGTTTTACCGCGAGCGTGAACTTTAAGAATTTCAACTCTACCAGCGTAATCTGGGCGGTCAACAACTACTTGACGGTCAAAACGTCCGGGACGTAATAATGCTGCATCGAGTACGTCAGGACGGTTTGTAGCAGCAATAATGATGATTCCGGTGTTACCTTCAAAACCATCCATTTCGGTCAGCAACTGGTTAAGAGTTTGTTCTCTTTCGTCGTTACCACCACCTAAACCAGCACCCCGCTGACGACCTACCGCGTCAATTTCATCGATAAATACGATACAGGGAGCATTCGCTTTAGCTTGCTCGAACAAATCGCGAACGCGGGAAGCACCCACACCCACAAACATTTCTACGAACTCAGAACCGGAGATGGAGAAGAAAGGAACCCCAGCTTCACCAGCTACCGCACGAGCTAACAAAGTCTTACCTGTTCCAGGAGGCCCAACTAAAAGTACACCTTTAGGAATTTTTGCACCAACAGCAGTGAAGCGATCGGCGTTTTTGAGAAAATCTACTACTTCGTTTAACTCCAGCTTGGCTTGGTCAATACCAGCAACATCACCGAAAGTAACTTGGGTTTGTGGTTCCATTTGCACTCTGGCTTTTGACTTACCAAAGTTCATGGCTTGGCTACCAGGACCGCTCTGAGCGCGTCGTAGTAAAAAGAACAAACCAACTAAAAGCAATACGGGGAAGAACAAGCTGCTCAACGCTTTAAACCAAAAGCCTTCATCGGTTTGAGGCAATACGGAAATATCGACATCGTGCTTGGTTAAAGTATTAATTAAATCCGGGTCATCTACCAAGGTGACTACTTTTTTGTTAGTGTCATACTTCGGTTGTACCAAAGCGGTAGAGCGATCGGAACTTAAACTTACTTTTTCTACTTTGTCTTTTTGAACTGCTTGGATGAATTCACTGTAACGCCATGAATCACGACTTTGAGCTTGATTATTATCAAAAAATGCCGTTCCTAAAGCAATTACAACAATAAAAAGCAGCGCGTACAGCCCCGCATTTCTCCATCTTTTATTATTCACCGAGGTCAATCCTCCTGTTTTTTTCTTTTCGCGTCGCGTCTCTAAAACGAGATGGAATTTTTAAGAATTATGTTAACTTATCTTAACGTATACCAGAATGCGTACACATCATGCTAGTAAATATCTTTGTAATTCCTTAAGACTATAGTGCCTGGGATCATATTGTAGCTTTACCATTGAATCTATGACTTGGTGTATTGGTAGTATTTCCACTACAGAGTTGCTGTAGGCTAGGGCTGTAAATCTTTCAACTAATTGTGGTGTAAAGGGTTGTTCTTTAACTTGGTATTGATGTTTTCGCAACCAATTTATAAGTTGTTCTCTCATAATTCCGGGTAAGATTCCCGTACTTAATGGTGGAGTAAACCAACAGCCATCGTGCCATCCCCAAAGATTACCGGTAGTAGTTTCTAACCAATTTCTGGCAGCGTCGGTTAAAATTGCTTCTTGAATATTTTTTTTCCAAGCATTTCTTTTCACCAACCACGGCGCTAAATAGTTTCCTGTTTTATGAGCGGGTAAACTGCGATATTGTTCTGTGCTAGCAATAGTTACGTTTACACCATACTTTTGTTTTTCTGCTAAATCTTTCGGTATTAACCTACCAATTATCCATTCGCTGCCGTCGGGAAACAGGGTAATTCTTAGAACTGAGTAATGATTTATGAGAAATTCTGCACCACGGCGGATATTTTGCCACGATGGTTGTTGAAAGCCGAAGGTTTCTACGGAAGAGACAAGCCGTTGATGATGAGCTTGCCAATGAGTTAAACGGCTATCAAGGGAATTTTCATATACTCTTAAAGTAGTAAAAATTGTTGCACCGAATAATAAGCCTGGTTCGTTAATTGGTAGTTGAATAGTTTCGGATTCAATTAATTTGCCTTTGTACCAATGCATATTAAATAATTAGTTGTTAGTTGTTAGTTGTTAGTTGATAATTAATTTAGAGGATGTAAGGATGTGTCATAAATAAAACCGTAAACTTTTAGATCCCCCCTTAAAAAGGGGGGAAGGGGGATAGTCCGAAACTTAGGCTAAAAACTATACTTTTCCGCCCATCCTCTTAGGGTTACATGTTTGTAGATATTGTGTTAATCAATTTGTTAATCAAACAGTCTCCCTAAAATTTAATGGTGTTTCTACATGGTATTTATATTAAGCTCTGATAATATATCTGATTATTTAAGCAATTCTCGTGTATTAGATTGTGCCAAGGAAGATATAAGCAAGATTGAACAGATACCAGCTAAAAACTTTAATCTTTTAATTACCTTCAAGAATCATAAGCGGCTTTTAGTGAAGCAAGAAATACGCAATAGAGAAGGTAAGGTAAATGGTGATTTTATCAGGGAATGGCAAATTCAAGAAGCTATCCGTCAATTTCCTCAACTCAATAACTTAGATAATTTAATTGCGGATTTGCTATGGTTTGATAAAGAAAACCATATAATTATTTTGCGATATTTAGATAGCTACTTGGATTTATATAATTTTTATACTCAGCAAAATAATTTTCCCATAGAAATTGCTACCCGCATAGGCGAAATAGTGGCAGTTTTCCATAGAGATAGCTACCATTGCCGCAACTTTCAAGAATTTTTAATTACTACGACTGAATATCAAAGGATTCATCAAGTGCATAGTTTAATTCAGACTTGGCAACGAATCGAGCCGGAGATTTTTGGTGAAGTACCCGCACAGGCATTAAAATTCTTTTCTCTTTATCAGAAATACGAAAGCTTAGAAAAAGCGATGGCTGAATTAGGGAATGCTTTCCAACCTAGTTGTTTTACCCATAACGATTTAAAATTCAATAACATCCTTCTAAATCAAGATTGGCAGCAATGTGATGAAAACATGCTGCGAATAATCGATTGGGAGCGTTTTAGCTGGGGAGATCCAGCTTTTGATTTAGGAACTCTTATCGGCAATTATTTACATATATGGCTTAATAGTTTGGTAGTTTGTCAATCAATGACTATTGAGGAATCTTTACGCACGGCGGTTATACCGTTAGAAAAATTGCAACCTTCGATGGCAGCTTTGCAAAAAGCTTATTTTAAATTTTTCCCTACGATTTTAAAGTATCGTCCCGATTTTTTAGAAAGAACTATACAATTTGCAGGATTTATTTTGATTCAACAAATTTATGCCACAATTCAGTTTCAAAAAATCTTTGACAATACAGGAATTGCAATGCTGCAAGTTGCTAAGTCTTTAATATGTCGCCCGCAACATTCTTTACCAACAATTTTTGGTACTACTGCTTCGGAATTAGTTTAAGCAAACTATCGTTTTTCTTTGGGAAGATTGGTAATTGCTAATTATATGCTGCTGTAGCTAAATAATAGGTTTGGCTTTTTCTATATTCACTGGTACCCTACATGGATTTTCTTGATTCTCTATTAAATCAAACTACTAATGAATCAACTAGGAGACTTGTAAATGTTCTCGAAGATATTGCTGATAAACTGGAAATTAATTCTAATTTTTCTATTCATCATCCAGATTATAAGCCTTATCAAATTTCAGATGATGCAGTTATACATTTTCAAAAAATGCCAGAAAATATACAGCAAAAGTATCTTGGTTTGCGGTTAAGAAATTTTCTCTATGGCATTTATTATAACGGTTCTATGCAAAGTTCCTTGAAATTGGATAGCGAAGAGGATTATGCATCACCAAAGTTTGAAAACAAGACTTTTCTGGGCGTTGATTTAGAATTCTACGAAAGATTGCATCAAAGTAACTTTGGTAAAGGCTATTTTGAACCTGGCTGGCATATTCTTAAAGAAGAAGTTGACGGTAGTTTAGCTGTCAACAAAAAAGATTTAAGGCTCCATATTCAACGCAAAAAACATCTTCAACCCGAACATCAAGCTGCCGCTGTAGGAGATTATGTTGCGGTAAAAATGCCCAAAAATTTAGTCCAAAATGGTTTTTACGTAGCCGTAAGCAACATGGGATTGTATTATCCTCAGAGTTCAAAGCAACAGCACGTAATAGTACGAGTTTACTTTCATCTCACTCGTCAAGGTGCTGTTACAGTTATGGCTAGTTTGACAAAGCACCTGAATGAATTAGCAATTCCTAATTATTTTAAAGTCTTATACAATCCTCAAGAATACGAGCGCTACGATTGCGGTGTTTTATATTTTGATAAAAGAGATTGGAAAGCACTCACAGAAGTATTACAAATTGTACATCAAGAAAATAAATCTTATTTTAAAGCAGAGATTCCACTGTTTGCGAAATATTTAGCTCCAGGTTTAGCATTAGCAGAGGAATCAAACAAAAAGTTTAACTCTTCTGAAAGCTTTGGTATGAATCGCTGTCAAGTTATTGCTAATGGATTATTGGCAGCTTGGTATCGGGGAAACAATTCACCTTCAGAACGAATTCAGTCAATTCTTAATCACTTTTCTATTGCAGAAATCGATTTACGGCACAGTTATCTTAATGCCGATTCTGAAGATATCTATACTCAACTGACTGTTTAAATATTTATCCATTTTTTAAGCACTTTTCTTAAGATAGCACATTTTTTTATAAAGATAAATTGAAGTTATGTAATTAAATCAATAAGATTTTAGAGATAAAATATATACTTTGAAAATTGAATTTACGGGATATTACAATTAATATTACAATTCCTAATACCTGCTTGATTTTTACTAAGAAATATAGGATATTTCTATTTAGGAAATAATCTAATTACACCAAATGCAACTTTCTCTATTCATTGCTGTTTATGGCTTTGCATGAATAATACTGGTATGTCATAAATTAGAAAAATCGGCTTTTTGGCAACATTAAGGCTGCGGTTTAAATATGTTTTGTCATAGTTTCACTTCGCTATAGTTGCGTAGTGGAAAATCAGCTAATGATAATTTAGAAAAAGTGACATAAATGTTAGTAATAATTATTTTTCTTGGAATGTAAAACAAGAGGAGTTTCAAAATGTCTAAATTCCAAATTAATGATATAAAGCTTGATGGTAGCGAACTATTTAATGACTCAGAAACTTTTTTGAGCGAATTAAAAGATAGTGAAACAGATGAAATAATTGGTGGTTTAAGTAAAGAATCTTTTAATAAAGAATTAATGCAAGCCGATTTTGAGGATAAGGCTATAACAACTGTTTACATTATTGAAGAACCAATTTGCATTTATCCTCCGAAACCTGTTCGCGAGATAAAACCGGTTTATCCAATTTGTTATTATCCTCCGAAGCCGCCGGTTTGCGGAACTAAACCTATTATCTTCTATCCTTGTCCGGTAATCCTCTAAGCTAATTTAAAATCAAAACCTTCATCTCATAATTTATACATGAGGTGAAGGTTGTTACTAATATTCATAACTTACGCAATTGTCATAATACCCGGTTGGTGCGTGACAATAAAAACATTGTTACTACGTTCAATATTGGTTAAAGTGTCACAGCACCCTACAGAAAAATCTGCCGGTTGTGTAAGTCCTAATATTAATACAGAAGGGATAATATCGCGTTCGCTGGGAAACTTATTATATCTATCGACATAGTTAATAGTTAACTGGTAAATTTAGCAGTCTGCTGCATTAAAGTTAATGGCTTTATTTGTATCACTGCAAAGGGCGCAAAGAACACAGAGGAAGAGAGTTTAGAGGATTAATCTGTTTAAAAGCAAAATTGGTATTATTCCCGATCGCTTATGTAGTTAATTACTAAATACTAGGTACACAGTCGGTGATTAACCTGTTTGAGATAAGTTCTGTAAGAATGCATTTATTTATCTAATAAGCTATTTTTTTTAGAGTTTATAGCTTTGAAAGGCAGCGTGCTAAGTTTACATGCATTCGTACCATTCATAGCTAGCCATCTTAAAGATAAAAAAATCATTACAATTTCTAATACCTGCTTGATTTAAAACAAAAAATATAAGAAGTTTAAGATAAGAAATTTTTGCAATTATTGCATATACAGGTTTATTGCTGTCACTGCAATTGATGGTAGAGCTTTGATTCTGCCATGATGTGCCAAAATAATATAACTCAAGAGCATGTTTTTAGGCATATTTTCAACGCAATGACTGTTTAAAGCCGATTTACACAAAAAGCTTTGTAATTGCTATTTTTCTACAGAAACAAAAAATCCCAGGAAACGTGTTCAAAATGGCTAAAATTCAAATCAACGATGTCAGATTAGACGACACCGAACTGTTTAACGATTCAGAAACATTTCTTAATGAATTAGAAAATTGTGAAATGGAGCAGGTAATCGGTGGTAAAACAATTTCTATAGACGATTACGAATTTTACAAAAACAAAAAATTTCATTTTCCCAAGCGAATTTATCCGATTAAACCGATTCATCTTCCACAGCCAACTCATCCAAAACCACCTAAGCATCCCGAAGTCATCAGAATACCTTATGAGCCGGTGATACTGTAGTTGTCTTTTAACTGCAACCTTTCTCTAAAAGTACTTTTACAAGATTCATTGCTTAACTATGTTAGTTGCATTGAAACCTGTCCTAAATTACAAC
Organism: Rivularia sp. MS3; assembly: GCA_019192545.1. Lineage (GTDB taxonomy): Bacteria > Cyanobacteriota > Cyanobacteriia > Cyanobacteriales > Nostocaceae > Rivularia. The sequence goes on along the minus strand of JAHCMI010000077.1, from coordinate 22,463 downwards.
GTTAGGAAAAGTTTCAAAGCACCTACAAGCTTGCAGTGCAAAGTTTTGAATTACCTGAAAGCAAAATAAAGGAAAGGTTTAACAAAAGCTACAATCGCGATTTTGATATCAATCGAAAAATCCCAGGAGACATTTAGAAATGGCTAAAATTCAAATCAACGATGTCAATTTAGACGGTGCAGAATTATTTAACGATTCAGAAACTTTTCTGAATGAATTGCAAGATAATGAAATCGAGCAGGTAGTTGGTGGTTTGACTAGAGTTGCACCTGAAAGTATAGCAACTACTGTTTATTATCCCGACAAACCATATAGAACAGTTTATATTCCAAAAGAACCCATTCACCCAAAAGAGCCAGTTCATCCTAAAAAGCCGATCAAATTTCCTCATTTTCCTTACCCATATACCCCGGTAATTCTGTAGGTTTTTCTGATTAAAATTTGCAAATAACTCCTCTTATTTAAGGGGGTGTTAGGGGATATTAAAATCTCCAATAACAATTTTTCAGAGAATAAACGATTCCCAGGAGAACTCTTTCTATTACTCTGTAGTTTCTTTTAATTACAGCGAGCTACAACCTTCACTTTATTAAAATTTAATCTTGAAGTGAAGGTTGCTAGTAAATTAACCGCCTTTATACAATACGAAATATTTAAATAATTATTTTCGGAGTTTTATAATGCTAAATAAGATTTCAACAACAGATAAAAAACTATCAGAATTTGAAGGTAAGCAGCATAAATTACCTTTACCCCAATATCCGAAACTAACTGCATCTGTAAATTTATATCAAAATCAAATTATTTTTTCTCAAGAAGGACGAGATTTTGCTTTTCAAGTTAATGCTCAAACAGAAAAAGCATTGCAAAAAGTTTTGATGATGATGGATGGAACGAATAGTCTGACAAAGTTACAGACAACTTTCTCTCCGAAAAATCCGGAATCTATCAATACTTTGCTGTGCTACTTAGATGATAAAAAGCTGCTTGATGATGCTGATGAGATTAAAATTAATTCAGGTTTAGATGTTTTATTAGAACTAGAGAATTTAAGTTACGACTTACTTCAAAATAAGTCATATCAAAATAAATTGACATTCATCATACCCGATATATCTAATTTATCAATCAACCTTATTTACGGTTTTGCTATAGAAACTTATCATTTATTGGCTCATCAAGCCTATATAGATGCTTCTACACTGAGTTTTCAAAGTTCTACTGAAATTAGACAATTAATCAATCAGCTTTACTGCCAGGAATATGGCCAAGATGAGTTTTTAGTCGATGCACTTAATTCGATTGGTATTGATAATGAAGATTTGATGGATACAATACCACTGCCACAAACAATGGCAATGTTTAATAGTTTGGCATATTGGGCAAGTTTTGATTCGCTGTTTTATTTTAGTATTTTAGGATTTTTAGCAAATCAAAATTTGAACAATTTTAGCGATTATCTTCGGGCTTGCGAAACTTTGAAAGTAAACTATAGCTTTATTAAGTCTATTCAAAATTTAATCAATTATTTTCAAAAGAGTAAGCTTGAGAATATTAGTCATCAAATATTTCAGCAAATATCTCATATTGACGAACCAACAAAGCAACGATGGCAACGGCAAATTTATCTTTTTATAGAAACTTATACCACTTATAACAACGCTATTTTTGATTATTATTCATCGAATCATAGCTTATTGCGTAGAGTCTCAGATATTTAAAACCCATAAAAAATCATAGGAATAAAGTAAATGATGCTAACTAAAATCGAATTTGGGCAACCGCTGTTTAAAAATCAGGTTTTGTTTGAATTTAAAGATGAGGAAATTATCATTCGCGATGCAACTCAAGCTTTTTCAATTTCTACACCATCGGAATATTATCAAGAAATAGCTCAACTATTAAGACTTTTACAAGTAGGTGGTTTTTCATTAGAGCAGTTAAGCGAAGCTTGCCCGGAGATTCAAGAAGAAATACCCGAGCTACTTGCCAATTTTGATAAACGTGGTTTGTTAATTGAAACTCAAAATAAAGTTGCTGCTGCTGGTATGAGCGGAAGTCAATTTTATCGGGAATTATGGCGATTTTTAGAACGTTTAAAACTCCAATTTACATCTTCTCCGTTCTTTGGCAAAATGGCTGATGGCACAATTACTAAAAATCAGCTAATGGGCTATGCGTTAGAGTCTTATCATGTGACTCATTTGTGCCCTAAACTTTTAGCTCCTGCTTTAGCAAATTATGAATCGAATCGCGTTGATAAGCTGCTGCAAGAATTTTTTGCTTCAGAGTTGCATCACGACCGTTTAATTGATAAATCTTTAAAGAGCGTAGGAATTACAGACGAGCAAATTCAAAAGATGCAGCCCTTACCAAGCACTTTTGCAATTTGTTCATCCTTAGCGATGTTTGCGAAACAGCACCCTTTGAGTTTCAAAGCTGCATTGATGCTATTTGAGCAGGATGAGCCATTATTTCACGAGTTTTTTAAAAAACAATCTGAAGCTTTAGAGTTACCCAGAGATTTTTATCAGCCTATTTTGCTTCATGCCGGGATTAATGAAGATGGAGGGCATGAAGATATTACGGGAGTATTACTAGCTGAAATATCTTATATATCTCCATCAGAGCAGTTGATAGTTAAGAAAAATATGGCAAACTTGATGGAATTAATTGTTTTACGAAGTTACGAGATAGTTGATTATTACGGGAATCAAAATAATGTGGTTCCTCGTTGTTTTGTATATAAATGAATGTAGTTGAATCTTAATTAGAAAGTGTATAGAATCTTTCGGGATTAATGTAATACATTTTGTACCTCACCTTGCCCTTTGGACACCCCTCTCATTCATAAGGAGAGGGGAAATAGTTGTTTATGATTCTATTCTACCTTTAACCTTTAACCTAATCTTGATTCATATGTTTAAAAATCGCAGCAATATTCCGAGCGTCGTCAATACCACGATGGTGGGTACCTTGAAATTCTAAACCTAAATGTTGCAAAGCTTGTATTACCCCAAACCTTTTTTTGTTGTTGCTATAATACAATGAAAATTCCTTTTTTATATTTCGATGTTCGGTTCCGAAGGGATAAGCTAAATTATGGAAATTGCAATCTAAAATAAATTGATTTTTATCGTAATTACCCCAGGAACAAAAGATATTTTTAGGATAGGATTCAATCCATTCTTTAAATTGGGGAATTACTTGCGGGAAAATTGGTGCTGATTCGAGATTTTTTTGAGTAATGCTAGTTAATTGCTGGCAAAAATTTGTTAGCTTCGGGTGTCTTACAGGCTTAATAAACTGCTGATAGTGCGAATCTATTTCCCAAGTGGAACGATTCAACATTACCGCACCAATTTCAATAATTTCCATTTCCTCCTTGGGAATACTGCCATTATTGCAGCAAGTAGCTTCTACATCTACTATCAAAAAATAGCTGGGCATTTTTTAGTTACCAGTTATCTACTTGCTACTCTCTAGTACCCACAAAAGGCTTAACCCAACCAAACTTAATAGCCCAATCTAAAGTAAAGGCTGCGATTGCAAATCCTGTAATACTTTCTGAGGCAAGCACAGTTAAGGGAAAAACTGAGTCCGAAAAATTTAGTCCGATATCAATTTCAGCTAAACCCCGTGCCAAACCAAAAGCCAATACGCTTCCTTCTTTCAAATGGGGGTTTTTATCTTCGCGGATGATATACCGATAGGTAGCGCCGAATAGAAAACCAGAGAAACCAGCAATACCAGCACTTATCAACCAGTGCCAATTAAACGTAATTATACTGCTGCTATATAGTTCTATAAAATACTCTTTTAATAAAAATTGATTGAAAATAGAAGCCAGAATAAATACCACAGAAAACGATAAAGCAGATATAATCCCGGCTTTGAGAGATTCTATACGTTCGGCCATTAAGTCCGGATTAAAAGTTCCTTTCATCACAATGCCCCGTAATCCATGCTTAATTCCATATACCAATACCCATTTCAACTAGTAACTGATGATTGTATGATATTTATAGAGTTGTTAAAACAGGAAGTTTAGAAGTAGTATTATGGCAATCTTGACTTTAGGCTGGGTGACGCTACTAGTAGTTTTTACTTGGTCAATTGCAATGGTAGTTTGGGGTCGTAACGGACTATAGAATCCGATATGGAAGGTCCTTTTCTCAACATTTTGGCAATATCAGCCTTAGTATTACTCGTAGCTGTTACGGGTGGTGTAATTTATCTTACTCTAATGGAATGGCGCGATCGCCGTCTTTTAGAGCAGGAAAAGCGCGAAATGCGTCGTAGTTCTCCAAAGCAGCGATAATCTTATATTGAAGATATTGAAGACGCTATCTCCTAAAAAATCACCACAGCTAATGTAGAGACGTAGCACTGCTACGTCTTTAAATTTTTATGTATACAGCATATTTCATCTAAAGCCGGTACATGGGAAACGGGCAGGATGCCCCGTTAACCGCACCCTACAGTGAACACGCTTTTTTCGGAGCGTGTCCGATAGGACATAGCGCGCTAAGTGCTAACTGTAATCTGTCTTACCACTGTCAAAGCTGAATAACTGACTCCCGCAGTACCTTCACCGGGATGAGTTGAATCGCCTACCAGCCACAAATTATTTATTGGAGTACGATTAGCAAATCCGAAAGGACCGAAATTTGGAACTCTTTGTCCGATACCACCGACAATTCCTTTGTCTCTAGCTGTGAAATTGTAAAAAGTACGAGGTGTGGCAGCTTCTTGATGAATAATAGTTTCTGGTTTCAAGTAGAAAAATTTTCCTAAACGAGATATGGCTTCTTGGGTAAACTTATTTTTTAAAGCATCATAATCATCTGAATCCCACCATTTGTCTGCATCTACAAAAGAAGAAGCAATTATTGTCCCTTTTCCGGCAGGGGCGCGCCCATCGCCAGCACGACTTACAGAAACAAATAGAGAATTATTTTCGCCAATTGGGCCGTTAGGATCGTAGAGGAACTGTAAATGTGGCGGACATCCGGAAGGAATTGCGCTTTCGTCAACGCCTAAATAAATGATAAAAGCACCGGATGAAGGAGGTAAGTTGTCAACTCGTTTTTTATATCCTTTAGGAGCTTTTTCACCCAGCAGTTGCATCAAATTTTGAACCGTGACATTTGCAACCACATGATTTGTCGCTTCAGTCCAAACTTCTCCGGTTTTTTGGTTGCGAATAACTACCGCACTAACTTGATTGTTCTCGACTTTGACATGTTCTACTGTATGACGCATCAACAACTTACCGCCATCCCTTTCCAAAGATTCTACAAGGCGATCGCTCAATACCTGCATACTTCCTTGAAGATGGTATAATCCTTGCGGTTCCTGAGATACGCTTAATGCAGTTGCAGCATAAAGTAAGGCTGTTTCTTCTGCATTAACTTGGGAATATAACTTTAATTGCAAATCTAAAAAAGTTCGCAAACGATGATTATCACCTTGTCCGGTGAAGCGTAAAGCGTCTCCGACAGTAGATAAAGTATAGGGAACTGTAACTAAAGTATCCGGACGTACTGCCGTAGTTAACTGTAGTAAATCCCACCAATTACGCGGTGGTAATACGGGGTCTCGTCCTTGAAATCTCCAGCTTGCTTTGAATAAAGTTGATAGTAAATTCCAGAAAGGTTCGCTACCGGGAAACTGTCGCAAACGTTCTTCATGCCATTTCTGCGGATTTCGCCAAACATTTATAGGAGTAGTTTCCCCCGGTAAGTATACCGCGCAAGCAGGGTCGCAGGGTGTTGCTTCGGGTAAATTAATATTTAATTCAGAAAAAATCCGATGGTGAATTCCTCCCGGTTCCAAACCTGCTACCTGAGTCGCACCAACATCAAAAGTAAAACCCTTGCGTTTAAACGTAGAAGCACAGCCTCCCGGTATAAGGGCTTGGTCTAAAATTAATACTTCATAACCTTTGTTTGCTAGTAAAGCACCTGCGGTAAGTCCGCCAATTCCAGCGCCAACAACAACTATACGGGATTTCCCCTTCCCATTTGACATTGATAGTTAGTTAATTTTTCTTAATAAATATATTTATTATTTTACAACTTCTGGGGCATTGTGGGGTTTTGTATTATTGGGAGAATACAAAGATGTAGCGATGGAGGGGAGAGAGGGAAGAGGGGGTAGATAAAGAGGGAGTGAGAGAGAGAGTGAGGGAGTGAGGGAGAGGTAATTGAATGGGGTTTTTACCCCAACCAATTACTAGCAACGTATAGACGATGGGGTTTTACACCCAAAGGTTTTGATAAAAAAGGAGAGCCGATTAAATCCGCATTACACAAAATAATAATTGAAATATTCAATGCGATATTCTCAAAATAATCACCCATGAAATTAGAAGATAACTTTTAGTTAAAATTTAGTTAAAATACGGACAAATATTATTATCTTTGCTTGGCTTTGTTACAACACAACCAGCATATTTCCCAATCGGTTTATTTGAAGAAGTATATACAAGCATTGCTTCTGAATGGTCGGAGTTTGCATATTTTATAATTAAATTACCATCTACAAATCCCAAACCTTTAATATTTCTCAAAGGGTAAGTAGAAAATCTATCATTAATTTCTCTTTCTCCAGGAACTGGTACTCGATGAATAATGTAATTATTCCAATTTGCTTCGGGTTGAAGAATGAATGCTGCATTTATATTTTGTTTCCAGCAATCTTGCAATACGACTCCTACTGCTAAATTACCTGTTTTTTTATCTACCTCAATAGTTTTACTTAAAAATCTTTTCCCTGATAAAGTTTGACGTTTAACTTGTTTACCCTGGCAAGTTTTCGAGTCCAGAACTCGTACTTTCAAGCTTTTAGCTCGAATATTTTTAATTATTTTGCCATTGTAAATTCTAATAGTGGTTTCGTTTCTAATTACACGCACGTTAGGAAGACTAGCACTGTTTAGCTTTACAGGCGTAGAGGGTATTAATTGAGCAGTAGTTGGAGTTGCTATAGATAAGGTTGAAATAATAGCAATTATAGGTATTATTTTCATTTTTATTATGGTTTGCTGATGAATTTATATCAATAGCTACCATTAATAAAAAGTCAATTCCAGAAGCGAGATAGTAGATAAATAAATTTTAACAAAGATGAATTTTAGATAAAAATGTCAAGATTTTAATTTGATTATAATTTGAAATTATTTTGGTTATTTAATATCTAGTATGCTAAAAAAAAACTACCGCTACGCTTTATTCGATTGCGTAGATACGGGCTTAAAATTAACTTATAAAAACCTAAAACAAACCGTGTAAATTACTGAAAATAACCACTAATTTTATGTCCCCGGCCGTTTTGAGGGCTTGAATTATAGGCGGAGTACTACTACTGGTTTTCATTAAAATTGCCGGATTAGGGTTAGGAGTGGGGGAGGGGGAGAGAGGGAGAGTGGGGGAGAATTATTTTAGTCTTTTTGTTTTACCCGTCAAAACTAATGAAAAGGACTACTGGTTTGTCCTATTAAAATTGAAGGGTTAATTAATATAACCGCAGAGAGCGCAGAGTACGCTGAGAAAAGAAAAAGAAGAGAAGTTGAGAAGCGATTTTTACCCATAGTATTTTATGGGACAGACTACTACTACTCCATTTCATTAAATCTGATGAGTTTATTTTTAATTAAAATATTTTCTTCCCCTGCTCCCCTGCTTCCCCTGCTCCCCCTGCCTGCTTTCACCCGTCAATTTTAATAAAAACGAGTACTACTCCTTACTTACTGCTCGCTGTAAAGAATATCTAAAGCAACTGTTGCTTGTACTGTTTGAGGGCTGCCAATTATTGGTGTCGTGTCTCTTGCCGCGCTTGCTTCAAATCGAAGGGGTTGAGAAATCGGATTTGACTCACCCACTGATAAAATTTCGATGCCTACAATCTCTTGTGAAACTAAGTTTAAAGTGTCAAAAACAGTTGCGGCTTCTGTTTGAGCTTGTTCTATAGCTTGCTTAAGTGCTTGCAAACGTGCCTGCTGTAATGCTTCGTCTGAAGCTGAAAAGCTGATGTTTTGTATTTGATTTGCACCTGCTGCAACTGCTGCGTCGATAGCGGCTCCTGCTTCTTGGTTGGGTAACTCGAAGGAAAGGCTGTTGCGGGCTTCAAACCCAGTTAAAGTTCGAGTATCGTTTTCAAAACTATAAACTGGAAATAATCGCACCGAGGTAGTTTGGAGTTCTTTAACTTCAAGTTTTTCTAGCACATCTACAACATTCGTTGTTTGTTGAGCCACTTCTTGCTGAACTTCTTGGGCTGTTTCTCCCTGCACTTCAATTCCTAAATCAACTGTAGTGATACTCGTAGGAACTGTAACTTCTCCAATGCTGGTAACTTCTAAAATATTGCGATCGCTGTCTATATCATTGTTAAAACTAATGCCACCAGTTAGGGGGTCCCTAGCAGCAGCAGAACTATTTTCACCTAGTAAAGAATCATTGTCTGCAAGCATCTTATCTGCCCCTGTTTTTATCTTTTGATGCCATATATTATCTTATTATTTTTCTTTCTGAAACCGGCAATAGGAATAATCAGCTTTTGTGCTTAATTCTTAATTAATCAGACTTAATCATTTTGAACTATAGGTATTACCCGACGTTGAAAAGGTAGTTTTAAAGAATCGCTTAGTTCTTTGAGCAACCATTCGACTTCTGTTTGAGTTATTCCGGTAAGTTTATATTGTTTATTTCCAGCCCAAATAATGATTGCGGGTGAAACTTCTTTGTATGAAATCTTTCCGTTTGAGTTTGTAGCTTTTTTAATAAAGGAGTTTGTGTATTCTAGTTTAATTATATTTTTACGAGCAGATGGTCTAACTTTTTCGTATTTTATACCAAAGAGTTGATAGCTTAAAAAAATGACCTTTTGGTTGATAACCAATTTAGTTGTACCAAATAATTCAAATATAAAATCAATCCAGTTTAAAACTCCTAACCAAGCAAGCATCACTGAAATCAGCCATCCAACCAGGGGAATATGCCATAAAAACATAATAGAAACTAACCCAACAAAAGTAGAGAAGGTAGTTGTAATTAGTTTTTCAATACAGCTAAAACTCCATCCTCTTGATGGTTTGAAGACTTCTATGTTATCGGCACTTTTATTTAAATGTATTTTGGTATCAACCGGCTTGATGCCAAGGTTATTTTCAATATTTTGGTTAACTATTTCTGGTTTTTGTAAAGCTGTTAATGCGGCTGCGGCTGAATTAAATCGTTTTTCCTGACTTGGTTCTAATACTTTTTTTAACCAGCTAGCAAAATGCTGACTTAATTGGGTTTTATCTTCAAACTGAATTTGTAAATCTTTTTGAGGAAAATCCGCTGGATGAATTCCAGTTGCAAGATAAAGTAAAGTTGCTCCCAAACTATATAAATCAGAAGTAGGAACAGCACGTCCACCGAAATGTTCTGGTGACATGTAACCGTAAGTTCCGACAACAGTTAAAGTCGCATTTTCAACAACTGTAATATTTTGTACCGAACCAAAATCGACTAAATAAACTTCACCAACGCTATTCCCGGAACGGTTTGTTAATAAAATGTTACTAGGCTTTATATCTCGGTGAACAATCGCAGGTTTGAGTTGATGTAAGTGAATTAAGATATTTAAAATTTTCTCGGCTATTTCTTTTAACTCAGCTTCGTTAAAAGTCCTTCCTGTTTTAACTTGTTCTTCCAGAGATTTGGCATCAATATAGCTTTGAACTAAAGCAAAACCCTTTGTTTGGGCTGAATCCACCTCAAAATAATCAAGATATTGAGGAATGAAAGGGTGAGATAGATTCCTTAAGATTTCCGCTTCTCGTTCAAAAAGTTTTAAGCTATCCCATTCAAAATCACTATCAAACTTCAGCAATTTGACAACGACTGAGTCATGAGTTGCTTCGTCTAATGCTAAATAGGTGTATCTTCCAGGTTTCTTACCGAGTTGCTCTCGGATTGAGTAGCGAGAACCTAAAATTTCACTTTTCATATTTTTTTACGTAGAAATTCCACAGTCTTGAACCGCTGTTTTAATTTTAGCTCGTCCATAGAGAGTGTGAATTCTGACATGACTGGGCTTTTCCGAATTTAAGATTAAAAAAATTTCTTACTATAAGTACATCTATCCCATTTAAACAAGAGGTATAAATAAAAACTAAATACATCTACCTGTAAGACGTGTATAATCAAAAAAATTTACAAATCTACGAAGAAACTAATTAAAACTGAAGTTGAATCATCAAGGCAATTACCAGATTATATTTTTTGGGTTAGCGATAGAATAGTTGAGTATCGCTATTTATAAAAACTAGCTATACAGATAGCATTATAGAATACTTTAAATTATGCTCTTACAAGAAGAAATTGACAAAACAAGGCAAGAAATTCGTACCGATGGATATTCAATGTCAATTGGTGAGTGGATTAGCCTTTATCAGAATGATGAAATGGTTAAGTATGAACTACAAAACTTACGCAATTGTCACAACACTCAGGTGGTGCGTGACACTAAAAACATTATTACTACGTTGAAAATTAGTTAAAGTGTCACAGCACCCTACAACAAGATATGTCGTTTGCGTAAGTCCTAAACTATTTCAACGGCTGAATACGGGAGGTTTGGTTGCGACACCTCAAGAAGTACGAAATTGTATTCTTCTAATGTTAAATAAAGATTTATATGAATTGATGCGTTCGCTTGCTAATTATGAATCATTTATCAGTTGTACTGCTTTAAGCGATAGACTTTATGAAGAGCAGTATGACATGGAATTAGTGTTGCGCTTTATCCTTCTGTTTGATAAAGAAGAGGAATACCTTAAAAAATTCAGAGGGGATGTTAGTAATTATCTAACAGATGAAATGCGTGAAATGGCTCGTAATAAAAAATTTGATTACAGTCATATAGAAAAAGCTTTTAAACAAACATTTGATATTCTTAATCAAGCTTTAGGTGATGATAGCTTTAAGAGATACATTTCCGAAAGAGATGAATTTGTTGGAGGCTTTTACTTACCAGCATATGAAATAATCGCATTGGGAATTGCATACCACTATCAAAACCCACTTCAAACAAATGAAATATCCTCTCGCATAAAAAATATTTGGTCTGATAGAACTTATAGACAATGGTCGCTAATGGGACGAAATAATACAAGAAGTTTTTCCCGTGTTATTCCTCTTGGTAGAAAGGAATTCTCTCCTCAATGAAGCATTGTTAAATTAAAAAGCAACTCTGGTTATATTAATTCACCTATTAGCAAACTACCAATTAATTAGATTTAACCTGGCGTTGGTTAACAAGAACCATTCCCCTTTCTAAAGCTTCCAAACGCGAATTCACGGGATTTTGTTCTAGAACTCGTCGCAAAATTTTCAAACATTGCAATCTGTCTTTTACTATACCGCTAGCTCCGACAAAATACACATTTCTTCTTCTTTCATAAGCTTCTTTAACCATATTTTCTATAGCTAAAGTTGCCGTTACTCCTAAATAAGGTACTTCGTTGAATTCCAAAATTAACACATCGTAATCCTCTACAATCGACATTTGCTGCGAAATTGCTTTGGCAGCGCCGAAACTCATCGGACCACCGAGATGAATGAATAAAATACGACCATCTGCTTTATTTAAAATTTGTTCTTCTGCCAAACTTAAATCCAATTGCTCGGCATCATCATGAGGATTTCTTATTGCTTTGACTTCTTTTGCTTGTAAATCAGTTAAACGTTTGAGAGCAAATATATTAGCAAAAAATACCCCCACAGCTACAGCGGTAATTAAATCTACAAATACCGTTAAAAATAAAACTACGTACATCAATCCAGTTGCCCGCATTGATATTTTATGGGCGCGTTTAATAAAACTCCAATCAATAATATCTATACCAACTTTAATTAAAATACCTGCTAATACTGCATTCGGTATATCTTCTATTTTTATTAGTAAAAAATTTCCGCCACCTAGAACAATAATCAATAAAAATAAAGCATGAACCATTCCCGATATAGGAGTTTTGCCTCCAGCACGGACGTTAACAACGGTTCGCATGGTTGCACCCGCTCCTGGTAATCCCCCGAATAAACCCGCAAGTAAGTTTCCTATTCCTTGTCCGATTAATTCTTTATCGGAATCATGAGTTGTACGAGTAATATTGTCTGCAACTAAGGAAGTTAGTAGCGAATCGATAGAGCCTAAAGTTCCTAGTATCAAACCATACTCTACCATCATTCGCATTTGATTAAAATTTAATCGCGGTAATTGCGGTTGAGGTAAACCGGTAGGAATTTTTCCGATTACTGGAATGCCGCTATCGGGAAATATAAAAACAGAAATCAGCGTACAAACTACCAACGCTAATAAAGGTGAAGGAATAATTCGGTTGAGTTTTGGGGGGGAACCAAATACTATAACCAACGTTAAAACAGCCAACCCCATAGCTATAGGATTGGGATTACTTGCAAATTCAGAAAATTTTTGTAGCGATTCTATGACATTGGCTGAACCTTGATGTCCGAAAAACGGTCCGATTTGCAGAAATAAAATAATAAATCCAATCCCCGACATAAAGCCGGAAATTACAGTGTAAGGTATTAAAGTTATGTATTTTCCCAACCGCAGCAATCCGAAAAGGATTTGAAATGCTCCCCCCATCATCACCACAGTAAAGGCGATCGCCATACCTTCTGTTCCTGGGTTTTGGCTAACGAAGCTACCAAATACTGTTGCCATTACCACTGTCATCGGACCGGTAGGGCCAGAAATTTGCGAGGGAGTTCCACCAAACAATGCCGCAAAAAAGCCAATAAAAACCGCGCCGTACAGCCCCATAATTGCACCATTTTCGGGTGAAACTGAAACCCCAAATGCCAGAGCTAACGGTAAAGCAACAATTGCAGCAGTCAAACCACCAAACAAATCTCCGCGCAGGTTCCTAAAATGTAAGCCGTGAACAAGTTGCATAGAGATTACAATTTATAAAATACATATTATGGTCATTAGGCATGGAGCATAGGGTATAGGACATGGGGCATAGGTTGTGAAAGTATTTAACCACTAACCTTTAACCTCTAACCTTTAACCTTTCACTTTCGACTTTTCCCAAGTCAAAGTTTACACCCACATTGCTTGCATTGGACTGACTTATTTGTCGAAAGTTTTTTAACTAAGTTTAGATTGGTAATAAGTCAATCAATCAAAATAATTGCTTGGCAATATTTAATTTACCAACGATAGAATTTTTATAATTATTTATTGGAATAATTTAATATAAATTTGCTTATTAATACAATAAAATCCTATTTCGCTATAAATTATAATAAAGTCTATAGCGAACATATTGACTGTCTATTTTTGTTGCAGAAAATATATAGCAGTTTTCGTTTAAGCAGAATACAAATAACGACCCCACCCCGTTCTAAGGACACCCCTCTCCGATATCTTGGAGAGAGAAAGGGGTAAAATTCAATGTGTACTTTACTTAATTTAAATTAGCTATCTGCTTATACAATTTAACTGCATTTACTCTTATTTAACTATTGACAAAAAACAGTAAATCAAACATAAAATCTCACCTTCAAGACCTCTCCTTAATAAGGAGAGAGAAGCCGGAAGCAGGGTGAGTATAATTCGTGATTCGTAATTAATGCCCTATGTAATTTAAGGGCTATGTCTGTTCTGGACACGCTTCGCTAACAAGTTGTTATAATCCACGGATAAATCCGGGGGCTATGTCCTACCGGACACACTGCGCTAAAAAACCTAAAAAAATTACTTGGTGAGGTCTCATCTTATATTTAATTAAGCCTACATAATTAATCTCAATTTCTTATATACTAAATTCCGCAACATCTTCTTCATCAACTTCTGCACTAGCGCCTATTTTAGTAGGTTTAAAATCTGAATCATGAATGATTTGATTCAAAGTAATTTGCGGGTTTTGATGCAAAATATTTAAGACGCTGATAAAATCGCGAACAATTTCGCCGGGAGTTAATAAAGCTTCAGCCCCCAAACGGTTAACAATCTCTTGCACAAACTCTTTTAAATCATTCTGAGCTAAAACTTTTTGATAATTATAGTTAAACGCATGTATATCGGCTAATTTCTCTAACAAGTTGAGAATTTCTGATTCACTTAAAGGATTTAGTTTAATTACAGGCCCGTTAATTTCCCGTACTCCTGCTTTTGCAACAAAACGACTTTCTTTAGTACGTCTTCTCCAAGCGGAATCGGAAAATAACCCTCTATTTGGATCTTCTAAAAACTTGAGTGTTCCGCCGATAATTACTCCTAAATATTCAGCTTTGCACTGCATTACATCGTTAAAAATTGCCAGCAACCTGCTATAGTTCTTCTCTCGACTTGCTGTAGGAGATATCTGGTATAAATGCACCGCTTCATCTAAAAACACAATCAGCCCTTTATAACCGATTTCAGCAACGAATTTTGCTAATAACTTGAGGTAATCATACCAACTTTCATCGTCAATGATTACTCTTACTCCCAAAGCCGTTTTTGCTTCACTTTTCTTATTAAATTCTCCCCGCAGCCACTGCAATGCAGCATTTTTCAAATCATCATCATCGGAACGATAACCCTTCCAATAAGCAACAATGACGCTGCCAAAATCAAAACCGTGGACTAAATCTTCTATCTGCTGAACTACTTCTCTAATTTTCGCTTCTACTGCATCGTCAAAACCCTCATCATTGGGTTTCATACCGCTGTTTTGAACTACTTCTTGCTGAATCTTATTAATCCATCCTTCCAAAATCGAAACAAAAGCACCACCATCAGGACGTGTTTTTGTCGCAAGACGACTCATCAATTCTCGATAAGTAGCCAAACCTTGATTATTGCTTCCGGCTAATCTTCTTTCCAAAGATAAATCCGCATCGGTAACAACAAAACCCAACTCCATCGCTCGATTGCGAACAAGTTGCAGCATAAAACTTTTACCGGAACCGTAATTTCCAATTACAAACCGAAATGCTGCTACTCCTTGTGCAATATCTTCAATACTCTGCACAAGACTTTTTAGTTCTTTGTCTCTACCTACTGCGACATTTTCTAACCCGATTCTGGGTACTACCCCCGCACCCAAGGAGTTTATCAAAGCTGTAGATACTTTTTTAGAGATTTTAGGCTTTGTCATTCGATTTTAAATTTTCCGGTTTGATTCTCAAACGAAATTCTATAGTAGGGTGTGTTGTCCCACAGCGCAACGCACCATGATGGTAAAAAAATACTTTAATTATGCAAATATTTTGCTGCTCTATTCAATTTTAGGTTGCATATAGGTTACATGAAATTTTGTTCGATAATTCAAACCGGCTAAAGTCTAATACAATTCACATCTTTTTTAATTTTTCGTTTTTAGAGGCTTTGCTGCTTAAATTTACTCAAACATAAAAATACTATTTACTTTCCACAGCTTCAGACATGGTAATAATTTTTTGAATATTTTCTTTATACTCTTCGTAGACTTCGGGAATATCATCACTCGTTGCAATAATTAATTCACCAATGGCATCTTGTGCGCGCTCGTTAATCGAATCAATCAGCAGATTTGGCATTGAGATATTTTCTTCGGCAATTTTTTTGATTGTAGGGTTGACTTTTACCTGCTCTAATATCGCTTTCAACACCTTTATTTCATGCTCTAACAAACTTTGCTGCAAATCTTGCCATTCTTGCGGTAGTTCATCTAATTTTGTTTCTGCTGTTTGTGCTGGTTCAATCGAAATACTTTCTATCAAATCAGCGAAGGGAAATTCTTCTGTTTCTTCATCTGTTTCTACTTGAGCTATGGGTACCTCGGGGTTCAAGCCTTCTAATTGTTGCAACAATTCCAAAACTTGGTTTTGCAATACATCTCTTTCTTCCTGAAGCAATGAAGTTTGCCCCTGCAACTGTTCTAACTGCTTTTTCTCTTCTGCTTTCTGATTTTTTAATAGCTTTATATCTGCTTTTAATCGATCAATTTTTTTATCTCTACTACTAAATAGCTCTTGTTGCTTTTTCTGCTCGCTTTCTAATTCTTCAACCTGTACTCGCAACTCGTACAATCTCTCTTCTAACTGGGGCTTTAGTCTATCTAATAAAATTAAATTACTGTCTAATTCTTCGCGCTGTTGAAGAAGTTCGCCAATTTTTGCATGTAACTGAGTTATCTCTGATTTCGATACATTACAATTTAACTCTAAGCGCCGCTTTTCTGCCGTAATGTTAGCTAAAGAATTTTCCGTTTCTTGTTTGGATTTTTCTAAAGTTTTCAGTTCATCCCGTAAATTAATAACTTCTGATTCTAAGTGTCTTTTCTGAAGCGCAAACGTACTTAATTCTCGATTGAGTGAATCTCTTTGATTGCGGCGATCGCCTACTTGATGTTGCAGTTGACTTGACTCTTGATGCAAAGCGCGGCGCGTGGTTTCTAACTGATTAACTTCTAAAGTGATGCCGTGCTGTACGCTTTCTAATTCTTGGATTCGTTTGTAGTAAGAATCTACAACCTGTAATTCATAATTTCTACGTTTTCTTTCTGCCTTCTTATCTACAATAAATGTTGCTGTATATGTAGCAAGTATAGTTACGATCCCCGTAGCAAGGGCAGTATTAAAATTCCACCAGGTAAAGACCAAAGTTAAACCGAAACTCACCCCGAAGGCAACTATACCTATAATAAATCGATTGCTGACCATAGAGTCTTGCATGTTGCTTGTTTTTAGCATAGTTCATTTATCAAAATATGTTGCCGATGTATGAAAGCTCACATATCTGACCCTGGCACCCCGATAGACTAGTTTTTCCCCATCACTTCAATATGAGTATAAAAAAATAATTAATAAGTCAATATATCTACGTAAAAATAATATTTATATTTATTTACCTTATTTATTTATCTTTTTCTACTTCGTTTCGAGAAATCATCTTCTGTGCCTTCAAAAAATCTACAAATTGTCGTGCAGTTCTTCCGGAACGTCCATTATGACGAGTTGCCCATTGCAATGCTTGACTATTTAGTTCATCAGTACTAAATTCGATATTAGATAATTTAACCAAATGTTGAACTATTTGTAAATAAGCTTTTTGAGAAGCGGGTTCAAAAGTTAGAGTTAAGCCAAAGCGATCGCTGAATGAAAGTTTTTCTTGAACGGTATCCCAAGCGTTGACTTCGTCGGCTTCTTTGGGTTGGGGTCTGTCTGCAAAAAACTCCCGAATCAAGTGGCGGCGATTGGAAGTTGCATAAACGACAACGTTTTTCGGTCTGGCTGTCAAGCTTCCTTCTAAAACGACTTTAAGCGCTTTGAAAGCATCGTCATCTTCCTCAAAGGAAAGGTCATCAACAAATATGATAAATTTTTGTGGCTTGTTTCTTAAGCGTTCTACAATTTGTGGTAGATGTTTCAACTCAGATTTTGCAACTTCTATCAAGCGTAAATTGCGTTCGGCATATTCATTTAATAAAGCTTTGACTAAAGAAGATTTACCGCTACCGCGACTACCGTAAAGTAAAACGTGCAATGCGAGTTGTCCCGATAATAAAAATTCTGTATTTTGAATCAAGGTTTGTTTGGGAGATTCATAAGCGACCAACTCATCCAACTTCACTTCATCAGGATAGGTTATACCGATAAATTCTTGCTGCTGCCAGCGAAAAGCTTTATATTCAGCAAATATACCCGTACCGTGTTGCCGATAAAATGCTGTTAAATCTTCTACAGCGTTAGTCCAATCTTCCAAAGTTCGTAATTTTTCTATCAGCTTTGATTGATAATTAGGCTGGATTTTCTGTTCTGTATACCATACCACCGGTAATATAGGAAGATGGGCGACAGTCTGCACCCATTCACCGAGACTAGCAACGCTGCATTCATGGAAACTCTGCAATGCTTGTAAATCGTGTTTTGCAGCTGCAATTAAAGCTGGAGGTAATTTTTCTAATTGAGATTGCTTGCTAAAAGCGTTTTCAGAAATCAAGATTTGCGAAATCAAATATTCTTCCCAATTTTGATTCTTATCGGCGAGAATTTGGAAAAAATTACCGTAAGCTTGAAGACAATCTCGTGCTTCAGCGTTAGGGTAGCGTATAGCCTGCAATAAATTAAGAAAAGCTTTGCCCACTTCCCCTTCAAAAACTGACTGGTAAAGTAACAGAGAAGCTGCTTGACGTTGAAGAAATTGAACCTTGGCAATCGCTTGATTATTCATTTATTTGCAGGGATTATGTAGATAAACGGAAAATTAAATATTTTCATTTTCCGTCTACGCACAGAACAATAGCTGGAAATCGAATCAGGTTTTAACAATGCAGAGCATTATAGCTGCCAGCCTATATGGCATTTTATCAATTATCGGCGGCATCATTGGTTATAAAACCGCAGGTAGCAAAGTCTCGTTGATAAGTGGAACAAGTAGTGGTTTGCTATTGCTGATTGCTGCCTACTTGCAACTACAGGGGCAAGCCTGGGGTTCGACTTTAGCTGTCATCGTCACTGGTGTTTTAGTAATTGTTTTTGCCGTCAGACTTGCTAAAACACGCAAATTTATGCCAGCAGGATTGATGGTTATTTTAGGCGTGGTGGCATTAATTTTGATGCTGTCTCAATTACTTGCGTCCGCTTAGAAGATTAATAATGACAATATGTCTCTAACTATAGGTATTAGTTGTAATTTCAAAATGTCTACAAATGTCTACATACGATCTGATTTACAAAACTGTTCGGCAGATTCCTCCTGGTAAAGTTGCAACCTACGGACAAATTGCCGATTTAGCCGGAATTCATGGTAAAGCCCGCTTGGTGGGATACGCAATGTTTCAAATAGACACAACTTGCAATGATATTCCCTGGCATCGAGTCATTAATGCTAAAGGTGAAATCTCTTATTCAACCGTGCGTGAAGGAGGAGACTATCTACAGAAGCATTTGCTCGAAGAAGAAGGAATTGAATTCAACTCGGCAGGAAAGATTAACCTCAATCAGTATCAATGGCAGCCGAATTTTCGTCTTTGTTAGTTGGATTTAATTTCAAAAATTTTCTTCCCCCTCTGCCGCTCTGTGCCCTAATCCGTCATTTTTAATGGGACAGAAAATTAGCGGTAGGGGCTGTCGCCCTTAGTGACGTAGTTGCATTATTTTGCGTAAGTCCTAATTGCAAATTATTACAAGTATTGAATTGGTTGATAAATCTTTTGTATTATAGAAGAAGATTGCATTCAAAGAGTTCTCATGAATTTTCAATTTTCTTATTAAGAATTATTTCTATAATCAAAAAAACTTTAAATTTATAGTATCTAATTTTGCGAATATTATGTAGAAATGTTGCAAGCAGGAGAATAATGTGCAGCTATTTTGATATGGATGTTCGCAGAAAGCTGATGGTTTTACGTAGAATTTTGGGTATAGAGGATTTTTAATAGTTTGCAAAGATAATTATTAGGCTACGATTAAAGAAAAATAATTGTATTCTTCCGGAAAGCATGTAAAAGTTATTGTACTGTGTGAGTGTTAGCTGTTGTATTAGATAATTATATTAATGTTTGTTAATGGCACGGCTGTTCAAAAACGTAATCTTGGGAAACGAACAGGCATTAAAAGGTTAAAGCACAAATTTCTATATTCGCGTAAGTAAAAATTTGAATAAAAATTAAAGATTTCACTGTTTAAACATTGTGAAATTTGAAGCGACAGTAAAGAAATTAATGGCATTTTGGCATGTATTTGTCATCGAAATACGATATTACTAAAGCGTAGTCATCATTTTTTAAGATTCCCTAAAAAAGGGGCTTCGCTGGGGAATGCTGCCATTATTTAAGCCACAACCAAAACAAGCTGATTTTAAAGGAATCTAAGGAAGTAACAAATATAATGAAACTTTCACTGTCTTCTCAAAACGTTATCCAGTATCTGCAAGAAGCAGGGCTGAGTAGCTCAGAAGATGGCGCAACCGCCGATGCAGATTTGCCACACAGTAGTAGCCGTAAGAATTTAAGCATACTGGTTACTAAGAATGGCGATCGCAAGCTTTTGGTTAAACAAGAACTAGCCCAAGAATTTAACGGTATTCCCCGTGAGTTCTATAATGAATGGCTGTTTCACCAATTGCTTGAATCATTTCCAGTTCTCGGCAACATAAAAGCGTTATCTCCGCTAGTAGTACATTACGATGAGGAGAATTCGATCCTCGTGCGTAACTATCTTTGGGAATACCAAGGATTGGCAAGCTATTACAGGCATAACCTATATTTTCCGCCAGAACTCGCAAACTCCATCGGCAATACTTTAGCATCATTGCATCGTGCGACTTTTAAACGTCAAAAGTACCGTGATTTTATGGCTACTGCTCCAGCGGGGCAGATTCGCTATCAGTATTTTAATCCGGCACAGGGGATCGATTTTCTCGAACCTTCTATTTTCGGTAAAGTTAGCAGTAGCGGGCTTTCGTTCTACTGTAACTATCAAAAGTATGACTTTTTAGAGTCTGCAATTGCCGATTTAGCAAGCGCATGGAATCCTTGCTGTTTAACCCATAACGATTTAAAACTAGAGAACGTTTTAGTACATTCTCGTTGGCAGCATCTGGATAATGTAGATGTGAAGATGATTGATTGGGAAGCTTGCGGTTGGGGAGATCCCGCCTACGATTTAGGAACTTTACTAGCCGGTTATTTAAAAATTTGGTTAGAAAGTTTAGTTGTAGATTCAACTTTAGAGTTAGAGGAATCTTTGGAATTAGCGGCTATTGGGCTGGAGATTCTTCAACCTTCAATGTTGGCTTTAATTGAGTCTTATCTCAAAGCTTTTCCAATGATTTTGGATTACCGTAAAGATTTTATCCAGTCGATTATCAAGTATGCCGGTTTAGCATTAATTAATCAAATCCAGGATAAGATTAACAGCCAGCAAAATTTGCATCAAACAAGCTTAATTGCTTTAAGTTTTGCTAGAAATATCTTAACTAGAACGCCAGAATACGTGGTAGACATTTTTGGTAAATCAGAATTACAAATTCTGAAACCATTTGTAAAATCTGCTAAGGCTTCTGTTGCACAAAGAGAGAATAATTTAATTCCTCTGTTCTACGAAAAAACTCGTTTGCGCGGGTGTTAGCCAGCAAATATTTAGCAATTGACAGATAGCAGTTAACAGTAACCAGTTTTACCTGGTTGCTGTTAACTTTTCTTTTCTCAACAGGGCTGCATTGATTTTAATAAACTCTTGATTCGTAAATCTACATAAACCAGCCATGATAACTTCTTATAAAAATTCTCTATCTAATACTTTCTTAGAAATTGCTCATAAAATTCAAATAGAACCTAACTTTTCTATCATTCATCCAGATTATCAACCTTTTTCTTTACCGCCTTTAATGGCAGAAACGCTGGAAAAAAGTTCCACCGCACTGCAAGATAAATATCTCAATTTGCTACTGCGTAATTTTATTTACGGTATTTATTATAACAACTCTTTACAAAGTGTATTAGCAGCAAATATTAGCAATCCCAACCTGTTATTACATCAAGATTTAGAAAATAATTGTGTATTTGAAAGAGATACCAGATTTTACAATCGACTCCACGAAAACAATCAAGGTACGGGTTATTTAGATTCTGGTTGGAGGGTGTTACGACAAGAGCCTGATGGAAGTTTGGCTGTAACTAAAGGTGGTTTAACGCTGCATGTTGAAGAAAATGATTTAGAATCAGCCGCCTTATCGAGTAAAGTTGATGACTTAATTGCTATCCGACTGCCTAAAAATCGTTTAAATAATGGCTTTTATTTAGCAGTGAGTAATTCAGCGAAACAACAGCAAGATGATTTACAAAATGTTTGGAGCGATTTAGATGTTATCAGCATATTTTTTAACGTAAATCCACAAGGTGCTATTGCTTTAATGCACTGTCTTACAGACAAATTAAACAATGTGCAAATCCCCTTCACCTTTCAAGTTCCCCATCATCCTTTAGGTTGCGATCGCTATGATTCGGGAATACTTAATTTTCCAAAGCAACACTATGGGATAGTGCAACAGTTATTAAAAGAAATTTACATAAACAATCAAAGCAATTTTCAGCCAGAAGTACCATTATTTAGCAAATATTTAGCGCCAGGGTTAAGTTTAGCCGAGCAACCCATAGAAAAGCCCCTCAACAAACAGAGTTTTGGTGTCAATCGCTGTCAAATAATTTCCAACGCTTTACTAGAAGCTTGGGAAAAGGGGATTGAGTCACCCCCAGAAAAATTAAATATTATTTGTCAGCACTTTGCTTGCAAGTCAGTTGATTTAGAATGCCCTTACCTAAATTCAAATTCTGAAGATATTTATGATTGGTAATTGGTAATTGGGAATCGGGCATGGGGCATTGTACATTGGGCATGAAGTAGTAAGTAGTGAGTAAGAAATAATTTATTCTTCTCTCACTCCCTCCCTCACTCTTTCTCCCCCCTCTC
>JAHCMI010000076.1 GCA_019192545.1 Rivularia sp. MS3 | reverse complement strand
TTAATTTTCGTCAAAATTAAATTTATTCGTGCGCCTTTAACCCAACCTACCATCTACCATCTAAGGGATAAATTGGCGTTGCTCAATATTTGGCGCTAAAGCGCAACTACGAGCCAATCGGTGCTGGTTTCATTAGGGAAGGTAGGAAGGTGACTATCTGCGGGAATATAATAATTAGTCCTAATACTAATAGTTGAATCAATATAAACGGAATCACTCCTCGATAAATATCTACGGTAGTTACTTCTTTTGGTGCAACTCCTCGTAAATAAAATAAAGCAAAACCGAAGGGAGGGGTTAAAAATGATGTTTGTAAATTTGCTCCTAGAATAACCCCATACCAAACTAAATCAATTCCCAACTGTTGCGCTACGGGAACAAATAACGGTATGACGATAAAAGCAATTTCAAAGAAGTCGATAAAGAAGCCTAGCAGCAATACAACTACCATACTAACTAGCAAAAATCCTACTTCTCCACCGGGGATATTACTTAAAACATCTTTCATAAATATATCGCCGTCAAGTCCGCGAAATACTAAGGCAAAGGCGGTTGAGCCAATTAAGATAAATATCACCATGCTGGTAATTCGCATCGTCGCGTCGCAAACTTGACTCAAGGTTGTAATAGTTAATTTACGGTATACGGCAGCAAGAATTATTGTGGCGATACAACCTACTGCTCCGGCTTCGGTAGGTGTGGCAAATCCGAAAAATATGCTTCCCAATACCAACAATATCAATATTAAAGGCGGCAGCATTACTTGAGATACCTGAGCAAATAATTTCACCGCGCTGATATTTCTGACTTCGGGGGGTAGTGGTGGAGCAATTTCCGGTTTTAAGAATGCGATTATCAACACGTATAATGCAAAAGCACCTGCCATCATCAAACCCGGAATTATCGAACCTATAAATAAATCCCCTACCGAAAGGTTGCGATCGCCTATTCTTAATTGGTCTGCAAGTACTATCAAAACTACCGATGGCGGAATTATCTGTCCTAAAGTTCCCGATGCTGCAATAACTCCTGTCGCCAACTTTTTATCGTAGCCGTAACGCAACATAATCGGTAGGGAAATTAAACCCATAGCAACCACTGTCGCGGCTACAACTCCCGTAGTCGCCGCAAGTAAGGCACCAACAATTACCACCGCTAAAGCCAAACCACCCCGCAAACGTCCAAACAATATTCCCATTGTTTCCAAAAGACGTTCGGCGATACCCGTTTTTTCCAGCATTGACCCCATAAAAATAAAATAGGGAATAGCTAAAAGAGTATAATTCGCCATTATCTTAAAAATTCGCAGCGGCATTAAACCAAATAACTGTAAATCGAAATTATCTAAACCTAATGCCACTCCCAATAAAGCAAAGATAATCGAAACCCCTCCCAGGGAAAATGCCACCGGATAACCCAAAGACAATAAAACCAAAGCACCGACAAACATTAATGGGCCAAGCCAATCAGTAATCACTGCTTTCCTCCTGGGGCTGTAAATAACCTTTTAAAATTGCTACGTTTTTAATAATTTGCGAGATTCCTTGCAATATCAACAATGCAAAAGCAACGATAATTACACTTTTTATCGGATATCGCGGTAAACCATCTGGATCTGAAGATGTTTCCCAAATCGACCAGGAATTAACAATAGTTTCCCAAGAATAGAAAATAATTAAACCACAAAACGGAATTAAGAAGAATATCGTACCTAAAACTTCTATAAGTGCTTTTTGACGGGGGTTGCATTTACTGTAAAATACATCAACCCGCACGTGTTCGTTATGTTTGAGAGCGTAAGCCGCTGCGAAAAAAAATATTAAACTAAAAATATACCATTGAGCTTCAATATAAGCATTGGAACTCAAATTACTACCAGTTAAACGTCCTACATATCTACCGACTACATTCCAACCACCGATTATTACTAAAACTAATACCAGCCAACTCGTAAATTTACCGATAAGTTCGTTAAAAGCATCGATGATTCGCGATATTTTTAAAAGTTTTTCCAAAACCCACTACCCTTATCAACCTTCGTAAAAGTAGTTTACATCTCTAAGGGAAAAAAGTTGTGTTTATCAGTTAACACTCAGCAGTCAGCAGTCAGCAGCGAGCAGTTACCAATTAAAAATCATCTGCCTATCTCCCCATCTTTAAGAAAAATACAATTAATTATTTCTCTCACGCTACAATCCTCTAAAACCTCTTTCCTCTGCGCTCTTTGCGCTCTCTGCGGTTTTTTATAATCATAAATTAACAAGTTCTATCTTATAGCCATCGGGGTCTAAAATTACAGCACGTCTTCCCCATTGAGAATCCTTTGCTGGCGATACTATAACTACTCCAATTTCTTCTAAATCCTTTATAACTTTATCCACCGAAGAAACCCGAAAACCCAAACGTACCGCCGAAGTATCTATATTATTATTCTGGGGATAAATTTCAAATACTATTTCTGATAACACAGCACAAAGATGTTTTTCACCCTTACCATGTTGCTCGTATGAGAAGCTGATTCCCAATATTTCATAAAATTTCTTGCTTATAGTTAAATCTTTGACGCGAATTACTATAAGGTTTAAAGCGATTTGATTCAATACAAACCTCAATTATCAAAGCATTGTCAAAGCAGTACTTAATCAGTATGCTGTAGTTTATAAAAAACTTCAATTTCTAAGTCATAGCCAAAACGTCACTTGTATCAAAGCACTAGCAGAAAAATTCCTCCTTCAATTATCAAATTGGAACCTTTATGGCTTGCTACAATAATTACGTAATGCCGAAGGCATCAGGCTCCGCTTATCGCAGTATTAATGTAGTAATCCAATTAATCCAAAATTAGTAACAAGAATCTTTCTTACTAAATATTATCTAAAAGCAATTTTATAAATCAATTCACTATTTAAACTTAAATAAGCAAAGAACAAAAATACGTCCAAACAGATTATATACAAAAAATATTTTACACTAAAAGTGACTTAGACAACCTTTCCAGAACGACCTAATTTCGTCAAATTATTGACAGCATTCTCATTAGTAGCTGGCTAATTATTAAGTGAAATATACTTTTGCTAATTCTTATAGCGAAATACGGAAATTTTTTTGGGTTCAGATGTCGAATTGTTGCTTTTTCTACGTAAATTGAGTATTTCACATCACGTTAAAAATATAAAAACCGTATTTTAACTGAAAAAGTTTGCGATAAATCAAAGCTGTATTTATGGAAATTGCAGCACATAATTCTATTAGTAATCAGATAAAAATTTCAGTAGTTTATTTTACTCTAATAACAAAAAAATAGTAATTATATCCAGATATGTCCGGGATTATATAAATGGTATTTGTAATAATTGCTGCAAATAGTTTCATTTATTGAATTTTTCAATTTAAAAGCCGAAAAATGACGATTGAAATTTGGGAACTAACAATATCCGATTACGCTGTGAGGGTGTAAGTATACGAGATGTGGATTCTAGGGAAAATATTGAACGGTATTTAAATCCAAATCAAGGTTTGAGTTTTAAAGCGATTAAAAATAAGGAACTTGTAGGTACTATTCTTTGCGGACATGATGGTCGTCGCGGTTATATTAATCATTTGGCTGTTAGGGATAGCGATCGCACTCAAGGAATTGGTAGAAAACTTGTAGAAATCAGCCTTGATGAATTAAGAAAACAAGGAATTGAAAAGCGAAGAAGTTTTGGCAGAGGTTAGGTTGGAAGCAGCGGGGGGAGATCGATATGATGTCGTTGAATATTTCTGATTCTGTAAATCCTTGAAATGTGTAATTGGTGTAGGGGGATATATAAAAGTGAGCTTAGCCATCCTGATTCAAATCATTAATCAAAAATCGCGATCGACAAGCAATACAAAAAGTAACGAAACATACTTGTATGAAACCCTATCAATAGAGCTATAACGTACTTATAACTACTATAGCTGTATCGGTAAATGAAGTCTGGCTTGATATTAAAGGGATTATTATTAACTACATTAGTCGCAGTAATTGGAATTAGTTTGAAAATATTCCACGATAATAAAATTAAAAACGTCAATAGCGCTCAATTATGCGGTAAGAACAAACCGCTTAACCAAATAAAAGCAGAAAAATACGACACAAATCGATTGAAAGCAGGTGAAGCAACATTTTACGACCAAGTTTCTTTTAAATCTAAGCCAGTGATGTCAGTAGTGATAAACCCGGAGGCATTAGACGTAAACAAATGGGCAAAAGTTCCCCCATCGGCAATTAAATATATTGGTAAGGAAGACGGATGGTTTAACCCAGATAATTTTTATTTACTTGAAGTACCCAGCGATGCTAGAGGTTTGGCTTTGGGTAAACCCTGTTACGGTGACGGCGATGCGGCAGTTATCTCTATCAGAAAGTGGAAAGAAGCAGAAGGTAATAAGATATCTATCAACGGTAAAATTACATTGGAACATCCGACTCCCTTACCAAAAATCAATCCCAATCATATTTTGGTGAATGTAGGAAGTAATCAAAAAGATAGTTTAGGGGATGTGACGCAGGTTTATTTTACAAAGCAAAGGGTTAGGATTCCGAATAAATGATTGGGCATAGGGCATAGGGCATAGGGAATTGGTAAGTTATTCTTCCCCTCAAACTACTAGGGTTACTTTACCAACTGCCTTTCCCAATTCTGCGTAATGGTGTGCATCTGCAATTTGATTAAACTTGAAGGATTTTGAGTCTAGTAAAGGACGAATTTTTCCTTCGTCTACAAGCTGAGCTAATTTGGTTAATATTTCACCGTGGTTGCTTCTACCAAGATTGTGCAGCATGGGAATTAACATGAAAACTAAATGCAGCGATAAACCTTTTACATGGAGAAGAGTTAAATCTTGAGTTGAGAGAGATACTGTAGAAATTACAATTCCATTTAAAGCAGCAGCTTGAAAAGCATTTTGTAAATTGTCATCACCTACGGTGTCAAAGACAATATCAAATCCTTTTCCGTCGGTATGTTGATTAACAAAGCTTTCTACAGATTGTTTGCGATAGTTAATAACTTCGTCGGCACCCAATTGACGAGCAATTTCTGCTTTCTGGGAATTTGAAACTGTAGCATAAACCTTTGCACCACGAGATTTTGCTAATTGTACTGCTATATGTCCGACACCACCTGTACCACCATAAATTAAAACTGTTTGTCCGCTACGAATTTGAGCGCGTTGAATTAATCCTTCCCAAGCTGTAATAGAAACCAAAGGTAGTGCAGCAGCTTGTGGCATATTAAGGGATTTGGGTTTTTTGGCAATTAAAGCAGCATCAGCCAACATATATTCTGCAAGGGCACCTCCCATACCTTTAACACCACCAGCACAACCATAAACTTCATCACCAGGTTGAAAGTTATTTACACCTTCGCCAACTTTTTCAATTATTCCGGCGACATCACCATGTAAAACAGCGGGAAAATCGGGAGCAATATCCGGTACAATACCACCACGAATTTTGTAATCGACTGGGTTAACGCTGGTTGCTAAAACTCGAATCAATACATGGTTGGGAATTACTTCTGGTATGGGTAAATCTACAGTTTTAAATTCTGTAGCTTCTCCAAATTGTTCTATGACTTGGGCTTTCATAGTTATTCAAAATTGCTATTTGATTTCTATATGACTAATAAACATCAAAAATTTCTTCAATGGAAGTATTTACTTAAAGGTGATATACTTACCATTTGGTTAGAATTGTGATTCGCTTGTTTAATATTTGTGATGGCATCAGAAAATAGTTACAAAGCTGAAGATGCTCTCGAACGAATTGCGAAAATAGATATTTTTGATGCCAGCTGTGAAGGGCATCAAGCTCTAGAGAAAATCGCTAACAAATGGACGATTTTGATTATTTACGCTTTGACTCAGGGTACGAAGCGCTATGGTGAATTAAAGCAGCAAATTCAAGGTATATCACCGAAAATGCTCGTACAAAATCTGCGTAATTTGGAAAGATGTGGATTAGTTGAGCGCCAGGTTTATCCGGTTGTACCACCTAAAGTTGATTATTCGTTAACTGCTCTAGGGGAATCATTAGTTGAGCCACTGGCTATTTTTGGTGATTGGGCTTATAAGCACATTTATGAAGTCAAGGCTGCCTGTAGTAGTTATGATAGTAAGCCAGACTCAAAGGAATATGAATTGAAGTGAATCAACTTTTGATAACTTCTCCCAGCTTTTTCAGTTTCGTTGAGTTGAGCTAAATTTTCTATCCATTCAGTAAAAAAGCGATCGCCTTCAGCTTGATATAGATTACAACGAGTTCGCAGGTAATTTAAAGTTTTTATTTTATAGGTAACTGCTGCGCTGATAGTCATTGGATAAAAAAGCTGTTTCTCCGTAGTTTAGCAGTAGGCATAGGATTTGAATTAATATACACCACTGTGAAATTAATAAATTGAGTTTTTCGTAAGTACAAATGCGGTTTTTTATTCATTGTAATATAGCAATATCCCTTGCTTGAATAATGATAACAAGCCAATTTCTACGTAATACGGTGATGCTGTAAATAGTGTTTACATACTTGAAATATCATACAGAGTTTATTACTTAAAAATTATCTCTTCAATACATAAAAAAAACTTAGATTTATATAAAAATAGTTTTTAAAAGCCCCAAACTGTAAAAAAGCTGATTAAAAACAAGATGACGTAAAAGTATCAAATTACCTCTTGCACCTTTTATTAATGTTGAATTATCACTGAGATATAGAGAACAAACGAAACACATTAATTAAGAAGGGAATTAAAAAATGAAAGTTTTTAATAAATTAGCTGTTGCTGCTGTTGGTGTAGTTTTAGGTTTTAGCGGAATCCAAGGACAAGCTAATGCAGCATCCTTAGAAATGATTACCAATGGTGAATTTGAACAAACAGAATTTGCAGATAAATGGACTGCTACTAGTAATGTTCCTGGTTGGGAAACAACTCGTGGAGACGGTAAAATAGAATTATGGAATCAAGGAAAAATAAATTCTCCTGCAATAGGTAGCGATGGTTTGGGAACTGGTAAACATCTCGAAACAAATTATTTCGGAATTCAAACAATTAGTCAGACTTTCACTCTTGGACAAAATATTGACACAACCGCATTATTCTCCTTCGATGCATGGAGTCGTAAAGGTGGCACGGGTACAGTTTCAGTAATTGGCTCGCTATCTGGTAATATATTAAATCAAGTATTTTCTCCAAATGGTAATGATTGGACTCAAAATCTATTTGAATTAAGTGTAATGGCAGGTGAAGAAATTACTGTTGCATTCAAAGGAAATCAACAAGATAGTTCCACATCACCACATATCGATCAAGTTTCCTTTAGTGTGAATGAGCTTCCTGAATCTGTACCCGAGCCTGCTTCAATGCTCGGTTTGTTAGCTGTGGGCGCTTTTGGTACTGCTTCCACTCTTAAGCGTAAGAAGAAGCAAGAAGCATAAGACTATTATTTAACTAGGCAGGCTGAAATAATTTTTTTAATTAACTAATTTATTTAGTAGGGGCGCAGTAGTGTTCCCTACTTTAGCTTTTATATATATTTAGTTATCACTTCTCTACGATTATTGGTTTGAATCAATCACCGATTCATCAGCAACAAAATCCTCTGCATCAAAATAAATTTACCATCAGCTTGAATCATTCTCTCAAATAATTTTTGATGAAAGTAATGATGATAGAATTTTGATTAGCGAAATTAAACTTATTGCTATTGTAGTGCGATTAGTAAAGCTAGATGCATAAAGGTATATTGCGCTAAGTTTTAATCATCAGATAATCATCTTTAATTTCAATTGATTTAATTTTACCCATTAATCTAATCGCTCTTTGATATTCTGCTGCATCTGGATTAAAGCCAGGTGCATCTGAGGGAGATTTAATTCCACCGAAAATATAGGATATTATTTTTGAGTATGCTAATGGTGCTGTGATATTGTAGTTATCATTATTAATTTCTCTGTCATCTATCTGAATAAATTTTGAATTTTCTAAGATCGCGTTATTATTGACAGTGAAGCTAAATGTCCTTGTTTCGGTAGAAACGACTGACGAAAAGTCAAGTGATGGCCATTCCATTCTAGATTCTACTATTAAATTATCTCGGATTTGATAATAGAAGAATCTTCCCGGAGTGAATTTATCTAAATTAATTCCCTTTGTATATATATTATTGATATCATCAGCATTCAAAATTAAGGTTGTAGCTTGATTTTCTAATGCTGCTATAGAAAAATCTTCAATTTTGTTCCTGGTTGCTAGATACTTCTGTTGCGAAGTTTGATGAATTGGAAACTCAGTAAGTATTTGTGGTATGTTATTCCCCGATTTGATATCTTCGGTGACTTTGCGTATATATAAGAAGTTGGCTGCAAGGAATAAAAAGGAGACGATACCTATAAATCGAATTATAGACATTAAAATATTTTTCATTTAAACCTATATTTCCTATAACCGGAGAAAATTAACGTAAATTCCGGTTATAGCATAGATACATCAAAAGTTTTACAAAAAGCTAAAACAGCGATTCATCAGCAATAAAATCCTCTGCATCAAAATAATATTTACCACCAGCTTGAATCATCCTTTCAAACAATTGTGGAATCCCTTTGGCGATAACTTTGGTTGATTCAGGTTTCAATATCCAACTTTTCTTTTCAAATAAATCTTCATCTTCAACTAAAACAGGTTTACCGACAATAATCCACCATTCAAAATAGGTGTGATAATCTTCATCTCCGAAACTACCATGTTTTCGTCTAACATTTGCAAAAGCAATGCAGCGATTATCTTTTAAATTGATAAAAATGGTGAAATATCTGTTAATTTCTGTAATTTGGCAAGGTATATAATTTTTAAGGGGTTTAATATTCCAAGGATGTTCGGTATCGGCGAATAAAGTGCCGCCATCAAACCTTTCTAAAAGTTGAATTAATTCTGCTGGTAATTCATTTATATAATAAGAACCTTCTTCAAACTCCCAATTTGTAGGAGAATTAAGCTGATGTTCTTTTTTTAATTTATCCAAAATCCCTACAAAATCATCTTGCTCTCTAACTCCCCAACCAATTGCCGGATGAAGACAACCAGTTTGTTGATTTTGACAAACTCCGATAAAGCCAGCTAGCAATTCTAATCGTGATTTCCCATCAGGAGTATTTAATGTAAATGCAGCTTGAGAAATTCCATTGGGAAAAGCTTGCGGTGGGATTCCGTTAGCAATTGTTAATTCTTCTCGCGGTATTTCCAAGATTGGATTTTTGTATGTGGGAGAATTGGTAATATCATCTTTTAAATAAGGAAACAAATCCGCTATCCACCAAGTAATAACCTCTCCCCCATATATTGCTTTGGGTTTACAGATGTGCTGCCAAAATTCTAAACTTGGTTTACCAGCAACAGTTTCTATAAAACCGTCGCAAATTGGTAATAATCTTTTTGTCCACCAATCCAAATCGTATTGACTTATAATTTCTACACGTTGCCGAATCTTCTGCCAATCATCAACGCTTCCTTTGACAATAATCCAAGGGATGCCGCAAATTACATATAGTGCATAATCAAAATACTGCTTCAAAGCATCCATCATCACAACTTGACTGGCTGTACGAATAATTGGCGTAGTGGTACTAAAATCGCAAACCATCAATTCGGCAATATCAGCTTTGACATTATCGTTAATCTGCTTTGACCATAATTCTACAGCTTGCTGCCAATCTTGATTATCAATAAGTTTCTCCAGAGCAACTTTCAATTCTCTTTTATTAGAATGATTAACGAATTGATATCGTAACCCTTCTGCATTATTATTAATATGTTGAGCAAAACCCTGAGCGATCGCCATCCAGATAGCATCGGGAGTCAGCAGTAAAGGACGATGCTCGGCAAAAGCTTGATGCACGGCATTTACAAGGGAATGTAAATTAAGCGTGCTTTCAAAATTATTCTCGTTTGATTGCTCTACAACTTCAAAATTCTCATCATGACTAAAAGCAATTAAACTAGAATCTAATCTTTTTTCTAACTGTTTATAAGCAGATTGTAGAGGCAACAGGTTTTTAAAAACCTCTACTTCATCAACTTTAAAACATATTTCATCTTGATTTTGATATCGGATTGCAGCTATTTGACTCATAGAATTACCCTTGAGATAAAGGAATTCATTATAACTTTAATTGCTTCTATCGCAGTTTTGGCTTGAGTCGAATCTAAATTATCACTTTTGTGTATCCCTTTCCCAGATATCGGAGAAGTCTGCCGAGCAGGGTGAACATAATTCGTAATTCGTAATTCGTAATTCGTAATATGGTGCATTCGCGCCACGCAAGCTACGTGAAGTATCAAACTGTATTGCAACCCACGAAGTAAACCATTCAAAGCGATTTAGCGCAGCCCCATACAAAATTAGTATTAGGGCTTTGGCAATTTTAATTCATAGTATCAGACAATCAAGTTAGAAGATTAACAAACACTAACCTTTAACCTTTAACCCTTGTTTAATTAGAAATCTTACAAAATTGTTTTCTCTTCATCCTTAAATCTAACGTTAAATGTTGGAGCTTCAACAAGTTCAAAAGTCTGGGAAGCAAATGTAATTTTTCCCTTAGTGTTTTCAAACTCGTCGAGAATACGAGTAAATAATTGGTCTTTCTTCATCCGCCGCTGTTTATAACTGACAACATATCGAATTGTAAATTCCATCCAGTTATCATTAGTTATTAAAGTAATCATCGGCTCGATTCGTGCATCTTCAATCAGGTATTTGTTAGTCATTTTGTGCCATTGCTGTTTAGCACTTGAAATATATTCCCCGGAGACTTCCAATGCTACTTGTTCTAAAATTTCTCTAGCTAATCTATGGTCGCTACCGTATTTTACCGGAATTTTAATTTCATCCCAAACGAAAGCAAAATCAGCAGAGTAATTATATACAGGTTCTTTAAATACAAAACTATTCGCAATTCTAACAATCCGCCCATTATATAAATCGGCTTTTACCCAATCGCCACATTCCATTAAAGTAGTTCGTAAAATGCTGATATCAATCACATCGCCCATGATACCGCCCAACTGTACTCTATCACCAGGCTTGTAAAATTGACCCAAGGAAATTGCCACCCAACCAGCAAAACTCGCAATTACCTCTTGTAGCGCAAAAGCTATACCCGCACCCACAACACCGAAGATAACAGTAAATTGTCCCAAGCGATCGCTAAATACAAATACTGTAAATAGCAGCATGACTATATATCCAATAAAACTGATAGTTTTACGGGTACGATAACGAATATCAGAGTCTTGAATATAGCGGGGAATTGACTGACGAATAAATCGAAAAATTAATGCAATAATTACTATTCCAATCACCACTTCAATTAATTTGGTGATAGTAGGATTAGAAAGCCAGCTTTGAATGTTTGCGAGCAAGTTTGTCATTATGATGATGTTAATAAGGCGGCAAATCGAAAGCAAAAGCAGCTGTAATTTTGCAATCACAGCTACCTTTGATTGAGTATAGTAAAGTTACTCTTGCACTTCTTTTGGTTGATTCTGAGAATGATTGTAAGGATGGTTATTCAATAAATCGGTTGCGTTTCCTTGATTAAAAATGTTCCAACCCGGTGCCGTATAATCTTTAGGAAGATACTCTTGTGGAATTGTAATTTGACTACCATCTCGCACCGCTGAGTAATGAGGGGAAAGAATTTCAATTTCCGCTTCGTTACACTTATCTTGAATGTTTTGATGCAATTCCGAGTAAATGCGAGCCATGATACTCGGATTATGAGTAAAAGCATTTAATTCATAACTGACATAAAAATCATCCAAACTCTTTTGCAATACAAAAGGTTCTGGATCGGAAAGAAGATGTGTAGTCGATTTTGCCGCTTCAACTAATACTTGATGCACTTTACGCCAAGGCACATCATAGCCTAAAGTGACGGTAGTATGTAATATTAATGGTGCTTGATTGGGGTCTAATTCCGCAGCAGTATAGTTAATAATTTGATTGGTGAAAACGCTGGTATTAGGCAGGGTAATCATTACATTCTTAATCGTGCGAATGCGAGTCACAAACAAGGTTTTTTCTACCACATCCCCAATCGCATCACCAATTTTGATTCTGTCTCCAATTTGAAAAGCACGAGTGTAAATTAAAATAACTCCAGCTACAACGTTTGCGACTACGACGCTTGAACCCAAAGATAACAGTAAACCTAAAAACAGGGATATTCCTTGAAAGGCTGGAGAACCAAATCCCGGTAAATAAGGGAAAGCAATTACCGCCGCCAGAATTACGATTAAAAATACTGAAAGTTTAAAAGTAGGCTCTGCCCATTCAGAATAAAAACCTTGAATCGTTAAGCTTCCATTACCTAAAGAAGTAAACAATCTTCTCGTTAATTTAATAAAATAATAGGTAATGAAAAGAATAATGCTCAGAGCAAAAAGATTTGGCAGATAATTAAGAAAAGCTTCCCAAGAAGTTTCTGCGGCTTGCAAAAAATATCTAAATATCCTTAAACCAATTTGCCTAGTCCAAGGAAAGAAACTCATTACCAAAGGTACATATATAACTATTGCACCCAAGGTTAATAAAAATCTTAATAATTTTAACAAACCAACTAACAGCCGAGAAATTCGGGTAGCAGGTAATAGCTCAAAGTTTTGAATTCTAATAGCTGGAATTCGCGTACTTTGCAAATTACTTACTTTCCTATAAAGCCAAGGAAAAACAAAGCCAAATACAATTAGAGTTCCAACAAGAATAACCGTTACAATAATGCTATTGATTATGCCTCGACGAATATAATCTGGACTTCGTTCGATGCGATATTGAGTTACTGTCTGTTGAATTTTTTCTTGATAGTTTTTTGCTAACTCCTGCCGCGATTGGTCTGCCGCACGGGCATCCCCATCTGTTATAGTTAGCAACACGCGATTTCCTACAGTTAAATTAGTTGTTAGCGGTTGCTCGTCGATTGTAATCGAATCTACTGCAATTGTCGGGTCTTCTGCTAACTTCAGAATACGATTAGTTACTGCTTGAGCGCGCTCTTCTGGAGAAAATGCTCCGACTCCAGCACGAATATTGAAAATTTCTTCTCCAGCAAGTTCTACAACTGCTCCTTTATTTATGGAAGTAGTAGTTGGAGTTGGAGTTGGAGTTGGAATTTGAGCATAACTAAGTGAAAAGGGAACAATAGTAATTAAAAAGCACAGAGTAATAGATGCTACAAAATAAAAAAAACTTTTCAAGAAGGTAAAAAACTTTCTTGATGTTTTTCGCCGATAACTTTTCATTGGGGATGATAGAACTAAAAAATCAATAATATATGGTAATAATTGTGAATTCGCGAGGATTTGGCTACAAATTTATAATTTTTAGCAATTATGTCTCTTTGTCTCAACTAATTATTTCTTTAAGAATTTGGCGTAATGCCAGATGATTCCGGTTTCGGAGATTGTTGTAAAGGATTAGGCTTTATTTCTAGCTTTTGATTTGCGGCTGAATTTTCAGTATCGGGTGAATTAATTAGTTCTTGCATAGCTTTAACCAAAACTGACATCGACTTTCGGCTTTTATCAATTTTGCTATTAGCTTTGACAATTTCTTCTTGATTGGTTTTTACTGCGGTTTGTAATTGCGGAATCACAGTTTGACTAAGTTGATTAACATCGGTTCTAATTTGCTCTATCTCTTGGATTTTCTCTGGCGAAAACGTAGCTAACTGTTTTTGTAATTGCAGTTGGTTATACCATCTAAAACCGAACCAAGCAAACACGCCGCTGAGTCCTAAAACTGTCAAAAACCAAAACATTGAAAACAAACTCAGACGAAATCTCAGCCGACGAATAATTCTTTCAGACTTTTTACTATCTTTTTCGGAAGCTGTTTTTAATTCTGATATTGTCTTGTTTAAATAGTCAATGTGCTGTTGGTAATAATCGGGTATCTCCCGAGTATCTGTCACAGATACTAACTGTTTCTCCGAATCAACGGGTGTAAGTTGGCTGGCTAATTTGTCGCCAAAATTGCCAGAAGAAATATTATCCATTTTCATTTCTTTACCCACAACCTCGCGATGGTTTTCAAATATTTTTTAATATAAATATGTAAAGACATGGCATGGCAATATCTCTACATATTTATTAATTATTGGTTGCGAAAGTTAAGAATTAATAAATCTTAACTTCGCTTTGATTGTGGCATTAACGATTGAAGTTAGTTGCTATACCTAATACCGCATTAAAATCTCGGTTATCCTCGAATAAACCCAAGTTGACGCTACCAACTGCGGTGAGGCGTTTGTTGATACGATAGTCAGCACCGGTTGTTAAGACTCCACCAAACTGTCTATTTTCAGTAGTTATACCGGCACCTGCACCAACAAAGGGACGCAATCCGCTTGATGTTTGACCAAAATCGTAGGTTACTGGTACGTATATTGTCGCATGGCGATCGCCTTCTTCAAAAAGCTTGGTTGTAGCTGTTGGGCGTACTGAAAAACGGTTGTTAATCGAAAGTTTGCTTTCAATTGCCGCACCGCGATTAGAAGCACCGACACCAAAGTAGTTGAGAGGTTGAGAATTTTTTTCTTGAGCCAAAGCAGACATGGGTGCAGCGATTGCAACTGTGCAAGCAAAACCGATGGAGATTAAGGAAGCAATTGTGAATTTCATGATTATTTACCTCGGGAAAATAGTTTTTGGGCGTTGCGTGTTAGTTATCTATGCATACAAAGCAATCATTAACAATTACTTTTATTTGCATACAGGGTTTTATTTAGAATGGAAAAGAATTTTTGTACTGTAATTGCTTTGTCTGGCAATATTATTTGCAGACAATTGCAATATCGGTAATAAATCGCTGACTTATATCCTACTTACAAGCAACATCAAAACTTAATCTGTTGAAGATTGTCTGCTGTTTTCGGAACACAAATCAAGACTTACTTCATTTCTTCTGCTATGGGTTTGGTTAAAATTTCTTAGCCAGTGATTTCTCAAAGGAAATCTTGGTTAAAGCTATCGCCAAACTTACTGCGGATAATGTATCGTACTATTTACTCAACAGTAGGCATTCTTCCTACTCACTTAAGTATCCACTTTTTTTGACCGCCTTTTTAACGGATTAACGCAAGTTGTCTAGGGATTTATCCCTGATGTATATAGATATATCGCATCGTAATTTCTAGCTGTGATGATTATATGTCACTTTTATGACTGGCATATAAAATTAATCCCACTTATTTAGCAGCTAAGTGACTACAAAGCCGAAGCAGCCATTGATTATCAAGTATTTTACGCCAGGGTAAGCAATTTTAAGACTTTATCTTATGTTGGCTATCCCTTCTAAGTAAGTGTTTTCGCGTCTTCGTTTATCTTTATCTAAAAAAATATGAAAATTCACGACTATGTAAGACAAGGAAATATCACAGCAGTTTCTCGTTTAATTAATCAAGAAGGTGTTTATATTGATTGTGTTGACAAGAAGAATTCATATCAAACACCGTTGATGATAGCGGTAATTAATCCGGATGTTGATATAGAAATGGTGCGTTTTTTGATTGATAATAAAGCCGATATCAATGCTGTGGGAGGTGAATATAAAAGTACGGTACTAGATTTAGCAATTCAAGCAGGAAATATAGATAAAATCCGATTTTTGTTAGATGCTGGTATTGATATTAATTATCGAACATCCGATGGTAATGATGTTTTAATCAATGCTATGTATGGTAGAGATATTAAACAAGATATAAATTTATTACCCATTTTTAATTTACTTATTAAAAAAGGTGTAGAAGTAAATGGTGTAAATAGTTATGGCGAATCTGCTCTACGGATTGCTTATCGTCATGGAAGATTTGATTTTGTGAAATTATTATTGGATGCCGGTGCTGATAAAGAGCAGTTAAATTTGTCGGAATTAATGGAAGCGGTAGTTTTTGGTAGTTTAGAAGAAGTACAGATATTACTTGAAGCTGATGCTGATATTGCTCGTTTAGATTGCTTTGGTAGAAATGCTTTCTTTTTAAGTTTAGAAATTGATGATATTGAAAAGGCTAAATTAATACTACCTTTTACACCAAGTCGCGATGATTCTTGTTTTTGGTGGAAATCTCCTATCTTCTATTCAATCAAATATAATTATGCCGAAATCCTGAAATGGTTAATTGCAGAAGGATTTGATATTGAAGAAACTGACGAATATTTGAATACTCCTTTAATGGAAGCTGCTGAATATGGTGCTACCGATTGCGTCAGAATTTTACTTGCAGCTGGTGCTGATACAAGTAAAGTCGATAGTTGTGATGAAAATGCAATCAAAAAAGCCGCTAATTTAGAAATTGTAAAAATGCTTCTTTATGGGAGTGATGATTTTAGCGATATTAGTGATGAGATACGGGTATCGTTGTTAGGTGCTGGTGAGGAAGAATTACAGCTTAGGGAAATAAAAGATAAATCACAAAAATTTCATCGATTTGGAGTTAGCAATCCAGAGGTTATCAAAAACGAGTTTTGGCAAGCAATGATACTTAGCGGTGTTGATGCTTGTTTTGCTAGAAGCGATGAAGAGAAGAAGAATATTTTTCATCGCTCTCCTATATGGTGTTATCGAAGATTTGGCAGAAGCACTACAATATTACCCGACGGCAAAATTATAGAAATCGCTGGAGAGCATGAGGATTTTTACGATCCAGATTTTTGTATATATAACGATGTAGTTGTATTCGATGGTAAAGGAAATTTTCAAATTTACGGTTATCCCAAAGATGTTTTTCCTCCCACCGACTTTCATTCAGCTACTTTGGTAGACAATTACATCTACATCATCGGCAATTTGGGTTATAAAAGCGAAAGAATATCTAACGAGACTCAAGTTTATCGGTTAAACTGCAATTCATACAAAATAGAAAAAGTCGAAACCACTGGAGATAAACCCGGTTGGATAAGTCAACACAAAGCTAAATTTCAACAACCATGCCAAATTTGCATTAGTGGTGGTAAATTATGGACTCAAAAAGATTATACTGAAAACTCCATAGATTACATCTTAGATTTAACCAAATTTGAATGGAGTCGAATTGATTCTTAAACAATACTTAGCGAAGCTCTGCGTTTTAAACCAACCTTACGAATTACGAATTACGAATTACGAATTACGAATTACGAATTACGAACTACGAATTATACTTATCCCCTCTCCTCCTACAATACCAATAATATTCGCTTCCTCATAACCCAACTCTTTTAACTTCTTCAAACAACCATCAGCTTTTTCGCGAGAAACCGAAGCTAATAAACCACCCGAAGTTTGTGGATCGAATAATAAAGGATAATTACCGTTATTACTAGAAGATTTAAAATCTTGATTATTCGTAATATAGTTAGAAGCTTGTAAATTATCTGGATAAAGCGAACTAAAAATCCCCTTTGCTGAAACTTCCCTTGCACCATCCAAAATCGGAATTTTAGATAACTCTAACTCAACGCCGATTTTTGAAGCTTTCACCATTTCCAATAAATGCCCAATTAAACCAAAACCTGTAATATCAGTACAAGCATTTGCTTTAAATTCTAAAAAACATTCAGCAGCAGCTTGATTTGATAACAACATTGATTTTATCGCACTATCAATCCAAACTCCTTTAACTTGACGGCGCATTTCACCAGCAAATAAAACCCCCGTACCCAACGCTTTAGTTAAAATTAAAACCTCATCATACTGCATTCCACTTTTACGTAAAAGTTTATCTTCATCACCCAAACCATTACACGACAACCCGAAAGCTAACTTTTCTCCTTGAATAGTATGCCCGCCAATCAAAGACACTCGTGCTTGATTTAACTGTTTGATAGCACCAGACAATAATTGAAATAAAGTTTCCTCAACTGTGGAAGATTTTCCATAGGGAATGCTAGCCAAAGCCAAAACGCTTGTCGGAATTGCCCCCATTGCAAAAATATCGCTTAAACAATGATTCACAGCAACTTGTGCAAAAATATAAGGGTCATTAATTAAACTAGTAAAATAGTCAATCGTTTGTACCATCACCTTTCCCGTGGGTACCTTCACCACAGCAGCATCATCCGGAGAATCCAAGCCGATAATAATATCTTCCCCTTCAGTAATAGATTGCGATTTTTTAACTCTACTCAAAACCCTTTCTAAAACATTACCACCAACCTTAGAACCAC
The DNA here is from genome assembly GCA_019192545.1 of Rivularia sp. MS3. Classification (GTDB taxonomy): domain Bacteria; phylum Cyanobacteriota; class Cyanobacteriia; order Cyanobacteriales; family Nostocaceae; genus Rivularia. The sequence goes on along the minus strand of JAHCMI010000076.1, from coordinate 26,152 downwards.
ATCCAGCGCAGAAAGAGTTAGGAGTTAGGAGTGAGGAGTTAGGAGTTAGGAATTTTAATTCTCTCCCCATCTCCTCTTCTCCCCATCTCCCCCTCTCTCCATATCCCCAATGCCCAATCCCCGATGCCCTATCCCCAATTCCCATATCGGGAAGATTACTAAATTGTGACATAAACTTTCTGTCAATATAATCCTTCCAATGCCACAATAGTTTGCTCGGTGGTAAAGTCAACCATCCACGAGTAGCGATCGCCTTTGCATCACCAGTACCGATTAAACTTAAATAATCCTTCTGGGGTACATACTTTTTCAAACTTTTTCCTGATAAACTTCTGTTTAAATTGTCAAATAAAGGTTTTCCCTGACGTACTGCAAATACTCCTGCTTTAGCCCGAGGATGATTTTTCATCGTCGCAATGTCTCCAGCAGCAAACACCTGCGGATGCGATAATGACTGTAAATTATTGTTTACTAAAATAAACCCTTGCTCATCCGTAGCAATTCCGGTTGATTCCAACCATTTTGGCGCAGATGCCTGCGTTACCCAAAATATATAATTACATCGAAGCTGTAATCCCGATTCACATACTACCTTAAAGGTTTGTATATCTTCTTCTGGTGCGACTTTGCATACTGTTTCACCTAAATGCAAGATTATACCGCGCTCTATTAAAATCCCCTGCAACAAATTTCCTAAAAAACCATTAGCATTTGGCATCAGTTGATTATCTCTGCCAAACAAATGAATTTCTAAATTTTCATGATATTGACGTAAATTTCCCTGCATCGACAGCGCTAACTCTACACCCCCAGCACCACCACCAACAATTGCAATTTTGACTTGTTGAGAACTTTTACTCATATTTTCTACCAGCTTGTACCAATGTTGCAGCAAATTTCTTACAGGTTTTGCCCGAATTGCATATTTTGTAGCACCAGGTACAGAAATTGTTGACGGGGTAGAGCCTATATCAATCGATAATAAATCAAAACCGACATCAGGACGATTTGCACAAATAACTCGATTGTTTTTCAAATCAATGCCATTTACATAATCTATGTATAGTTGTGCTTGAGCAAAATTTGCTAACTTCCGCAAATCAATATGGCATTCGTCGCGGGTATAAAATCCCGCAATGTGCCCCGGCAACATCCCAGAATAAGGAGTATCGCCGTTTTCCGTAATTAAAGTTATTCTCACTCCCGGTAAAGGCTGCATACCGAGCATTTTGAGCGCGATCGCGTGAGAATGCCCACCGCCTACTAACACTAAGTCTTTGAAAACAGGGTGTATATTTTGCTGCATATTATTTAATTATTCACTATTGGGTATAGAAGTTATTCAAAGTATTTCTCGAACGAAATGCGCCTCATGCAATCAAGGGCGACTAAACCTTGTTAAATTAATCATCTTTTATTTTTATGTTTATTAGATGAAATATAGTTCGTTTGCATAAAGCAATACATATATTCAGCAATCATAAAGTTTATTTTATTTAAGATGAAACGGAATATCTATTTATGCTGTACCTTATAAAACAATAGAAAAAACAATATCTGTAGTACAAGCTTTATGACTATATACTCATTTAACATTAAAAATGAATTTATTTAGTAAAAATCAAATTAATAAACGTTTAAAAATGGCCGTAGAAGAATTAACTAAAAATCACATAGAGCAAAGAATTATTGCCATCGAAAGTTTAGAAAAAATCGCTTTAGAGTATCCGGAAGAATATGATAAAATTTTACAAATAATTACGAGTTATATAAAGCAGAATCGGTCTTTAAAAATATTAAAGGAATCTCCTACAAATCCTATAAGTGAAATTAATAGCGATATCAAAACTGCTTTAAAAATTATAACTAATCCGGATGCAGATAAATACTTGCGTAGAGATAAGATTGACTTAAGTTGCATAGATATTCGGGGTGCGAATCTTAGTAATGCAAATCTAAAAAAAGTGAATTTAGAACAATCAATCCTTTACCGAGTAAACTTAATTGACGCAGACCTAGAAAATGCTAATTTAAATAATGTAGTACTAAGTGCAGCAAATCTTACTCGGGCAAATCTGACCTCAGTTAACTTGTGTGGTGCTATATTGAATGCAGCAAATCTTAATAGGGCAAATCTTTATAATGCTGATTTGCGTGGTGCTAACTTATTTTTAGCTAATTTGCGGGGAGCAAATCTTAAGGGTGTTAACTTTGGTAGGGCGAATCTGAGAGAAGCCTTTTTTAGCGATAAAAAGGCAAACTATTAGATTTAAAATTAGAATCTTAAGATTCATTTTTGTTAAGAAAATCTGGTGTTTCTACATTATCTCAAATAGACTATCTACGTAATTTTACCGTGCCGTAGAATATAACTTGAGCATTATATTAGAGACAATCTGCTAGCTGTCTACCGGCATTACAGATTGCAACTGCAACTTTCGACAGATATTGCATTTTTTACACAAATGGTATACTCTTTAATCCCAATCATTTCGGTAAGAATTCTGTGTTGTGAGGAATACTGATTCTATGTCTGCTAAAAAGACAGACGCATTAACGAATTGGTTAATAGGAATAACAATCTTTTTTTCTGTTTCACCAATTCTAATTTTCACAGCGATTTCAAAAATAGAAGGATTGTCAAATGAAGAAAGAATCGAATACAAAAGTCAAGGCTTAATGACTTCTGCCGGATTGTTTCTTGGATTGGCAATAATTATCAATGCTTATTATGGAGCCAAGCGTGCTGATTTATTAGAAAAAAGCTTGTTAGCAGCTCAAAAAGATAACCGATTAAATCAAAAAAATATAGAAATCAACGAGCAAAAGCTGCTAGCTGAAAGATTTATGAGTGCAATAACTCAACTCGGGCACGATAGCGTTGCTACTCGCACCGGAGCGATTTATGCACTAGAAAGAGTTGCTCAAGACTCTCCTGCGGAGTATTGGACAATTATGGAAATTCTTACAGCTTTTGTTAGAGAAAATGGCACTGCTCCAAAATTTAGTAAACTTCACTCAAGCATCCAGCAAGAAATAAAAGTTCCTACAGATATTCAGGCAGCACTTACCGTTATAGGTAGAAGAAATGCCTCTCAAGATCCACATGATAAAAAACTTGACTTGAGCAACGCTCAACTGAGGGGAGTAGATTTAAGTAATGCTAACCTACAACGGGCTGATTTGCGAAATTCTGACTTATGTGGAGCTTGCTTGCAAGGTAGCGATTTTTATAAAGCCAACCTTGACGGAGCCATACTCGCGCAATGCAATCTTTATCAAGTCAACCTGCAAGAAGCGAGCCTCCGGGGTGCTAATTTAGCAGGAGCGATTGCAAATAAAGGTTTATTCTACGGAGCGAATCTCCGAGATGCTAATTTGGTAGGAGCTTCTTTACGGGGAGCGAATTTAATGGGGGCTAACCTTTACAAAGCTAATTTGATGGGGGCTAACCTCAAAGCAGCTAATTTAGGGGGAGCAAAACTATTTCTTGCTAACTTACAGTCAGCAAAGCTTGACAAAGCCAGAATGCACGAGACGGGTTTAATTGGGGCTAATTTGCAGCAAGCTAACTTAAATGGAGCTAATTTGCGACAAGCTAACCTAAATGCAGCTAGACTGCAACATGCAGAAATCTTTTTTGCCAACTTTGCCGAAGCTTCCTTGAGAGAAGCTGATTTGTCAGGAGCAAATTTAATGGGAACTGATTTTCAAAAAGCGGTTTTCTATGAAACAAATCTGAGTGGGGCTAATTTAACAGCTGCAAATCTTTCTTTAACCGACTGCTACGACGTAAATCTTGAAGGAACAATCCTTAAAGGAGCCAAAAACATGCAGCCGAAGCTGCAAAAAATGGCTATGGGTGAATACTGAATATCAGCTTTATCCGAAGCATCCATCTACCACGCTCAAAATTATTTAACTTAGTTTAAATCTTTTCAACTACCAGGGTGCTTGCCACCATTTGTGCTTACCATTTGATTATTTAATCAACACTTCAAATCTATTAATATTTTAATTTTCTCTTCATTTTATCAGGTATGAAGAAATTGGTAATTGCTAACTAATTAGCCAAACTTAAGATGATGAAAATAATTAACTTTTAATTATTCATTACTAACTTATAAATTCTAGAAAGTAATACCGTGTTCGTAATCCCAGCAAGCATCATCTTTCCAGGTTCTATTAGTATGCTTGCATTCCGATTCGTTGTGAATCCAAGGTATTGATGTAGGGAATATTGAGACTGGTTGTAAAAAGAAAGAGACTACAGAGTATATGGTGCAGGAACCACATACTATTAACAAAGTCAAAATTGCAGAACTAAAAATAATTTTACTAGGAGTCCAAAAAAGAAGTTTAGTTCCGGGAGGTTGGAGTCTAGAGCGCATAGTCATTCCTAATATGAGTATTTCAATTTTTGATAAAAATATTGTATTTTTTGGTAGAAACTCCCTGAAAGGGAATTGTCTTTGCGCCACCATATTTTGTGACTTACTAACAAATTCTGAACACAACGATTGTAAATGCAGTGTTTAAACGGTTTTGTTCATTGTTTGTCAATCATGGCATAACTTTTTCTATAATCAAAAGGTCTTTTCCGTAGTTTTTACTAAACAAAAACACTTATTATTCTTTTTTTAAAGATTAAATATAGAACTCTCCACACTTACAGTATGAATATGTTATACAAGAAATTCTTTATATCTACAGCCGCGCAAATACTGTTTTATTTGCAGTTAATCTCTAGTAATTATTGGTTAAAAATTATCAGATACCTGTAACCCTGAAATTGGTTTGTGTGTTTTACCTTCACCTACTAGTAACGTAATGCCGTATGAGTTAAACTGCTTTCTTAGAAATAATCTATGTCAGGACATCTCTGCATGATTGAGCTTTATACATTTACTACACCCAACGGGCGCAAAGCTTCCATAATGTTGGAAGAAGTTGAACTTCCCTATAACGTCCATATAATTGATATCAGTAAAAATGACCAATTTACTCCTGAGTATGTCGCAATTAATCCCAACAGTAAAATACCGGCAATTATAGATAAAGATACCGATTTAACTTTATTTGAATCGGGTGCAATATTAATGTACTTAGCCGAAAAAACAGGTAAACTACTACCCAAAGAGCAGAAAGCCCGCTATCAAGTAATAGAATGGCTAATGTTGCAAATGGGTGGCGTGGGACCAATGTTTGGACAATTCAACCACTTTAATATGCACGCTCCCGAGAAGATTCCCTACGCTATCGAACGTTACCGAAAAGAAACACTGCGACTTTACGGAGTATTAGATAAACAACTAGCCGACAACGAATTTCTTTGTGGCGATTACTCCATAGCCGACGTAGCCACCTTTCCCTGGGTGACAATCTACGAAATCCAAGACATGACACTCGATAACCATCCCAACTTAAAAAGATGGCACGACACCGTGTCAAATCGCCCAGCAGTGCAACGGGGAATGAAGGTTCCGTAATTAGGGCATTGGGTATGGAGGATGGGGCATGGGAAAGAAGCGAGTAGCAAGTAGCGAGTAACGAGTAGCGGTTTAACAGTTTTATGACGTTGATGCAGGAAGAAAATAGTTTACTTGCTAGTGCCAATGCCCAATGCCCAATGCCCTATTCCCTAACTAAAATACTTTTCGACGCAACGGACAAACATTTCCACTCCCATAGCTAATGCAGTTTCGTCGAAGTTAAAGCGGGGATGATGGTGGGGATATGCTAAATCTTTTTGAGGATTTGCCGAACCTAGGAAGAAGTAGCAACCGGGAACTTCTTGAAGAAAATATGACATATCTTCCCCACCCATTGTTTGACATTCGGGTACTATACCCAAAGGTGTTTCCACAACTTCTGCGGCTATACTCCGCACTAATGCCGCCATTTCTTCATTATTAATTGTTGGTGGGTAAAGTCCCCAGTACTCTAAGTCATAGCTAGCATTATTTATCTGACAAATTCCGGCAATTATTTGTTTTACTCGCTCTTGAATAAACCCTGCAAAATCTGGATTAAAATACCTGACGGTACCGCTCATCCTGGCAGTGTCGGCGATTATATTGCCCTTCGTACCGGCATGAAGTTCTCCTACCGTCACCACGGCAGATTCAATTGGACTAACGTTGCGGGAAACAATTGTTTGTAATGCATTAACAACCTGAGCCGCAACCACCACCGAATCCACTGTTTGATCGGGCATTGCACCATGTCCGCCTTTGCCTAAAATTGTACAGCGAAACGATTCTACTGCCGCCATCAAGGCTCCACTGCGAACCCCTATTGTTCCTAAAGGTAAATTGTTCCACAAATGTAAACCAACAATTGCATCGACATCGGGATTTTTTAATACCCCAGCTTCTATCATTGGTTTAGCACCCCCCGGCCCTTCTTCGGCAGGTTGAAAGATAATTTTTACAGTACCGGCAAAAATATCTCTATGTTGCTGTAAATAGTAAGCAGTACCAAGCGCGATCGCAGTATGTCCGTCATGTCCGCAAGCGTGCATTATGCCGTCATGTTGCGATTTATAAGATACTTGATTAAGTTCTTGGACTGGTAAAGCATCCATATCCGCACGAATTGCTAATACGCGGTGATTAGATTCGCCTTTTTTATTACCTTTGATAATAGCGACAATACCAGTTTTGGCAATCCCCGTTTGATGTTCAATTCCCCATTCTTGCAACTTTTGAGAAACAAATTTACTAGTAAGTTCTTCTTTAAAAGCTAATTCGGGTTTTTGATGAATGATTCTTCGCCATTCTATGATTTGCGGATGTAGCGAACGAATATCAAGCCTAACCCGAGATAAATCAGCAGATACGTTGGGAAATGTAGAAACCATGATTTCAAAGGTTAAAGGTTAAAGGTTAAAGGTTATAGGTTAAAGGTTATATTTTTTGCTTACTCTTTCTATCCTGCCATGCCCAATGCCCAATTACCCATTACCATTAATTAAACAATTTTTCTAATTCTAAATCGGATGCCATTTGTGCGAGCTTATCTAAATCTTCAGGGTTTTCTAGATAAGGTAGGCAGCCTAAAACGGGAATGTTGGTAAAAGATTCAATCGTATCTACTGGTGCCCAATCGGCTATTTCTTCGGGTGTCATCTGCGAGCAGCAATTTAAAATTATTCCCAAAAGCTGCACTTTAGACTGTTTTGCTAAAGCTACATTGGCAACAGCTTGAGAAATTGCTCCCAATCTTACCGGTACAACTAAGACTGTAGGTAAACGCCATTCACCAGCTAAATCTGCTACCGTAAATTCATCCGTAACCGGCGAACCCATACCACCCAAAGCTTCTACTAACAGAAAATCACGGCTTTGCTGTAGCTGAGTAAAAGTTTGCCACACAACACCTAAATCTATTTGTCGATTTTCCTTGGCTGCCGCTAGAGGAGGTGCCAAAGGTGCCTGAAAATATAACGGTGTGATTTGGGCTTCCGATTGCGACAGCGAAAATAACCTTTGGTAAAGTTGGCGATCGCCCACTCCCGACTGAATTGGTTTCATAATCCCCAAGCTCTGCTGGGGACGATATTTTTGGAAATAAGCAGCCAAGGCTGTAGTCAAAACAGTTTTACCCGCGTCGGTATCGGTTCCACCTATAAATAATGTCTTTAGCAATTTAATATTTGAGATAGATTTTAGATATTAGATATTCAACTATCCTACCTTCTTGTGGTAGGGAGAAAACTTGAGGAGGAGATGAACTTCCGATCGAAGTAAGCCGCAGGCTCTGGGCGTTCACTCTCAGGTGCGGTTAACGGGGCATCCCTGCCCGTGAGCATAATTCGTAATTCGTAATATGGCGCATTCGCGCCACGCAAGCTACGTGAGATTTGAGAAACCCGGTTTTTCGGTCGGAAAAACCGGTTTTGTGAGGATAAATCAAGTATTTCAGCCGTTTAGATTCACAAACCTCCTTAAAAAGTCAGACTTTGCGGCCATTTCTATTAGATTATTAGTTACCGCTAGAATTCGGTTCAGCTTCCGGTGCTGGTTGTGCTTCCGGATTTTTCTTCTCCTGAGAAGGATTTGGTCGTTTTAGTGAAGGAAGCTTTACTGGCGGTATCTTGATATTGGGTATTTTAGGAGTCGGAATACTAGTAGGAAGGCTAGTAGGAATCGAAGTAGGTATATTAATTCTTGGCCGTCTCGGTTTTTTCGTAGCTTCTGGTGTTGGTGTTTCTTCTGCTGCTGGTTCTTTAGGTTCAATATCCGGTGCGGATGTGGGTTCGATTGTTGGTGTAGTGACTGGCTCTTTTAACGTAACTCTTAAAGTGTATTCGGCTTGCTTAATTCCTGGAAGATTATTTAATTCAATAGTATATCTACCCGTAAAAGGTAAATTTCCTTGATAAGAACTTACTCGCCTCGCTGCATTGTCAATTAATTCCTTGTTAGGACCTAATACTGTCAGGGAAACACCGTTTTCTTCAACTAAAACCGCTGTAAGTATTTGTTCTTCTTCTCCCCTAAAAGTATACTGGACGGTTTGATTCTCTTTTAAAGTTCCTTTGATATTAGCCGTATCAGAAAATCCAAAATTCAACCGCTTGCTAAAAACATCTGGTTCATCTGGTGTTGGTGTTGGTGTTGATTCGACAAATGGTGTTGCAAAGGTTTGTCGGGGAGTCGATTCCGACTGTGATTCCGATGCATTGCGAATACTTGTAACTAAAGCCCAAGAACCCAAACCTGCTAATGCTACTACACCCGCACCGATTACTAATACCGCCAACGGATTATCTACCACAGGATCGTTTTGCTGTGGTGGTGGAATGACTGGGCTGGGCTGCCTGCGGGGAGGTGGCTGTACCGGTTCTGGTTTGCGCCCTACAGCCACTGTCTGCATTCTTGATACATCTGGCTTCGCTGCCGTAGCTTGGTTTGGCGATTGGTTTAAAGTATCTAATGCTTCCACAACTTCAGCAGCACGTTGATAGCGAGCCCCCGGTTTGTGACTTAACATTCGATTCAATATTTGGGCAAATCGCGGTTTAACTGTTACCCAGCGCTCCCAATTCCAAGCTAATAGATTGTCATCAAATAATTCTGCTGTTTCCTTACCGGTAAGCAAAATAATTACGCTTACAGCTAAAGCATACAAGTCACTACTAGGATAAGCTTGACCAGTTTGAATTTGTTCGTTAGGGGAATACCCCGGTTTTCCGACATAAGTTGGAGTCGTTCCACTTCTTGATTGCAGTCTAGTAGCTAACTCCTTCACTACGCCAAAATCAATCAATACCGGCAACTTATCGCTTTCACGCATAATTATATTGTCTGGCGAAATATCCCGGTGAATTATTCCTTGAGCGTGAATATACTCTAAAACCGGCAGCAAAGAACGCATCAATCGCAACACTTCTGCTTCCGTGAAAGCTCCACCAACAGCAATACGCTCTTGAAGTATGTCGTAATAAGTTTTTCCTTCTACGTAATCTTGTACTAAAAATAACCGCTGCTCTTGCTCAAATCTTTCCCTAAACTGCGGAACTTGAGGATGCTTGATTTTATACAAAATAGCTGCTTCTCGTCCAAACAGTTCCCGTGCTTTCTCCAAAGCAGAAGTTTCTGTTGTATTTGGGATCAATTCTTTAATCGCGCAAAGTTCGTTGAAACGTCTTTGGTCTTCTGCTAAATAGGTTCTACCGAATCCTCCTTGACCCAGAATTTTGATTACTTTGTAACGGTTTTGTAATACAGTATCAGTAGTGATGGCTGGTTGCATAATTAATTGATATTGTTTAACAAATTTAATAGAGATTTTACTTAGAATTTATTCCTTAATGTGATGAAAATTACTGATTTAAATAGCAGTATATTGTAAACATTAAGACCGTAGGCTTTATTTATTTTTACATTTTGTTTGATTTATGGATGTGTCAAAAGGTAGACAAGTTACCTTTCCCGAAAAAATATTATTATTGCAGCTAATGTTTAAAAAAATTAACTTCAAAGATACGGGATACCACTACATTTAACTGCATTAAAAATTCTGAGTCAGGGAAAGATAGAAAAACAACAGAGAAAAACTTTGTGGTTGCTAATAGTGAGAATGATACTTTTAAATTCAAACAATATAGGAATCGCCACAACTGGCATATTTTTCTCGTAGGGGCATGTGACTTTACTCTCAAGTATTAACAAATTTTGCAACAATTGCGTACATCCGGGAATAGTAAAGCTACTTCATTTTAACTTTTATTTTTATAGTACATAAGTATTCGCTGCTTTAAAAGTTTGGTATTAGAATTATCTGAAAAAGTTATACACAGTTCGCGATCGCAATACAAATATTGTTCTGTAAGCAAGCAAAATACAAACTCATCGCAAATAAATCAAGTTAAACAAACCATAATTTGTTCTTAATAAGAACATTAATGCTATAAAATATTTAATTAACGACAATTTTTTGTATTATGAGTACTTATACTTAACCATATTAAAATATTAATACAGTGGTTATTAATAAATGATTATTTCCGCAATAATTAATAATTTTGTAAGATTTTCAGCTATGAAGATTTGCAAATTAAAAAAAATTATACCCTATAGAAAAATATTGGTTTGCTTGAATTAAGTAATAAGGCGGTTTTTAGATTAGTGTAAAACCTACGAAAATAGGAGGTTAAAGCTTAATTATTATTCATATGCTAATTTTCTCTCTAGAATGAAAAAACGAAAAAAAGGTCTGGTAAGCTAAGTTAATATCAGTTAAGCTGACAGTGGTTTGTCTGTTTTTGGGGATTAGAAAATTTTTTGGTATTGCATAGTTTTATGGAGGAATGTTTCAGCATCTAAATAAATGCTTCGGAACTCCTAACATTTGAATATGCGCCACTATATAAGTTCAATAAGTCAAATATCAGCGTGATAATATTGCAATGAATGCACAACGAGGGTCTGCTGTGCTGAGTACTGCCACTTTAAAAGTGAAACCAGCTATTACAGGGCTGACAGAAAATCATCGTCTACGACTGTTCTCCGGCTCTGCCAATTTAGAATTATCCCAAGAAGTAGCCCGTTATTTGGGCATGGATTTGGGTCCGATGATTCGTAAGAGATTTGCAGATGGAGAACTTTACGTTCAAATACAGGAATCAATTCGGGGTTGTGATGTTTATTTAATCCAGCCATCTTGCAATCCTGTAAACGATAACTTGATGGAATTGCTAATTATGATTGATGCTTGTCGTAGAGCATCTGCGCGGCAAATAACAGCAGTAATTCCTTATTATGGCTATGCCCGTGCCGACAGAAAAACGGCAGGGAGAGAGTCAATTACAGCCAAATTAGTTGCAAACCTGATTACTCAGGCAGGTGCAAACAGAATTTTGGCAATGGATTTACATTCGGCACAAATACAGGGTTATTTTGATATTCCCTTAGATCATGTTTACAGCACTCCAGTCATTCTGGAATATTTGGCTAGTAAAAACTTGTCAGATATTGTGGTTGTTTCCCCAGATGTAGGTGGTGTAGCAAGGGCTAGATCGTTTGCGAAAAAACTTAATGATGCACCTTTAGCGATTATCGATAAACGCCGTCAAGCACATAATGTAGCTGAAGTCTTAAACGTTGTTGGTGACGTTGAGGGCAAAACAGCCATTATGGTAGACGATATGATTGATACTGCTGGAACTATTTCTGAGGGAGCGCGTTTATTACGTCAAGAAGGCGCACGTCAGGTATATGCCTGTGCGACTCATGCTGTCTTCTCTCCCCCTGCTGTAGAAAGATTGTCTAGTGGTTTGTTTGAAGAAGTAATTGTTACTAATACAATTCCTTTTCCTGACAATCAAAGCTTCCCTCAGTTAGTTAAACTTTCAGTTGCTAACCTTTTAGGAGAAACTATTTGGCGGATTCACGAAGATAATTCTGTCAGTAGTATGTTCCGTTAAGTTATAAATTTTAAAGATTAATTGTAAAGGATGAAGTTTAAAGTTTTTCTTCATCCTTTATTTTTTGTTTATCGCCTAGTTGGGCTTTTTTTGAGTTTTACTATTTTTAATAAAATTTGAAATAAATCAATAGAAGTTTAATTAATCTAAATAGATAGCAATAATTTTAAAAATAGAAGATGTGTTTTGACTAGGGATATGAAATCTGGTTACATCGGAAGAGTAAAAAACCGCAAAGAACATTGAGAAAGAAGATAAAGTTTAAATAATTTCGACACACAAACACTATATTAAATTTTCTACAGAATAATATTTTTATCGCATTCTTAAATTAAGTAAACTAATAACTAATGTGGTGAAGTACTAGTACTCCTTTGCATTAGTTTTGATAGATAAATTATTGTTCGTAGTTGCGCTTCATCTCCAAATATTTGGCGCTAAAGCGCAACTACAAACCCGTCAATTTTAATGGGGCAAACCACTAGACTGCTGAAGATTGTCTTTGTATTTTTTTATCTCTTTTACCCCAAGGCTTGACAAAGGAAATTGCAATAATAAACAAAAGAGAAGAAGTTTGAATAATAGCACCAATTAAAACAGCTTTTTGGTCAAATACGTATAAAGGATTTTGCAGCGCTTGCAACCTTTCCTCTGCGGAAATTGCGGTCATGGCATTTGTCCAAGGCCCTAGCCATATGCTACCGGTTACAATCAATGTTACGGTACCAATCCATTTAGCGATTACCCAGTAATGTTTGAAAAATCCCCAAACTGTTAACCAGCAAAGAAATGCACCGGTTAGTAAAGAGAAGAATGCACTCGGAATAATTACAACATCATCCAACAGCTTCATTACCGAGTTAATCGCGTAAAGTTCATCACCGTTAGGAGTATTACGGTTCATCAGCGCGATCGCAATCATGCACAAAGCCGTACCAAACCACATTGCTGAAAATACTACATGCAGGCTAATTAACCACTGTTTTTGTTTCGCGTTTAGATTTTTCATATTTTTATTAGGAGTAGGGAGTAGGTGAAATCCTAACTATTGCACTTGTTTGTTTAATTAATACAAATTGAACCTCACCCCCTTCCCCTCTCCTTATTAAGGATACTGTTGGCGAATAGTAGGTCAGACCCCTCATCCCAACGAATTAATAGGGATTTTAAGTTATCAGCAGGAGTGCGATCGCACTCCTCAAACCCTCATTTTTTTGGTTATTCAGGGGTGTCACCCCTGAATAACCAGCAGTATCCTTATTAAGGAGAGGGGTGTCCGTAGGTTAGAGTCAGCTTTAGAGCGTATTGAATTCAAACCGCAACTGTTATTTCGAGAAAAGCAAGAATAAATAGTTAGCTACTTAATAGTTAGGTACCTAATTAAATTTTAAAATGATATTGGTGAAAATACAAGTTTGAAGATTATTAGATATCGCGCATCGCAGAAGTTCCAGCGCTTAACTTGGCAAGTAATTTAATAAACGTCTTTTTCTCAGTAGCGGTGAGATTGGACATCATATTAGTAGTGCGGCAAAAATGGTCGGGAAGCATTTTCGAGATTAGCTCGCGTCCCTTATCAGTTAAAACAATAGTTAGCCTGCGTCTATCTTCGGGATAGGGCTGACGTTTAACTAAATCTTCTTTTTCCAATCCATCGAGCAAACCGGTAATAGTAGCGCGAGTGACACCGGAACGTTCGGCAAACTCTGATGGTGTTAATCCCTTATCGGAAGCAGTAAACAACTGAATTAGCAACGTAAATTTACCCATCGAGAGATTGTAACGGGCAAAGTGAGCATCGAAAGCTTGGTAAACTTCAGCAGTTGTATCTAGGAAAGTAAGGCAAGCTTCTATAGAAGGAACATCTAATTCAGGAAATTGTTTTGCTAATTGTGTTAGTGCTTGATGGTTGGGTAAACCACGGGATGGAATCATGAATAAGGGAGATTGTAATATGTTGTTTATTTTAGGGTAGTTATGATTGGGGAAAAATTAATTGGCGTTGCTGAATTGATATATGAATTTGTTTTCTTAATCTAAACGAAGCCCCCTAAATCTAGGCTGTTGACTTTGTTAGAATTTCTGCGCTTAAAGTTCATACAACTTTCATGTCGGTAATAATCGCAACGTTAATCCCTCACCCCGCCTCCGGCTCCCCTCTCCCAAGCTTGGGAGAGGGGTTGGGGGAGAGGGCACTCCGTTTTAAACAAACACGTTTTTTGCATGAACTTTTACCCCTACAAAAGTTACAGAGTACACAGCCTACCCTAAATCCCCCAATAATAGGGGAATTTAAACCTTTTTTCTCCCCCAGAATTGGGGGTAGGGGGGCAATTCATACTTTAAATCGGCAGCGAAAAAATTAATTAGTTACCTTTGATGTGTTTTTCAAAGACGCAACTCTAGAATGCAACAATTTTACAAAAGTATCGCTGACTGTGTGGTCATTGGTATTGGCAGCATATAAAATTAAAGTTTCTCGTAGCTGTAATGCTGCATCTGGTTTTAATAAGTTTGCTAGCAAAAAGTAAACTCCGCGAAAACGTGGATCTCCTATATGTTGGTTTAACCTGATTTGGATTTCGTCGCTGTCACCAAGAAAGTTTTGTACCAAGAAGAAATCCATGATTTTATCGTGGCGGAAGTACCATTCTTGCATCGCTTCGCCGGTTTTACTTTGCCACTGACGGCTGATAACCATCTTATATTTTTGGTCTTCCAAACTGAGTAATTCTTGATGATATTCTTCTGCATCCAAAGTTGTACCGTCATTCAATCGCATTTCATATACCGATGCTGAGAACTTTTTCAACGGAAATGAATGTCCCCTTAGTAAGGTTTTGACTTCCTCAGTGCCACCAGCGAGGAAATCGGTTTGGAAGCGCCATTTGTCTACATATCCTTCTTCTGGGTAGTAGAAAAAATTTAAAATTATCGGAATTTGATTTAAACTTAACTTTTCAATTTTCCCTAAAGCGGATGCTGCACTAGAGCGAATAGATGAGTCAACCTTTTCATCTTTGAGGATAGCGAGAATATCTTCAACGTAGGGTTTAGCTGTATCCCCCAAATTCCCTAAAGCCGATGCTGCACTGTAACGAACAATTGAATCAACCTTTTAATCTTTGAGGATAGCAGCAATATCTTCATCTTCAATGTAGGGTTTGGCTGCATCTCCTAAATTCCCTAAAGCTACTACTGCACTATAGCGAACAGGTGAGTCAACCTTTTCATCTATCCGAATAAGACTAATTGTTTGATACATACTAGTTAAAGAAGCACTAAGGACAAAACCAGTTTTTAGTTGCTCTGCTGTTGGTAGCCCTATTATATTCATGGTAAATACACCCGAAAAATTTAGCCACTAAACTGTTTATTATCCGATAAAATCCAGTTTGGATAATAATAGTTGTCATTGCGAGCGGAGCGAAGCAACCGCAGTTGTTGGGATTGCTTCGCTTCGCTCGCAATGACGTTTAAGATTTTAGAAGTGATTAACCGAACATGATATAAAATTCATAAAATACGAAGTTTCATGAAAAAAGGTGCGTTACGCTCCGCGATAACACACCCTACGAAATATTTAATTATTAACTCCTAACTCCTAACTCCTAACTCCTAACTTCTAAAACCTTTTAATTATCGCTTCGGCAAATTCGGAACATTTCAAGGGTTCTACTTTGGGTTCCATTAATCTGGCTAAGTCGTAGGTAACTTCACTATTAGCGATCGCTTCTCCCAAACCTTTCTTAATTAAGTCTGCTGCTTCTTGCCAACCCATGTATTCGAGCATCATTACGCCGGATAAGATGACGGAACCGGGGTTAATTCTGTCTAAACCGGCGTGTTTTGGTGCCGTACCGTGAGTTGCTTCAAATATCGCGGCATTATCGCCTATATTGGCACCTGGTCCCATTCCCAAGCCACCAACAATTGCCGCTGCTGCATCTGACAAGTAGTCACCATTAAGGTTCATTGTTGCCAAAATAGAATATTCATCGGGACGGGTTTGGATTTGTTGGAAAATACTATCGGCAATTCTGTCATTTACCATGATTTTCTCTTTCCATTTGCCGTTACCGTGAGTTTCCCAAATGGAATTTAAAACTGTTTCGACTTCTTGGACAATTTCTTTTTTCTTTTCTGGTGTCAGGGAATCGTAACCTGGATCTACCATGCGAGCGTTGTCTTCGTTGGAAATATCAGGTTTATTTTCCTTGTTGCTCAAAATCCAAGATTCTCTTTCGGTAACGCATTCGTCGCGAAATTCGGAAGTTGCCAGTTCGTAACCCCAATCGCGAAAGGCTCCTTCGGTGTACTTCATAATGTTGCCTTTATGCACCAAAGTTACCTGCTGCTTATCTTTGGGCAACCCTAAAGCATGTTTAATAGCGCGACGTACCAACCGCTGGGAACCAGTTTTACTGATGGGCTTAATGCCAATTCCAGCATCTGTAGGAATTTGCTTTTTACCATGTTCGGGAGTACCAGGGATAAGTTCTTCGTTGAGCAATTTTATAAGTTTATTGCCGGTTTCATCTCCCTGCTTCCATTCAATACCCAAGTAAATATCTTCTGTATTTTCCCGATAGACTATTACGTTGAGTTTTTCGGGGCTTTTATGGGGTGAAGGAGTACCGGGATAGTAGCGGCAGGGACGCACGCAAGCATAAAGTTGAAAAATTTGTCTTAATGCTACATTCAAAGAACGGATTCCGCCACCAACAGGAGTTGTTAAAGGTCCTTTGATAGCAACACCATACTCTTTGATTGCCATCAAAGTGTCTTGAGGTAAGTACTGATAGGTTCCGTATAAATCGCAAGCTTCATCACCAGCGTAAACCTTAAACCAGCTTATCCACTTTTTACCGTTATAAGCCTTTTCTACCGCAGCATCTAAAACTTTTTGCGTAGCAGGCCAAATATCAATACCCGTACCGTCACCGCGAATGAAAGGAATAATAGGATTATCGGGAACCTGTGGCTCACCGTTTTTAAAAGTAATCTTTTGTCCGCTTGTAGGGGCTTTAAGTTTTTCGTACATTACACACTCCGTCGGGGCTAAGCAGCAAGACTTTCAGAATTTTGTCATGCCTTGCATTTATTAAACAAGGAGTTGCAGGTTTTAAATTCCCCAAATAGCACGCTTTGAGATGTGGAAAAGCGCTTTACCCTTGAATATACAGCAAAAAAAGCAGTAGGGAGATGGAAAATTGGAAAAAATCTTCACAAAAAGTTAGTTAGGTAAAAACTAATGAGCAATTAGGAGGCAGTTCATGAGAAAATATTCCGTACTGACGAGCGAGACGCGCCTCCGCGATAGCAGCAAAGTATTTGTAAAAGGGGCTATTTGGACTCTATTGATTGGCTGCATATTCAAAAATCGTCTTTGCTTGATAACAAATAGCTCTCGAATCGTTGTTAATTAATTGCGTTTCACGAACCTTCATTATGACAGACCCCACAATTTCCTACGGTAGTAACAGCGATATTGAATCCCTTAGTCTCCAGTTAACCGAAGGGTCTGAAAAAAACCAAAAGCAGCTAGTAGATAAATTGGCTACTTTCGGTAACGAAGGATTAAAGGTGTTAATGGAGTTTTTATTAAAGCGTCGGGAAATTCCTGTAAATATAGTTGATGGTAAAGTTTATCAAGTTCTTTATCAATCGGATTTTCCCGAAGCAAAAGAATTTTTACAGGCTAATTTTCCTCAAGGAATTGTACCGCTTAAATCTGAATCCAATATTGATTACTCCCAATTGCAAAAGCTACTGGCAAACCGAGAATTTGAAGCAGCCGACCGTTTAACGCTACAAAAAATGTGCGAACTTGCAGGGGAGGAAGCAGTTAAAAGAAAGTGGCTGTATTTTTCCGAAGTAGAAAATTTCCCTTCTACCGATTTACAAACTATCAATAAACTTTGGTTAATTCATTCCGAAGGAAAGTTTGGCTTTTCCGTACAGCGAGAAATGTGGATAGGTTTAAGAAAAAATTGGGAAAATCTTTGGGTAAAGATTGGTTGGAAAAATGGTAACAATTGGACTCGATATCCCAATGAATTTACCTGGAGTTTAGATGCACCCAGAGGTCATTTACCTTTATCAAATCAGTTGCGTGGAGTTAGGACTATTTCTTCTTTGCTATCTCATCCGGTTTGGGAAAAATAAAGTTAGGAGTTAGGAGTTAGGAGTTAGGAGTTAAAAGTTGTAGGGTGCTGTGACACTTAGATCAATTTTCAACGTAGTAATGAGACTTGTGGTGTTACGCACCATCCGAATCTTGTGACAATTGCGACCATTCCTGTTATTTAGAGAAAAATAAGATGATAAATACAAGTAAACAAGAATTCTATGTAATTATTGAGCGCGATGAAGATGGATTCTATGTTGGAGAAGTTCCACAACTCAAAGCTTGTTATTCTCAAGGAGAAACAATTGATGAGTTAATAGAAAACATAAAAGAAGTTATAGAAATGTGTTTAGAAGACAAAAATGATAAAACACTATCAGAATTCGTAGGTATTTAAAAGGTAGTAATTTAATGTCAAAACTACCAGCTTTAACAGGAGATGCTGTTATTAAAAACTTAGAGAAAATTGGATTTGAAGTGGTACGACAAAAAGGTAGTCACGTGCGTATGCAACATATTGACGGATGAGTAGTCACAGTTCCAATTCATGCTGTTAAAACTATTGGAAAAGGTCTATTAAGTAAAATATTAAGGGATGCTGAAATTTCAAGAGATGAGTTTATAGAATTACTATAAAAGCTTTTCCTATGCCCAATGCCCAATACCCAATGCCCAATTACCCATTACCAAAATTGCAATGGCTAACGTTACTTTAGAAAGCATCAAGCGTAAATACAACAACGTCATCGCCATAGATGACATTACTTTTACTATTCCTGATGGTGAGTTTTGGGTGTTGGTGGGACCTTCGGGATGTGGTAAGTCTACTATTTTAAGGACTATTGCGGGTTTGGAATCTGCTACTTCTGGCAAACTTTTCATTGGGGACAAGTTAATGAATAACGTTCCCGCCAGACAGCGAGATGTGGCTATGGTGTTCCAAAATTATGCACTGTATCCTCATATGAGCGTGGCAGAAAATATTGCTTTTGGGTTGAAAATGCGGAAGGTTGACTCAAAAGTGATTCGGGAAAGAGTTGAAACTGTAGCGCATTCCCTTTCTTTGGAACATTTACTAGAGCGCAAACCCAAACAGCTTTCCGGAGGGCAGCAGCAACGGGTAGCTTTGGGAAGGGCGATCGCTCGTCAACCGCAGGTGTTTTTACTGGATGAACCTTTGTCTAATTTAGATGCACAGCTACGAGACGATACGCGGGCTGAGTTAAAGCAGCTACATCAAAATATCAGTATTACCACTGTCTACGTAACTCACGATCAAGTAGAAGCTATGACGTTAGCAGATAAGATTGTGGTTCTCAGTGGCGGACGTATTCAGCAAATTGGCGAACCGCAGAGTATTTATGCTCATCCAGCTAACCGCATGGTGGCAACTTTTTTAGGCAATCCGCCGATGAATATTATACCGGCGAAGTATACCGCTAATGGGTTTAATATAGAAGGACAATTATTAAATATTCCTGAAAACGTCAAAAATCAATTGAGTTTATCTCAAGGACAAAATATTGATTTAGGCATCCGCCCCGAAGATATACAAATTAGTCAAGAGTCTCAAGTAGATGCTTTGCAAGTAGTAGTGAAATTAGTTGAACCTTTGGGAAGAGAAACCTTAATTCGCGTCGCCCTAAAAGGTTCTGGAACAATATTAAACGTGCAGATAGGTGGAAATTTACGTTTTCATCCCGGCGATAAATTAAATTTGCAATTAGATTTGCAAAAATTGTTTTTATTTGATTCAGTCAGTGGGAATAAATTGTATCCGTAAGTGGGCAATGGGCATCGGGCACCGGGCATAAGTAAGAAAAGCAAAGAAAATTATTCAACTCCTAACTTATCACCTTTGACCTTTGACCTTTGACCTTTAACCTTTAACCTTAATATTTGTATTTTCTAGGCTTGCATTTAACGAGCCTTATATTTAATGTTTTGATATCTAGTTATGAAAAAAAGCATTTTAAACCCGTAGAGTCTGCGGGTTTTGTTTGTGTGGGGTGCGTGCATACCAATTGTCAGATAAACAATATTTTTTAGATTAAATATTATGCAGCCCAAACCAAACAGCTTACTTAAATTTATTCCATTAATAGGCGGTATTATAGTAATTGGTAGTAGTTTATTCGCTTTAAACTTTTATTCTAAAAACGAGAATAATATAAATAGTTCTTCTGCTG
This sequence comes from Rivularia sp. MS3, assembly GCA_019192545.1. GTDB lineage: Bacteria > Cyanobacteriota > Cyanobacteriia > Cyanobacteriales > Nostocaceae > Rivularia. The sequence goes on along the minus strand of JAHCMI010000076.1, from coordinate 5,901 downwards.
TCATCAAAAACAACCCTCTCCCGTTGAGTTTAGAAAAATTTTGTCAAGAATATCAGACTATAGGTAAGAATTTACAGGTTTGGAACCAGGAAACTTTATCTCAAAATAAGATTTTAGTTAAAACCCAAACTTACCCCAATCTTCCTTTTTCTCTTGAAGCTGTAACCTTTCCCCAAATTAGCCAAAAAGCTAAAACAGCAAAAGTACCTATAGCTATGTATCACGATATTCTACCCAAAAAGGAAGTCTTTTTTGATGTTACACCCGAAGAATTGGAATCCCAATTTCAATTAATAAAATCTCAGGGCTTAACTCCTATTAGTTTAGACCAATTAGTTATTCATTTACGTACCGGCAGCCCATTACCGAAAAAACCAATTTTACTTAGTTTTGATGATGGCTACGCCGGGCATTATGAATATGTGTTTCCGCTATTGAAAAAGTATAAATATCCGGCGGTTTTCTCAGTTTACACTAAGAATATGGGTATTAATACAGGTCGCTCCCACATTACATGGGAGCAACTTAAAACTATGGCTGCCGATTCTTTAGTGACTATAGCGGCTCACAGTAAAACTCATCCACCTGATTTAACTAAACTATCTGACGAAGAATTAATCCCAGAAATAATAGAATCCAAACAAATACTAGAGAAAGAGTTGGGTGAATCAATTCGTTACTTTACTTATCCAACTGGTAAAAATGATGCTCGAATCAGAAAACTAGTGCAGGAATCTGGATATGTAGCTGCTTTAGCTATGGATGATAACAATGAAATATTTGCCGGAGAATCAGAAAATTTGCTAGCGATTGCACGTTTCGGACAATCTCGCTTAAATGAATTAGTCAATAAAACTTCCGCAGGAGAATTTAATAGTTGCTCGCTATAAAGTTCAAAGCTTTCGTTTACAGCCAATCACGGAAAGCTGATACTTCATCGACACCAATTTCAAAGGGTGTTGCTTTACCCGGAGGAGGATTAACGCGGATTCTAGCACTTGAAGCAAGAGGTTCAAGTTTAATCCCCAACTGTACAATATTGCTGACTATATGCCAGTAAGTCACAATCTCCGGAGTGTGAATTACTAACGTCAAATATTCAGCGTCAATAGTTAAATACCAAAAACAACTTGATAATAATGCTTGCGTGATACCGTCGCAAGCTTCGTAAAAACACTTACCGGTAGTTCTTTCTAGCTCTAGAAGCAACATTTTGTCGCGTTTCGTTACTTCTTTCGGTGGCAAATCATCTGCATGAATGAAAGATTTATTCATCATAATATAAGCCCTCTGTGTCTAATCTAAGTTAGGTTTATTGGGCGATCGCAATTTTTGTGTTTCTATTTTCCACGGTGGTAGATACTACTAAAAACAAAAAAGTTTTGAGTAGAGAGATAATTATTCCCTATCCAGAAGTGATAATTTACTATAATTAACCTTCAAGGAATAATATTTGATGACCATGACACCTTCAACAAATTCTATTTCGGGCAGTTTAGCTTCAATTTAATACCTGAAACTTTCAGCGTTAGATAAGTACAACCTTGTTTGAGATTCCTTCGCTCAAAAATATAATTTCTAGTTTAGTTATTCGCCAAAAAATTAGTTTGTTTCTGATTCCAATTTAGGTGGTATTTCTATCTTGAAACCCATTGCAAATCCAACCACATACGCGGGTCAGATTGCTTTATTTTCGACATTGGGTCGCGTAACAAACGCGAAGCATTACGAAATACAACTTGCACTAACCCCATGTTTTCTGCAATATCAGTAAGCTTTTGCTTATGGTTTTGTACATAAGAAATGGTTTCCTCGGAGCAATAAATCACAACATGCCGTAAGCTTTTAGGAGGTCTTCCCCAATAATTGGTGACAACTTTTACGTAACAGCCATCAAGCACCTCTCCTACTTTGGGATAATACTCGTTGATGACTCGAATAAATTCCTTAGCAAGAGTGTCTTCACTAATCATTTTTCAATATATTTAGCTAAGATATTAGGCATTATTAATATAGCATAATAACTATTAATTTAAAATGCTACTATTGATTGATTTATTCATTTAATAAATATGTTCATAATTCTCTTTTTTTAGCTTTTGATTTCTTAGATTGAATTTTATGATTATAAAAGTCTTTGTAGGTAGTTAGTAAATTAATTATTATTCGGCTATTTTATATTAAATAATAAGATAATATAGAAGTTTTATATTGTATCTACTACAGACGAAATCACTTCTTTCTATGTCTTCCTAATATACCGCGCTAAATCACACCCTTCTCCTTGTTAAGGAGAGGGGAAGGGGTGAGGTTCCTTTTATACTCAAGTAAAATCGTTTTATTTGGAAGAGTGATATAAAAAAGGCTTCCTTATAACAAGAAAACCTTTTGAAACGTGTAAATTTGAAACAGAACAAAAAATTAGAATTATTTGCTTAAAGTATAAATCCTAAACAATTACTTAGCTCAGCAACTCTAATGTAGCGTTCCTACAGCAACTGAAGTATAGCTTTACCTCATCCCCCGCCTCTCCTTATTAATGAGAAGGGAGATAGGTTTTGAGTTATACCGAATGGAGACTGGGAAACGCTATATTCATCGAGTGTTGCGTTCGCAAACTAAAACTTCTGCTACTAATTCAGGTAAATTAGTAAGGTCAGTATATCCTTCACAACCGCGAATGGGAGAGATAAATGTATAGTTTGGGTCGCATTCTGCGGTATCGTACACTTGAAGATACCATCTATCAGGAAAACCCGATACGGCTAATTCAACAATATACCAACTTTGACCAACGAGGCGGCAATCAATTACTGTAAACCAGTCTTTATATTCAGAAGCAATATTCCACTCGTTAAGAATAAATTCTAAAGCAATTTGCTGTGCCTCATTCGTCGTCAATAGCATTATTACTCCTTATTTGTAACTTCAGGGTAAAATCCTAATTGTTTGGATAATTCTTTGGCAACGTGTATTAAAAACTTTGCACCATCTTCGTTTCCGTTATGAGCAAATGATGTTGCAACTTGCATCATAGATTTAATCAAATCCGCATCTACTAATTCAGAATTGGCTTCTATTAGTTCTGGTTCTTTTCCATTGGGACATTTTAGTAACTGCTCAATCAAACTATAATACTGATTCTCACGTTTTTCTGAAGGCATAGTGTTTTTTTGGGTTTGTTACTTTTAGAGACTTTGTTGCCATAATTTTTCCAACATTTCCACTTGTTGTTGAAAAACATGAGCGCGATAAACTAAATATCTATCGTAAAAATAAATTGCAGTTCCAATACAGAATGGTATAAATAAACAAAACCATCTCCATAAATTAGAACTTTGATATTTATTTGATAAATTTAATTTTTTTTCATCAGAATTTGAATACAAATTAGTAAAATTATTATCTGTAAACGAGCTAGTGGTTATTAAAGATGCAGAACAATCATTATCGATAATTTGACTGTAGGTAGAAATATTCTGCTGCATTTTGACAAATTCTAAATGCTTCTCCCATACCAAACCAAATACCGTTAGACTGGGAAAAATGACTGCTAAAGTAATTAAGCAAACAGTAAATAAATTAACAAGCTTTATATTCATCATGGCTTTTATTTTTACGTCACCTGAAGCCAGTGAAAAGATGGCATATAGCTATAGTTTTTGTATCGTTTTGTAAATCAATTCGCAATTTTGCGATTATTTGAAAAGAATATTTACTCAGAGTTAAAAATATAGAGAGTTTTAAGAAGCCCCCCCGAAAAGACGGGGGGGTAGAGGGGAATCTCTGCGTAAATCCTATAGCTGTTATATCAGTCAGCAGATAATTGAGGACTCAAAGCTGTTACTCTTAGAATAATTAAATTAATTAAGGTTGTACTCAAATACCTATAATCTGTAATTGAGAGGATTTTAAGATTTTTTAGGGGTATGGGTTCGAGTATTTTCGGGTAGGGGTGTGAGTACTCATGATGTAGGGTTCTACTATTTTTGTACTCACTTTTAACAAAATTAGTGCATATAAAAAAACTGCAAACCTTTGGTAATTAAGCATATTTGCAATTAAGTTGTGGCTGCAAGCACAAACATGTATTAGTTTTAACTGAATTTAAAATAATTTTGAATTAAAGACGCATATTTAGAATTCAAGATTCAACATACGCGAACTATGTTTATATTGTTTCAAATACTTATAACTCGTGTACGATTGCTATAGAAGCTTTTTAAAATAGTTGTGATGGGATGATATAAAATCATAAGGGTATTGAAATTTTACTTCAAAATTCTTAATGCCATGCTTGTAGAAAAAGTATAAAATAAACAGTTTTCTTTATAGAGAATAAAAAACAACTCATCAGTTGAAAAAGGATAATTAAGATGCGAATAGCTAATGACGTTACACAACTCATCGGTAGAACACCGTTAGTAGAGCTAAATAAAATTCCTCAAGAAGCAGGATGCGTTGCCAGAATAGTGGTTAAATTAGAAGGTATGAACCCCGCAGCTTCCGTAAAAGATAGAATTGCTGCGAATATGGTTAAAACTGCCCAAGAAGAAGGATTAATTGAACCAGGCAAAAGTATTTTAGTAGAACCAACATCTGGCAATACGGGAATTGGATTGGCAATGGTAGCTGCCGCCCTAGGCTATAAGTTAATTTTGACAATGCCAGAAAGCATGAGTTTAGAAAGAAGAGCCATGCTGAAAGCTTATGGTGCAAGTTTGGAATTAACCCCAGCCCAGGGAGGAATGAAAGGAGCAATTTCCAAAGCTGAAGAGATTGTGGCTAATACAGAAAATGCTTTTATGTTGCAGCAATTCCAAAATCCAGCAAATCCCCAAATTCATCGCGAAACTACCGCACAAGAGATTTGGGAGGATACCGACGGGGAAGTTGATTTTTTGATTGCCGGTGTTGGTACTGGTGGAACAATTACCGGAATAGCCGAAGTTATCAAAGAGCGCAAACCGAGTTTTAAAGTTGTTGCAGTAGAACCTAAAAATAGCCCCGTGTTGGGCGGTGGACAAGCTGGACCACATAAAATTCAAGGTATAGGTGCCGGATTTATCCCAGATGTTCTACGTAAAGATTTGATTGATGAAATAGTTACCGTCACTGACGAAGAGGCGATGGCGATGGGGAGACGTTTAGCAAAAGAAGAAGGAATATTATCTGGAATATCTTCCGGTGCGGCTTTATGTGCGGCGATTGAAATCGGCAAGCGCCCGGAAAATAAGGGACGTTTGATTGTAATGATTCAGCCTTCGTTTGGGGAAAGATATTTGAGTACGCCGATGTTTCAGGATTTAGGTAGGGAAGTTGCTGCTGTTAGGTAATTAATATAGCAATCCTAATTGATTTTCTTTTCGTTAGTTTGTAGGTTGGGTTAGACAGGAAAATAAATGAGTTTATAACGATAATAGGACTTACGCAAACGACATATCTTGTTGTAGGGTGCTGTGACACTTTAACTAATTTTCAACGTAGTAATAATGTTTTTAGTGTCACGCACCACCTGAGTGTTGTGACAATTGCGTAAGTTCTGGATAATTTAAATTCATCCTGTCGTAACCCAACATCGGATTTTTAGGAAGATGAGAAATATTTTACGATCAATTCAATAATCTTCCATAATCAACCATTCATAATGTTGGGTTACGGCATAATCAAAATTTCTGCATTTGTGCCTGATGTTGATTTTATGCCTAACCCAACCTACTGGTCTGTCCCATTAAAATTGACGGGTGGGGCAGGCAGGGGGAGCAGGGGAAGCAGCGGAGCAGGGGGACAAAGAACTTTTTGTTTTCACGATACACCCATCAGAACTAACGGGACAAACGACTAAGTAGGGTTTGCTGAATAAATACGAAAATGTGATGCAGCATACATTTCAGACTAAAG
>JAHCMI010000075.1 GCA_019192545.1 Rivularia sp. MS3 | reverse complement strand
TAAATTGGTGCGTGACGGCATTTTCACATTTTTTAGTTAATTTTGGTAATTGATTGTAGGGTGTGTTACGGCTCGAATTAATTTGATAATAAACTACTATTTAAAGAATGCCGTAACGCACCATTATTTTGTAATTCATATTAGCTATTGTTTGTAAAACAATAAATTGGTGCGTGACGGCATTTTCACATTTTTTAGTTAATTTTGGTAATTGATTTTAGCCGTCACAGCACCCTACAAGTTGTTTTTTAATCAATTGGTGCGTGACGACAATTGCAATGTTTATAGCCGTCACACACCTTACAATTAAGCTACAAATTATGCAGCAACAGCAGCTTCTTCTTCGTAGGGCATAAAGGTTTTCTTGGTGGCGTTACAGATGGGACAATGCCAATCTTCGGGGATGTCCTCGAAAGCTGTTCCCGGTGCTATTCCTGAATCTGGATCGCCAAGTACAGGGTCGTATATCATCGAACATTGACGACAAATCCATTTCTGCGTCGCGGGGTCGTTACTAGCTTGCTTTTCCGGGGCTTTTTTACCGTCTAAAGCTTCTAGTGCAATCGTATATTGACGAGCATGATGGTGTTCTACACTAGTTAAGAGACCAAAATTATGCGTAGCTTTACGGAACATGTCGGCGTGTTCGCGGGATTCTTCTTCCTGAGTTTTAAACTCTTCTTCTGCTTTCCCATCTCTATCGGCACGGGCTTGCTCGGTAAATCCCGGATACATAGTTTCGTATTCGTAGGTTTCGCCTTCTACTGCTAATTCCAAACAGCGAGATGCGATCGCTTTCTTTTGTTCTTCGGTTAAGGAATCAACATCATCCACTACTAACTCCGGATGCATTAACCGAAAGTGAGCAAAAGCATGTTCTGTTTCTTGATTCGCTGTATCCTTAAAAAGCTTGGAAAGTTCTTTCATTCCTAACTTCTTAGTAACTTCAGCGAAAAACAAATACTTCCGATTCGCCATCGATTCCCCACCAAAAGCTGCTTCCAAGTTTTTAGCGGTGTTGGAATTCGATAAATCCATACTGTGCAACCTCTCTTTAATAGCACGCAGACAAGATTACTGCTGAAATCTTTCGTAATGCGTAGTCGTTATGAATTTGATTATAGCTTAAACGAAGTGGATATGACTACGATTAAAGAAATATTTTTTAAAGATGGGTTAGGAGGGAGGGAAAGAAGGGGAGAAGTGTTAGAGGGGAGATAGATTTTTAAGTAGGGAGCAAGATGCTCCCACTACATTCAAAATTCATAACTCCTAACTGTTCACTATTAACTATTAACTGCTAACTGATAATTATTCGCTGTTCACTGTTCACTGTTTACTGTTCACTGATAGAGAATCTAGAAGCTTACGAGTTTTATTTATGATTTTTCAGACATCCTTTAAATCATTTGTGAGATTTTAGAGACTGAGTTTTTCCGAACAACCAGGAATAGAAACATCTATCTTTCTGACAACTCATGTAGGATTGTTATAAGAGTTTGATTATGATTAACTAGTAATTCATAATTCCTACTCATAAATTTACCTTTAACCTTTAACCTTTAACCTCTCAAGTTTTTTGATTATCCGACTTAAATCTTCCTTCGACAAAATCGCGCTTTTGCAAATGTTTGGTATTGCGTCCGCTAACCCTTTTACGCCACATTTTAAAGCTCGATTCTTTCATATAGCGACGCATGATAGCAATAACTTCTTTTTCGCTTAAACCAAATTGAGTTTCAATTGCTTCAAACGGAGTTCTATCTTCCCAAGCCATTTCAATTACGCGATCGATGGTTTCAGCACTTAATTCAGGTAATTTACTCATAACAGTGAACACTAACCAGTTAATAAGATTAATTCAATTTTTAAATTATAATTTTTCAGATGTTTTTTTATTTGTGAATTCCAATTTTATTAAAATATTGTAGTGCGGGCAGGATGCCCGCTAATGAAGTAAAAATAAATGCACAAAGAATGAATTAATAACTAATAACTCTTAACTCCTAACTCATAACTCATAACTCATAACTCTTAACTCATAACTCTTAACTCCTGACTTTTTATAATTACCCATTACCCATTTACATACTGACAATTCCAGACCACTGAACTTTTCCTTCTTTAGCGCGACGGTGGGAGAAAAAGTTTTCTGGGTTTTGGTAGGTACAATATGGTGCTAGGGAAATTTGTTCGGGGCTGATTCCTAATTGTTCGAGTTGTATAGCGCTTACTTGACGCACATCTACACGGACTTTTCCGGGTTCTGAATCGGGAAGTAGGGGGGAATTATCTATTTCCTGTAGCTCTTTGATTATGGCTTGTTCGTCTTCTTCTGGTAAGAGAGTTGCTCCTAATTGCGCTGCAACATCTTCGGATACTTGATAAACTTTTCCCTCAATAGATGGCCCCATTGCAATTCTCAAGTCTTGAAGCTTGCTTCCTTGAGACTGCATCCGACAAATGGCTTGAGGAACAATTTTTTTCGCCGTACCTCTCCATCCTGCATGAATTGCTGCAACTTGTCCTGTTTGAATATCCCCGATTAGTACAGGGGTGCAGTCGGCACTTGCAGTCCATAAAGCTTGTAAAGGTTGTTCGCTGATTAAAGCGTCTGCTTTGGCAAAGGTTTTTTCGCCAACCTGCTCTACTTCATCCCCACCTATGCTTAACAGGTGTTGAATTTCTTGTGGGGTGAGAACCTTGTTGCCGTGTACTTGTTTAAGACGGTAATATGAAGCCTCTGGATGAAGTATATTGGTCATATTTTCCAGATTGTGAGACCAGAACTGTTGGGTAAAGAAGCCATGAGGAAATTGTTCGAGCAGACTACAACTTAAATAAGGCAATTCCTGCCAACTGTGCCAGTGCCAAGTATGCATACTAGTTTACCTTTTTAGTTTTTGTATTAATAGAAATCAATTTAGTCAATTCATGCTAGCTTGAATAAGCTCGTTTCGGTTAGTAACTGTGGTATTAAATAAGCAAAGGTTAGAAGCAGAACTTTTGATAGAAGGTAAAAATACTGACTTACCTTTTCGCTTACATATTTTTGAGACTGTCGCTTCAACCAATAAAACTGTCTGGAAATTGCTTAGTCAAAAACCCGGTTCGGAATGTGTAGTAATTGCAGCCGAACAAACTGCCGGAAGAGGACAATGGGGTCGTCAGTGGGTATCGCAAAAAGATGGATTGTATCTTTCTTTGGGTTTTGCTCCTAAATTAGATATAAATTTAGGCTATCAGTTAACTTTAGCAACAGCATGGGGGATAGCCGAACAATTTAGAAAGTACGGGGTTGATGTTGAAATTAAGTGGCCTAACGATCTAGTCTTAGATAATCGTAAGTTGGGCGGAATTCTCACTGAAACCAAAGTTAATGCGGGGAAAATTACTCAAGCAGTTATTGGAGTTGGGATTAACTGGAAAAATCCGGTTCCTGCTACTGGGATTAATTTACACTCCTGGCAAAATCGAGGAAATCCAATTCAAATTTCTTGTTTAGAAAAATTAGCTGCTTTAGTTTTGCTGGGAATACATTCCGGTATACAGTGTTTGGAGAGAGAAGGAGTCAATATATTATTGTCTCGCTATATCAAATTACTTTCTAATATGGGCGATAAAGTATACGTGAATGATGATTTTTCTGGAACCGTAGTCGGCGTTACTACGACAGGGAATCTTCATCTTCATCGTTCGTCAGCAGATACTTTATCTGGAACACCTGCATCTATTTACCTCCAGCCCGGTACAATCAGTTTAGGGTACCGTAAATATAAGGATTGAATTGCCACTTCTTATCCAAAATTTTAAACTTGGACAAGGATTTTACTGAGATTATCTGGTTTGTCATAGTTACACTAAGAAGATTATTTAAACACAATGACGCAGCGCAAGAACTCTGCCCATAACAATTCGCAATCGGCGTGGCAACGGTCGCTACCAGCCCAAAGCCTTTGTTGGCTTGGTAGTTTTAGCTTACTAAGCAGCGGCTTTGTAGTTGCTCAAACAACTTCGGGAATAGACAATATTGTTCCTGTGAAATCTTCACAGGCAAGCAGTATAAAAAAAGCAGCAAAAGGAAAAGCTGTTATTATCAGTGGCGCTCCGACACCCGAGCCTGCAAGACCTAAAGTTGAATTTTCTCAACGTCGAACCAGACTTAGACAAAGGTTATCGGTTAAAAAATCAACTGCTTCTTCGGCTGCTAAAAAGCCCGCACCAAGAGTTAAGGTTACAACTAATAACAAAAAGAAGAATAGTTTAAGAACTAGATTAAAGCGTTCTCGTACTAATTCTGTAGTTGTCAAGCTCAAAAAGAAAGCGCCAACTACCCGTCAAAGAGTAGTTATCAAAAAGAAAAATCCCACGAGATTGAAGCCTAGCGCGCCCAAAACTCGTATTGCTTCACCTCAAAAGCTTCGGACTATTCTTCCTAGAACTACTACCGTAAGAAAACCTAAGAAAGATTACAATAACGCTTTAATTGATCCGACAAATTACGGTAAAAAGTATCAAGCGCCCAACTCTGTAGTAATTACAGGACGTAATAACGGCTGTAGCTCGGTTGCAAGCGGACAAAAAATTTCTGGAAGCTGCGGTGCATCCAGAAGTCGAACTCGGGTTAGTTCCAAGAAAACAAATCCTGCGAAGAAAACAACACCTAGCTGGTTAAAAGCGAGTCAAAACGCTTCTATTGCCAAGGTTACTTCTTCAAAAAGTTCTGCCGCAACAACTAAGAAAGCGACACAATCTCCTAAAACAGTAAGTTCGGCGAAAGTAAAGAAAACTGTATTGCCTGCGAAACCAGCAGCGAATACTTATCGCGCAACTAAAACTATTAAGCGGGTTGCTTCTGCGACTCCGAATGTAGTCAAAAAAGCCGTTAAATCAGTCACTCCATCAATTCGTCGCAGTACAGCTAATAGAGTCGCTTCTAGCAACATCCCCAAACAGGCATACAATTCAAATCGGTTTATTCCTCAGCCAAGTAGCTTTACACCCCAGACTACAGTCAGCAAAGCAGCTATTGCACCTAGTGGTGGATTGCTACCAGCGCCAATCATGGCTAACAACGCCGCACCTCGTCCAAGTGCTGTAGCTTACGATATTCCTTTAGCATCTGCACTACCGAAAGTTTCTTACCAGCGCACTGCTTACAATCCTAGCGGATTAGTATTTCCTCTTTCCGTACCTTCTGCAATCAGTTCCGTATTTGGCTGGAGGCAACACCCAATAACAGGCGATCGCCGTTTTCATTCGGGTATAGATATAGCAGCAGCGAGTGGAACTCCAGTTCTTGCTGCTTATTCGGGACAAGTAGAAATTTCTGATTGGGTAAGCGGTTACGGCTTAACCGTTGTATTAAATCACAACAGCGCCCAACAAACATTATACGGACATATGTCCGAGCTATTTGTTCGCCCCGGTCAGTGGGTAGAAAAAGGAGCAATTATCGGCCGCGTAGGCAGTACAGGTAATTCAACCGGCCCTCACCTACACTTTGAAACACGCCAGCTAACTCCTAACGGTTGGGTAGCAACAAATCCAGGAGCGCAACTACAATACGCGCTCAATCAGTTCCTACAGTCTTTACAGACAGCGCAAGTCGTCGAAGACTCCGGCAGTTAAGAAAGAATATTAAAGGACAAAGGTACAAAGGAACAAGGACAATTTTAACCTTCGACCTTTGACCTTTGACCTTCAAGCTTTAAGCTTTAAGCTTAATTTCTCCTAACTCCCTACTCCCTATTTCTTACAAATACCCATGCTGCGCTAAAAATGTGGGTGTAATTTCATTTTGGGGGGATTCTGATGCAACGGAATTATTTTCCTTACCAAAATAAATAAATTTTTCTACGTATTTACCGAGAATATCACCTTCCAAGTTTACCGAATTACCAGGAATCAAATCGCGTAAATTTGTTTCGGCATAAGTTACCGGAATTACCGCTACTTTAAACTGAGAGATTTCTGGCTCATATTCAGCCACAGTAAGGCTAATACCGTTGATAGCAATACTACCTTTAGGTACTATATAGCGGTCAATCCTATGAGATGCGGTGAATGTCATTTCCCAAGAAGTCGCTGTTTGTTCGGCATAAATTAATTTACCAATACCGTCAACGTGTCCCATTACAAAATGACCGCCAACTTTAGAGCCGACTCTCAAAGAAGTTTCTAAATTAACGTAACGCCCTTGGTTTATCGCTTCTCCCAAAATTGTGCGGCGCAAAGTTTCTGGAGAAGCAGTGGCAACAAAACCGTCTTTAGTTATATCTTCTACGGTCAAGCAAACGCCATCTACTGCTACGCTATCACCATAAGCTAAGTCTTGCATGATTGCTGACCATGAGGAGTCCTGGCTAGTAATTTGCCAAGAATCCCCCCCTAGGGGTCTCATCGTTCCTAATGCTTGAATTATTCCTGTAAACACGGCTTTTTTGTGCGACTAACTCTATATATTGCTTATTTTCAACTTAAATTAATTAGTAATTCTGCCATAATTTATTCTTGATAAGTATAAATAGTCACTATTGACTGGATAAAGCCATAAACGTATTTATAGCGAAGACAGGGCAAAAGGGGGGTAAGTAGACTATTGTAGAACCAATAAGGTTAGAATAGCCGAGCGGTGTTCGTAACCTTTTAGGAGTTCAATATAAGCAATTATAGAAACATATTGACTTATGTTTAAGGTTTTTCTAACTTGCTCAGGCAATAGTATTATTTGTTACCAAATTTATCGAAGCGCTCAAAGGAATGTAGAGGCATAGCCGATGATAGAAATGAAAGTTGCTGGTATAGCGTTGGATGCAATTACTCGCAGTCCGATAGTACTTTTAAAAGATGCAACAGACCGCCGTGCTTTGCCAATTTATATTGGTCAAGAGCAGGCAAAAGCAATTATGGCAGCACAAGATAATCAAAAAGCTCCTAGACCTTTAACTCACGATTTAATAGTAAATGTTTTAGAGGGGTGGGATATGGTTTTAGATAAAGTGGTTATCCACTCCCTGCAAAAAGACACCTTTTATGCATCTTTAATTTTAAAGCAAGGTGAGACTCACAAGGAAATTGATGCTCGTCCTAGTGATGCGATTGCCGTTGCATTGCGTACAAATTCACCAATTTGGGTAATGGAAGAAGTAGTTGCAGAAGCTTCAATTCCGGTGGATAGGGATGCAGATGAAGCCGAAAGAGAAGCCTTCCGGGAATTCGTTTCTAATCTCCGTCCAGAAGATTTAATCAAGCGTTTTGGCGATAGTACAAGTAATAGCTAAAAGAGTTATGAGTTTTAAGTTATGAGTTAAGAGTTAAATTATTAACTCGAAAATACTGTGGATGAATTTTGAGTAATATGACGGTAGAATGCTCCTGTTTGTATAGCTAACTCCTAACTCCTAACTCCTAACTCTTTACTTCATAAAAGATGCAATACCGACGCTTCGGGAAAACAAATCTACGTTTATCAGTGTTTTCCTTGGGAACCATGCGCTATTTGGCTTCACCTGTAAATGCAAGAAGAACCATAGATGAAGCAATAGCACAGGGAATTAATCATATAGAAACTGCTAGTGGTTACGGAAAAAGTGAGGAGTATTTGGGTGAAGCGTTAAAATCTCGATTGTCTGTATCCCGTAGCAAACTGCATATCACCAGTAAAATTCCACCCACAGTTGATGCTGATACCATGCGTCGGTGCATCGATGAATCTTTAGAAAGATTGCAGCTAGATTACCTTGATTGCTTGGGTATTCATGGATTAAATACATGGCAGCATTTGGAGTGGGTACAGGCTGAGAATGGCTGTATGCAAGCGGTAAGAGAAGCAGTAGAGTACGGTAGAATAGGTCACGTAGGTTTTTCTACTCACGCACCGTTAGAAATAATATCCGCAGCGATAAATACCGATTTATTTGAATTTGTTAATTTACATTATTACTATTTTTTTCAGCGCAATCAGAAAGCTATTGAATTAGCAGCAGAAAAAGATATGGGTATTTTTATCATTTCTCCTGCCGACAAAGGAGGAAGATTGTATACACCACCCGAAAAATTAGAAGAATTAACTTATCCGTTTTCTCCCTTAGCATTAAATTATCGTTTTTTACTCAGTGACTCTCGTATAACAACGTTGAGTGTTGGTGCTGCAAGTCCTGAAGAGTTAATTGAACCGTTAAAAGTTGCTGATAACGACGGAGAATTAAGTTTAGAAGAAATTGCGGTGTTTGAAAAATTAGAAAAGCATCAAAATACAGTTTTAGAAGCTGAAAAATGCACTCAGTGTTATGAATGTTTACCTTGTCCTGAAAATATAAATATTCCCGAAGTATTGCGACTGCGAAATTTAGCGGTTGCTTATGAGATGCAAGATTACGGGAAGTATCGCTACGGTATGTTTGAAAATGCGGGACATTGGTTTCCGGGGATGAAGGGAAGTCGCTGTACTGAATGCGGGGAATGTTTACCGAAGTGTCCCGAAAAGTTGGATATTCCTGCTTTGTTGAAAGATACTCATGAGAGGTTGAAGGGGAAAGAAGGGAGGAGGTTATGGGAGTGAGAGATTTTGGATTTTAAATTGTTGATTGTCTTCTATTTTACTCAAAATATTTAACTTACTTAGCTAAATCTAAAACAGAACAAACTCTTTTTGATTTCAAACAGGGATTCACAAGATTAAATGGAAAAGGAGAATTTGATGAAGCAAGTTTTAGCAAGATAATCAAAACTCTTACTGCTATGGCTAATCATTCTTATGGTGCAGTTGGATATATATGTGTTGGGGTAGCTGATAACGAAGCTGATGCGAAAAGAATAGAGAATTTATATTCGATTAGAAATGTTGAATACAATAAATTTAAAATTACAGGTATAGGTAATGAAGCTACCAGACTTAAAGGTAATCTTGATAATTTTTTCAAATGGTTGATACAAAAAGTTAAATCTCAACCTATTGAGCAAGCAGTAAAAGATAATATTGGCACTAATATTAAGATTATTAATTATTACAGCAAAGATGTTGTCGTCTTTTCTATCAAAGGTGGTCAAGCTCCTGTAATGTATGACAATAGGTATTATCAGCGAATTGGTGCAAACGTAGAAGAAGTTGAACCAGCAGGATATTTAGAGTTTTTTCGTAAATTTTCTTAAATCATAGCCTCTTTTCTTTTACCTTCCTGACTCATAATTAAAATAAACCTTCTTCAAGTACCTATGGAAACTAGTCAAATCATCCAAGTACTGCCAAACCTTAGTACCAGCGAACGCTTACAAATAGCTGAAGCTGCTTTGCTATTAATTCGTAAAGAACAAGATTCACTCACAAAGGAAGAACAAAAACAGCAGTTAGCTTTAGCTGCAATGACAGCAATTGCTGATTATACTCCTGGAGGAGAATTAGATATTTTTAATACAATTGATGGTGAAGAATTTTATGAATATTCAGATGATGAATTAACTTACAAGCATACTCATGAATAGAGGTGAAATCTGGTTAGTTAATTTAGATCCAACAATTGGCAAAGAAATTAACAAAACTCGTCCTTGCGTCATAGTCAATGATGATGCCATCGGTATTCTACCTTTGAAAGTGATTGTACCAATCACTGACTGGAAAGAAAGATTTGCAATCCGTCCTTGGATGGTTAAAGTTGAACCTACAACTGAAAATAGTTTGGTTAAAGTATCTGCTGTCGATGCATTTCAAATTCGTTCTGTTTCAGAAACAAGATTAATAAGACAGCTAGGAAAACTATCGGATACGCAAATGGAATTGGTTTCACAAGCATTAGCTATCGTTTTAAGCATTATTTGAAATTAATTAATACTTAATCCAAGCTTCTTTATCCACCACGAACGCTACAATCACAATGGTGTAATCAAACTGCTTCCAATCCGCTATGACAACCAACCATACAAATAAACTCCCCTCACTTCTCGCTCCTGCTGGTAATTGGGAATGCGCTAAAGCTGCTGTGGAAAACGGTGCTGATGCCATTTATTTTGGTTTGGATAAGTTTAACGCTAGAATGCGTGCGGAGAATTTTACGGAAGCTGATTTACCGGAGTTAATGCAATTTCTTCACCTCCGGGGAGTCAAAGGGTACGTCACCTTAAATACTTTGGTTTTCCCCCAGGAGCTTAAACAAGCACAGCGCTACATTAAATCAATTATAGCTGCTGGGGTTGATGCGGTTATCGTTCAAGATGTCGGAATTTGTCGTTTGATTCGCCACATTTCACCGGATTTTCCCATTCATACTTCTACGCAGATGACGGTGACTAGTGCTGTTGGGGTGGAGTTTGCGAAGGAATTGGGTTGTAATTTAGTGGTGTTGGCGCGGGAATGTTCGATTAAGGAAATTAATAAGATACAGCAGCAGACACAAGAAAGTTCCTTACCTTTGGAAGTTTTTGTTCATGGTGCTTTGTGTGTTGCTTATTCCGGACAATGTTTAACCTCGGAAGCTTTGGGAGGTCGTTCCGCTAACCGTGGTGAATGTGCCCAAGCTTGCCGGATGACCTACGAGTTAATCGCGGATGGAGAAGCTGTTGATTTAGGCGATCGCCGATATCTTCTCAGTCCCCAAGACCTCGCTGGGCTTGATGTTCTACCGGATTTAGTCAAGTCTGGTGTTAGCTGTTTGAAGATTGAAGGACGGTTAAAGTCGCCGGAGTATGTGGCGAATGTGACTAAGGTTTATCGAGATGCGCTTGATAGGTTAAAGGTTAAGATCCCCCCCAGCCCCCCTTATCAAGGGGGGAAACATAAAGCCCCCCTTCTTAAGGGGGGTTGGGGGGATGTAGATAAATACAATCTTGAGATGGCTTTTTCTCGGGGAATTTATACGGGTTGGTTTGAGGGAATTAACAATCAAAAATTGGTTCACGCTCGGTTTGGTAAGAAGCGTGGAGTGTATTTAGGAAATGTTAAAAGTATTAGTAAAGAAAAGGTAGTTATTACATCAAAAGCACCAATTAAACCCGGTGATGGTGTGGTTTTTGATTGCGGACATCCGGAAACGAAGGAGGAAGGTGGTCGAATTTATGGGGTGGAATATCAAGGTCAAGATGTTGTATTAACTTTCGGGAAAGGTAATTTAAATTGGCGAAGGGTTCACGTTGGTGATAAGTTATGGAAAACTTCAGATCCAGAGCTTGATAAGCAGCTACGACAAAGTTTTGCAGGAGATAAACCTTCATTTCAGCGTCCGATTGATGTTGAAATACATGGGGAATTAGGACAAAATTTAGTAGCGATCGCCAACGATAAACTAGGTCATGTGGTGCAGGTTGAATCTGGAATTACTTTGGTAGAAGCTCGAAATAAACCTTTGACGACGGAAAGGTTACAAGAACAATTTGGACGTTTGGGTAATACTGGGTTTTATTTAAAAGAATTGACAAATTGCATTAATGGTGGATTCATGTTACCCGTCAGCGAATTAAATAAAATGCGTCGGGAAATTGTTGTTAAGTTAGAAGAATTAAGAAGTCAGCCTAAAAGATGGGTGATTGACGAAAACGCTTCTTTGAAAAATTTACTTCCTGCTATTAATTCAACCTCTACAATTTATAATTCTCCAAATTTAATTGTTTTAGTTAGAAATTTAAATCAGTTAAAAGCAGCAATAAAAACCGGAATAAACACTATATATTGCGAATTTGAAGACCCCAGAAAATATAAAGAAGCAGTAAATAAGGTTAAAGGTCAAAGGTTAGAGGGCAAAGGTCAAAGGTTAAAGGTTGAAAATTATTCCCGCCTCTCCCCCTCTCCCTCTCCCCCACTCCTCTTTGTTGCTCCTCCGAGAATTACCAAACCTTCGGAAAATTGGATTTTGCAACAGGTAATTAATTCTGGTGCTGATGGTTATTTAATTCGGAATTACGACCATTTAAAATTCTTTGCTGGGGAAAGATGTATCGGAGATTTTTCGTTAAATATAGCCAATCCATTAACAGCAGATTATTTCAAAAACAAATTTAATTTAGAGCGTCTCACTGCTTCCTACGACCTAAATATAAATCAACTTCAAGACTTATTAAAAACCTCTCCCCCCGATTGGTACGAGGTGACGATACATCAACATATGCCAATGTTTCATATGGAACATTGTGTCTTTTGTGCATTTCTTTCCGACGGTACCGACTTCCGCAATTGTGGAAGACCTTGCGAACAACATGAGGTAAAAATAAAAGATAGAGTCGGAACCGAACATGTTTTACAAGCTGACGCAGGTTGTCGCAATACAGTTTTTAACGGTACTGCTCAAACTGGTGCTGAATACGTATACAAACTTTTAGATTTGGGTTTGCAGAATTTTCGGATTGAATTTGTAAACGAGACACCTAAAGAAGTCGAGCAAACAATTTATAGATATCAACAGTTGCTGAATGGTGAAATAAAAGGTTCTCAGTTGTGGCGAGAATTGAATTTGCAAAGTCAATTAGGTGTGACTCGGGGAACTGTTGTTGGTTGAAGTTTGTTAGTTATTAGTAACTTAGAAAAAATTGAATATGTACGAATATCACAGGTGGATAACTATTAGAGTAACTCCGGGAGAAATAGATAACGAACAACAAAAGCTACGAGAAATAAGCGATTATACTAGAAATTTAATTGAAGATTTTGATGATGAACGTGATATTGCTGGATTACATTTTGTAAATGGTGAATGTTTTGCATGGTTTTCAGGTTCAGCTAATCATAGCTCATCAACATCAAAAATATTGCTGGATATTTTTAAACTTATAGAAAATAAAGCTCCGGGTTCCTATGGACTTCTTTATGTATGGGATAATGAAATACCGGAATTAAATAATGAATTTCAAGTTTGGAGATTAGTAAGAGGTAAATTTGAATTATTTAAAGATAAATTTTTATCACCTTGTATTCCAAAGATTGAAGATTCATTTTAACTAAACTATCTCTAAAAACCTTTTCAAAACCGCAGAAACATCATTTTTTCTCCAAATCATCGCAATACTAACCTTCGGTGTTTCTTCCACAAAATATTTATAAACAACACCAGTCCGTCGTAGATTTTGTAATGATTCTGGAACGATAGCAACACCTATTTGTGCTGCAACTAAACTAACAATAGTCTGCATTTGAATTGCTTCTTGAGCAAGTTTTGGACTAAAACCAACTTGCTGACAAAAGCTAATAATTAAATCATAAAGTCCTGGTGCTAAAAAACGCGGAAATAATATAAATGATTCATTTATTAAAGACGACAAACTGACTTTTTCTTGATTGGCTAAAGGATGATTTTCTGGTAAGGCTATTATCAACGACTCATCAAAAACTATCTTAAAATCATAAATATCTTTATCTACAGGTGGACGTACAAAACCAACATCAATCTTACCCGAATTCAGCCAGCGTAATTGTTCGTCTGTAGTTAATTCGTGCAATTCTAAATTGATATTAGGATTATTGTTGCGAAACTGTAATAAATAATCTGGCAAAATATTGTAAGCAGCAGAACTTACAAAACCAATAACCAACTGTCCGATTTCTCCCCGACTAACTTGTCTTCCTAAAAATATTGCTTGTTCAAGCTGTCGAAAGATTTGCTGTACTTCAACTAGAAAAACTTTTCCCGCTTCAGTTAATTCTACTTTACGTTTAGTACGATGAAATAATTCAAAACCTAACTCATTTTCTAGCTGACGAATTTGTTGACTCAGCGGAGGTTGAGCAATATGTAGTCTTTCGGCAGCCCTACCAAAATGTAATTCCTCTGCCAAAGTTAGAAAATAACGTAGATGTCGTAGTTCCATTTTTAAGGTTAAAGGTTATAGGTTCAAGGTTAAAGCTGGAATCTATAATTTCATTATTGGCAACATATATTTATTAAATATCAATTGTGTGTGTAATACATATTGGACATAATTCAATCCTTTTCTTAAAGTAATAAATATAGCGGTATTTATTTAGATTAATTTAAATACAATATTTAGCTATACCCTAAAAATATTGTGTTACGGGCATCTTTGTCCATCCATACTTTACTCAAATGAATAAAACATCAATATCCAATAATCATTGGAACAGTTCGCTGTACCAAGATAAACATGCTTTTGTATGGAAATATGGCGAAAATTTATTAGAAATTCTCAACCCGAAATCAAACGAAAAAGTTTTAGACTTAGGATGTGGTACGGGACAATTAACCGCAAAAATTGCCGAATCGGGTGCCGAAGTAATCGGAATTGATAGCGCAAATGAGATGGTTGAAAAAGCGCAACAAAATTATCCCAAATTAAAATTTCAAATTGCAGATGCTAGGAAGTTTAAATTACCACAATCTGTTGATGCTGTTTTTTCTAATGCTGTTTTGCATTGGATTCCACAAGCAGATGATGTAATTAATAGTATCAATCAATCGCTCAATATTGGCGGCAGATTTATCGCGGAATTTGGTGGAAAGGGTAATATTGAATCAATTGTCAAAGCTTTGTACAAAGCATTAGAAAAAATTGGTTTTGATAATCCATCAAGATTAAACCCTTGGTATTTCCCCAGCATCAGCGAATACGCTGCAAAATTAGAAAAACAAGGTTTTGAAGTTACCTACAGCAATTTATATTATCGTCCCACTTTATTACAAGACGAAGACGCTGGTTTAGCAAACTGGTTAAAAATGTTTGGTGGTAATTTCTTTAAGGGATTATCAAACAAAGAAATTAATCAAGTAATTCAAGATGTAGAAAAGCAGTTAAAACCAAAGTTGTATCAAGAAGGAAATTGGTTTGCTGATTATCGCAGGATTCAGGTGAAAGCGATAAAAAAGTGACTATCACGGATTAAATGGATTTCGCTGATTTCACTGATTGCGTTATATTTAACAATTCATTTTTCTATGAACTCGATATCTCTGTTATTTTCCGCATCATTAATTGCAGGAATTATTAATGGTGTGGCTGGTGGTGGTGGTTTAGTTGCTTTCCCCGCGCTTTTAATATCGGGAGTTCCTTCTATTAATGCAAATGCTACAAATGCAGCAGCATTATGGTTTGGCACTGTTGCTAGTACTGTGGCTTATCGTCGAGAATTTACACATCAACGAAAATTATTATTATTACTAAGTTGCGTCAGCGTCATGGGAGGTATTTCTGGCTCTTACTTACTTTTACATACATCCCCAGCTAAATTTTCGGCTTTAGTTCCATATTTAATGTTGATAGCAACGCTTTTGTTTATCTTCAGTCAACCTTTGATGAAATTCTTAAATAAGCGCAGCCAAGATTATCAACAAATTCGCTTACCACTAAGTCTTATTTTGCCTTTGCAGCTAATTATTGCAACTTATGGCGGATACTTTGGTGGTGGTTGCGGAATTTTGATGTTAGCTTTATTGAATTTTACAGGTTTGCAGAATATCCACGGAATAAATGCTTATAAATCCTGGTTAGCAACCTGTATTAATGCAGCTGCTATTGTCCATTTTAGTTTTGCCAACAAAATTATTTGGTTTGAAGCTTTAATTATGGCTGTTGGTGCAATAATTGGTGCTTATAGTAGTGCTTATCTAGCTCGTAAACTACACCCATTATGGATACGAAGCTTTATCATCGGTGTTAGTTTAAGTATGACTTGCTACTTTTTTATTCAACAGCTAAATAAAATTTAGAGGTTAACTACTTGACTATAGCTATCCTAAATGAGTTGGCATCAAAATAGGTTTAAGAAACTAGATTTTTTGGAAAAACGGGTTTATTATATCTCATAAACTATTTAGGAATGCTATAGAAAAAATTAGATTTGAAGATTATAATAACAACGGAACATCACCACATAAAACACTAGTCAATGTATTCAAAATAAACGTTAATCATAAATATTAATAATTTATTATGTCTAAATTTTCCGTATTGTTCGGTATTGTTATTAGCACGCTTTCCGTATTACCGGCTCAATTTGCACAAGCACGAGATTCTCGAATACCCGCGCCTTCTCAAGCTTCATTAGAACTAGATTTACTCACTAATCCTAAAGGCGATGTGATTACAGCAGATACCATTTATCAACAGCAGTTAACTGTTCCCAGTTTATGGTGGGCGCAAGAACAATCTGAAAATAAACTTTTAGATAATTGGATAGCATACCCTGCTAGAAATTCTCAACCGGGAAGAGTTGACTTGATTGTCAACGAGCAAATTTGGAGCGTATTAGATTATTTAGAACGTTATAAATTTGTCAATCACTTGGGTAGCGTAGCCCGAACTTACGGTTACAATATTCGTGTTTTCAACTACGAAAAAGAACCTTTAGCAACTTATACCTGTAATTTAAATTTAACTACTCCTTTATGCAATATCAATATGAATGCTACAAGCTTGCTAACTAACATTTCTAACTAATACTAATTTCTAACTCTTTATGCTCTAGCTACTTTTAATTTTCCTGAATAATGAGTCATACTCCTTAGCTGCTGAAGGAGATAAAGGAAGTAGAAATTCGCTTTTCTCGAAAACTTCGGGATTTGCAGACAGCACATTTTGCAACGGCTTGGCAATTTCAGATGCTGGTATTTCTATATCAATAGGAGAATTAGCCTTAGTAAGCACCGCAATTTGTTTTGCTATCTCAGGTTTCCAACAGAAATCAATCCACTTTGTTGATAAACTCTCTTGAGTTTCCTGGTTTTTAGCTGTCACTTTGGGTTGTACCCATAAATCTGCCCAAAGTGCAGTTCCCGAATTCGGAACGACTACGCTTAATTTCGGATAGCGGGAAAGTAAAGACACAATATCATTAGACCAACCTACTGCTAACCAAGTGTCTCCCAGAATTAATGGTTCAATGTAGTTGGTAGAATTATAAAATTTTACCTGGTTATTTAAAATTTGTAATTCTGATTTTAAAGATTTTATATCCTGTAAATTTTCGCTGTTGTAAGATTTTCCTAATTTTTTCAACGTTAATCCAATAACTTCCCGTGGTTGGTTGAGTAAAGAAATTCGTCCTTTTAATTCTTCTCTCCACAAATCGCTCCAGTCTTTAACTTCCCAATCAAATTTTTCTAACTTATCCTTACGATATATAATCACCGTACTACCCCAGCGGTAAGGTGCAGCCCAGATTTTTCCTTGCTTATCTGCCAAACCTTGATTGTTACGAGTTACCAACTCTTGCCATTTCGGGGATAAGTTAGACCAATTTTTAAACTCTTGGGGAGATAATGATTGAATAAGTTCTTTTTCAATAGCCTCTTTTAACCAAAAATCTCCCAAAGTGAGTAAGTCAATATTCTTTGCTGAAGATTTGCCAAATAACCCGGAGATATCAAAACCTTCAGATTCCTTTTGTGCTGCTTCTTTTTTTTGCAGGCTTCGCAATTGCTTGAATAACTGTTGCAACTGCACTACTGGCGAAAACTTTAACTGTGCTTTTTGCGATAAACTTTCTTGAAATTCTTTAAGTATTCTTCCGGGAATAGAGCCTTTGAGTACCTGTACTGTTAATTGAGGCTGTTTAGAAGCATTACACCCTACAAGCATTTGCGATAGAAGAAGTGTAGATGTTCCGAACAAAAATGAGCGTCTGTGCATACTAACTATCAGTTTTAGTGCTTTTTATGTATTCTAGGAACTGGCACACGCCGATTGTAACTGATATATTTCGTAACCTTGGAAGGTTGTAGCTAATTATCGCAGCTAATTAATCTAAGTAAGTCGGCACAAATAAACGGAGCTATGTAACATGCAGGTAAATTAGTCTCAAACCTCTATTGCTACTTGCTAGTTGCTACTCCCTTGTCTTTATTACAATTTTCAACGCCTTAGTGCTTATGCCAGCCTCAAATTTTGAAGCATAACTTCAAGTCTAACGATTTTTATTTCGGTAAATTACATTCTGGTGAAATGCTCTTACCCATTCAACTTTCTGTATTCTACGCAACAGAAAAAGCTGATATCGTGCAATGTCCATGATTTATTTTTGTGAGAATCCATACAGTATTTGGATACTCACATCCTATTCTTAAGATTATTTTGGCAATATAAAGAAAATAGGAGTTGATAAACGCCATCTAACGCTACTTTTTCAATCCAACTTCTTTATTATATTTGTATCTATAAAAGGTATTTGTAACATTTTTTTGTGAAGATACACTGACTTACTGGCGGTCCGTTCTGACCGATTTTCAATAATTGTGGTCTAAAGCGAATCAGTTTACATCTTTTGGCAGAATTTTCTATGCTCGATTCTTAAACAAGCGCAGTTATCAAATTCGTTAAAGTACATAAAATTTATATGTTTAAAGTTAACAATTTACCAATATTCCAAAATTAATCCTAATACAGCCGAAAGCTTTGATATACACTGCTTAACACCATGTAACAGTATGATTTAATTCCAAAAAAAGTTGTTTTCAATTTTGCCTTTATCTTTTCTTTATGTTTGCGCTAAACTGTTGATATGTAGAAATTACAGTCATAGCGTAGCTATTTGTTTGACTGAATTTTTTATCTGCGATCAACTCATAAGTATTTAGTTAAAGTTTCTATAAATTAATGAGAGTATACACCCTAAGTATTATTTAGATTTATTTCTAAAGAATGAGTTAAGTATAGAATTGAAAAACAAAGACTTGAACGTTAAATAAATCATAAGTATAGTTAACTTCAGCAATAGAAAGAATAATATAGAGAAACATATAAAACGAGGGTATGAAATGGAGCAGTTAAAGCATCAAGTGTTGAGCTTAAGTAGTAAGCTCGACGACCTTTATCAAGTGGTTGAGCAGCTAGATGGTAAAGTTTCTCAAGCTTTAACAGAATGTAATTTAGCAGCAGCCTGTCAAGGTCAAGAAAATCATGAAACAGTAGGCGATTTAGGAGAATATCAACTAAAAGATTCTATTGCTTTCAATTCCGACTTAGAACATAAAGATGTTTTAGTAGATGATGTTTATTTAGACGGAAACTTTGAAGCAGGAGACAAACACCTGACTCCAGATATCCAAATTCAAAGACTTACAGCACAATTAACCGCAGCATATAACCGCATTGCTGCATTAGAAGAGCAATTACTGCTTAAAAGAATCAATTCCTAAGCAAGGGTATAAAAAAGGGCTTTTCATTTATAAAAATGCAATCGGCTGCTGTCGAGACTGCTTCCACTGCGTAAAATTCCTACATTTGCCAATAACGGCTTAACAGGGTTTCAATAGCCTCCAAAAGTTGGTTTTGCTGCCAATTTTCACTTAAATAAGCAGCAATGCAAGCCCCTCCAGCACCCATACCCTCTTTAACAAAGCCTTGTTCGTAAGCTTGTAGCTGTACGTAACGCGAATTCTCAAAAGACAGTTCCGTAGCAAGTAGAGATGGTGCGTTAAGCGTTCGCGAAGCGTGTCCGAAGGACTCAGCGTCTTTGAAAGAGATAGCTCTACCGAAGCTTGTCCTTCTTTTTCTGGCTATTTCCTGGGCTAATTCTACTGTCTTGCCAGTAGAATCGGAGGCAACCCAGCGAGTAGTACCAACTACTATTTCTTCCGGTTGCCACGAAAGATTATAAAATTCACAAATTGCGCTTGCCAAAGCAAAAACGGCTAACATTTGCGTACCACCAGCAAGTAAAACACCACTGCTACGACTTGCAGAAATAGCCATTCCAGCCACAGCAGCCTGCATCGGATCTCCCACAGCAGCAACAAGTTGGAGCGGATCTATTTTTTTTATTTGTTCTTCTGCCCTTGTCTGGTTGTCTTGCCATCCCAATTTACTCAATCCTGCCCGTACAATTTCCCATTTCTGGGCGTGATTGCAAACAGAGTGAGAGCTATTAACCATACCTCGTGCGGAAATACCCAAGCCCGTTAGAATAGCTAAGGCAGTAGTAGTTCCACCGACAACGCATTCACCAACAACCAGGTATTCACTTTCTTGCTTTAGCGAAAGTTTTTCACCCCAAATCATTCCTTGCTCGAACAAATGTCGTACCGTTGCTATATCCATCGCCGCACCTTGACTTAAACATTTAGCTGGTGCGCCTTCTAAATCTATTGTCGGTACGGTTGGTAAAACTAATAAACCTGCATTAAATAAATAAACTGGAACATTTAACTCTTCCACCACAGCGCGAGTAATAAACACCGGAGAAGCACCCGCAACCAGTGGAGGCAAAGGATATTGCCCTTTCCTATCCGCTCCATAGTATAAAAATTCAGCATCAGCCAGTGCTGTATATTTCCGCTCGTCAGGAGTGCTGCCAGCTGCGGAAATCCCAGGAATTAAGCCAGTTTCTGTAAAGCCTAAAACGCAAGCAAATGAAAATTTTTTACTTCGGTACTTAGATATCCAAGATTCGCTTTGAGTAGTGTTTGTATGTATGCGAAGCATTGTATTTAGGAATAGTTAGGAGTTAGGAATAAGGAATAAGCATCTGTATTGGGATAGGAATGGCCGCAACTGGCACATTTGTGCTGTAGGGTGCTTGTACACTGACTAATTGTTAAGGCAAGCAATAAGGCAATCAGTGTACGGCACCACCCGAATGTCGTGACAATTGCGGCCATTCCTGTGGGAGTCGAACATCTTCCTAGTATTCCACTGCATCAATAAACAATTTCCCATGCCCAATCCCCAATCCCCTATCTACTCATAGTCCATCAAAACCTGTACCCAGTGCGGCGGACGAGGTATAGAGTTACCTAAACGATCTAATAATAGCCATGCTGCTATATGGACTACGAATAAATATATAAAATTATTAACTAATATTAAGCAAATAGCACCTATCTGAATCAAGAAGGGATTGGGAACGGTAAGAAATCCTAAATTCACAAACAACCATTCCAAGAAATTAGTTACTTGATTAATCAAATAAATCCATAAGTCTTGCCCTGAAAGTAACGATAGTAACCATAGTCGAAAAAATACACCTATTGCCCCTAATAAAGTAGCCAAACTGATGGAGACAATCCAGGGAACGCCACGCTGCCAGGTGGAACCGAGAAGTACGCCCATAAAAGCGTAAGGTACAACGAATAGCATACTTCTAGTAGGCCCCATTAACACTAATAGTAGCAAGCCAGAGGTTAACGCTGACATCCATGCGGCTCTGCTATTCCAGCGTAGATAAACTAAAGCAATGGGTATGGGGAAGAATACTTTAAGAAGACCTAAAGGAAAATAAAAATTAATAAACCAAATTAAGCTAGCGGTGCTTGCTAAAAATGCCGTTTCCACCATTTTTAATGGTGCATCGGTTTGAAGCTCGGGACGGGCTAAATGTTGATTTTCCGTATGGTGGGATTTTTTGCCATTAAAGGAACTATTACCTCCTTTATCATCTGCTGAAGAACTGATAATATCCATGTCAAAGACGCGCTCCGTAAGGGTTAAACTATCATTTTTTCTAATGCCGACACATCGGGAATACAAATAATTTCCCCTCTGCGTTGAATCAGCTTTTTCTTTTCTAACCTAGTTAATACTCTTGTTACGGTTTCTCGCGCCAATCCGCTTAAACTACTTAATTCCCGGTGGGGTAGATTAGGGATTTCCACACCTGTGGAACCTTCAATTCCTTGTCCTTCTGCCAAAAATAATAAAGTATCTGCGACGCGAGAAGCTGAATCCGATTCGCGCAACCGTAAGCGTCGATTAACTTGCCTTAAGCGTCTTGCCATCAACTGTGCCAATCGCACTCCTGCCAAAGGCTCTGTATTAAGTAATTTGATAAAATCCTGGGATGGTAAACTACCGATTTGAGTTGAAGTTAAAGTAATTACATCTGTAGAGCGGGGTACTTCATCTAACGCAGCCATTTCACCGAATAATTCCCCTTTACCTAAGATGTTGAGCGTTAATTCTTTGCCTTCTAGATTGTAAGTGCGAATTTTAACCCAACCCTCCAAAATAAAATATACGGAACCCCCCCAGTCATTTTCGAGCAGAATCACTTGATTTGCTGGGTGAGAACGGCTCACAAGATTACTTAAAGCCGATTTAATCGTATTTTTCGGTAAACCTTCAAAGAAAACAGTTGAAAAGGTTAACTCTTTGGCGGGGGGATGCAAGCTATTCCGATCTTCCATTGGGACATTTTTTATTTAGCTGTAATACGAATCACTTTCTATCTTTTCCAGTTTTTGGCTAATTGCTATCAAAAAACGGCAACTAACGAAAATACAACAAAGCTAAACTATGTTACCTAAAAAAAGGTATATTTTGCAGTTTTCACGAGTTTTGTAAATAATTGATTATTGCTTGAAACAGGATAAAACCTCTGTGTAAACTTCGTAAAAGCGTAAAATTCTACAAAATTCTATTAGTTATACATTAGCAGCAGTAATTCTTATATTTGATTTTTACGGTCGAATTTGTTTGCACCAAATTCCCACAACAATACAGCAAATCCAATCTTTATAGAATATATTTTGGCAGATCGGGATGCTCCGCAGTCGCTATAACGCCGCAGCACTTCTGTCTACCCCTCAAGAGTTTTATGATATGTAGTTGTCCTCATGTCAGTGCAAAGTGCTGTATATAACATTCATAAATCATTTGTGAGATTTGACAAACCCTTTGTGACACTTATCTTTCTCATGACTCATATAGGATTGCTACATAACAAATTTTATTTGAATCTTATACACTTCTACCAGATGTAAAAATTATTAATGGTAATCCACTCAAAACCATTTGCAGGAGAAGCAAGGGGGAAGGGGAAAAATTTCCGATTAAGGCACCTTGCTACGCTCGTGTTATCTTTCCGAATTGGATTAACATACTCAAGCCAACTAATTTTTGCTAACATGGCAATTTTTAACAGTCTCGGTGTAATATCGCCACAGCTTAATTATTATTTTTGTACTTGGTGGCAAAATTACATCAAATTATAAGTATCTGCCTTATTAGTATTATTGTCGTAAAAATAATTGCATATTGCCAACCTGATAGATAATATCCACCTAGTAGTTGTAAATTGATTGCATTTATCGTCGCCAAGGCGGTGCTGCGTTCGTTATTATCCCCGTAAAGCTCACTATAAGGAAAATCAACGTGACTTCCCGCGCAAACCAAATCCAAAGCATGATTGCAGACATTGATAAATTACTCACCCACAAAGGCAAACGTTTGTGGGGAGCAATATCTTCTCAGGAAGAACCGCGTCAGGTTTTAGAGCGTATTCGGGATTTTCTGGTTAACGAAGCTCAAGCCTCGAACGAGACTTCTTCACGAGGGCAATTACCGCCTTTAGTCGCAAAATTTATGGAAGAAGAAAACCAGAATGTTGAAGAGTCGCAGCGATCGCCATCTTCTGGATCTTCTGGGAATCAACTAGCGGAGTTCATCGAGCCGTTGAAGGCGGAATTAAAAACGCTGTTTGAAGAAAGAGCTAATTTGGTAAGCGAAATCCGCGAGTTGGAAAAAAAGCGACTGCATGATTATTCTCTAGCGCAACAGCTAGCAACCCAAGAAAAAATAATTTCTGAGTTTATGCAGGTGCTGAGAAATCGCTTGCAAGATGATGTTGATGGCGGAATTACTCTGACATCTGCTGGTGGTAATTCTTCTAATGCTGCACCTCGAAAAGCTTTAAGTGCGGGTAATCAAATAGATTCAGCGCGGGTAGAGAATTTAACTCAATTGACAAACGATTTAGATCGGCGAATAGTCGCTTTAGATGGCACTGTAAATGTTGTTTTTGAAGCATTGCAGCGTAATATTCACGCTTATCATGATTCCTTGTCTCAAGCATTAGCAAGAATGCATTATAAAGGAGTCCAAGGAGAACAGCTACTAAATGGTTTTATCCAGAATGTAGCAAATCTCTCGCCCGCTCAAGTGAATCAAGAATCATTAAAGCAAGCAATAGATGAAGCTAATGTAGAAACTATCGATGCTCAAAGTATCGAATCAATAGATACAGACAATCAGTTAAAAAAAGATTTTGCAACTGTTGAAAATAAAGAAAATAATTCAGAGACTAAAGATAATTTAGTTGTCATTCCCGACGATACAATTGATAATATCGAATTTTCTCAAGCCCAAGATACTACTGTAGACGATGCAGATAATATATCGAATGGTTCCGCCGATTTAGAAACAGCTATTTCTCAACTAGAGGAAAACTCGACAAGCGAACAGTTAGATAGTGATAATTATTTAGAGGTAAATTTTCCAGAAGAATTAGAAACAAAAGCAGAAATCACCGAAGAAGAAATAGTCACAGAACCGGATGCTTTTGATTCTCCGGAAAAAATGCAGGCAGTATTATCCGAATTAAAAAAATCATCTTCCCCAGCAGAAGAATTAGCAGCAGATGCTTTTTCCGAAAATGCTAACGAAGACGAAGTTGATGAACTATACGCCAGCTTATTCGACAGCGAAAATGTAACTAACCCCAATCCTCAAACTTCTCCCGAACAAGTTATAAATCAAGCAATTGATGTCGAAAATTCTCCAACATCGGACACATTAGATTCACAATTACAACAAAATCAAACAGAAAAAGAAGTCGTATCTCGGGAAGTAGTTTTTGAATATGTTCCCGCACCTTCAACTGATGAAGCCACTGATGATTCCCAAAATCAATCATCAGTACCCGATCCTTGGGTGAATGCTAATAAAGATTTAGCCGAAAACCAAAATCTACCGCAGGTAAATCAAACCCCTGTTAAAACCTATAAACGAAAAACCCAAGCGCCAACTGAAGATACAGTTTCCACGCTCACAGAACTTTTATTTGAAGAAGAAGCACCACCAGAAGTAGTAATCCCGCCGGTTGAAACTTCTCAACCGCA
The DNA here is from genome assembly GCA_019192545.1 of Rivularia sp. MS3. Classification (GTDB taxonomy): domain Bacteria; phylum Cyanobacteriota; class Cyanobacteriia; order Cyanobacteriales; family Nostocaceae; genus Rivularia. The sequence goes on along the minus strand of JAHCMI010000075.1, from coordinate 20,359 downwards.
GCCAGAGAATCAAGCCCCTGCTGTAGAAGAAACTGCTCAACCAGTTGTCGAGAATGAAGCAGTTGCCCCAACCGAACAGTCAACCCAGTCAGAACCTGCGATTCCAACTACACAAGAAAGACCCCAATTACAAGAAATTACCCTTCCTACGACTTCTCTTCGGCAGCCAAATCAAAATTTAGATGCGAGTACCCAAGCTCCTCTTCCGGAAACAGAAAGAACAATTCCACCAGAGCCAGAAAATCTCTCACAAGATAATTCCATCGCCGTAGGTAATACCGAAATTCCTTCGATAAATTCCAGCGATACAGTTTGGTATTTGGGACTAGATATAGGTACTACAGGAATCTCTGCCGCATTATTAAATCGTTCTAACCAAATAGTACATCCGATTTACTGGGCGCAGGAAAACCAACTTCAGGCAAATCCCCAAAGTCATAATTTCCGTTTACCAGCAGAAGTTTATCTTCCTAGAACCTCTTTAGAAAAAGATTCAGGACAAAACCCAGCCGAACAAAATATTTATTCAGCATATCTAAAACCATATTTACCAATTTCCCTTCCTTACAAAAATATTTCAGAAACTGGTTCTACCGAAGTCAGACAAAAATGGGAACCAATACTGCAACTTAACGAATTTTCCGCAGTTCCTTTGGTATGGATTATACGTTCTCTATCAAAACTACTATTAACTTTAAAATCCGATTCCAATAGCACTACATTAGGATTAACTGCTACCGCAATTGGTATCGAGCAAGAACAATTTTCTCATATTATTAATAATATCGCCGGTATAATCTGCACCTGCCCTTCTAATTGGTCCGAGCAATATCGCTTTAATATTCGAGAATCGCTAATTATTTCTCAATTAGTAGAACATCCCCAACAAGTATTCTTTGTCGAAGAAGCTATAGCCTCCTTACTAGGAGAACTTGAAGGCGCTAACGGTGAAATAGTCAAACTATTACAGCAGGAAAACTCTGCACCAACTGTCGCCAGCAACAGCGAACTTACAGGCAATACCTTAGTTATTAATATCGGAGCCAGCGCTACCGAAATGGCACTGGTAGAATTACCAGAAGATTTGCAGGATTTATCACACAACGATTTTATGCTCCACGGCTTTACCTGCGGCGGAAAAGCAATGGAACAAGATATTATTACTCAATTGCTGCTACCGGAAAAATGGCGTACATCGCGCAATCATAAATCTTTAGATAGTAGCAACGACGACAATCCCCTACATTGGAAACCCAATATTCCCGGCTTAGAGCAAGTTCGTTTTTCTAGTTTGGGTTTAGAGCATCTAGAATTACCTCGTGCAGGGGAACCCGACATCAACCAACGCATTAGCTTACAGCAGAGACTGGAAAGTTCTCCCCTTGGTAAAGCCTTATTAGACGCAGCGATCGCCCTGAAATTAATCTTGCAGCATCAGGAATCTTTCACCATCGAACTAGCAGATCAAAAATGGGAACTACAGCGCCGAGACTTAGAAAGTAAAGTTTTTGTCCCCTTTGTGCGTCGGATTAATCGCGAATTGAATAAATTATTAAGAACACAAGGTATACCAACAGAAGCCATTAACATGGTTATTCTTAGTGGTGGTGTTTCCTCAATAGCTGCCATTAGTCGTTGGTTGCGTCAGAAACTTCCTAGCGCCACAATTATTCAAGAAAAATACCTCAACGAAAACGGTACCCCAGCTTGTTCTAGAGTCGCCACCGGATTGTGCTTGCTGCCCTTGCATCCTTTAGTTTTAGAAATACCCAGACAGCAATATACAGATTATTTCTTGTTTACCGAATTACTGCGGTTGATACCAGAAAAAGCTATAACCTTCGGTGAAGTTGTGCAGCTATTTGAATCACGAGGTATCAATACTCGCACTTGTCAGCAAAGGTTATTAGCTTTCCTAGAAGGAGAAATACCTCCAGGTTTAATACCAAGCGAACAAGATATGCAATGGCTGAACAAAAGTTCTATAGAGAATTCTCACTATAAAGCAATTGCCGCATCGCCATTATTTGATAAACAAGGAAGTCTTTCTTACCGTCCCAATTTACGACAATTAAAATATTTACGGGATTATCTTGATGCAATCAAAGCCAGCGCTCATCAATCTTTAGAAGAACCCTACATCGTTAATTTCGCTGTGGGAGCTAGTAAATAGGAAATTTTGAATGCAATAAAAACCTCACCTCTTTTGGTTGCGGTATACCTACTAGTACTCGTTTTCATTAAAATTGACGGGTGAGGGCAGGGAGGGGGAGAGGGGGAGAGTGGGGGAGTGGGGGAAGAAAAAAATTATTTTTTATTCACCCATCAAAACCCAGTCATATTTATATGACTTTGGCTATTAGACTGGGGTTTTCAACCCTAGGCGGGTTGGGCAGAAAACCGGCTCAAGATTAATGAAAACGAACATTAGACGATCGCCATTTGCTTTTAACTGCTGAGTGAAACCGCCAAAAAGCTTAAATGTTCGCTGGTTACATTACTTCAAAATAATACATAAATTTTATATATAAGGTGCAGGATTAGAAGATTAAGTGAATTTTCTGTTTTTTGTAACTTTTACGAAAATAAGTTGTCTATATTAGCACTGGTAACTATTGTCAATATGTAGTAACACGCAAAATGGTTTTCAATGTTACTTCTGCAACAGAAGCTTCTAGCAAGCGAGACTTAATTTTAATGATTCCACCAGAATCATTTAGCTTAAATTACCAATTTCCTCATGCTTCGCGAACAAGTATCGCGAAAAGATTAATTGATATATTGGGGGCAATTGTTGGATTAGTTATAACTGCTGTCGTTGCTATCCCTGTAGCAATCGCAACTATGTTAGATAATCCCGGACCTATTTTTTACAGTCAAATTCGCTGTGGAAACGATGGAACAACTTTCCGTATATGGAAATTTCGTTCTATGGTTGTAGATGCCGATAAATTCAAGCATTTAGTCAAAAACGAAGCTAGCGGTCATATATTTAAATGTACAGAAGATCCTCGTATTACCCGCGTGGGTAAATTATTACGACGCACAAGTTTAGATGAACTACCTCAATTTTGGAACGTACTCAAGGGGGAAATGAGTTTAGTAGGAACTCGCCCCCCGACTCCCGATGAAGTGATGAAATACCAGCCGCACCATTGGGAAAGGTTGCGAGTTAAACCCGGTATGACTGGAGAATGGCAAGTTAATGGTCGTTCTAGTATTAAAGATTTTGAAGATATAGTCAAAATGGATTTAGACTATCAACATAAATGGTCTGTATCCTACGATTTATTTCTAATATTTAAAACGATTTGGGTGGTATTCAATAAAAGCGGTGCTTGTTAAAGCAATTATCAACCGATAATTGCTTTTTATTTTGTCATCAAAAATATTCTGAGTTTTTGTTAATTCTGAGAAAGTTAAAATTTCTTTTGCGGAGCATCACCAAAATATTCAGGCTTCTACCAATTTTTTATGAACTCCTACTTTTTAGCCCCCTAGTCTTCTTACATATCAAGAAGATTAGGGGGCAATCTTATGTTTGTTCTAATGCAGGCTATAAGCCTACTTCTTATAAGTCAGAAAGCTAGATGCTCCCACTAAAAAAACTTTTATCGGCCCTGCCTTGAGATGTTTTCTTGATGCAGGGCTGATTGAGAACTATGCCAAATTTATAATCGGAATTTCTATTTTAAACTCGCTACCTTTACCAACTAGAGAATCGCATTCAAATTTACCTGCATGTTTATCAACAATTATTTGATAGCTAATCGATAAACCCAAACCAGTTCCTTTGCCAGGTTCTTTAGTAGTAAAAAATGGGTCAAAAATTCTAGAAAGTATTCTTTGGGGAATTCCACAACCATTATCAAAGATACGAATTGAAACATACTTTTCATTTACAACATTCGTACAAATCTTAATTAACGGTAATTCCTTATCATCAAACTTATGAAACTTAATTTCAATAGCATCTACAGCATTACTCAAGATATTCATAAACACCTGATTTAACTGTGCTGCATGACATTCTACTTGAGGCAATTCTCCATATTCTTTAACAATCTGTATTCCTGGATTGTTATCATTTTGCTTGATTTTGTGCTGCAAAATTAATAGGGTACTTTCAATGCCTTCATGAATATCAACCGGCTTCATTTGTGCTTCGTCAAGCCGCGAAAAAGTTCTTAAGGAAATGACCAAAGAACGAATTCTTTCCGCTCCCATCTGCATTGAATCAACTATTTTCGGTAAATCTTCCAAAATATAGTTTAAATCGATGGTTGTAGCTTGTTCTTGAATATGAGATTCTGGATGGGGATAAGCATTGCGATAAAGTTCAAGTATTGACGACAAATCTTTTACGTAATTATCAATATGAGAAAGATTGCCATAAATAAAGTTAACTGGATTATTAATCTCATGAGCAACACCAGCGACTAACTGCCCCAAACCGGCCATTTTCTCGCTTTGTATTAATTGAGCTTGAGTATTTTGCAGCTTTTTTAAAGTTTGTTCAATCTTTTCTTTTTGGCTTTGAGTTTGTTCGAGTAATTCTGCTTGCTGCAACCCGACTCCCAATTGAGTGGCAATTTGTATGAGCAAATCAACTTCGTTTTCTTGCCAATCGCGACTGCCGCTATTTTGATAGGCTGCTAACAAACCCCAAAGTTTAGCTCCTTTAAAAACAGGAGTAATTACATAAGCTTTAGCCTGCATTTTTTCAAGAAGCTTAATATTAGAAATAGAATCGTTGATATCGTAAATATTATTAACAACCAGAATGTTACTCTTAGTGTCGGCTTCATCCCGATAGCTTCGTAAATAATCATCCACAATTACAGGTACCAATCTGCGTACCGGAGTCCAATCATCACCAACTGATTCGGCAACAAACTCCCCAACTTCATCTTTGCGAAAGCGGTAAATTGCCACTCTATCAGCTTCCAAAAGTCGGCGAATTTCCTTGGTTGTAGTATTGAAAATTGTATTTAAATCTAAAGAATCGCGGATTTTCTGTACCGTTGCAGCCAAAGCTCTTTCCCGTTGAGTTGCTTTACGCTCCCTTTCTGCGGCTTGAGATAACTTCTCAGCTTGCTGCTGTAGCTGTACCAATGTTGTTGTTTGTTGTAGTGCAACTCCTAACTGTATCCCTACCTGAGCGAGCAAATTGGTTTCTTCATCTTCCCAATAACGCGGTTGGGAATTTTGATAAGCTACCAACAGCCCCCAAAGTTTATCCCCAAGGGTAATTGGTACAAAAACTTCATTGCGCGGGTATTTTCCAGCTTTAGTTGCCTGCAATAGCAAAGGTTCGTTGACTGGCTGGGGATTAGTTAAAGGTGCCCAGCCATCTACAATTGAATCAGCAACGAATTCTCCGCTACCATCGCTGTAAAAACGATAGATTGCCACTCTTTCTACTTCTAACAATTGGCGCACTTCTTGAGTAGTGGCTTTAAAAATATTGTCAATATCGAGAGTTTGGCGAATTTTATCGATTGTAGTAGCCAAAGCTCTTTGTCTTTCTGCGGCTTTCGTTAATTCTTCAGCTTGCTGTTGAGTTTTTTGCAAAAATTCAGCTTGCTGTAAAGCTACTCCTAACTGCGTACCAATTTGAGTAAGAAAAAAAACTTCCTCCGAGTGCCATGTACGCATGGTGGAATTTTGATAAACAGCTAGTAAACCCCAAAGTTTATCGTTGAGGTAAATTGCGACAATAATATAAGCTTTCGCTTGATAGTTTTCTAATAAATTAATGTAGCAGTCGTCAAAACCTGCATCATAAATATTATTACAAACACGGTAAACTTCACCCTGACTAAAATCTCCTCCCCGAGTATCTTGAAGATAGGTATCAACTACCGGAGATGCAGATAAATCTTTAACGCTGCATTCGTTGATATTTTCGACTAATTCCGGTTGATTTCTTTGTTCCTGTATCAAGCGAGTCCAACCTTCCGTCACCGACTCCGAGACAAATTTACCGCTCCAATCATCATTAAAGCGATAAATTACGACTCTATCAGCATCAAGTAATTCTCTAACTTCAGAAGTTGTATTGCTAAAAATAACTTCTAAATTCAAAGATTGACGAATTTTTTCTACAACAGCTGCAATCGCTTTTTGCCATTCTGCAACTTTGGCTCTTTCTACTGCTTGGCTTAGCTGTGCCGATTGGGCTTTTACAAGTTGGAGATAATCGGCTTGTTGTAGTGCTACCCCTAAATGTTCCGAAATTTGTTCTACAAACTCAATTTCGCTTGTTTCCCAGGCACGGGGAGCATTACATTGATGAATGCACAGCAATCCCCATAATTCTTCACCTTTGATTAAAGGTGCCACCATATTAGCCCGTACTTGGAGTTTCTCTAAAATTTTGATGCGATCGCCATGAATATCGGCAGCGTAAATATCACCTACAGCACGAACTTTACCTTGGCTATAATGCTCGGCGAATTCTTCCCCAAAGCAATCAGCACCAACTTCATTTTCAATCAAAGAATCCCAATTCGAGCTAAAATCTTCATAAATAAATTCTCCCTGCCATTTTTCGGGATAAAAGCGAAATACCCCAACTCTATCTGCTCTCAATAACTGACGAACTTCTGTAACTGTAGTTGTAAAAATAGTATTGAGATCCAAAGACTTACGAATCCCGGAAATGACTTGATTTAAAGCCTTGTGGAGTTCAGCTTCATATTTTAGCTGACATCGTAAATTGGTATGCTCTAAAGCTATTCCTAAATTTTCGGCAATTTGACTGACGAAATTAATTTCCGATTGCTCCCATTCACGGGTAGAGCTACATTGATGAATGCATAATAAACCCCAAAGGCGATCGCCTTCGAGCAAAGGAGCAACAATATTAGCGCGAATTTGAAATTTCTCCAGAAGTTGAATGTAGCAATCTTTAAAATTACCTCGATAAATATCAGAAATTGCGCTGATTCTTCCTTGTTTGTACAAATCAGCAAATCCGAGACTAAAACAACTATCTTGGATTTTTGCATTTAATGCACAATCCCATTCGGGAACTACATCTTCACAGATAAATTCCCCTTCCCATTCTTGCTCGTCGTAAAAACGGAACACCGCAACTCTGTCAGTATCAAGAAGCTGTCGTACTTCGGCAACGGTAGTTTTAAAAATAGTTTCTATATCCAAAGATTCCCGAATCCTGGAAATTACACCTGCTAAAGCCTTTTGCTTTTCGTCGTAATTAAGGGAGATTTTTGCTTCAACCCGATTCTGTTGTGATGATATGTTTGATTCCTCAAAAAATTCTGTAGCAGAAATATCCATGCAGGGAACACCATTTAACTGTCTTTTTTAATAATTCCCACTTAGATAAGTAGAATATCAGATCTATTACGATATTCATTTTCTAATGCCGGTTTCCGTGCAAATACTATTTAACTTTTTGTCCCAATTTTCTACAGGTACTTGAGGTAAATAAGCGTTTGCAAACACAATACCTATTGTTGGAATTAAATCCCAGCCTGGAGAGCTTAAAAAACGGTCGTAGTATCCCCCTCCATAACCCAAACGATAGCCTTGATAATCGCAAGCGACGCAAGGAACCAAAATCAAATCAACCTCAGAGGAATTAATTATCGGTAAATTAGGATTTGGTTCGCGAATACCATATTTACCTACTACTAACTCATTTTGGGGTTGCCAACAATGCCAAATTAAAGATTTATCAACACAGCGAGGAAATCCCCATATTTTGTTGCTACCTGATGTACTCTCTTCTGAGAACAAGTAATTTAAATCGGGTTCTTGACGAAAGCTAAAATAAGCAAGTACCGTTTTAGCTTTGCTATATAAACTTGAACTGCAAATATTGCTACAAATAGCTTGACTTTTTCGCCGCCATTCTTGTTCAGGTAGAGATTGGCGTTGTTTAATAATGTTACGACGTAATTCGGACTTTTTTAATTTGTTTTTGGTAGTATTCATGATTTTTTAGAAACTTTCAGACACTTTTAGAAACAATTATCAAAAATACCACGAACTTATAATAAAAGCTTTGGGAAATTTTCTAGTATAAAAAGCTGGTTGTTGATTTGAATACCTAAAATTTAATATGTTCAATAACTCATTCAAGCCTCTTGCCATCGATTTTGTTCGAGAGAAAGAAGAAGGATATAAACGTGTATTTAACCGCTCTCCTTTAGTTTCCAGTCAATCCGTTGGTTGGGAAAGCCTTAGTATTATCTACGATAGACAACCCCCAATTGAATTACCAAAAACTTCTCTAAAACAGCATTGTATTGGAATTTTGACCGATATCCCATCACCAATTCATACAGACAGAATAATAGATGGACGTTTTGTCAGAGAAAATAATGTTCAAGGAGATTTGATTATTGTTCCTGCTAACACAACTCATCAAGCAGCATGGTATAAAGAAGGTTGTTCGGTTGCAATTGCCATAGATCCTGTAGTTTTTGCTCAAACTATTTACGAAGCAGTCGATCCAGATAAAATAGAGCTTTTACCCAAATTTGCAACTCCCGATGCATTTGTATATCAAATAGGAGTAGCGCTGAAATCTGCTTTGATTAAGCATGGCGCTAGTAGTCGTCTTTACGCAGAAACTTTAATTAATGCTCTTATCCTTCATTTACTAGAAAATTATTCGACTACTCGTACAAACTTAATAGAATCAATATCGGGAAAACTGCCTGAATACAAGTTACAGCAAATAATTGATTATATTCATGCTTATCTTGATACCGATTTAAGTTTGAATAAATTAGCAGCTTCGGTACAAATGAGTCCTTATTATTTTTCGCGATTGTTCAAGGAAACTACAGGATTTACACCCCATAAATATGTAATTCGCTGTCGCATCGAACGAGCTAAAGAACTACTCAAACAAGGGAAATTATCAATTGCTGAAATCGCAAAGTCAGTCGGTTTTGTAGATCAAAGTCATCTTAATCGTCATTTTAAACGTACACTTGGCATTACTCCCAAAACTTTTTTCCAAGAATATAAAAAATCAATTAACTGACATTCCTCTCGTTAATAAGCACAGGGAATTAGGGTGAGGTTATCCTATTCTCAGAAAACAAATAGCAAGAATATCCAAAAATCGCAATAATTTACAAGCTAATAGCTCAACATCTTTTTAATACTGTTTACAACAGCAATCAATAAATTCATAAAAATCATGATTGAAGCTACAAACAAAATGTTAAAAGGTGCGCCTTGGTTACTAGCACATAAATCCATGCTTAAAATAAATCAACCACATAAGATAGCTCTTTACGATCAAGACTATGTAATGTGGAAAGATAGCAGGGGAAATGTTCAAGCTCTACCTAATATTTGCCCACACATGGGAGCAATGCTATCGGCAGGTTGGTGTGAATCGACAGCAGATGGCGAAAGTAAAGTTGTTTGTCCGTTTCACGCTCTAAAATTTGATAATCGTGGTTGTACTGTTTTACCGGGAAATGATAAAAAAACGCTGCCTCAAATGCAGCCTTTAGAATTAATTATTAAAGATAATTTTATTTGGTCTTATGGAGATTATAAACCTCAAATTCCCATACCCGATATTTTAGAAAAAATTGCCGATAGCTACGAATTTATCGGCTATACAGCAGATACAAGCGTCAAAACCGATTTAAAATCGATGTTATTAAACATGCACGATTACAATCATCAAAACGGCACTCATCGCGATTTATTTGAAATAACCGAAGTAAGATTCAAGGAATTTATCGATAATGGCTATCATTCCGAGGCTTTTTTTAATGCTCCTACCGTACCTAAAACTTTTTGGGAAAAGCTCAAACAACCTAAACAATTTTTACTTCCCGAAGTAATTCAAGCTCATTTAGAAAACTATTTTCCTTCCATAGTTATATTTTATGGTGATAGCGTTTTTGGAAAAATTGCTCAATGCCATCTTTTTGTTCCAGAATCATTAACTAAAACTCGAACCTATATTTTATTGTTCGCAAAAACGAATAATCCCCTAGCCAGATTATTAAAAAAACAATTTTTGGAATTAAGTAAAATTGTAGTAGAACAGGATGCAGATATTTTAAATAAGATTTATCCCAATGCACCGCAAAAAATCAAATTAAATAACGAAGTTGGCATGGATTGGGTAACACATCATTTTAATACTTGGAAAGAATTAGAAATTTAATCAAAAAACTGCGCTCAAAAACAATACACCAGATGAATTAGCGATGAATGATTCTAAATACCAGCAGCAGGGTTATGATAAAGCTACAATGTTAGAAGTCATAAGACGTTTGAAACTGTATCCAGAAGTTTAATTAATCCCTACTAGTTATAAGAAAAGTAACGAAGCAGCTTCAAAATTTTACCGGCAGCATTGGATTTATCGATTGGGATATAGAATGGGCTGTCAATCATGAAGCTGAGGTTTATCTTAAACTAGATTCTTGAACACAGCTTTTATATAGTAATTGTGGCATATTCCCACAAACCCGGTTTTTTCAAAAAACCGGGTTTTTCAATTCTCGCTTCGGGAATTATAATTTTAATTTTTCTAACTGATAATATCAGCCAAAGCTATGACTCAAATTCAAATCGAATATAAACACACGCGCAATTTATCCATAGACGACATTCTAATTCTTTATCAAGCTAATAATTGGTCGTCAGCCAAGAAACCAAACGAACTATATAATGCTTTAATGAATTCGCATTCACTCGTATCGGCTTGGCATCAAGAAAAATTAGTAGGCTTAATCAATTCAATCACCGATGGTTACTTGGTAGTTTATTACCCGCATCTATTAGTTTTACCTAAATATCAAAAACAAGGTATAGGTTTAAATTTATTAAAAATAATTACTCAAAAATATCAAGACTTTCATCAACAAATATTAGTTGCAGAAGCACAAACCGTGGGTTTTTATTATAAATGTGGTTTTCGCAAAGCAGGTGATACCCAAGCAATGTGGATTTATCATAGCAAAAATTAAATTACCCCTCTCCCTGCGGAGCAAAGAGGGGAAAAAGGTAAGGTTACGCTACAGGTTGAGCAGCATGTTCGCGCCACCATTTAACAGTATTTTTCAAACCTTCTTTAAAACCGACTTGAGCGGTGAAACCAAATTCTTTTTTAGCTCTTTCGGTATCCAAACAGCGACGTGGTTGTCCGTTTGGTTTGTCAGTTTGATAAACTATTTCACCATCAAATTCCATGACTTCGCAAATTGTAGTTATCAAATCGCGAATTGAAATTTCATAACCAGTTCCCAAATTCACTGGCTCAGAACCATTGTAAGATTGAGTACCCATAACAATACCCCGCGCAGCATCTTCAGAATACAAAAACTCGCGGGTAGGGCTACCATCACCCCAAACAGGTATCTGTTTTTCTCCCTTATCTTGGGCTTCTTGAACTTTACGAATTAATGCCGGAATAACATGAGAACTTCTAGGGTCAAAATTATCTTCCGGACCATATAAATTAACTGGTAGCAAATATATTCCGTTAAAACCGTACTGCTGGCGATAAGCCTGCAACTGTACTAATAAAGCTTTTTTAGCAATACCATAAGGAGCATTGGTTTCCTCTGGATAACCGTCCCAAATGTCATCTTCCTTAAATGGTACGGGAGTGAACTTGGGATAAGCACAAATGGTGCCCACACAAGTAAACTTTTCTACACCAGCAAGATGGGCAGCATGAATTAACTGGGTTCCCATCATGAGATTATCATAAAACAACTCAGCAGGTTTTTCACGGTTAAGACCGATACCACCAACGTGAGCAGCTAAGTGAATTACGATATCCTGCTGGTCAACCGCACGCTTGCAGTTTTCCATCACGCACAAATCGTAATCTCGCGAACGAGGTACAGTAATTTTATCCTGTTCTGCTCCAGCTTTAATCAGCTGGCTTACTACTTGACGACCTAAAAAACCCGCACCACCAGTAACCAGAATTCTTTTATTCTTTAAGTCTAATGCGCTCATATTTTCTTTTCGTCCTCGTTAGTATTAAAAGTATTAAGCAGTCATCGGTACACCGCAGTGAAACGGCGGTGCCTGCGATGAGCACTATTAAGCCAGCTTCTCTTTAATAAAAGATAATCGCTGGCTGTATAAATTTACATATGTAGTGCGCCCAATTCCTGACGAATCATCGCATTATCTTTGATTGCTGAAGCTACTTTATCACCAGGGGAAGTTAAACCCAGAGCCTGCAAGTCTGCTTCTACCATCAGAGCTACGAGTTGCTCAAAAGTTACTGAGGGAGTCCAACCCAACTGCGTTCTAGCTTTAGTGGAATCTCCAATCAACAAATCTACTTCCGCAGGACGTAAGTAACGCTGGTCAAATTCTACATACTCCTGCCAATCAAGATTCACGTAGTTAAATGCTAACTCCAGAAACTCGCGTACAGAATGAGTTTCATTTGTTGCAATTACATAATCATCGGGCTTTTCTTGCTGCAACATCATCCACATTGCCCGTACATAATCCTTTGCATAACCCCAGTCTCTCTTAGAGTCGAGATTACCCATATAAAGTTTCTTCTGATTACCGGCAACAATTCGAGCAACCGCTCTAGTAATTTTGCGAGTTACGAAAGTTTCACCGCGACGGGGTGATTCGTGGTTAAACAAAATACCATTACAAGCGAACATATCGTAAGATTCGCGGTAATTTACGGTTTGCCAGTGGCTGTAAACTTTAGCACAAGCGTAAGGACTGCGGGGGTAGAAAGGAGTTGTTTCCTTTTGTGGTACTGCTTGCACCAAACCAAACATTTCCGAAGAACCAGCTTGATAGAAGCGTACTTCAATACCAGTACGTTGTTGATAGTCACGAATTGCTTCTAGTAAGCGTAGGGTTCCCATCCCTACAGCATCCACGGTATATTCGGGTGAATCAAAACTTACTCTTACATGGGATTGAGCGCCCAAATTATAGATTTCTACAGGCTGAACTTCTTCGAGAATGCGGCGTAGCGTCGTACCATCGGTCAAGTCACCATAATGAAGAAATAACTTCACCCCTTCTCTATGAGGATCTTCATAGATATGATCGATACGGTCAGTATTGAAGGTAGAAGTACGGCGAATGATACCGTGGACTTCGTAGCCTTGCTCTAATAAAAATTCACTTAGATAAGAACCATCTTGTCCGGTAATACCAGTAATCAACGCTCGCTTTTGTTGGGTCATTCTCCTTTATTCCTTATAATTTTAATGAATTTTATACATGTAGCCTGATATAAGCTAACAGGAATATACTTACTTGCCCTCCGAGGAAACCTACGAGTTTTATTTAAGTAATATCTCGCGTACCTAAGTAAATATGCTGACTAAGTCTTTTTGTAGATAAACCTTTTAAACGGTAACGAGAGATTTATTATGTATCCAGTATATTTATTTAATCTTCACAGATACTTTATATTTATAATCAAATTTAAAGATTAAATTAATTTTGAATAAATAATTTTTGTTAGGCAATGTTACTTTTTATCAAAAAGTTTAAATCGACAACTAATTTATTTAAGATTACAACTAATAAGAAATAAAAAACATTTGTTGCTTAAAACACAATTAAATTAAGTTTTCGATTTCAAGCATTTTGTTACTCATGCTACAAATTTGTTAATAGTGTAATTACTATTTAATTTTAGTGAATCAAATACGCAATATTTTTTTATTTAAAAGTTTTCTTGGCAACAGACAAACTAAATTTAATCGGTTTAAGATAGCAGAAATAGAACCCTAATCAAGCTTAATACATATTTAACAAAACGCTAGATGTTGAGATAAAAATAATACCCATAATTATATAGGGGCAAGCAAGCTGCTCCCCCATAATAAAATCGAACCTTATTTTTAATAAGCTCCGTTATCTGTCGGTATAACAACAACAGCAATCGTTTTTAAAACAATCCATATATCTAACCACAAGTTTCTAAATTTTACATAGTACAAATCTATTTGTACTCTTCTAGGGTAGGGTATGTCATTACGTCCAGAAACTTGCCATAACCCAGTAATCCCTGGCTTGATAGTTAAAATCTGATTAATATGACATCCATATTTTGGTAACTCTTCTGCTACCAAAGGGCGAGGTCCGACAACACTCATATCCCCTTTAAGAACATTCCAGAATTGGGGAAATTCATCCAAACTAGTAATTCGCAAAAACCTGCCGATGGTAGTGATTCTGGGGTCTTTTTTCAGTTTAAAATTACTTTTCCATTCCTGTTTAAACTGAGGCGATGTTTCCATCATCTGTATCAAAACTTCATCGGCATTACTCACCATTGTACGAAATTTAATACAATTAAATCGCTTGTAATTTTTGCCAACTCTTTCCTGAATGTAAAAAATAGGACCGTGCGAGCTTATAGCAATCAGCAAAGCCAGAATTAAATAAACAGGAGAAAACAGAATTAGTACTAACAGCGAAAATATTATATCGAACAGTCTTTTAGCTTTCTCTCCGTTTAAAGTTTCAAAAGAAAAACCTAGGGGCTTAAATTTTGACTTCTTTTTCTGGTAACCGCGTTTAAAGAAAGTACGCGCAATTTTACCGGAGAGGAGTGAGGTCTGTGCCGTCATCATACTCCTTTCAATCCACACCACACATAGTCCCAATCTTAAAGCTTATAGAAGCTCTTCAAAGTGCTTGGGAAGCAAATTTACTTTATCCTCTCAAACAATCTTACTAATCAAATTTCTATTTTCCTTTTGTTGGTTTTTTCCTCACACATGTGGACAAAATTGAGATAACGAGAAGCAAACATCTGCTTAGAGAATTGAGCAGCGTGCTTTGAGGCATATTCAGGACTGAATTTGTCAGCTTTTGCTTCAAAAGTTTCCACTGCTTCGATTAAAGAGGCTTCTGTTTGTTTCTGAAAAAATACACCCGTTCCCGTTTCACCGTGGGAGCGAATATCTCGCACCGTTTCTAAAGCGCCTCCGTGCCCATAGGCTATTACCGGAGTACCGCAGGCTTGTGCTTCAACTAAGGCAATACCAAAATCTTCACAAGCAGCATACACAAAACCTCGGGCATTAGCCATATATTTTTTTACCATATCGTCTGGCTGCCATCCTAGTATTTGTATGTTAGGTTTAGCTATTTTAAGGATTTTATCCATATCGGGTCCGGTACCAATTATTACTAAAGGTTTTTGTAATTGATTAAAAGCTTTGACAATTAAAGTTACTTGCTTATAACTTACTAACCGGGAAACAGTAAGATAAAAATCTTGTTTCTGAGATAAAA
The DNA here is from genome assembly GCA_019192545.1 of Rivularia sp. MS3. Classification (GTDB taxonomy): domain Bacteria; phylum Cyanobacteriota; class Cyanobacteriia; order Cyanobacteriales; family Nostocaceae; genus Rivularia. The sequence continues at coordinate 5,095 of JAHCMI010000075.1, read as the reverse complement.
AAGGAAAGCTATCGGTATTTACTGGTGGATATATTACCTCCGCGTCTCTTCTATAACATCTCCATATGCGGCGTGCGGTATGTGCGCTATTAGCTATAAAATAATCAACTCGATTGGCGCTTAGAACATCCCACTGCCTTAAACGATGCAGTATGTAACGAGTTAACCATCCCAACATACCTGTTCCAAGCTTGCTTTCTCGGAGATAGTCAAAAGTTAAATCCCATGCGTAACGCATGGGGCTATGGCAGTAACAAATATGCAGTTGGTCTGGAGTTGTTAGAATGCCTTTTGCAACGGCATGGGATGAAGAAAGAATCACATCATGTTGACGTAAATCCAGCTGCTCAATTGCCAACGGCAACAATGGTAAGTATTTTTGTACACCCTTTTTAGATGCGGGTAAATACTGTAAAGCTGTAGTGCCAATCTGACGTTTATATAAATAACTTTCCGGATTTCTAGATTCAAAATCAATGAGAGCATACAATTGGGCATCAATATGATTCAAAATTTCTCGAACTACGAGTTCCGAACCACCAGTTGCCTCCGGTGTCAGCCACTCATGCACCAAAGCATACTTTAAAGGCACAGCTACCATTTATAGATAAAGAACTTGTGTACTAACATGTAGATTCTGTTCACCGAGATAAGTTAAACATTTCAACACAGCAGAGCTTAAATTGTTAAAGGGTATATATACGTATATATAATGAAGATAACTTAAATTATTTTCCAAGATTTTCACATCTCCAGAGTTCCTCTTTTTCTCTTCAAAATCAAAAAATTTTTGCTATGGCGAAATATGGCTTCCCATCGTGGAATAATTGCGGTAAAGAAGCAGCAAGGGATGTAGTGTATATGAAGTCATCATATAAGCGTGCGTTTCTGCTGAAGCCAACAATGGTATTTGCCGTGGGATTAATCAAGCGATTAGCTTCCCGCTTTTTTTCGTGAAACGGAAATTGTAACCCTTGTGGTGACGTAATTTCCACCATAGAAGTTCCTTCACTCTTCTGTTGTCGCTTTCCTGATAATCTCAAGTAAGGATGAAGTTTTGACATTTACGACATTGTTCGGAGAATGTTCTTCATTCTTTTTGAAAGTGCGAACAAGTAGCAGATATAGCAGGGGTTCTATGCGAATTTTAATCATGGGGGGTACTCGGTTTATCGGTGTGTATCTCACTCAATTACTGGTTGAACAAGGGCATGATGTGGTATTGTTCAATCGCGGCAATCGTCCGTTGCCAGTGGAGAACGTTACGCAGATAATAGGCGATCGCACTGACTCAAACCAGTTAAAAGAAAAGTTAAAAAACGAAAATTTTGATGTCATTTTCGACAATAACGGACGCGAACTGACGGATACTCAACCGTTAGCAGAAATTTTTCAAAACCGGTTGCAGCATTTCGTATATATGAGTTCTGCTGGAGTTTATCTCAAATCTGACAGCTTACCGCACATAGAAGGAGACGCAGTAGACGAAAAAAGCCGTCATAAGGGAAAACATCATACCGAAAGTTTTCTTGCAGCTCGCGACTTTCCTTTTACCTCAATTCGTCCTACCTATATTTACGGGCCTCAAAATTACAACGATTTAGAAGCTTGGTTTTTTGACAGAATCACTAGAAATCGTCCACTTCCCATTCCCGGTAACGGATTGCATATAACTCAGCTAGGTCACGTTAAGGATTTAGCCAAAGCCATGACTCAAGTTATAGGTAATTCTAATGCAATTAAACAGATTTATAACGTTTCGGGAAATCGTTACGTCACTTTTGATGGTTTAGCCCGTGCTTGTGCTGTAGCTGCGGGTAAATCTGCTGACGATATTCAAATAGTACATTATGACCCGAAAAAATTTGATTTCGGCAAGCGCAAAGCTTTCCCCATGAGAATGCAGCACTTTTTCGCGTCGGTTAACAAAGCCATGACAGAATTAGATTGGCATCCAGACTACGATTTAACATCTGGATTGAAAGATTCATTTAAAAACGACTATTTAGCATCCGAACGAGATAAAAAAGAAATTGATTTTTCAATTGATGAGGAGATTTTAAAAGCTGTGGGTTAATTAGTTTATAAACTTCGTAGGTTGGGTTAGACACTATGCTTCTAGCCCTCTCCTTGATAAGGAGAAGGGAAGGGGTGAGGTATTGCACTCAAGGAAAAACTGCTACATTACCTATTACCAATTACCCATTTTTAATAAATCATGAAAAAAGTCGCGATCGCAGGAGGTGGTCCCACTGGTGTCACTCTTGCCTTAATGCTTGTCCAAAGAGGTATTGCAGTCACATTAGTTGAAGCTGCGTCTGACTTCCATCGAGTGTTTCGTGGAGAGGCTTTAATGCCAAGTGGTTTAAATGCTCTGTCGGAAATGGGATTATCAAAAATACTTGAAGAAATTCCTCATCGACAACTCAATGCATGGGAATTTATTTTAAACAAAAAACAGTTATTTAAAGTTAATGAGCCTATAGAAAATAACACTCAACCCTGTACTTTATTTTCTCAACCACCTTTACTTGAAGCATTAATTTTAGAAGCTCAAAAATATAATCATTTTGAATTTATACAGGGTGTAGCTGTTAAAGACTTGCTGCGAAAAGATAATCATGTAACAGGTTTTAGGTTAGCAGATGGAAGAGAAATTACAGCCGACATAGTAATTGGTGCTGATGGTCGTAATTCTATTATTAGACAAAGTGCAGGAATAAAACTAAAGCGACAGCCAAAAAGCATGGATATCCTCTGGTTTAAACTCGCCGCACATCCCAAATTTGTCGCAGAAAATATATTTACTGCCATTGGAGACGGTGAAAATGCATTTGCTGTATTTCATGGAGCTTCCCCTGGAAAATTACATCTTGGTTGGACTGTATCCGAGGAAAATAAAAATATAAATATTAGTAAATTAACGAAAGCGGAATGGGCAAAAATGTTTGCATCAATATCACCTTCATGGTTAGCAGAACATTTTATAGAATGTGCAGACTCTATTGAAAATCCCATTAAACTATCGGTTGTAGTAGGTATTTGCCCTGTTTGGCATTCTCCGGGAGTGTTACTTTTAGGCGATGCTGCTCACCCCATGTCTCCGATTCGCGCTCAAGGAATTAACGTTGCATTACGCGATGTAATTGTGGCAGTAAATCATCTTGTGTCCGTATTAACTAAAGAAGCTGAAAATAAACAGATTGATGAGGTTTTTTCGCAAATTCAGAAAGAAAGAGAACCGGAAATTATCCGCATTCAACAGTTACAAAAAGAAGAAGCTAAACAACACGAAATATTACCCAAAAATCTGTTTTTACGAAAGATTGTGTTTAGATTAGCTCGTTTAGTAAATAAAGCAGTTCGTTTATCTTGGATACAGAGACAAAAGAAAATGCGTCAAGGTGTGACTCAGGTGAAATTGGAAGTTTAAATTTTGGTTAAATATTGGTAATAGGTAATAGTGTGTAAGTTAGACAAGATTTGCAATTTTACTTATTACGAAAAATTCGATTAATTGTATCGTAACCCAACATCACGATTGTGGATAAATATTTAGTAGGGTGTTTTACGAAATGACAATTTTTGTTTATAGTTAAGAATTTGAAAATATCGTAGCGCAGCATCTATAACCTTGTGTTGCCCTACTGCTCTGTCCCATAAAATATGATGAGTAAACAAACTTCTTAACTTTTCTCTTTTTTCTTTTCTCAGCGCTCTCTGCGGTTATATTAATTAAGCCATAAAAACTAACGGGAAAAAGTACTACTCCATCTTATAGTAGTCTATTAAATCATACAAATCTCCATGAAAGCCCCAATGATTCAATTTTATCTTAGATAGTAAATAACATAGAAAATTGATTACAAATACCAAATATTTTTGTTTATTAAATATATTAATCTTTGAGGAAGTTTCTGTTATACAAAAACAAATAAAAAATGCAATAATTACTCTACCACAACAATAATCTTTCTCTTGATTTTGTTTAATTAAAAAACTAATCCAGAATAGAAGTAATTTATCATAACGCTGCTCTGGGTCATCATTTACCCAAGCTTCAATAATTTCATAGCCATCTTCAAATCTTTCTAAACGTACTTGAAAAATACAAAAACCCGTCCAACTACGATGAATGTACAGCCAATCTTTTTCAAGATAAAAAAACCATTTATCATCCATTGACACGGGAATGAATCCCCAAGTCAAATATTTGTACTCTTCCCTTGTAAACACTTCCTCAACCCGTAACCTAGTTCTTAACTTTGGCATTGGCTGTATTTGCCAATCGCGACGAGTTGCTATTTTAGGATTCATAAATTTAATTCCTCAAAAGCGTAAGGAATCAAAAAACTTATTATCACCTAATACCAGTTACCTATTACCAATTACCTATTCTGCAACAGCTTGATTTTCTTCTTCTTTCTTTTGCGGTAAAAGATAAATAGCACCACTAATTAAAGTTAAAGCTACAGATACCCAAAAAGCAATTAAAGAAGGTAAATCCCATTGTGGAGATAAAGGAGCAATCAAAAGCGCGATCGCAACAATTTGAGTTACAGTTTTGAGTTTTCCCCAAATATTCGCACCACTAATTTTCGGTTGATTAACTCTCCAACCAGCAATCGCTAATTCTCTTCCTAATATCAGAAATACTCCCCAGGCTGGAATTTGTCCTAATTCAATCAAAGATAGTAAGGGAGCAAGCACTAACAGTTTATCAACCAAAGGATCGAGAAATTTTCCTAAATCGCTCACCTGGTTGAGCTTCCTGGCTAAATAGCCATCTAGCCAATCAGTACCAGCAGCAATTACAAAAATAGCAAAACATATCCATCTTGATTGGGGTGTGGGATTTTGCAAACCGTAAATAATAAACGGTATACCTAACAAGCGAGAAAAAGTAATCCAGTTTGGTAAAGTCATTCGATTTTAGATTTTAGATTTTGGATTTTGGATTAACAAGATGAGAGTTAGGAGTTAGGAGTTGTGAGTTAGGAGTTAGGAGTTAGGAGTTGTGAGTTAGGAGTTAGGAGTTGTGAGTTAGGAGTTAGGAGTTGTGAGTTAGGAGTTAGGAGTTAGGAGTTGTGAGTTA